>JAYRXZ010000013.1:0-79354 GCA_041917235.1 Lacunisphaera sp. | reverse complement strand
AGAGCGGCCTCGTCATGACGTTGCCGTTGATCGTCCTCGCGGTGCTGTCCGTTGCTGGTGGTTATGCCGGCATTTACGGCAAGCTCGCCGGCTCGGTGGCCGAACTCATTCCCGAGGCCCACGGCTCCGCCCACACGACCATCCTGCTCGTCTCGCTCGCCGTCATGACCATCGGCGCCGGCTCGGCGCTGTTCTTCTACAAGTCGGCCGCGACCGACACGCTCGAGGAGAAATCCCGCGTGCTCTTCGCCGGGCTGACCTGGCTGAAGGAATCGTTCGACAAGCTCTACAATTACTACGTGGCGAAGGTGCAGCAGCGTTTCGCGATGGTGCTGAACTTCCTCGAGCAGATCGTGCTCGCGGGCGCCATCATCCGCGGCCTGGCGGGTTTCGCCGGTCTCGTCGGCTACGGCGCCCGCGCCTTCTACACCGGCAGCCTGCAGGCCTACGCCTACTGGTTCCTGCTCGGCGCCGCGCTGCTCTGGGCCTACGCCGCCGGCATCTTCTAATTCGTGAATCCCTCCAACGCCCAACTTCTGCAGCTCGCCATCGCCACGCCGCTCGTGGCCGCGGTAATCATCGCGTGCGGCCTGCCCAAGCGGTTCTCCACCAAGCTGGCGGCCGCCGCCTTCACCGTGCCGATGCTCATCGCGCTGTGGCTGTGGTCGCAGTTCCCGGCCGAGGGCGCGCACAACTACGCCTACCTCAGCACGACCTACACCGGCCTGGGCAACTTCGGCATCAGCCTGAAGCTCGGCCTCAACGGCATCGCGCTCCCGATGTTCCTGCTCGCCGCCACCGTCGGCCTCGCAGCCGGGCTCTATGCCCTGCGCTCGGGAGCGGAGCGGCTGAAGCTCTACCTGGTGCTGCTGCTCATCATGCACGGCGGCCTGCTGGGCGTGTTCGCGTCGGTGGACATCTTCTTCTTCTACTTCTTCCACGAGCTGGCGCTGATCCCGACCTTCATCATGGTCGGCATCTGGGGCGGCCGCGACCGCAACTACGCGGCGATGAAGCTGACCATCTACCTGACGGCTGGCGCGATGCTCTCCCTGCTCGGCCTGATCGCCCTCTACGTGAAGAGCGGCGCCAATTCCTTCGACCTGATCGAGCTGAAGGACGCCATCGCCGCCGGCGGCCTCCGCGGCTCGACCCAGAACTGGATCGGCGGGCTGCTGCTGCTCGGCTTCGGCACGCTGGTCTCGCTCTGGCCGCTGCACACCTGGGCCCCGCTGGGCTACGGCGCCGCGCCGAGCTCCGCCGCCATGCTGCACGCCGGCGTGCTCAAGAAGTTCGGCCTTTACGGCCTCATCCAGATCGCGATCCCGCTCATCCCCTTGGGCCTGCAGCACTGGGCGTGGAAACTCGCCCTGCTGGCCGCCCTCGGCAACGTGCTGGTCGTCGGCTTCGTCACCATGGCGCAGCGCGACCTCAAGCAGATGCTCGGCTACAGCTCCGTGATGCACATGGGCTACTGCTTCCTCGGCATTGCCTGTCTTTCGACCATCGGCTCCGGCGGCGTCGTCATGCTGATGGTGGCGCACGGCCTGTCGGTCGCGCTGCTGTTCCTGCTCGCGACCAGCATCCACCACCGCACGCACACCTTTGACCTGTCCGAGATGGGCGGCCTCGCCCAGAAGACCCCCGTGCTGGCCGCCTTCTTCGTCGCCGCCACTATGGCCAGCATCGGCCTGCCGGGCTTCGCCAATTTCTGGGGTGAACTGACGGTCTTCGTCGCCCTGTGGAAATTCTCGCCCGCCCTGACCGCCGTGGCCGTCGCCGGCGTGGTCATCTCGGCCATCTACGGCCTGCGTGCCGCGGCCCGCGTGTTCTTCGGCCCGGCCAGCGAGCCGCTCCAGCGCGTGACCGCCCAGCACCCGGCGGCGGACCTCGACTGGCGCGAAAAGCTACCCGCGCTCATCCTGATCGCCGCGCTGCTCTTCTTCGGTTTCTACCCCAAGGCCGTCTCGCAACCCGTGGACCAGGCGCTGACCGTCCCGGTGCCCGCGGCCGCCGTCACCTTGCCGTCCCGCTGATCCACCGCCATGTCCACCGAACTTCTCAAAGCAGTCGCCGCCTCCAACGAATGGTGGGCCCTCGGGCCGGAGATCATCGTGGCCTGCGCCGCGCTGTCCCTGCTGGTGCTGGAAATTGTCCTGCCCAAGAAGGACCACTACGCCATCCCGTATTTCGCGCTCCTGGCGCTGGGCATGGTGCTCGTGACCGTCGGCCTGTATTTCCACACCGGCTGGCAGCAGGAAGACCAGCTGTTCGGCGGGCTGATCCGGATCACCGACGCCAGCCAGACGGCGCGCATCTTCTTCCTGCTCTCCTCGCTGCTGGTTTGCTTCCTCGCGTCGATCTGCCTGCCGCGCGCCCGCGCGCCGCGGGTGGAGTTCTACCACATCGTGCTGGTGGTGACGGCCGCGCTGATGCTTCTGGCCCAGGCCAACCATTTCGTGATGTTCTTCGTCGCTCTCGAGACGGTGACCATCGGCTTCTACATCCTCGTGAGCTACTACCGGGAGCGTTCCCTGTCGCTCGAGGCCGGCCTGAAATACCTTGTGCTCGGTGCGCTCAGCTCGGCGATCCTGCTTTTCGGCATCGTGCTCATCTACGGCGCGGTCGGCCGGGTCGAGGTGGACGGCGTCGTCCACACCGGCTTCGAATACGGCACCGTCCTGAACTTCCTCCGCGAGAACCCCGACAACTTCCTCGCCACTGCCGGCGCGCTGCTGGTGATCGGCGGCGTGGCCTTCAAGATCGGCGCGTTCCCGTTCCAGATCTGGGTGCCCGATGTCTACCAGGGGGCGCCGACGCCCGTGACGGCCTTCCTCGCCGTCTCGTCGAAGGCCGCGGGCTTCGCCGTGCTGCTCACGCTGGTGCACCAGGTCTTCGCTCCGCTTGAGGCCGTGCTGGTGCCGGTGCTGTCGCTGCTCGCCGCCGCGACCATCCTGTTTGGCAACCTCTCGGCGCTCACCCAGTGCAACACCAAGCGCCTGATGGGCCTCTCCGGTGTCTCGCATGCCGGCTACCTCCTGATCGGCGTGGTGGCCTCCTTCACGGTGCCGTGGGCGCAGGGTGCGGTCTGGTTCTACCTGTTCACCTACCTGCTGGCCTCGATGGCGGTGTTTGGCGTCATGGCCTACGTGGCCGGCCCGGATGACAGCGGCGAAGAACTCGACCATTACGACCGGCTCGCCAAGGAGCGGCCTTTCCTCGGCGCGGTGCTGGCGATCGGCGTCGGCTCGCTCGCGGGCATCCCGCCGCTGGCCGGGTTCATGGGCAAGCTGCTGCTCTTCCTGGCCGCCTTCCAGGCCCACCTCTACGGCCTGCTGGCCGTCGCCATCGTGGGCGTGGTGATCTCGATCTTCTACTATTTCGGCTGGATCCGCTCGGCCTGGTTCGAGTCGTGGACGCCACCCGCCGCGGGCGCGGCGCCCGCCCGGCCGATGCCGGCCGGTCCGAAGTGGGCCGGCGTGGCCACGCTGGCCGTGCTGGCCTTCGCCACCGTGCTGCTCGGCTTCTTCCAGGTTCCGCTGACGAGCTGGCTGCTGCCTTGAGGTAGGGCGGTGACTCCGTCGCTGCCGTGGTGCGGACGGAGTCCGCGCCCTACCGGTCCTGCTTCAGCAGATCGTCCACCGCGGCCGCGAACTCCACGAGGTAGTCGTCGCCCTTTGGGTGACGCGTCATGGCCGCCACGATGTAATGGCGCCCGCCGCCGGTGACGACGGCGGTGTCGAGGAACCAGTCCTCCCACCAACCGGCCTTGCGCAACACCCGTGCATCGCGACCTTCCAAGCCCTTCACGAACTTGTCCTGGACGTGAGCAATGTCGGGTGAGGCGAAGATTTCGCGCATCGCGGCGGAGGCGGCGGGCGAGACGAGCCGGCCCTGTTCCAGCAGGAGGTAATAGCGGAGCAACTGGCGCACCGTGGCGGCGTGCGAGTGGCCGCCGACCGGATCGGGATAACGCTCGGTGCTCTTGCCATAGTGTTTGCCCATCCACAATCCGCCGCCCCCGGCCGCGTCGTAGAGGCCGTAGCGGTCGAGGACCTGCTGGATGTTCCTCAGGCCGAGCAGCTGGGAATATTTGGCCGCCAGCGTATTGTCCGAGACCTTGATCATCAGGCCGAGCTCGTGCCGGGTGGCCGGGTCGAGGCCGGGGGCCGCCTCCGGGTGGAGCTGGAACCAAGCGAGCAGGATGGCGATCTTCGGGACGCTCGCGGCGTAATCGACCCGGTCCGGCCGCAGCAGGGCCAGGCGCAGGGTGTTCAGGTCGAGCACGCCGACGGAGGTCTGGCCGGGCTCCATGCCATGTTTTGCGCGCAGCCGGGTGTCGAGGGCCTCAAGCTGGGTCTGCAAGGCCGGGTCGGTCGCGGTATCGAAGCCCAGTGTATAGCTGGAGAGTGGGGATAACATGGCCGGCGGCTCCTTTTCCGCCGCCATCGCCGCGCCGGCCAGGCCGGCCAACGCCAGTCCGATCAGGAGGGGGTGGAGATAACGGGGCGGGGGAGTGATGTCCGCCACGATGCGTATGGAACTACCGAGCGCCAAGCTCGTTTGTGGCGCCTTCGGGTGGAACGCGGCCTCCGGCAATGCCAGATTCCTTGTTTATTTCCTTCGCCTCGGAGCGCGAAAATGTTTCGTGTGGACCCGCGCATGAAGGTCACCGGACTCGCCATTGTGCCGCCCCCCGCGGCCGCCAACCTCCCCAAGGTAACCCCCGAGTTGCTCGCCTCCGTCCTCGCCCGCTACTCGCGCAGCAACCAGGGCATCGGCGCCATCCTCGAGAAGGTCGATCTCGCCAATCCGGACGCGTCGATCGACCGCATCCTGAATTTCGTCGACTACGGCCACGCCTCGATCGGCGGCCTGACCGGCGGCCTGGCCATCGCGCTCGACGACGTGTCGATGTGGCTGGCGTATAAAATATTCGAGATCGCCCAGATGGCCGACGGCCAGGAATCGAGCACGCGCTACATCACGATGGCGGCGACGAACCTGCCGGCGCCCGCCGAGCTCGGCATCCCGGACGACCTCGCCCCGCGCTGGTCCGCCGTGATGGCCAACGCCTTCGCCGCCTATAACGCCGAGTATGCCCGCCTCGACCAGGCGGCGCTGGCCAACCCCGGCTTGGTGCGCCTGCCGAAGGACGCGAAGCCCGCGGTCGTCACCCGGCTCCGCAAGAACTACGCGCTCGACCGCGCGCGCTACTTCATCCCGCTGGCCACCCGCACCAACCTCGGCCTGGTGCAGAGCTCGCGCATGTGGGCGACGACGGTGAAACACCTCGATTCTCTCGGACTGCCCGAGGCCACGCTGGCGGCGAAACTCATCCGCGAGGAGCTGTTGAAGCAATCGCCCCGGCTGATGAAACACAGCTTCGCCGAGAAATCCTTCCAGGTGCAGGCGCAGCAGGAGCTGGCCGAGAGCCTGGCGCTCGGGCTGGCGCGGCTGTCCACCAAGCCGCTGGCCGACGAGGTCTGGGTGAAGGTCGACCGGGCCACGCCGCCGTGGCTGGCCGAGAACCAACCGGTGGCCGAGGCCCTGAAGCATCGCGCCAACCGCTATGGTTACCAGGGCAAGGCCACGCGCCGGATGCGGGTGACCTTTGCGTGGAACAACATGGCGATCGCCGAACTCCGCGACCTTAACCGCCACCGCACCGGCCACCGCTACACGCCGCTGATCCAGGCCGGGTTTTACCTGCCGCCGGAGATCACGCCTGCCGCGCACCAGGCCCTGCTCGACGAGCAGGCGGCACTGACCCGCGAGCTGATGTCCCGCGGTGCCGCGGCCTATGTCTATTCGCTGCTGCTGGGGGCGCAGACACCCTTCGAGCACAGCACCCAGGCCGACAAGTTCATCTACGAGGCCGAGCTGCGGACGGGCATGGGGGCGCATTACCGCTATGCCGAGCACCTGAGCGCCGCGCTGCGGGAGTTTTCCCGCCAGGTGCCAGAGGTGAAAGACTGGGTCGTCGAGGGCACCGCCGAGCCAGAATAGGCTTGCTGCAAATTTCAGCCGGGCGAACATGTTGCAGCCTGCCGCGTATGATTCGCCGAGCGAAAATCAGCGTCCTTTTTACCCTCGTCGGCGCTTTGACGGCCTCGGCCAAGGTTGCGACGGCCGCAGTCCGGAAAGAGGGAGGCGGCCGATGAGCACGAACGGCCGTTTCAAGATGCTGCAGTTCAACATGCAGTTCGGGCAGCCTTGGGACGACGCCTATCCGGATCACGCGCCGATCGACCTCGACAAGACCATCGCCGAGATCCGGACGCACGATGCCGACATCATCATGCTGCAGGAGGTGGAGCACACCCTGCCCAACGGCGAGCAGGCCCAGCCACCGCCCCACTACACGCGCCTCCAGAAGGAGTTTGCCGGCTACGACAGCTATTTCTCCTACCCCCGGCCCGATCCGCGCGAGCTGCCCTTTGGCATCGGCCTGGCGATCTTTTCCAAGACACCGCTGCGCGAGCACATCTGCCTGAACCTGCCTTCGCCGCCCGTGGAGTTTGATTTCTTCGGCGAGAAGAAGACGCCGACGGATCGTCTGCTCATCGGCGCCACGACCACCATCAACGGCCGCCCGCTGCGGCTGCTGAACACACACCTGCTCGCGTTCTTCATGCTCAAGTCCAGCAGCGAGACCCACCTCGACCAGCGCCGGCTTGTCGAGGAGCAGTTGCGAAAGACCAGCAACATGCCGACGGTGCTCACCGGGGATTTCAACGTCAGCAAGCACGAGTCGCTGATCCAGCAGTTTGCCGACGCCGGTTACCAGACGGTGCAGTCCAAGGAGATCACCTGGCGCCGTCGGCCCTATGTGCTCGACCACATCTTCTACAACGACTGGCTGCGTCCGGTCGGTTGGGAGGTGAAGCCGACCATGTCCTCCGACCATCACACGCTGACGGCGGAGCTGGAGTTCGCGCGCTGAGACCGGGCGGCGAGTCCCTTCGCCGCCGGGGCGCGGATCGGAGTCCGCGCCCTACCGTTTGGCCCGCCGCACGCGCTCCTTCTCGTCCTCGCGTTCCTCCTCGAGCCGGGCCTTTTCGCCGGCGATCTGTTTGCGGACTTGGTCGGCCTCGTCGAGTTTCTGGGCGGCCAGCGCGGCGTTGAGCTGCTGTTGCAGGAAGATCTCCCGCTCGGCCAGCCTGCCCTGGTAGACGCGGTCGATCTCGGCCAGGCGGGCCTTTTGCTCGGCGTTCAGCGGGGCGGCGGCGGGATCCGCCTTGGCCAGGCGTTCCATGGCGAGTTCGTAGGCGCTTTTCATGGGTGATTGATAAACCACGGAACACACGGAACACACGGAAAAATTGAAAGAACCGCGGCGGGGTCGCCCGCGGAACTTACCCGAACTTCACGCCCAGAATGACCAGCAGGGCAATGGCCACCACCGGCGGCCAGAAACCCCCGTGACGCGGGGCCCAGCGGCCGGCGGCGCCGGCCAGGAACACGGCGGTCAGCACGACCAGCGCCACCGGCGCCAGCCAGCCGGCGCGGTAGTGCGCGTCGAACCACATGCCGGGCACGCCGGTGCCGTGCCGCAGGAGCCAGTCCATGACCACGATGGTCAGCGCGGCGACCAGGTTGCTGAGTGCGCTCACCGGCAGCAGCCAGACCAGCCCGGCGACCATCGACACAAAGCCCGCCCACATGGTCACGAAGGAAAGCGGGACGACCACCAGGTTGGCCAGCAGCGCACCGGGCGTGAAGAGTTCGAAATAGCCGATGCCCGAGGGCGTGCTGGCGAGGAACGCCGTCCAGCACACGGCGAGGGTGTTCAGCACCGAGCGCCCGCTGGTTTCAACCGTGTGGTGATACCAGCGCCAGCTGACGCGGGGCAGCAGGGCGAACGGCCGCCACGCGGCCAGCCATTTTTCGCCGAGCGGCCGGGCCATCGCCACCAGCGCGATCACGACGGTGTAGGACATCTGGAAGCCGGTGCTGAACAGCTGCAACGGATCGAGCAGCAGCGTGACGAGCGCGGAGGCGGCCAGCGCCGCCAGCGCGTTGCCCGGCAGGTGGAAGCTCCGGGAGGCGGTCAGGACGGCAATCAGGAGGAAGGAGCGCACCGCCGGGGCGCTGGCCCCGGTGATCTGGACATAAAGCCACAGGATCACGAGGCCGCCGACCGCCGCGACCGGTCGCGGGAGGCGCAGGAAGCCGCCGGTCACGTAAAGGGCCAGGGCGATGACCCCCACGTGCAGTCCGCTGATGGAAAAAATATGAAAGGTGCCGCTCCGCATGAACGCGTTCTCCTGCTCGGTGGAGAGCACGGCCTTTTCCCCGAGCAGCATGGCAAGGTAGAGCGAGGCGGTCTGCGGCCGGTCCGCCAGCCCGTGCCGCAGGATGGCTTCGAGGCGGTCCTGGGTCCGCATGCAGAAGGCCTGGAACCGGCCCGGGGGTGCCGCCTCACGGATCAGGTGGGCCCGGGTGATGCGCTGGTGGATGCCGAGGTTGGCCAGGTATTCATTGAAACCGGCGTTTGCGGCGGTGAGCGGCAGGGGCTCGATCACACCGCGGATGACATACGAACCCGACCGCAGCGGCGGCACGCTGATCCGCCGGATGGCTGAATAATAAACCGGTCGCCCGGCTAACTCGGGGTCGTGCTCACCGGGGACGGTGATTTCGGCCAGCCCGGTCAGGCTGCGCGCGGAGGGGGCGGGCGGGAAGGTTTGTTTAACGCGGATCGTCACCGTGACCTCGCGCGGCGGCCGCGACTCCGGCTGGTGCAGCGTGGGCTGCCGCGCGTGCAGCAGGACGAATCCGCCCAGCCCCGACGAAAGCCCCAGGCTCAGCCCCCAAAGGACCGCAGCCGCCCGGCCCGGCCGCAGCGCGCACCATCCGGCGCCCAGTCCCGCGATAGCCGCCGTCACGGCCAGCCGCATCAAGCCGAAGTCGGGCGGCGGCCAGAGCCGGGCCGCGGTCAACCCGGCCATGAAGGGCACGAGCAGCCACAGGAGTGGCGCACGGAGGTGCGTGGCGGGCGAAGGCATGGGCGGAACTGCGCCTTGGCCCGGCGGGGCAGTGGGCACAGGGCAGCAGCTTTCCCCGACGCCTTCAAACTTGTTTCTCGGCGGAGGCGGCCCAACCTGTCCGGACGCATGGCCCGTCCAGACGATGATTCCGGTTCGCTCTTCGGGGAGGAAACTCCGCGTGCCGGCTCCGCGCTGCCCGACAAGCCCGCGGCCCACCAGCCGCTGGCGGCGCGCATGCGCCCGCAGTCGATCGGCGAGATTGTCGGCCAGGAGCACATCCTGCAGGCGGGCAACCTGCTGCCGCGCCTGATCGCCAGCAACCGCTTCGGCAGCCTGCTCTTTTACGGGCCGCCCGGCTGCGGCAAGACGAGCCTCGCCGAGGTCATCGCCCGCGAGACGAAGAGCCGCTTTGTCCGGGTGAACGCCGTCATGTCCAACGTCGCCGAGCTGCGCGAGATCCTCGCCGCGGCCCGCCGCCGGCCCGAGGCGGCGACCATGCTTTTCATCGACGAGTTGCACCGCTTCAACAAGTCGCAGCAGGACTTGCTGCTGCCCGACGTGGAGGAAGGGACGGTGCGGCTGATCGGCGCGACGACACACAATCCCGGTTTCTACGTGAATCCGCCGCTGCTCAGCCGCAGCCACCTGTTCCGCCTGGAGCCGCTGAAGGCCGGGGCCGTGGCCGGCGTGCTGCGCCGGGCGCTGACCGACGCCGAACGCGGGCTCGGCGCCCGCGGGCACACGGCGGCGGACAAGGTGCTCAACGACCTGGCGGTGCTCTGCGACGGCGACCTGCGCCGGGCGCTCAACGCCCTCGAGGTCATCGCCCTCAGTCTGCCGGAGCAGGCGGAGATCGGCGAGAAGGAGCTGGAGATCTTCGCCCGCGAGCGGCGCATCCGCTACGACGCCGACGAGGACGAGCACTACGACACGATCTCGGCCTTCATCAAGAGCTGCCGCGGCAGCGACCCGGACGCGGCGATGTATTGGCTGGCCAAGATGCTGGCCGGCGGCGAGGACCCGCGGTTCATCGCGCGGCGGCTCGTCATCCTCGCCAGCGAGGACGTGGGCCTGGCCGACCCGCAGGCGCTGCCGCTGACGGTGGCGGCGCATCATGCTTGCGATTTTATCGGCCTGCCCGAGGCCGAGCTGACGCTCGCGCACGCCACGCTCTACATCGCCACGGCGCCGAAGAGCAATTCCGCGACCCTGGCGCTGGCCGAGGCCCACCGCGTGCTGAAGGAGGCGCCCGTGCAGGCCGTGCCGCCGCCTTTGCGCGACAAGAGCGGGGCCGCGAGCAAGCAGGCCGGGCACGGCAAGGGTTATCTTTATTCGCACGATTATCCGGAGAACATCTCCGGCCAGGCCTACCTGGAAAAACCGCTCGGGCTCTATACGCCCAAGACGGCGGGGTGGGAGGCGAAGATCGCCGACCGGCTTGCGCGCTGGGCCGAGCTCCGCGCCAAAATCCGGCAATCCCGGACGTGAATTAGGTGCGAAAGGGCGGGACCGGGCGGTGGTCCGGGTGAGCCGGGGCTTGCACGGACGGGCCCGCCGGCTAAGGTGAAAGGCATGAAACCCACCGCTGTCGCCGTGTGCCTTTTGTTCGCCACCAGCCTGATGCAGGCGCAGACCCCCCCGGCCGCCAAGCCGGCCGATCCCAAGGCGCCGGCCGCGAAAACGACCCCCGCCAAGGCGACGGCGGGCAAGGCCGCCCCGGCGAAAACGGATGCCAAGAAGGAAGAGGAGCTGCCCAAGATCCCCGGCACGGAGATCGCCCGCCCCAACGGCACCAAACTCGGCCTCGAGGTGGTGGACGGAAAATTCAAGCTCACCTTTTACGACAAGAAGCACAAACCCATGGCGATGGACGTGACCCGGGCGACGGCCCGCTGGCCGAACACGCGCTCAGGCACCCCGTCGGACTACCGCACCGTGCTCAATGGCAGCGGGACTTCCCTCATCGGCGCCCGGCCGGTCTTCCCGCCCTATACGTTCAATGTCTATCTCACGCTGCTCCAGGGCGAGGGCGACGAGGCCAAGGCGGTCGAGAACTACACGGTGCCGTTCAAGGGCTGAGCGAGCCGGGATTTGACAGCGGCGGGGCGGACGCAAAGCTTGGCGGCTTTCCCCATGTCCGCCGCCACTCCCTTTGATTCCATCGAAAGCGCGATCCAGACGATCGCGGCCGGCGGCATGATCCTGGTCACGGACGACGAGGGCCGCGAGAACGAAGGCGACCTGCTGATGGCGGCCGAGAAGGCCACGCCCGAGCTGGTCAACATGATGATCCGCCACGCGCGCGGCCTGATCTGCGTGCCGATGGTGGAGCCGCAGCTGAAGCGGCTCGGCATCAATCCCATGGTGCAGCAGAACCGCGAGGCGCACCGCACGGCCTTCACGGTCTCGGTGGACGCCGCGGAAGGCATCACGACCGGCATCAGCGCCTTTGACCGCGCCCGCACCATCCGGCTGCTGGCCGACCCGGCGACGCGGTCCGACGAGCTGGTCCAGCCCGGGCACATTTTCCCGCTGTGTGCGCGGGCCGGCGGCGTGCTCGAGCGCGCCGGCCACACCGAGGCGGCGGTGGATTTCGCGGCGCTGGCCGGGCTGAGGCCGGCGGGGGTCATCTGCGAGGTCCTGAGCGACGACGGCACCATGGCGCGCCTGCCGGAGCTGATCGAGTTCAAGCAGCGGCACAAGATCCCGCTGGTCTCCATCGCGGCGCTTATCGAATACCGCCATCACCGGGAGCAACTGGTCGAGAAAGTCGCCACGCGCCCGTTTGCCTCGGAGTATGGTGAGTTCGACCTGCACATTTTCCGGAGCAAGGTGGACGGGCGGCACCACCTGGCCTTCACCAAGGGCCGGCTCGACGACTCGCCCACGCTGGTGCGGGTGCACACCGAGAACCTGCTGAGCGACGTTTTCCACGCCAAGGACATGGGCAGCCACCGGTCGCTGCTGGCGTCGCTGGAACGGGTCGCCCGGGCCGGACACGGCGTCATCCTCTACATGGAGCAGACCGGCCGGATGCAGGAGGCGCTCCTGAGCGCCGGCCAGCCGGCTGCGGGCGGGGCGGTCCCGGCCAACCTGCGGGACTATGGCACCGGTGCCCAGATCCTCACCGCGCTGGGGCTGAAGAAGATCCGCCTGCTGCAGCACTCGCCCAAACGCGTCGTCGGCCTCGACGGCTACGGGCTGGAGATTGTGGAGCAGATCCCGGTCTGAGATTTCGGTTGCGGCGCAGCCGCTTCCACCTTGCCTTGAACCTCCCATGAGTCTCGACGCGCCCAAGGAACCCGCCATCGATGGTGCCCCGTTCACGGTCGGCATCGTGGCCGCGAGATTCAATCCCGCGCTGGTGGACGCCCTGTTGGCGCGCGCGCTCGCCGTGCTGGCCGCCGCGGGGGTGAAGGAGAAGCGCATCACGGTCGTCCGCGTGCCGGGTTCGCACGAGGTGCCGGTGGCCGCCCAATGGCTGGCGCAGGGCGGGCGGCGCGACGTGGTCATCGCCCTGGGCGTGCTGATCGGCGGCGACACCAACCATCACGAGATGGTCGGGCAGAGTGTTTCGCACGCCTGCCAGCAAGTGGCGCTCGCCACGCGCACGCCCGTCATCAACGGTGTGATCGTGGCGGACAACCTGAAACAGGCGCAGGCGCGGTGCACCGGCCGGATCAACCGGGGCGCGGAGTTCGCGCGCGCCGCGCTCGAGATGGCGGCGTTGAAGCGCACGACCGGAGGCCAATCATGACCAGCCAGTTCAACCAGCGCCGGGAGTGCCGCGCCGCGGCCTTCCAGTATCTTTATTCCTGGAGCGTCAACCAGCCCTCCAGCATGAGCGCGGACCTCGATCTTTTTTTCCAGCACCTCGAGCACCCGCGCGACCACTACGCCTTCGCCGAGGAGCTGATCCACGGCGCCATCGAGCACATCGAGGAGATCGACGGCCACATCAAGTCGCTCGCCCACAACTGGGAGTTCGACCGCGTGGCCAAGATCGACCTCGCGATCCTCCGGCTGGCGATGTTCGAGATGCTCTACCGCAAGGACATCCCGCCGGTCGTCTCGATCAACGAGGCCATCGACCTGAGCAAGCAATATTCCAGCGCGGACGCGAAGCGCTTCATCAACGGCATCCTCGACCGGATGAAGGACAAGCTCGGCCGCGACTCGCGCAAGCCAGCTACCGAGTGAAAGTGAAAGGGAAAGTGAAAGGGGTTGAATTCAACATCCCGTCCCACTTTCACTTTCACTCTCACCTTCACTTTTCGTGTTTTCCCTTTTCAAGAAATTCAAGGACGGCCTGACGAAGACCGTCGCGGCCATCGCGGCCAAGACCCACGGGCTCTTCGGCGGGCGGAAGATCGACGCGGCCTCGCTGGAGGAACTGGAGGAGGCGCTCTACACGGCGGATTTCGGCGTCGAGACCACCACGGAGATCCTCGACGAGATCAAGACGGCCTACCGGAAGGACCCGGAGCTCAAGGGCCAGCAGGCCGCCACCATCGGCGCCACGGTCTTGCGGCGCGTGCTCGCCGGCGCCGAGGGCAAACTGGAGCCGGCCGCCGCCAAGCCCACCGTCATCGCCATGATCGGCGTCAACGGCTCGGGCAAGACCACCACCACGGCGAAGCTCGCCCACCGGCTCAAGGCCGAGGGCCAGACGGTCATCGTGGCGGCGTGCGACACCTTCCGCGCCGCGGCGGTCGAGCAGCTGAAGAGCTGGGCCGAGCGGCTCAAGATCGAGATCGTGGCCAGCCACACGGGCGCCGATTCCGCGGCGGTGGCGTTCGATGCCTGGCAGGCGGCCAAGGCCCGCGGTCATGACTGGCTGATCGTCGACACGGCCGGCCGGTTGCACACCAAGGGCAACCTGATGGAGGAACTGGCGAAGATCCGCCGCGTCCTGCAGAAGAACGACCCGGCGGCGCCGCAGCACCGCTGGCTGGTCGTGGACGGTTCGCTCGGGGCCAACTCCATCGAGCAAGCCAAGGTGTTTCACCAGAGCTTCGGCCTGACCGGGCTGGTCGTGACCAAGCTCGACGGCACCAGTCGCGGCGGCGCAATCGTCGGCATCTGGCGCCAGCTGAAGATCCCGATCTATTTCATCGGCCTGGGCGAGCAGCCCGACGACCTGCAGCCTTTCTCGGCTGACAACTACGCCCGGGCCGTCTTTGGTCTGGAGGCGTGATGAAGCCGCTGGTTGGAGTCGTTTTCCTGCTGCTGGGCCTGCTGGCCGGCGCCGTGGCCGCGGAGCCGGAGATGCGGCTCAGCCCTAAAAAGGTGAGGGACGAGGTCCGGGCGGTGGTCGAGGCCCAGCTCGCTGCGCTGCAGGCGGGGGACTTTGCGGCGGCCTATGAGCTGGCGGCGCGCGGCATCCGCCGCCAGTTCGACGAGCGGTTGTTCACGGTGATGATCAAGCGCGGCTACGCCCCGTTGCTCCGGCCGGACCAGACCGACCTGGGGGTCGTGCGCGACGACGGCGAGGGCACGGCCCAGATCGGCGTCACGGTCTCTGACCGGCAGAACCGCAGCACAGTCTACCGTTACTGGCTGGTGAAGGAGGGCGACGCGCGGCGCATCACCGGCGCTGTGCTGCAGCAGCGCGCGCCGCGCGGCGACATCTGAGCCGCCGCGCGCGGGGGCCGGCTCAGAAGGCCAGTCGCAGGCCGAGCGTGAGGCTCCGACCGGGCAGCGGCGCGATGTCCTTCAGGAAGGAGGCGTGGACGCGCGCGGTCTCGTCCAGCAGGTTGCGGGCGCGCACAAAAAGCTCGGCGTGCCCGCGGTTGAAGGCGAGGCGCCGGGATGCGCCGAGACTGACCAGGTCGTAACCAGGGGTCCCGGTCTCCCCGGGCGCGGTGCGGTCCTGGCGCTCGACATGACGCCACTCGGCCCCGAGCGTCCAGGGGCCGGTCCGCCAGTCCACCGCCGCCCCGAAACGCACCGGGGTGGTGCGGGGCAGCGGGGTGTCGTCGCTGGTGTTCGTGGCGCGCACGGTGTCCGCGAAGAGCCGGACGTCCGTCGCGGCCTGCTTGGTCTCGTGCAGGTGGAAGGTCAGCTCCGCCTCGGCGCCCCGGAGTTCGGCGTCGCGCTGCACGAAGGCGAAGACTGGCAGCCCGTCCGCTTCCTCCCCCGTGGCTTGCTCGAAGATGTAGCCGTCAAACCGGTTCAGGAAAAGGCTGATTTCCCCGGTCATGAAGCCCGCCCGCTTGCGGAGGCTCAGGTCGAGGCCGGTGGAGCGCTCCGGCTCGAGCGCTGCATTGCCCAGCTCGTAGGCGCCGGTGCCGGCGTGCGGGCCGTCGGCGAAAAGTTCCTGGGCGTTGGGCGCGCGCTCGTTGGCGGAAAGCGAGAGGGCGAGCAGCCAGCCCGGAACGATCTTCCAGACGGCCCCGCCGGTGAAGGTGGCGAGCGAGTGGCTCCGGGCCGGCAGCCCGGTGCCGGCCCCGGCCGTGATCTTCTGGCGTTCGGCGCGGGCGCCGAGCTGCCAGGTGACGGACCCGGTCGAGGCCTCCTCATAGAGAAACAGCGCGGTGTTCCGGGTGACTGTCGGCGGCAGGAACGCCTCGTCGCCCTCGGCGCGGAAGTCGCTGCGCGAGGATTGGAGGCCGAGCGCGCCCTCGAAGGCGCCCAGCTTCTCGTGGAGCAGCTCGAAGCGGCCTTCGTAGCCTTGGTTCGTGAAGCGCGTGCCGATGGCCTCGCCCTCGAGTTCATCGTGCCGGTAATCGGCGTAACCAAACTGGATCTTCGCCGCGCGCAGCAGGCCGGTGGGTGCCAGCCATTCGCCATGGACATCCAGCCTGCGTTGGCGCAGGTCCAGGCGCACGCCTTCCTCGTGGTGTTCCTCCCCGGCAGGCTCCGCCCCGGCTTCCTCCTCATGGTGCTCGTGACCCGGCACGCCGTAGAGGGTGTCGAAGCCGCTGTAGGCGAGGCCCACGTGACCCTGATGGCCGATGTAGGCCAGGCCCAGGGCGGCGCCGGTTGAGTCGGTGGCGCTGTTGGGCAGGCGGCCGCGGGCGGCCGGGCCCTCCTCCGCCTCGTCATGGTCGGCGAGTAGCGCGGGTGTCTCGGCGAAGCCGGGGATGCGGAGGTCGTCGGTTTCCCGGCGGAAACCGTCGAGCCGCCAGGCCACGCGCCCGGCGGCGCCCGTGAACACGGCCGCCCCGGCGCGTTCCTCCGCGGCGGTGTCGCCACGGAGCTCGATGCGGCCGGTGAGCGGGCCGGCCGGCAGTGTCTCGGGGATGCGGCCGTCGATGACGTTGACCACGCCGCCGATGGCGCCGCCGCCATACAGCAGCGCGGCGGGGCCGCGGACAATCTCGATGCGGTCGATCAGCAGAGGATCCAGGCTCACGGCGTGGTCGGGGCTGACGACCGAGGCGTCGATAGTGCCGACGCCGCCGGTGAGCACGCGGATGCGGTCGCCGCCGAGGCCGCGGATCACGGGCCGGCTGGCGCCGGGGCCGAAGTAGGTGGAATCAACCCCGGGCAGGCCGGCGAGGGTTTCGCCCAGGCTGGGCTGCTGGCGTTGCGTCAGCGCGGCGCCGGCGAGCACGCTGGCCGGCGCGCTGATTTCATCGGGTGCGCGGGCCAGCGGGCTCGCGGTCACGACGATGTCATCGAGATGAACGTTGTCCGCCGCGGAGGCGGAGGACGCGGCGCCGGTCTGGGCCAGGCCCAGGCCGGGAAGGACAAGGAAAAGGGAAAAGGAACGGAAAGTTTTCATGCGAGGAACGAATTCGTGATGGACGGACAGCCTGCCGGCACGCGGCCGGTCAGGATCAGGCAACGGCGGACCCGAGGGGCGCCGGACAACGAACTGGACCTAGCAGAGCGGGGGACCGCGGCCTGGAGGCAGCCGGTCAGAGGTATCCGTCAACGGTGCGGCCGGGGCCGCCGTGAGCCCGCCGGCGGGAAACAGCGCCGGGGTGACGACGATATCAGCGCAGCCGAGGGAGTCCTCGAGGCCTTGGCTGAAAAGGGTGATGGCACACGTGTGGCCGGCATCGGTGGCGTCGGCGTGCAGGGAGGCGTGCAGCTGCGAACTGGCGGCGAACAGGCCCAACAGCCAGACCGTGAGAGCGCACGACACAGCCACTCCGCGCAGGGCGCGGGAGATTGGGCGGAAGGAAGTGTCAGTCACGGCGGGCAAGCGGGTAAAACTAGTCAGCATTCTGCCAGAGCCGTCAAGCTGGAGGATCGAGCGGTTAAATCCCCTGCCGTAGGGGCTTTAAACAGGCCACCTGAATATAGGTGTTTTGGCCTCTCTAAGAGTCGAGAGCCATCTGCTTGTATCCCGGTCCAGTTTTCGTGCCCGGTAGCGGGTGCGAGAGGTGACCAAAAAGGGCTCGCGTGTGCCTGACTGGCCCGTTGTGCGCGCGCGAGCCCGACCCTTTTTTGTCGGGGTGTAGATGCAGTCTTAATGAAGAAGGCGCGGTGTGACCCGCGCCTTCTTTGTTGAATGGGGCGAAAACCCGGGGTCAGCGCACGCCGCCCATGAGCCGCTTGACCCAGGGGACGAGGGCGAAAAGCACCAAGGTGCAGGCGCCGACGGCCAGGGCCTGATGCCAGAAGAAGGTGGCGAGTTCGCCCGCGTTCTCGCTTTTGAAATCGCCCGCCAGCACGCCGGCCAGCTTGTTGCCGAGGGCGGCGGCGAGGAACCAGATGCCCATCACGAGCCCCAGCAGGCGCGGCGGGGCCAGCTTTGTCATGGTGCTCAGGCCGACGGGGCTGAGCAGCATCTCGCCGACGGTCTGGAGAAAGAACAGCGCCAGCAGCCACACCGGGCTGATCAGGCCGTGTGCGGTGAGTTTGGCGGCGGGCACCATCAGCACGAAGGACAGCGCGACAAACAGGAGGCCGAGCGTGAACTTCACCGGGCTCGACGGCTGCCGCGGCCCCAGCTTGATCCAGAGCCAGGCGAAGACCGGCGCGAGCAGGATCACCCAGATGGAATTTACCGACTGCCACCACGAGGAGGGGAAACCCTGGCCGAACATCCGGTTGTCGGTCAGGCGGTCGGCGAACAGCGAGATGCTCGAGCCGGTTTGCTCGAAGATGGCCCAGAAGATTTCCGCGGCGAAGAAGAACACGAGGATCGCGGCGAGGCGCTTGCTTTCCTGGCTGGGACGGAAGGCGAAGACCAGGATCAGCACAATCTGCAGCGCGAACAGGAGATAGACGATCCACTTGTAGGTGTCGCTGAACCACATCGCGGTGATGAGCGCGAGCGAGCCCAGCAGCACCAGACCGAGCTTGCCCCACGGGCGGGAACCGTCGGCCTCCGGCGCCGGCTTGTTGCCGACATGCGCGAGGCGGCCGCGCTGCAGCACATAGACGACCAGGCCGAGCGTCATGCCGACGCCCGCCGCGGCGAAGCCCCAGTGCCAGCTGGTGCGCGGGTCGAGCCCCCAGCCGGCCAGCGTGGCTTTCCAGCCCTCGCTTTGGGCGAGGTAGCCGCAGACGAGCGGCGAGAGGAACGCGCCGATGTTGATGCCCATGTAGAAAATCGAGAACCCGGCGTCCCGGCGTTCGTCGTCCGGGCGGTAGAGGCTGCCCACCATCGTGGAGATGTTCGGCTTCAGCAGGCCGGTGCCGGCGGCCACCAGCGCGAGGCCGATGAAGAAGGTGATCTCAGAATTCAGGGCCATCGTGAAGTGGCCGAGGGCGATGATGACGCCGCCGATGAACACGGACCGGCGCGCGCCGATGAAGTTATCCGCGATGAACCCACCCAGGATGCAGAGCAGGTAACCGCTCATGGTGTAGGTGCCGTAGATGCCGGCCGCCTTCCGGGTATCGTAGCCGAGGCCGCCCTCCGTCACCGCCAGCACCATGAACAGCATCAGGATGGCGCGCATGCCATAGAACGAGAATCGCTCCCACATCTCCGCCAGGAAGAGGGTGGTGAGGCCGCGGGGGTGGCCGCCAAGGCCGCCGGTGTGCAGGTCGGTCGGGACGGCGGGCGTGCCCACCGGGGAATCAGGGGATGTCATCGGGGGCATTCGGGCAATGAAATCCGCCGAGGGCAAGAGCGGAGCCCCGGCTTCGCCCGTTTGGGCTGCCGGGCGCCGGGCCGGGCTTGTGCGGCATGGACAACCGTCCCGAAGCTCCCCAAACCAGCGGCATGTCCGGGATCGTGATTTTCCTTATTTCAGCGGCATGAGCGTCACCCGCAAATGGTGGCGGCGGCGTCCGGCCGCGCGCACCGTTACCAGGCAGGGCGAGGAGCTCGCGGTGCGCGGCATCGCGCCGCGGCGGGTGACGGTCTACCTGCCGCCGGACTACGATGCGGCCCGGGCGCAGCCGTATCCGCTTTTGCTGGCGCTCGACGGCCAGACCATGCCGCAATGGCGGCTGGCGGAAACGCTCGACGCCCTCGTGGGCGCCGGGACGATCGAGCCGGTGGTCGTGGCGGCGGTGCCGGCCTCGGCCGAGCGCATGGACGAATACGGCATGGCCGGGCAGCTTGATTTTGCCGGCCGCGGCCGGCAGGCGAAGGCCTTGCAGGACCTGCTGGCGGGCGAGGTCCTCCCCTGGGTGCGTGAACGGCACCAGGTCGCGACGGATGCGGCGCACACCGGGATCTTCGGCGCCTCGCTGGGCGGGTTGTGCGCCTTCGACACGGCCTGGCGGCGGCCGCAGGTATTCGGCTTAGCGGGAATATTTTCCGGCTCGCTGTGGTGGCGGGCGGATGACTCCAGCATCGCGGCGCAACAGGCGAGCCGGCTGGCGCACCGCACGGTCCGCGAAACCGCCACCCGGCCCGCGCTACGGCTGTGGTTCCAGGCCGGCACGCGCGACGAGGCGGCGGATCGCGACGGCAACGGCGTCATCGACGCTATCCAGGACACCACCGAGCTGGTCGATGAACTCGCGGCCAAGGGTTTTCGCCGCGGAGACGAGGTCGTCTATCACGAACTCGAGGACGGCGAGCATCACGAGAGCAGCTGGGCCCGGGCGCTGCCGGAATTTCTCCGCTGGGCGTTTCCGCGGCGCGAGTGATGTAGGGCCGCCGCTTATCGGCGTGCCTCCACATGCGAACCAAGGCACGGCGACAAGCGCCGGCCCTACAACATGCTCAGCGGCCGAGCGTGGCGAGTTGCACGCGGGGGCCCGGCAGCGGCTGGAACGCGGCGATGACGACGCCCACGAGATTGGCGGCCGACACCGGCTCCATGTCGTGGTCGTGGTTGTTCAGGCCGGCGGCGCGCCAGCCGTCGCGCACCTTGGCGACGAGCACATGGGCGACAATCTTGCGCGCCTGGTTGCGATACAGGACGGTCTGCCCGCGCTCGAGGAGCTCGTAGGGGAACTGTTGGAGGACCAGGATGGTGCCGGGGGCGTAGAGCGGATGCATCGACCGGCCGGAGCCGACGAGCACAAACGAATCCGGCGCGCGCGCGGCGACGGTGCTGGCCCGCTGCCAGGCGTCGGTCTCGGCGAGTGGCACGGCGCGGGGTGACTTGCCCGTGAAGACGCCGCGGATCCACGGGTCATCGATTTCGCCCGCGACGCCCGCAAGCCCGGTGCAGAAAAGCAACCCCGCCAGAACAAGTGGCACTCGCCGGAACATGCGCCCAGATTCCGCAGGGAGCGCGCCAAGGCGAGTAGCACATTCTAGTGTTCATTCCTCATGAAACACTGAAGGGAATGACTGCAGTCCGCCGGCCGTTCGGCACCGGCTATGCACCCGCCGGCGGGGTCGCGGCATTGTCCTTGCGGCCGAAGAAGCGGCGCCACGCGAGGGCGAAGCCGGTGTAGACGAGGAAGCAGCCGCCCAGGCACGCGAGGCCGGCAACGAACTGTCCGCCCCAGCCGAGGGCCTGGCCGGTGTGCAGGAAGCGGGTCCAAGTGCGGATCTGCCGGCCGGTGGTGAAATTGCCAAAGCCTTCGCGCTTGAACTCCGCGCCCGAATGAGGATCCAGGGTGAGCGTGGTGGTCGCGGTGCGGGGCCAGCTGCCGGCCTGCTTGACGGTAATCTGGGCCGGCCGGCTGCTGCGCCCGGCCGGATCGTTGTTCAACTGCAGGGTCAGCAGCTCCCAGCCGGGCGCGAGACTTTTTGCGACCGCGAGCAGGGCGTCATAGTCGAGCGGCGGGGTGCCATCCGCCGGCGCGGGGTCGGCGGTTTTCCGGTCGCTCGGCTTGGGTATGGTAGAGGCGGGCGGGACGGAGGCGCCCGAACCGGCCGGTGCAGGTGGCGTCTCGCCGGCGAGGGTGTAGATCAAGTTGCCGGCCCAGCGGTAGGAGATGGGCAGCGCGGTGAGCGTGAGCACGATGAGCACCGGGGCCGACCAGAGGCCGATGGCGTTGTGCCAGTTGAAGTCGCGCGCCTTGCCGGTGAGCCGCCAGTTGAAGAGGGCCAAGGCCTTCACGCCGCGCCAGGACCAGGCGCGGGGCAGCCACAGGTAGAGGCCGCTGACCGCGAGGAAGCAGAACGCGATGTTACAGGCGCCGTTGATCGCCTTGCCGAGGGGCCGCTGGTCGCCGGTCCGCGCCAAGTAACGGTGCCAGTCCGTCATCAGGCGCATGAAGTCGCGCGTGCGGGTCGTCGCGGCGACGCGCACCTCGCCGGTGTGCGGATCGGCGTAGAGCGCGCCTTCCCGGCCGAGCGGGAAGGTGAGGGCGTCCCGGAGATCCGCGGAAACCACGACGCTCGCGAGCTTGGCCTCGGGCCGGGCCGCGCGCACCCGGGCCACGAGTTCCGGGAGAGGCAGGCGCGCGGCGACGTCCGCCGGCGGCGTGATGCGGCGGATATCCCGTTCCGCCCAGGCGACGATCTCCCGCTCGAAGGCGAGCACCGTGCCGGTGAAGCACATGATGCCGATGGCAATCCCGGCCACGAGGCCGGCGGCCAGGTGGAGCCAGAAAAGAATGGAGCGAAAGGTCTTCATGCGGCGCCGGGGTGCGGCCGTATTGCCCTGAAGTCAGCCGGTTAGCCAAGCTGAATCAGGGCGGCGGGCGTCCATCAGAACGTGGTGGTCAGGCTCACGCGGATGGCGCGGGGCGAACCGGGGGTGATGTTGTTGTTGCTGTGGGCGGTCGCGAAATAGGCCCGGTCGAACACGTTCTCGACGTTGAGCTGGGCGCGGAGATGGTCGTTGAAGCGGTGGAAGATCGCGGCATCGACGCGCGTGAAAGCCGGCAGCCGGACCGTGTTGTCGGTGGAGGCGAAGATCGCGTCGCGGTAGATCAGGCCCACGCCGGCGCCCCATCTCTTCGTGAGGTCGTAGCGGTTCCAGAGCGAGACCGTGTGCCGGGGCAGCTGGGCGAGCCGGGCGCCGGCGACGACCGTGGCCGACTGGGTGGCGAGGATCTCGCCGTCCTGGTAGGCGTAACCGCCGGCCACGCTCCAGTTCCTGGTGAGGCGGCCGACGAGGCCGAGTTCCACGCCCTTGGCGCGCTGGCCGTCGACGAGGAGCGACTTGGTCGGATCGGCGGGATCGGTGATCACGACATTGCTGCGGTCGAGGCGGTAGACCGCGGCGGTGAACGCCAGGTCCGGGCGCAGGTCCCACTTCAGGCCGGCCTCGTAGTTGGTGAATTCCTCGGGATCGAGCGACCGGTTGGTCAGGCTCAGCGAGGACAGCTGCTCGCCGGCCCGGGGCACGTAGGACATGCTGTAGCTGACGTAGGCGGAGACCGGCTCGGTCGGCTTGAACAGCAGGCCCGCGCGCGGCGAGACGAGCGTGTCGGTGCTGTCCAGGCGGACCGCGGTGCGGTTGTTGAGGAAATCCACCGCGAACCGCTCGAAGCGCACGCCGGCGATGGCCTGCAGCTGGGGCAGCAGGCGCACCTGGTCCTGCACGTAGGCGGCCACGGTCTTGGCGACGCCGTGGTTGTTGGCGTCGGTGGCGCTCGGCAGGAAGGTGACGGGCAGGGTGGTGCGTGGATTGGCGACGGGCACCAGGACGGAGGTCGTCGTGGGGGAAACGGTCGTGAAGTAGCCGGTCAGGCGCAGGTTGTCGGTCTCCTGCCGGGCCAGCTCCAGGCCGGTCAGCACCTGGTGGTGCACGGGGCCCGTGTCGAAGGCGAAGACGAGATCGGTCTGGTTGAACAGGTTGTCGCGGTTGGTGGCGTTGTTGTAGGCATTGATCGCGACGCTCGTGCCGGCGGCATTCACCGCGCCAGGGAAGACGTTCTGGTAGAACTTCTCGTAGCCGCCAAAGCGCGTGTGGTTGCGCAGGCTGGCGCCGTTGGCGAACTTGTGTTCCAGGATGGCGAACACCGTGTTCACGGTGGCCCAGGTGTCGCTTTGCGCCGGGTCGCCGAAAAATGTGGAGGGATCCGTTTCCAGCGGCCGGCCTTGGAACGAGGAGACGCCACGGTCGGTGGTGCGCTCGTCATGGAAATATTCGTAGCCGAAACGCAGCGTGGTGCGCGGCGCGAGCGCCAGCGCGAAGGTCGGGTTCACGCCGTAACGGCGGAGCGTGACGTCGTCGCGGAAGCTGTCGCTGTCCTCGTAGAGCCCGGTCAGCCGGTAGGCCAGCGAACCGTTGAGCGCCTGCCCGACATCCAGCGTGGCGCGCAGCTGGTTCCAGGAACCGGCCTGCACGGTCACCTCGCGCAGGGTCTTGCCCAGCGCCTGCTTGGTGACGCGGTTGATGAGGCCGCCGGAGCCGCCGCGGCCGAAGATCATGGCGTTGGGCCCCTTCAGGACCTCGACCCGGTCTACGTTGTAGAGGTCGCGGTAATACTGGACATCGTCGCGGACGCCATCGACGAAGAAGTCCGCGGTGGTGCTGTTGCCGCGCATCACCGGGGTGTCGCGGTTGCCCTCGCCCTGGGCGATGCCAACGCCCGGGACGTAGCGGGTCACGTCGCCGATGCTGCGCATGGCCTGGTCGTCGATCAGCTCGCGGGTGACCACGGTGATGGACTGCGGCACGTTCACCAAGGCCGTGTTGGTCTTGGTGGCAGTGAGACTGCGCTGGATCGAGTAGCCGTTGTCTTCGTTGCGGCCCTTCACCTGCATTTTTTCCAACTGCACGACCTCCTCGGCAGGCGGCAGGTAGCTCGGCGCCATTTCAGCCTGGGCAATGGCGGCAGCTGCCAGGGTGCAGCAAGCCAGCACAGGCTGGAAGGCGCGGAGCGCGCGGAAGCGAGACTCGGTCTCAGGAAGTGGACATGGGTTTTTCATGATAGGAAAAAATCAATCAACCTGCCGCCGGCCTGGACCGGTGATGATTGGAACCGCACACACTTTGCTGGTTTGGCCTAGGGAACATACGGCGGCAGGTTGGAAGTTCAGGGGAAGTGGAGGAGAAGGACGAAGGTCACCACCACGCCCACGGCGAGCAGGGCTTTAAGCATAAATCCGAGATCGTCGCGCAGGGAGGAGAAGGCTGGAGCGGTGGGCTTCATTGGGAACGGTGTTATATGAGTATGAGACACAATCTCACGTCAATGCTAGATTTGAGAATTTGTCTCAAAAAGTGTTATATAACGAGCATTGACCTGTGCAAGTAGCTGGCTTTTAACGACTCTATGGCAGAAGCACTTACAGTCGAATTAGGGACTCGGACTTACCCGATTCATATTTCGCGCGACGCCAGTGCGGCAATCCGACAGGCCGTAAATGAGGCGGCCACGCGCGGTCGGCTGTCTGTGCTCCTGACGGATGACGGCGTGGCCAAGGCGCAGGTGGAGTTTCTAGCCCGTAGCTTTGGTTCGATTCCGCGTCTGACCGTCAACGCCGGCGAGAAAGCCAAGTCCTTGGAAAATTTCGGGCGGGTGCTCGACTTTCTGGCGGCCAACAAGGTCACCCGGCAGGGCCTGCTGTGGGTGGTCGGTGGCGGGGTCATGGGCGACCTCGGCGGCTTTGCTGCGGCCAGTTATCTGCGCGGCATCCAGTATGTGCAGGTGCCGACAACCTTGCTCGCCATGGTCGACAGCTCGGTGGGCGGCAAGACGGGCATCAATCTCACCGCAGGCAAGAACCTGGTGGGCGCGTTCCATCATCCGCAGTCGGTCCACATCGCGATGGATTTCCTTGCGACACTGCCGGCGCGGGAGTTCGCCGCCGGCATGGCCGAGGTGATCAAATACGGCCTGCTCGGCGACGCCGCGCTGTTTGCCCGGCTGGAGAAGACCGTCCTCACGCCCGCGCACGCCGACTTGCCCGCCGTCATCCGCCGCTGCTGCCAGATGAAAGCCGATATCGTGCGCGCCGACGAATTCGAGACCGCCGCCGAGGGCGGCCGGGCGCTGCTCAATCTTGGCCACACCTTCGGCCACGCCATCGAGCAGGTGACGGGTTACACCGCCTACCTGCACGGCGAGGCGGTGGCGGTCGGCCTCGCCGGGGCCGCGCGACTCTCGCAGAAACTCGGTCTGGTCACGGCCGGCGAGGTCGCCCGGATCGAACGGGTGCTCGCCGCCCACCAGCTGCCGGTGCGCCTGCGCGCGCCGTTGGCGGTCGCGGAACTGCAGGCCGCCACGACGCGCGACAAGAAGAACCGCGCCGACGGAGTGCGTTTCGTCGTGCTGAACTCCCTGGGCGCCGCCGCGACCCGCTCCGGCATCCCGCCGGCCACGGTCGAGGCGGTCTGGCGCGAGCTGGGCGCCGTCTAGATTTGGGGTGCTATCCGGGCGCAACTGGCTAAGTTATTCCACCCATGTCAGCCATCGACGAAGGCATTGTCCGCGAGTATTTCGAGCAAAACGGCTTCCTCGTGCGGCAGGTGCGCAAATACCAGGTGCAGGCGCGCCGCAAGACCGGCGACGAGGAGGTCGACCTGGTCGTCTACAACCCCGCCTACGTGCGCAGCTCGCGCAAGCCGGAGTTCTTCCTCTTCGCGAACGAGCTGGCCTACATCCACCGGGCCATCGTGGTGGTGAAGGGCTGGCACACCGGCCGGTTCACGCCGAACATGCTCAAGAGCAGCCCCGAGATCTTCCGCTTCCTCGAGGAAAACGTGCTCAAGGAGGTCACGCGCTTCTTCCCGGTCGACGCCGAGGAACCGGGCAACGCCCCCGATGTCACGAAAATCCTCGTGCTCCCGAGCCTGCCCACCGCCGAGCCGTTCCGCTCCCAGAGCGTCGCCATGCTCAAGGAGCACGGCATCGACGGCATCATTTCCTTCCGCTCCATGCTGCTCGACATCATCGACCGCGTGGAATTCAACAAGAGCTACGGCAAGTCCGACACGCTGCAGGTCATCCGCATCCTGAAGAACTACGACCTCCTGAAGGACGCGCAGCTCGACCTGCTGGCCGAGCGCCAGCCCGGGCAGCGGCGCAACAATCCCAAGGCATGAGCATTCATCCGACCGCGATCATCGAGGAAGGCGCCCGGTTGGGCGCGGGTTGCGTGGTGCAGGCCCACGCGATCATCCGGAAACACACCGTGCTCGGCGACGGCGTCGTGGTTCATCCCGGGGCCGTCGTGGGCGGCGACCCGCAGTATCTGAAATTCGACCCCGCGACCGCCTCGGGCGTGCGGGTCGGCGCCGGCACGGTCATCCGCGAGAACGTGACGGTCAACCGCTCCATCCATGCGGGGAAGGACACGGTCGTCGGCGCGCGCTGTTTCCTGATGGCCTGCTCGCACGTCGGGCACGATTGCGAGCTGGCCGACGACGTCGTGCTGGCGAACAACGTCATGCTCGCGGGCCACGTGGCCGTCGGCAGCTTCACGTTCGTCGGCGGCGGCGCGGGCGTGCACCAGTTTGTCCGGATCGGCGAGGGCGTGATGGTCGGCGGGCTCACGCGGCTGACCAAGGACGTGGCGCCGTTCCTCATGGTCGCCGAGCGCGACGAGGTGCCGGGCTTCAATGTCGTCGGGCTCAAGCGCCGCGGCTTCAGCCGCGATTCCATCCGCGAGTTGAAGGACTGCTTCCACGCGGTCTTCGCCGGCGGCGATCCGCGCAAGCTGGCCGCCGCGCGGCTGGCGGCCGGGGTGACCGGCGCCGAGGCGCGTCGTTTCCTGGAATTCTTCGGCGCGGGCAAGCGCGGCTTTGTGCGGCCGGCCGCGGGCGCCGCGACCGGCAGTGACGATGAGCGCTAAGCTGGCCTTCACCTGCGGCGATCCGGCCGGCGTCGGCCCGGAGATCATCGCGAGCTGGCTCGCGGCCCGTCCCGGCGAGGCGGCGGATGTCGCCGTGATCGGTCCGGCGAAATGGCTGGAGACCCTGCCGTCGGCGGGGGCGAAGGTCGCGGTCGGGCTGGAGGAATTTGTGGCCCGACCCGGCCGGCCCGACGGCGAGGGCGCGCTGGTCGCCTGGGCGGCGATGGAGCGCGCGGCGGCCGGCTGCAAGGCGGGGGAATTTTCCGGCGTCGTGACCGGGCCGGTCAGCAAGGCGGCACTCGCCGCGATCGGCTACGAATTTCCCGGCCAGACGGAATTCTTCGCGGCGAAGTGGGGTGGCGATCCGGTCATGGCTTTCTGCGGCGGAAAACTCCGCGTCGTGCTCGCGACGTGGCATGTGCCGCTGCACGAGGTGGCGCGGCTGCTCGGCCCGCACCTGCTCCACCGCACGGTCGCGGCGGCCGCCACGCTGGCCCGCGCCGAGGGCATCGCGGCGCCGCGCATCGGCGTGTGCGGGCTCAACCCGCACGCCGGCGAAGGCGGGCTGCTCGGCTACGAGGAGAAGGACCTGCTCGATCCCGCGCTCGACCACCTGCGCGCGGAGTTTCCGGGGCTCTCGTCCTGCCAGCCGGGCGACACGCTTTTCGCCCGCGCGTTGCGCGGCGAGTTCGACGTGGTGGTGGCGCTGTATCACGACCAGGGCCTGGCGCCCCTCAAGGTGATCGACTTCGACGAGGCGGTGAATGTCACGCTGGGCCTGCCGTTCGTGCGCACCAGCCCGGACCACGGCACGGCCTACGGGATCGCAGGGCAGGGGAAGGCCAGCCCGCGCAGCTTCGCCAATGCCGTCACCGTGGCACGGCGCTTGATAAAATCCCGTTCCGGCGCATGAGTGTGCCCGTGTCCACCGCCACCATCATCCCGCCGCTGCCCGAGGGGGTCCGCGAGGGCGGCGAGCAGCTCGTCCGACTCACGCCCGAGGCCGGCGCCAAGGTCGCCGCGCTGGTCGCCCGCGAGCAGGCGGGGAATTTTTTACGCATCGCGATCACCGGCGGCGGGTGCAACGGCCTGAGCTACAAGCTGAAGTTCGTCCCGGAGCTGCGCCGGGGCGACATCCTGGTGCGCTCGGCCGGGGTGCCGGTCGCCGTGGACCCCAAGACGGCCCTTTACCTGAAGGGCACGGTGCTGGACTACTCGTCCAAGATGGTCGCGGGCGGCTTCAAGTTCTCCAATCCCAACGCCAAGGCCAGTTGTAGCTGCGGGGAGAGTTTCAGCGTCTGAAAAGGGCCGTTTTCCCTCTGAAATAATAGGTGTTGTCATCCCCGGCCTTACGGGCAAAAACAGCGCCCGACCAACCTGACCAGCAATCCCACCTACTGAATGGCACTATCCTCTCCTTCGCCCGGCGGCCGCCCCCCTTATAACCGCGACAACCGTCGCAACAACGATCCCTTCGCCGCCATCCGCCGCAACATGCGGATCAAGTCGCCCCAGGTCCGCGTCATCAGTCCCGAAGGCCGCCAGCTGGGCATCATGGACACGCAGAAGGCCATCGCCCTCGCGCTCCAGTTCAACCTCGACCTCGTGGAGGTCGCCGCCGCCGCCACGCCGCCCGTGTGCCGCATCATGGATTTCGGCAAATACGTCTACGAGGAGCAGAAGAAGCACGCCCACAGCAAGCCGGCCGGCGCCAAGCTCAAGGAGATCGAGTTCACCGTCCGTATCGAGAAGGGCGACTTCATCACCAAGGTCCGCCACGCCGAGGAGTTCCTCGACCACGGCAACAAGGTGAAGCTCCGCCTCAAGTTCCGCGGCCGCGAGATGGCGCACACCGAGATGGGCTTCGATGTCATGAAGCGCGCGCTCGCCGACCTCGAGACCATGGGCACGCCCGACTCCCCGCCGAAGCTGAACGGCAAGCAGATCAACGTCATGCTTTCCCCGCTGCCGGTGAACAAGCGCAAGCCCAAGTTCCACGTGCGCGAAACTCCCCACCCGGCCCCGACCCCGGCCAAGCCCGAGCCGGAGTCGCCGCCGCCCGCCGCGTCGTAAGCCCGGAGCCCGATGCCATGGCGCGGTTATCCGCACGCGGCTTGTCGCTGCTCCTGGTCTGGCTGACCGCCTGCACGGCGCCGGCCCAGCCGCGGCCCGCCGCGCCCGCCGCCGCCAAGCCGGAACCCGCGGCCCCGGCCGCCAAGCCCGAGCCGGTCCGCGCCGCACCCTCCCGCCCGGTCCAGGTCTGGCCCTTCACCAAGTTCCGCGGCCTCGACTACGTCGCCGTGCGCGACCTCGCCAAGCGCTACGGCCTCAAGGCCGCCTGGACCAAGCCCGGCGTGTTGCTCGCGCTCAGCGATGCACGCGGGGTGCGGTTCACCTTCGAGCGGGACCAGCGGGATTTCTACCTGGATGGCGCGCGGGTCTTTCTCGGTGAGTTGACCTACCTGAGCGGCAACGACCTCTGGGTGCCCAAGCTCGATGTCATCAAGACCATCGCGCCGCTGTTCGCGCCGGCCGACCACACGGCGTTCCTGCCCGAGGCGCCGAAACTCATCGTCATCGATCCCGGACACGGCGGCACCGACCCGGGCAAGCAGAACCTACGGCTCAAAATCGATGAGAAGGACATGACGCTCGACGTCGCCCTGCGCCTGAAAAAACTCCTCGAGGTGCGCGGTTACAAGGTGGTGTTGACGCGCACCACGGACACGCGGTTCTCCAACAGCCCGGCCGTCGACCTGCCCATGCGCGCCGAGGTCGCCAACAAGGCCCGGGCCGATCTCTTCATCAGCCTGCATTTCAACGCCGTGGACCGCGACCCCGAGCGCGTGTCCGGCGTCGAGACTTACGTGCTGACGCCGCAGTTCCAGGTCTCCACGCAGCCGGAGCAGGACAGGGCCATGGTGAAGGAGTATTATCCCGGCAACCGGCAGGACACGGCCAACGCGCTGCTGGGCTACCACCTGCACCGCCAGCTGGTCACGGACCTGAAGGCCTCGGACCGCGGCTACAAGCGCTACCGCTACGCCATCCTGCGCACCCTCAGGTGCCCCGGTGTGCTGGTCGAGGCCGCCTATCTGTCGAACGACGCCGAGGCCCGGCGCGTCGCGAAGCCGGAGTTCCGCCAGCAGATCGCCGAGGCGGTGGCCGAGGGCGTGGGCAACTACGCCGCGACGCTCGCGGCCTTGCGTCCCGCGCCAGCGTTAACCAACTGATCTCGGTAATCAAATATCACCCTGAAATTAGGTGATATTGGCCTTATGCCTGACTAGGGTATTTTGGCAGTGTTCGCGGCGTGCGAATTCTGATCTCCGCGTTGTTTTGCTCAGTGCTGCTTGCTCACTCTCTGTTCGCTCAATCCTCAGGCAAGGCTTTGGTTCGGCACGCGCCGTCACTGAATGGCAACGTCGAAGGTTCAATCCAAGTGCTGACAGCGGAGAGCGTAACGCTCAACGGCGGGGCGAGTGTCACGGGCGATCTCTTGCTGCCGGGCATGCCGACTGTCCAACTCAACGGCAATCCTACCTACGGCGGCACTCTCGATGGCACTGGTGCCACGACACCCACCAGTCACAGGGTGACACTCAATGGCGGCGCATCCCTTGGCCGCGTCGTCCGCCGCACAGACGCGATCGCGATGCCCAGCGTGGCCGCGCCGCCGTCGCCCGCCGGCACGCGTAATGTCTCGCTCAATAATTCCTCCGACTCACCTGGCGATTTCACGACGCTGAGAAATCTTACACTTAACGGCAACGTGGGCGCGATTGCGGTGCCGGCGGGCACCTACGGCGACTTCACGGCGAACGGTAACAACCGATTCACTCTCGGCGTGGCCGGCGCCACCGCGCCCGTCGTTTATTATTTCCAACGCCTCACGCTCAACGGCTCCAGCCGACTCGACGTGGTGGGGCCGGTCACGATCACCCTGGCCAATGAAGTGTCCGCCAACGGCAGCATGGGCTCAGCCACGAATCCTGCTTGGCTCGTGCTCAATTTCGCGAGTGGCGGGCTCACGCTTAACGGCAATGTCTCCGTCCACGGCTACGTGACGGCGCCGGCGGGCACGGTCATGATCAACGGCAACACACAGCTTATCGGCGGCGTCGCCGCCGATCGGCTGACGATCAATGGCAACGGACTTCTCCGCCTGCTCGCCCCGCCCGATGTGAATCCGCCGTTCCCGGACAATGATAATGACGGCATGGACGATGTCTGGGAAACCGCGCATGGGCTGAATCCCCTGCTCAACGATGCGAATCTGGATAATGACAAGGATGGGATTTCCAACCTCGTTGAATTCCAACTCGGCCTTAAGCCCAACAATCCTGATAGCGATGGGGATGGATTCTACGATGGCGATGAGATCGCGCTCGGATTGAACCCGACCACCCCAAACCCGGACACCCAGCCGCCCACCACTCCGGCCAGTTTGACGAAGGGTGCTGTTACAACGGACAGCGTGACCCTGTCCTGGCAACCTGCGGCGGATAACCTGAAGGTCTCTGGGTATCTGGTCTATCGCGACGGCCAGCCGATCGAAACCGATCTGCCCATACGGGAAACGAATTATACCGACACCAACCTGCCGGACGGCGAGGAATTCACCTATCAGGTGCGTTCGTTCGATTTTGCGGGCAATCTGTCGCCCTTGGGCCCCGAAATCTTCGTGACCACCGTCGCGGCCGATACCGACCAGGATGGCCTGCCTGACGAATGGGAGCTGAAGTATTTCGGGGAAGGCCCGTCGGCTCCGGGCGACGATGCTGACGGTGATGGCCGGACCAATCTGCAGGAATTTCAGATGGGCTCTGATCCCAAGGATTTCTACAACGCGGTCCTGCCCATCCATGAGGCGCAACATGGCGGCCAGGAGGGGCCGAACCGTGAATCGGCCATCATCGTGCGCAAGCCGGATGGCACTCCCTGGCCGAACGCACCGGTTACTTTCACCGTGAACTCGGGCAACCGGCGGATATCCGCCACACCCAACGGCCCGGAATATTCCTATCAGCTCACGGTGCGCGCCGACGCCAACGGTCTGGCCAAGGTTTACCTCGAACCGCTTCCCCAACCATGAGCCGGTCATTGACGCTCCATGCTCTGAAATGCTCGCTAGCCCTCCTGGCCAGCTGCTGGCTCGGTCTGGCCGCCTTGTCTGCCCAGCCCATGGGGGAAACCGCGGCGGCCTCGGCCACCTCGATCGGTTCCACCTCAACCAAGGTCGTTCATCAGGCGGCCGTCCTCCCTCCCGTCAAGACATCGGAGTATGCCTTGACGGCATTCGCCCCGGGCGTCTTCCCGGGCGGGCTGTCCAACGAGGGTGATGTCTTGCTGAGCGACGGCTCCAGCTTGCAACGCTGGAAAGCGGGACGGGTCGAAGCCCTGCAAATACCCGAAGCCGGGAATTTCACGGTCACCGGCATGAATCGCAACGGAGCCATTCTGGGCTCCAGTTCGCGTAACGCCAATCCGGGGTTTTCATGCCTCTCAACTCAAAAGGGCTGGTATTGGGCTCCGGGGCAGAACCTAGCCACCGAAATCAACAATACTTTCACCTATACCGGCTATGATGAATGCGCCAATAAGAACACAGCTGTGCGGCAATTTAGTCCGCGTGTGCTTGATCCGGCCAATCGCATCTGGGCGGACATTCCCTATGAAGCAGACCCGGGCAATAATTCCGCCTTTCAGGGATTGCACCGCTGGGATGCGGCTGGCGCAACGCCCGTGCAGGTTGGCTATCACGGGCCGCTGCCCGCCGGGCCCTATATCGAACTGGCCGACGTCAATTCGGCGGGTGTGATGGTTGGCCTGCGTCTGCGCCATGGCGCTGGGCTCTACGAATATTTTGTCGGGGAGCAGGTGGTGTCCTTTTATCCCTTCGCCATCAACGATGCCGGAGATGTGCTGGGCTATGACGGGGTTTCCGCGGTGATTCGGCGCGGCGGCGTCGATACCTCTCTTCCGCTAGATTATCCAGAGCATCTGAATTCCCGCGGCGATGTGGCGGGCCGTTTTTCCGGCTTCCCGACACTGCTGTTAACCCGCGCTGGTGCAGGAGGAACGGCCGACTATACTTTGCATTTTTTGCAACATCTCATGCCGCCAGGATGGACGCCGCTGCAGATTACCGGCCTGAACGATACGGGTGCGGTAACAGGTTTTGGATTATACACCGATCCGGCAAAACCCTCCGAACCCGCCCAGATATTGGGCTTTCTACTGGTGCCGGCCACCCTGCGGGTCGACTTCGACCGCGACGGGGAAATCAATACCGCCAACACGGCGGACAACCCGGACCGCAAACTGGTTCGCGAGCAGATGCCCTGGTATTTCTGGGTCAATGACGACAACGACGCCAATGAGACCGATGGCAACGACATTCCCGGCGGAGACGGCAACGGTCTGGACGGCGCGGTGAACGGCACGCGCGACCTGGTGGATTTCTTCCCGGTGCATCTCGACATCGCCGGCCTGCTCAAGGCCTACCCAGTCTCCGATCCCGCCATCACCTACAAACTGGCCCAGGCGGACGGCGCCGCGAATTTCCTGACCACCGACCTCAAGCCGGCCACGGCGGGCCGCTATCACAACGATGCCGGGTTTGCCAAGAATCTGGGAGGCGCATCGGTCGTCCAGATCACGGCAACCGGCGTCACGATGGATGCCGCCTTCCTCGGCAAGATCCTGACGGACAACCAAGGCGTCATTCTGGTCGAAGCCCGCAAATCAACCATCGCACCCCTGCGGGTGGAGGTCTGGCGCGACAATTCCCGGGTCGCCACGGTCGAACTGCCACTCAGCTTCGCCGGGGTGGAGCAGATGTTCCGGCATGTGAATCTCACGGGGGCCGTGGGCATCACGCCCGAGGTCATCAGCCGGGGTGGCACACCCAACTGGCGTGATGAGCTGAATAACAAACAGGCCTTCCTCTTTGTCCACGGCTACAACGTCGACCAGCAGCAGGCCCGTGGCTGGCAGGCCGAATTCTTTAAGCGCCTGTGGTGGACCGGCTCAAATGCACAGTTCTGGGGTGTCACCTGGTATGGCACCGAATCCCAGAAAAAAATCGTCAATGATCACGTCACGGCCAACTATCAGGCCAATGTCATTCACGCTTTTGGCACCGCGCCGTATCTGTCGGATTTCATCACGACATTGCGCGGCCCGCCAAACGACCCGCTGACCATCAATGTGGCCGGCCACAGCTTGGGCAACATGGTGGTGTCATCGGCCATTTCCGACCACGGTGCGCCGGTGGCTCGCTATTTCATGATCGATGCCGCCGTGGCGGCCGAGGCCTACGACGGAGATCGCGGCGACACTAATCCCAACCGGGTGGTGCAGCATGACGATGACACCGCCACCTTGCCCCATACGGCTTGGAACAAGGAATCAGCCGCAGTCTATCCGCCAAGGCTCTGGGCCACCAATTGGCATCAGCTCTTCCAGCCTTTGCCCAATGAGGAGCGCGACAATCTCACTTGGCGGAACCGTTTTGCCCCCAAGCCGGGCATCGAATATTATGATTTTCACTCCACCGGCGAAGAGGTGCTGGACTTTGACAGCACCCAGACACCCAGCCTCACCTTGGCCTTGACTATAACCGCGGCCAACAAGCTCGGCGAATACCTGCATTTCACGCTCCCCTTCGGCACCGGCCAGCCACCGGGCCACCGGACCTGGCAGCTGCAGGAGCAACTGAAGGGCCGCACCATCACGGGCAAGGTGCTCGGCTCCAACTTCGGCGGCTGGGGCTTCAACACCCTGTTTTTCAAGCGCAGTCCGAGCGGGCCCGGTGGGCGTGGTCCGGTCATGACTCCTGCGGTGCTGAAACCCGCTGAAGCGGAGGCGATTTTGGATAGCGTATTCACCCAGGAAGCGCTCCGCGAGGAGCCCTTCTTCCGCCCGGGCGGTGATTGGCGCAAGGTCGGTTCCTGGCGCTATGACGCCACGGCCAGGAGGAATTTCTGGCAGGAGGATCGCCTGGGATTGCTTTATGGCCCGGCCACCGGGTCCGCGTTTGCTTTAACCCATCGGAGTGCTTTGCTCGCCCGCATGATCCCAGCAATGAGCCCGCCGGCCGGCAGGATTCCGGTGCCGGCGTTAACTCCTGTAAATTCTCCTTCACGCAATTTCGACATGAATGGCACAACAATCCGGCCGATACCCGAAGGCGCGACCAATCTGCCGTGGCCGCAAGGGCGGCCGACGACAAACTGGTGGCACAGCGACTTACGTGAAGTCGCGTTTCCCTACGTCAAAGGTCTATACAAGGAGATCACAAGAGCTGGCCAATTAACTGAGCAGAATACGCCATGAAAGGAGGTCTGCGGTTTTCATGTCTGCTGACCATGACACTAGGACTTGTCGCATGCCAATCCATCGCAGGTGATCCACGGTTTAAGCTGACGTTGGAGGTGATGGACGACACGGGCGCACCGATAGCCGGGGCGCAAGTGCGCATCGGAGCAGAACGAAGGCCCAAGGGGGAGGAATCGGGAGGCAAGGGAATATTCGTCGAGGGACAAACGGACGAAAGCGGACTCTTCAGCGGAGAGGTCGAGGCATGGAACGCGACGCAAGCCGGCTATCGGGTGGAGAAGGAAGGGCACTATGGCGTCTGGCTCACCTACCGAGCCAAGCCTCCAGTTCTTGGGAAATGGCAGCCGTGGAATCCGACCGTGAAGGTGGTGCTGAAACGGAAAATCAACCCCGTGCCGATGTATGCAAAGAGATTGGCGCTGTCGCTGCCAAAGCTCGATGAACCTGTAGCCTACGATTTTGTCGTCGGAGATTGGGTGGCCCCAAATGGGCAGGGAAAGACTGCGGACATGGTTTTTTCGGGAAACCTACACCAAGAGGGCGACAGGAAGTTTGATTGGAACCTGAGCGTCAGTTTCCCCAATCCCGACGATGGTATTCAGCGTTTTATACCGGATTCCGAATCTGCCGGGCTGCGTTCATCCTATCAAGCGCCCGATCGGGGATACTTGAGTGAATGGAAACTGCGGCGTTGGCGCAACGGTCCAACGGAATCCGAGCAAACCACTTTCGATGCTAAAGCCGGCTATTATTTTCGTGTGCGCACAGAGCGCGATAACGACGGCAAGGTGGTGAAAGCACTTTACGGAAAAATATACGGAGATTTTTTCGATATGGTTTACTACCTGAATCCCGACGGCACGCGAAACATGGAATATGATCCCAAGAGAAATCTGCTTAAGCCGGCCAAGTCCCGTGATCGTGATTTATACGAGGTCGGTCCATAAGGAGCCGGCCACCGGGCTTGGCAGCTGCAGCGCTCCGCGAAGAGCCCTTCTTCCGCCCGGGCGGTGATTGGCGCAAGGTCGACTCCTGGCGCTATGACGCCATGGCCCAGAGGAATTTCTGGCAGGAGGATCGGTTATGGCCCGGTCACCGAGTCCACGTTTGCCGTAACCCATCGAGTGCTATGCTCGTCTGCATGATCCCAGTGATGGGCCCGCCGGCGGGCAGGCAAAAGCAAAGGAAGCATGCTAAGGTTCACCTCATTTGACGGACAGGATTACAGGTGCTCGGCTGTCATATCTAAAGTCGTGGATTCTTCGCTTCGCTCAGAATGACAAAGCTGCTAGGGTCATCGCCTATGAGAAAATCATCCCGCCTTCCGGCCCTGTTGCTGGCCGCCTTGGGTGCCGCCCTCACCGCGTCCGCCTGGGATTACGAGGGCCACCGCATGGTCAACCAGGTCGCGCTGGCCTCGCTGCCGGCGGATTTCCCGGCGTTCGTCCGCGAGGCGGCCAACGCCGAGCGCATCGCCTTCCTCTCCGGCGAGCCCGACCGCTGGCGCAACAATCCCGACCTGCCGATCAAGCACTACAACAGCCCGGACCATTACGTGGATATCGAGCAGCTGGAAGAGGCCGGGCTCAGTCCCGACTCCGTCCCGGCGATGCGTTATGTGTTCGCCACGCAGTTTGCGGCCGGGCGCGCGGTGAATCCCGGCGGCTACACCACCTTCGACCCGGCCAAGAACACCGACCGCGTCCGCGAGTGGCCCGGTTTCGCGCCGTGGGCCATCGCCGAGCATTACGGCAAGCTGAAGTCCGCCTTCTCCTACCTCAAGGCCTACGAGGAGGGCGGCACCCCGGAGGAAATCGCGAACGCCCAGGCGAACATCATCTACGTCATGGGCGTGATGGGCCACTACGTCGGCGACTGCGCGCAGCCGCTCCATACCACGCACCAGCACAACGGCTGGGTGGGGGAGAACCCGAATGGCTACACCAAGTGGCCGGGCCTCCACAGCTGGATCGACGGCGGGTTCATCGGCAAGGCGGGCATCAAGACGGCGGCGCTGCTGCCCGCCGTGACCCCGGCGCAGCCGATCACGCTGACGGCCGCGGCGGGCGCCCGTGACCCGCTGTTCACCGCGGTCATGGATTACATCGTCGCGCAGAACAAGCTGGTCGAGCCGCTCTACGCGCTGGAGAAGAAGGGTGTCTTCAAGTCCGATGTCGCCGCCACCAGCGTCGAGGGCCAGGAATTCATCAAGGCCCGCCTGCTCACCGGCGGCCAGATGCTCGGCGCCATCTGGGTCACGGCTTGGAAGAATGCCGGACCGGACACCTACCTGAAGGCCCAGTTGCTCAAGCGCGCGGCGGCCGGAACCACCCCGTGAGTTCACTACCGGCACTCGTCTGGATCGCCCTTGGCGGCGCGGCGGGTTCCGTGGCCCGCGCGATGGTGGCGCTGTCGCTGCCGGCGCGCTTTCCCTGGGCGACGCTGTTCGTCAATGTGCTGGGTTCGCTCCTGATCGGCTGGCTCATGGCGCGGCTCGGCCCGATCGAGGGCGGCACCGCGGCCTCCTTGCGCAGCCTGCTCATCGCCGGTTTCTGCGGCGGTTTCACGACGTTCTCCACCTTCAGCTGGCAGACCCTGGAGCAGATGCAAAAGGGCCAGTGGGGCGCGGCGGCGGCGAATGTGCTGCTGTCGGTCTCCCTTTGCCTGCTGGCGGTGTGGCTCGGTTTCCGACTGGGGCGCGCATGAAACGGTTCCTCGCGCTCGGGCTGCTCCTCGCGGCCACCGCCCTGGCGCAGCCGGACGACCTGGCGGCGCGCGTGGTCATCCTGGCCAATTCGCGCCAGCCCGAGTCGGTGCGGCTCGCGGAGTTCTACGCGGAAAAACGCGGCGTGCCGCCGGCCAACATCATCGCCCTGCCGCTGCCCGAGGCGGAGACCGTCACGTGGCGCGAGTTCATCGACCAGGTCTGGCAGCCGCTGCAGGACGAGTTGCTCCGGCGCGGCTGGATCGAGGGCACGAGCAGCCACCTGCTCGACCGGCTGGGCCGCCGCCGCTACGCGCCCACGGCCAACCGGATTTCCTACCTGGTGGTGTGTCGCGGCGTGCCGCTGCGGATCTTCAACGACCCGACCCTGCTGGAGGAGAAACCGGCCCGGAAGGTGGCCCCGGAGCTCAACAAGAACGAGGCGGCGGTCGACGCCGAGCTGAGCCTGCTCGCCCAGGGTGGCCACGAGATCACCGCGATGGTGCCCAATCCGCTGTTCGCCAACGAGCGGTCCCCGTCGCTCGACGCCACCATGGTGGTGAAGGTCTCCCGGCTCGACGGGCCGACGTGGGAAAACGCGCGGCACCTCGTCACCTCGGCGCTGGAAGCCGAGCGCACCGGCCTGCTCGGCCGCTATTATGTCGACCTCAAGGGACCGCACGCCGAGGGCGACGACTGGCTGAAGGCCGCGGAGAAGCAGCTGCAGGAGCTCGGCTTTGACGGCGACACGGACACCAACGGCTGGACCTTCGGCACGGCCTCGCGCTTCGACGCGCCTGTGCTTTATTTCGGCTGGTATGCGGGCAGCCTCAACGGCCCGCTGGCCCGCGAGGGGTTTGTCTTCCCGCCCGGCGCGGTGGCGTTGCACATCCACAGCTTCTCCGCGCCGACGATGCGGGCCGCCGACTCGAGCTGGTGCGGGCCGCTGGTGGCCCGCGGGGTGGCCGCCACGGTGGGCAACGTCTTCGAGCCCTACCTGGCGCTCACTCACCGGCCGCATTTCCTGCTGCGCGCGCTCAGCCAGGGCAAGAATTTCGGCGACGCGGTCTATTATTCACTGCCGGCGTTGAGCTGGCAGGCCGTCGCCATCGGTGATCCGCTCTACCGGCCGTTCAAGGTTTCCCTCCAGCAACAGCTGCAGGCGCGGGACCGGCTGCCGCCCGCCCTGGCCGCTTATGCGGACCTCCGGCTGGCCAACCTCCTGGCCCGGCAGGGCAAGCCGGCGGAGGCACGCACCCTGTTGCAGGGCGTGATGCGGGAACGGCCCGGCCTGGCGATCGCGCTGGGCCTCGCGAAGCTGGCCGTGGCGCAGAACGACCCGGCGGCCGCGGTGGCGGCGCTCGGCTTTACCCCGGCGATCAGGACGGTTCGCGCCGAGGACTGGGCCTCGTTCCGCGAGATCGCGGGATTGCTTGCGGCACACGGCGCGCGGCCGGCGGCGCTGCAGGTCTATGCAAATGTGGCCCGCGCCAAGGCGCCGGCCCCGGATGCGTTGAAGGCGCTGCTGACGGAGGCGCGCCAGACGGCGGACGCCGAGGGCGACCTGAAGCAGTCGCTGGAATTCGCGCGCCTGCTCGGCGAACTGGAACCGCTGGCACCGGCGGCCAAATAATGGAGGGCCGGCCTCCCGGCCGGCCGCGGTCGGTCAGGAGACCGACCCTCCAAAAGACAAAGGCGGGATCATCGATCCCGCCTTGCAATCAGAGCAGAGATTGAGCCGGACTCGCCTCAGATCTTGTCCACGATCTTGTCGGCCAGGCCGTAGGCGATGGCTTCCTCGGCGTTCAGGTAGAAGTCGCGGTCGGAATCCTTGGCGACCTTGTCGAACGACTGGCCCGAGGCCGTGGCGAGGATCTGGTTCAGCTCGGTGCGGAGCTTCTCCATTTCCTTCGCCTGGATGTTGATGTCCGAGGCGGGGCCGACCATCCGGCCGGTGATGAGCGGCTGGTGGATGAGGACGCGGGCGTGCGGGTAGATGTAGCGGTTGCCCTTCTTGGCGGCGGAGAGGAGGATCGAGCCCATCGAGGCGGCCATGCCGGTGACGACGATCTTCACCGGGGAGGTGATAAGCTTGATGGTGTCATAGACCGCCATGCCGGCCGTGATCGAGCCGCCGGGGGTGTTCATGTAAAAGGTGATCTCCTTGCCCGGACCGGTGGTCTCGAGATAGAGCAGCTTTTCCGTGAGGTCCTTGGCAGTCTCGTCGGTGACGGCGCCCCAGAGGAAGATCTTCCGCTGTTCCAGGAACTTCTTCTGGATCAGGGCGCCGACCGGCGCGGCGGTGGGTTTCGGGGTGGCGTCTTCGCGCTCATCATCGTCCTCGTCGTCGAGGCGGGGCGTGACCGGGCTCTGGTATTCGCGATTGAGATTGTGGGCTGACATGGGTTCGAAACGTGCACCGGTTGGCCCCTTTTGCGAGTAGTTTTTATTCGCCGGGGTTGCCAATCCCCATCGTCCCAACCAGCTTGCACTTAAGTGAAAGCATCAGGGCAACACCTCGCCGGCCGGATCGTCGACCTGCACCGCCGGCGCATCTTCCCCGGCGTGGTCGAGTGGGCCGGCGGGCGGATTGTGCGGATCCGGGAGGACCGGACGGTGCGGGCGAAGCACTTCATCGCGCCCGGGTTCGTGGACGCCCACATCCACATCGAGAGCTCGATGCTGCCGCCGGCGGAATTCGCCCGCTGGTCGGTCGTGCACGGCACGGTGGCCACGGTGTCCGACCCGCACGAGATCGCCAACGTCCTCGGCGTCGCCGGCGTGGACTACATGATCCGCGACGGGCGGCGGACGCCCTTCAAGTTCAACTTCGGCGCGCCGTCCTGCGTGCCGGCCACGACGTTCGAGACGGCGGGCGGGTCGCTGGACGCGAAGGCCGTGGCGCGGCTGCTGGCCCGCCAGGAGGTCAAATATCTCAGCGAGGTCATGAATTTTCCCGGCGTGCTGGCGCGCGACCCGTCGCTGATGGCGATGATCGCGGCGGCGAAGAAACTCGGGAAGGCCGTTGACGGCCATGCGCCGGGCCTGCGCGGCAAAACCGCCGCGCGCTACGCTGCGGCCGGAATCACCACCGACCACGAATGCTTCACGCTGCCCGAGGCGCTGGACAAGCTGAAGGCCCGGATGAAGATCCTGATCCGCGAGGGCTCGGCGGCGCGGAACTTCGCCGCGCTTGAGCCGCTGCTGAAATCCCATCCGGCGCAGGCGATGTTCTGCTGCGACGACCTGCATCCCGACCTCCTCATGCTGCGGCATCTCGACGAGCATGTGCGCCGGGCGCTCAAGGGTGGCGCCGACAAGTTTGACGTGCTGCGCTGCGCCTCGGTCAATCCCGTCGAACATTACAAGTTGGATGTCGGCCTGTTGCGCGCGGGCGATCCGGCGGACTTCATCGTCTTCGAAGGCTGGCAGGACCTGAAGGTGCGGCGCACCTACCTGCGCGGGGAACTGGTCGCCCGCGACGGCCGCAGCCGGCTGCCGCGGCAACCGTCGAAGACGCCCAATGCCTTCCGGGCCCGGGTGCGGCGGGTGGATGATTTTATTTGTAGGGCGGGGTTTCCGAACCCCGCCAAGGGAAAGGCGGCATTTGGAAATGCCGCCCTACAACTCAACCTCATCGAGGCCATCAACGGCCAGCTCATCACCCGCCACCTGCGCGAGAGGCCCCGCATCGTCCGGGGCGCGGTCGAGTCGGATGTGCCGCGCGACATCCTCAAGATTGCCGTGATCAACCGCTATGCCCCGCGAGCGCCGGTGGCAGTGGGTTTCATCCGGGGTTTCGGGCTCAAGGCCGGCGCCATCGCCTCGTCGGTGGCGCACGATTCGCACAACGTCGTGGCCGTCGGCGCGGACGACGCCTCGCTTTGCGCGGCGGTCAATCTCGTCATACGGGCCCGCGGCGGCATCAGCGTCGTGGGCCGGGGCCGACGCGCCGTCCTGCCGCTGCCCATCGCCGGGCTGATGTCGGACCGGGACGGCCGGGTCGTGGCGCGGCGTTACACGGCGCTCGATGCCGCGGCGAAGCGGTTGGGCTCGAGGCTCGATGCGCCTTTCATGACGCTGTCGTTCATGGCGCTGCTGGTCATCCCCGACCTGAAGCTCAGCGACCGCGGGCTGTTCTCGGCGACGCAGTGGGGGTTTGTGCCGGTGGTGGGCGGGTAGGGCGCGTTGTCCCAACGCGCCGCGGCGGATTAAGGATAATCCGCCCTGCCTCAATCCAGCCGCAGCGCCGCCAGCGGATCCATTTTCGAGGCGCGCCACGCCGGGATGAGGATGGCGAGCGTGGCGGCGACGGCGACCACGCCCGCCGCGAGGAGCAGCGGCGGGGCGGTGAGGCCTTCCATGCCGTAGACGAGACCCTTGAGCACCTTGGCGAGCGCGAAGGTGCCCGCGAGACCGAGCAGGATGCCGACCGCGACCCAGCGCAGGCCCTGGCCGAAGACGAGCCCGAGGATGTCGCGGCTGACGGCGCCGATCGCGAGCCGCACGCCGATTTCGCGGGTGCGCTGCACGATGTGGTAGCTCAGCGTGCCGTAGAGGCCGACGGCCACGAGGCCGAGCGCCGTGGCCATGAAGAAATTCACGAGGCTGGCCATGGCGCGCTCACCCGCGGAGGAGTCGCGCACGACCTGGTCGAGGGTGCGGATGTCCTCGGGCGGAAGCTCGCGGTCGAGTTCGGCCAGGACCGAGCGGAGCTGGGGGGCGAGGAAGGCGGCGGGCCGGTTCGAGCGCAGGTTGATGTAAACCGTGTTGCCCCAGTGGCCCGGCGGGGTCGTATACATCTCGGGCTGGACCTTGGCGGTGGCGCTCCACTGGCGCACGTTTTCGACGACGCCGACGACGGTGGCGGTATACCACGGGTCCTTGGCCTGGTTGGCGCGGAAGACCTGGCCGATCGGGTCCTTGTCGGGCCAGGCCTTCTCCACGAACGCGCGGTTGACGACGACGCCCAGGCGGCCGCCCTCCTTCGCCATGTCGTCGGCCGGCGTCAGGTTGCGGCCGCGCACCAGCTTGATGCCCATGGTGTCGAAATAATTGGCGGTGACCGACGAGCGCTCGACGCTCGTGCGGCGGATCGCCGGGTCGTAGACCTCGTCGTTCACCAGGGCATTGGTGTTGCTGCCGCCCTCGAGGGGCAGCTTCGAGGTCAGGCCGACGGAGATGACGCCGGGGATCGCCGCCAGGCGCTCCTCGAGGCGCTGCCAGTAGCGGACGCGCTGCTCGTTTTCCTTGTAGGTGTCGCCGCGCAGGCTGACCTTGGCGGACAGGACGGTATCGGTGTCGAGGGTGCGGTTCTGCTCGAGGATCTTGAAATAGCTGGCGGAGAAAAGCGCCGCGCCGTTGGCCAGCAGGAAGGCGATGGCGATCTGCGCCACGATGAGCGCGCGCAGCATGTGGTGGCGCGAGCGGGAGCCGACGGCGCCGCGGGCGTCGCTGCGGATGACGCCGGCCAGGGAGGTGCGGGCGGCGGCGAATGCCGGCGGCAGGCCGGCGAGCAGGGCGGTGAGCAGGCAGGCGCCGAGGGCGAAGAGGAGGGCGGTGCCGTCGAGCGTGATGGCGGCCTTGCGCGCCGCGCTGACGGGCGAGATGAGCTGCAGCGCCTTGATGCCGCCGAGGGCAACCAGGAGGCCCGTCACGGCGCCGGAGGCGGCCAGCACGAGGCTTTCGGTCAGGGCGAGGCGCACGAGCCGGCCGCGGGTGGCGCCGAGGGCCACGCGCACGCCGAACTCGCCCTGCCGCTGGGCGCTGCGGGCGAGCAGCATCGAGGCGACGTTGGCGCAGGCGACCAGCAGCACGAGGGCCACGGCACCGAAAAGCATCCAGACCCGCTTGCCCACGTCCTTGGTCATCTCGTGGTGGAGGGTGTAGACGGCGAATTCCTTGCGGGTGTTGGAGTCGGGGTAGAGTGCTGACAGTTTCTTGCCGATGGCCTTGATCTCGGCCTCGGCCGCGCCGAGGGTGAGGCCATCCTTCAGCCGGGCGAGGCCGCAGAGCCAGTGGCTGTCGCGCTGCTTGCGCTCCTTTTCGGTGAAGCGGTAGGGCAGCCACACCTGGCAGTCCTCGGTGCGCATCCACGGCGCGGCAAACTCGAAGCCGGCGGGCATGATGCCGACCACGGTGGCGTCGCTGCTGTTGACGCGGATGTTGCGGCCGAGCAGGGCCGGGTCGCCGCCGAACGTTTGCTGCCAGAGCTTGTAACTGATGATGACGGTGGGCGCGGCGCCCTCGATCCCATCCTCGGCCGTGAACAGCCGGCCCTGCAGCGGACCGACGCCGAACGCGCGCAGCACGCCCTCGGTCGCGCGGGCGCCGGGCACCGCCTGGGCGTTTTCCAGGCCCACGTTGACGCTGGTGGGGCTGTAGACGCCGAAGTGCTCGAAGGAGGTGTTCTGCTCGTGCAGGTCGAGGAAATCGGCGGGGGAGAGCGGCCAGCCGCCGCCCTGGCCGGACCAGATCTGCACGATCTCGTGGGAATCGGGGTAATCGAACGGATGCACCACCAGCGCCCGCAGGGTGCTGAACATGGCGGTCGAGGCCCCGATGCCAATGGCGAGCGTGAGGGTGGCGACGAAGGCAAAGCCGCGGGCTTTGGCTAGCTGGCGAAGGGCGAGGCGGAGATCGGTGATCATCGGGCAGGGTGGGGAGGAGGGCGTGCTCCCGGTAGAACCCTGCATTCGCGCCGGGGTTACATGAAAAATCCGCGCCCCCTGCCGGCGGCGCGGATCGGAGCAGTCAGGCCGGCCGTCTCAATACTTCACCTTGTCCTGCTTGGCCGCCCAGCCCTTGAAGCTGGCCAGCGCGGCATCGCGCAGGAAGGGCTGCATCCTGATCGCGCGCTTCTCCGGGGCCAGCGGCACCTGCTGGTAGATGAAGTCGTCGTCGAAGCCGATGTCCGCGGCGTCCTTCCGGGTGTTGCCGTAATAGACCGTCGGGATCCGCGCCCAGTAGATGGCCGACAGGCACATCGGGCAGGGCTCGCAGCTGGTGTAGAGCTCGCAGTCGGTCAGCTGGAAGGTCTCGAGGTTGGCGCAGGCGTCGCGGATGGCCACGACCTCGGCATGGGCGGTCGGGTCGTTGGTGGAAGTGACGCGGTTGTGGCCGCGGCCGACGATCTCGCCCCGGCGGACCACGACGCAGCCGAACGGGCCGCCGCGGCCGGAGGCCATGCCCTCGTCGGCGAGCTTGATGGCCTCGCGCATGAAATGCTCGTTACTCATTGCCCAGGATGAGAACAAACCCTGCGGACGGAGGCGAGCCTGCAGGCGCACTTCTGGTGCTGACACCCGCCGGGCTTCCGGCTTGGCTTGCCCTCCAACCCCATGAGTTCACATCCCACCATCAGCGGCCTGGAGATCCGCGGCCCGATGAAGCCCGGCTATGCGGAGATCCTGACCCCCGCGGCCTGCGCGTTCATTGCCGGGCTGTTCGAAAAATTCGGCCCGCGCCGCCTCGAGCTGCTGGCCAAGCGCGTCGAGCGCCAGAAGGAGATCGATGCCGGCAAGCTGCCCGATTTCCTGCCCGAAACCGCCGCCATCCGCGGCGGCGACTGGAAGGTCGCCCCCATCCCGCCCGACCTGCTCGACCGGCGCACCGAGATCACCGGCCCGGTGGATCGCAAGATGGCGATCAACGCCCTCAACTCCGGCGCGCAGTGCTGGATGGCCGACTTCGAGGACGCGAACTCGCCGACCTGGGAAAACTGCCTCGAAGGCCAGATCAACATGCGCGATGCCGCCCTCCGCACCATCGCCTACACCTCGCCCGAGGGAAAACAATACGCGCTGAAGGAGAAGATCGCCGTCATCATCGCCCGCCCGCGCGGCTGGCACATGGAGGAGAAGCACATCCACTTCAAGGGCGCGCGCGTCTCCGCCTCGCTCTTCGACTGGGGCCTGCACTTCTTCCACTGCGCCAAGGCGCTGATCGCGCGCGGCAGCGGCCCGTATTATTACCTGCCCAAGCTCGAGAGCCATCTCGAGGCCCGCCTGTGGAACGACGTCTTCATCCACGCCCAGGCCGCGCTCGGCCTGCCGCGCGGCACGATCCGCTGCACGATGCTCATCGAGACAATCACCGGCGCGTTCGAGGCCGAGGAAATTCTCTACGAATTGCGCGAGCACGCCTCCGGCCTCAACTGCGGCCGCTGGGATTACATGTTCAGCATGGTGAAAAAGCTCCGCAACCGCCCGGGCTACATGTTCCCGGACCGGACACTCATCACCATGGAGGTCCCGTTCCTCCGCGCCTACGTCACCCATGTCATCAATGTCTGCCACCGCCACGGCGCCTATGCCATGGGCGGCATGGCCGCGCAGATCCCGATCCGCAACGACCCCGCCGCCAATGCCGCCGCGCTCGCCAAGGTCCGGGCCGACAAGATCCGCGAGGTCAAGGCCGGCCACGACGGCACCTGGGTCGCGCACCCGGGCCTCGTGCAGACCGCCCTCGACGCCTTTGGGGAGCACATGAAGGGACCGAACCAGCTGCATGTCATCCATAACGTGAAGGTCACCGCCGCCGACCTGCTGGCGCCGCTGTCCGGCCCGATCACCGAGGCCGGCGTCCGCTGGAACCTGCACGTGGGGGTCCGCTACCTCGAGGCCTGGCTGGGCGGCTCCGGCGCCGAGCCGATCCACCACTTGATGGAGGATCTCGCGACCTCGGAGATCTCCCGCTCGCAGCTCTGGCAGTGGCTGAAGTTCGGCGCGAAGCTCGCCGACGGCCGGCCGGTTACGGCGAAGCTCTACGATGATTTGCTGCCTGCCGAGTTGGCCGCGATCCGCGCCGAATACGGCGAGGAGCGCTACAACAGCGGCCGCTTCCCCGAGGCGGTCGAGCTCTTCATGCGCATGTCGAAGAGCGCCGAGTTCGACGAGTTCCTGTCGCTCCCGGCCTACGAGCTGCTGCCCTGACGGCCATGCCGACCACGCTCGCCGCGCTCAATGCCGCCGACCGCGCCGCGTTCACCGCCGCGCTCGGCCATCTGTTCGAACACTCGCCCTGGGTGGCGGAGGAGACGTGGGCGAAGCGACCCTTTGCCAGCCCAGAGGCCCTGCACGTTGCTTTGTGCGCCACCATGCGCGCCGCGCCGGCCGACCGGCAGCTGGCGCTCATCCGGGCGCATCCCGACCTCGCCGGCCGGCTGGCACAGCAGAAGAAACTCACGGCCGAATCGACCCGCGAGCAGGCCAGCGCCGGGCTCGACCAGCTGACCGACGCCGAGCTGGCGGAGTTCACGCGCAACAACGATACCTACAAGGCGAAGTTCGGCTTCCCGTTCATCATCTGCGCCCGGCTCAACGCCAAGGCGTCCATCCTCGCGGCCATGGCGGCCCGCCTGCCCAATCCGCCGGCAGTGGAGTTCGCCACCGCCCTGGCCGAGATCGAAAAAATCGCCTGGCTGCGCCTAAGGGATTTTTTGGGCACCACTAATCCACACTAATCACCCACTAATGGATTAAGCTGTTTGCCTCTGATTGATGGTTCGAATTAGTGTCCTATGAATGTTCATTAGTGGTTAAAAAAACTCCTCCCATGCCCGGCAAACTCAGCACCCACGTCCTCGATCTCACCACCGGCCGGCCCGCCGCCGGGATGCGCGTCGAGCTTTGGAAAAACGACGGCAAGCACACGATGCTCAAGGCCGTTACCACCAACGCCGACGGCCGCACCGACGGCCCGCTCCTCGCCGGCGCCGAACTGACCGTCGGCAGCTACGAGCTGGTGTTCTTTGTGAAGGATTATTTCGTCACGCACCTCGAGGACAGCCCGTTCCTCGACCGCGTGCCGGTCCGCTTCGCCGTCGCCGACGCCGCGGCCGCCTACCACGTTCCGCTGCTCGTCACGCCCTGGGCCTACAGCACCTACCGCGGGAGCTGATCCCATGAGCGAAGCGGCGCAGCTCCTCGTCTCGATGTTGGACGAGCTCGGCCACATTACGGACGAGCCCGGCCGGCTGACCCGGACGTTCCTGTCGCCGGCCATGCGGCGGGCGAACAAACTCGTGGGCGACTGCATGAACGCAGCCGGCCTGGACGTCAGGGAGGACTCCGTCGGCAATCTCATCGGCCGTTATGCCTCGGCCAACCCCAAGGCCAGGACCCTGCTGCTCGGCTCGCACCTGGACACCGTGCGCGATGCCGGCCGCTTCGACGGCCCGCTGGGGGTGCTGCTGCCCGTCGTCGCGCTGGCGGAATTGAAGGTCCGTGGCGTGGCCCTGCCATTTCATGTCGAGGTGCTCGGTTTTTCCGAGGAGGAGGGCGTGCGTTTCGCCAGCGCCTACCTCGGTAGCGAGGGTTACACGGGCCGGCTCAAGGAAAGCACGCTCAAACTGGCCGACGCCGATGGCGTCACCGTCCGGCAGGCCCTCGAGGCGTTTGGCGGAAAATTCGTTTTGCCCAAGCCGGCGCACAAGCGCGGCGACCTGCTCGGCTATGTCGAGGTGCACATCGAGCAGGGCCCGGTGCTGGAGGCGAGGAAGCTCGCGGTTGGCGTGGTCTCGGCCATCGCCGGACAGAGCCGGTTCAAGCTGACCTGGACCGGCAAGGCCGGCCATGCCGGCACGACGCCGATGGCCTTGCGCCAGGACGCGCTGGCCGGGGCGGCTCAATTTACCCTCGCGGCCGAGAAACTGGCGCGGGGCACGCCTGGTCTGGTCGCGACGGTTGGTTCGCTCACGGTTTCCCCCGGCGCAGCCAATGTCATTCCCGGCTCGGCGGTGCATACGCTTGATGTGCGGCACGCCAAGGACACCGTGCGGCGCACGGCGCTCTTCAAGCTCGGCCGACTGGCCGCGCAGGTTGCGAAGAAGCGCGGACTCAAGCTCAAGTGGCAGCGCACGCAGGACAATGGCGCCGTGGATTGCTCCCCTAAGCTGACGGCGGCGCTGGAACGCAGTGTGAAAGCGGTCCAAGGCAAAAGCCTCTCCCTGGTCAGCGGTGCCGGCCACGATGGAGTCGTGATGTCCGCCCTCACTCCCGTGGCCATGCTCTTTGTGCGCTGCCGCGACGGACTCAGCCATCATCCTGACGAATATGCCTCGCCGAAGGATCTGGCCGTGGCGCTGGCGGTGATCACCGATTTCCTCGAACGCCTGGCGAAGGACCATCGCGGATGAAGCGTCGCGGCAGAAACATCATCGAGGACGCCGAACCCGAGGTGCTCGACCTCGTGGTCCGGGGCGGCCGGATCGTGACGCCGGACGGCGTGTTTGATGGCCAACTCGGCATCCTGCACGGAAAGATCGTGCGAGTGGAGCCGGAGGTCACGGACCCGACGCACGCCGAGCTCGATGCCGCCGGCCGCTATGTCTTCCCGGGCATCGTCGACGCCCATGTGCATTTCAACGAGCCCGGCCGCACGGAGTGGGAGGGGCTCGCCTACGGATCGCTCGCGCTCGCGGCGGGCGGCGGCACGTGCTTCTTCGACATGCCGCTTAACTCCGAGCCGCCGGTGTTGGATGCCGCCGCCCTGCGCACCAAGCGCGAACTCGCCGAGCAGCAGTCGTGCGTGGATTTCGCGCTCTGGGGCGGGTTGGTGCCGGGCAACCTCGACAAGCTCGCCGGCCTGCGCGACGCGGGCGCCATCGGCCTGAAGGCCTTCATGTCCAACAGTGGCATCGACAGCTTTCCGCGGGTGGACGCCAAATCGCTGCACGAAGGCATGCGACGGGCGGCCAAGCTCGGGCTGCTCGTCGCCGTGCACGCCGAGGATGACGCACTCGCGGCGAAATTCACCACGGAGCAGAAGGCGAAGGGCAAGAAGGACGCCAAGGCCTGGCTCGCCTCACGCCCCGTCGAGGTGGAGCTCGCCGCGATCCGCCAGGCCATCGAATTTGCCGGCGAGACGGGCTGCGCGCTGCATATCGTGCACGTCAGCAGTCCCGAGGGCGTCGCGCTCATCACCGAGGCGCGGGGCATGCGCGTCGATGTGACGGCCGAGACCTGTTCGCATTACCTCCTCCTGAACGACAAGGACGTCGCTAAGCTCGGCGCGCCCGCCAAGTGCGCCCCGCCGATCCGCGACGAGAAGCGCCGCGTGGCGCTGTGGCAGGAGCTGCGCGCGGGTAACATCCAGACGGTCGGCTCCGACCACTCGCCGTCGCCGCCGGACATGAAGACGTCCAAGGACTTTTTCGAGATCTGGGGCGGCATCGCCGGCGTGCAGCATGGGTTCCAGCTGCTGATGAACGAGTGTGCCGAGACGGCGGACAAGGATCTGCCGCGACTGGCCGCGGTGCTGGCGCGGAACGTCGCCCGCCGCTTCCGGATCGACCACCGCAAGGGCCTGCTGGCCGTGGGGCGCGATGCCGACTTCACCCTGGTCGAGTTTGGCGCCAAGCGGACGATCAAGGCGGACGAATTGTGGACCCGGCACCGGATCAGCCCCTATGTCGGCCGGGCCAGCAAGGCGCGTGTGACCCATACTTATGTCCGCGGCTGCCCCGTCTGGGCCGACGGCGGGGTTGCATCCGGCTCTCCGAAAGGTCAGTTTCTGCGCCCAACCCACACCTGACCATGTCCGACCTTTTTGGCCATACCCGCGCCCGCATCGCCGCCCGTCACGCGCTCATCACGCCGGGCAACCACGTCAACAGCACGGTGCCGGGTTTCACGGGGGCCACGACGGTCGTCCTGATCAACGAGGCCATGGGCGCGAAGTTCGCGCAGCTGCTCGTGACCTTCACGGCCGACGGCCACGCGGCCCAGCCGGCGAGCGGCACGCAGACCTTCGGTTATGTCATGCACGGCGGCGGCGCGCTGACCGTCGGCAAGGACAAGGCGAAGGTCCACGCGGGCAGCTTTTTCTATGTGCCCGCCGGCCAGCCCTGGAGCCTGACGGCGCCCAAGGCCGGCACGCAGCTCACCCTTTTCCAGAAGAAATACGTCGCGCTGCCTGGCGTCGCGCTGCCCAAGGCCATCATCGGCGATATCGCCAAGGTGAAGGGCACGCCCTTCCTCGGGGACCCGGCGGCCAACCTGCAGGTGCTGCTGCCCGACGAGCCGGCCTTCGACATGGCCGTGAATCAGTTTGCCTACCAGCCCGGCGGACACCTGCCGTTTGTCGAGGTGCACGTCATGGAGCACGGGCTCATCATGACGGGCGGCGCCGGCGTCTACCGGCTCGAGGACAGCTGGTATCCGGTGCAGGCGGGCGATGCCATCTGGATGGCCCCGTATTGCGCGCAATGGTTTGTCGCGATGGGCAAGGTCCCCGCCTCCTATCTCTATTACAAGGATGTCAACCGTCCGGCCATCTGACCCGGCGGCTCCGGCCAGTCTCGACCTGATCGTCAACGGCCGCGCCGTCTCCACCGCAGGCGTGGCGCCCACCACGACGCTGCTCGCGTGGCTGCGGGCCAACGGCCTGACCGGTTCCAAGGAAGGCTGCGCCGAGGGCGACTGCGGCGCGTGCTCCGTGGTGCTCGTGGACCGCGACGCGCAGGGCAAGCCGACCTACCGGGCCTTCAACAGCTGCATTGCGCTGGTCCCGATGTTCGCCGGCCGTGAGATTGTGACGGTCGAGGGGCTGGCTCAATGCGGCGCGGACAAGCAGCAGCTGCACCCGGTGCAGGCCGCCATGGTCGAGCATTACGGCTCGCAGTGCGGCTACTGCACGCCCGGTTTTGTCGTCTCGATGTTCGAGGCCTATTACCGCGACACTTGCAAGGAACCGTGGCAGGTCAGCGACCAGCTCTGCGGCAACCTTTGCCGCTGCACCGGTTACCGGCCGATCCGGGATGCGGCGACCGCCGCGCTGGCGCAGCGCAATGTAGGGTCGGCGCTTGTCGCCGGACCTGAAGGCACGCCGACAAGCGGCGGCCCTACATTGGATCAATTTGCGGCCCGCCTGCAGGTGCCGGTGCACCCGCCGGTCGCGCTCAACTACGGCGTCGGGGAGCAGAAATTCTTCCGCCCGACCTCGCTGCCCGGTCTGTTCACCCTGCTCGACACGCACCCGACGGCCCAGCTGGTGGCCGGCGCGACCGAGATCGGCGTCGAGCTCAACAAGAAGTTCAAGGCCTTCCCGCTGCTCATCTCGACCGAGGGCGTGCCCGAGCTGACGCGCATCACCGCGACCGCCGAGGCCTGGCGCATCGGCGCGGGCGCCACGCTCACCAATGTCGAGGAGGCATTGGGCAACGAGTATCCCTCGATCGCCAAGATGCTCCGCGTCTTCGCCGCCCGCCAGATCCGCAACCGCGCCACGCTCGGTGGCAACCTCGTGACGGCCTCGCCGATCGGCGACAGCGCCCCGGTGCTGCTGACGCTCGATGCGAGCGTCGTGCTCGCCACCGCCAAGGGCGAGCGCACGGTGCCGCTCAGCGAGTTCTTCACCGCCTACCGCAAGACCGTGCTCAAGCCCGGCGAGATCATGCGCGAGATCGTGCTGCCACGCGGCGGTCCGTCCCGCGGCCTGAGCCGGCGGGTGGATTTCCTCAAGGTCTCCAAGCGGCGTGAGCTCGACATCAGCATCGTGGCGGCGGCGTTCTGCGTGGATGTCGCCGACGACGGCACCGTGCGCAAGGCCCGCATCGCCTACGGCGGCGTGGCGGCGATGCCCATGCGCGCCCTGAAGGCCGAGGCGGCGTTGGTGGGGAAGAAACTCACCGAGCCAACCGTCGCGCACATCCTCCACGATACCTTCAAACCGATCGATGACGCGCGTGGCGGGGCGGAATACCGGCGCGGGTTGGTGGTCAGTCTCTGGGAAAAATTTGTCTCGGGCGAACAGAGCCAGGCGCAGGATGCCGATCTCGGCTACGCCGGTGACAGTCGCTGGCCGGTGGCCGATACCTCCCGCAACCTGGGTCACGAGAGCGCCGTCGGTCATGTGACCGGCCGCGCGCTGTATGTCGACGACACGGCGCAGCGCCGGAAGATGCTCGACTGCTGGCCGGTCTGCGCCCCGCATGCCCGGGCGAAGATCCTGCGCCGCGATGCCACCAAGGCGCGGCAGGCGCTGGGCATTCACGCCGTGCTGCTGGCCGAGGACATTCCCGGCGAGAACAACACCGGCCCGGTGCGGCACGACGAGCCGTTGCTCGCGAAGGACGAGGTGCTTTTCCACGGCCAGATGGTGGCGTGGGTGGTCGGCGATTCGCTGGCGGCCTGTCGCGCCGCCGCGGCGCTGGTCGAGGTGGATTATGAGCCGCTGCCGGCGGTGATCGGTTTGCCGGCGGCCATCGCGGCCGGCAGCTACCACACCGAGCCGCACACGTTGAAACGCGGCGATGCGGCGACGGCACTGGCCACGGCCCCGGCGCGGCTGGAAGGCGAGTTCGAGTTTGGCGGGCAGGAGCATTTTTATCTCGAGACGCACGCGGCCTGGGCCGAGGCGGGCGAGGACGGCACCGTGCTGGTGAATTCCTCGACGCAGCACCCGTCGGAGATCCAGGCGATCGTCGCCGAGGGGCTGCACCTGGCGCGGCACAAGGTGGTCGTGCAGGCCCCGCGCATGGGCGGCGGTTTCGGCGGCAAGGAGACCCAGGGCAACGGCTTCGCGGCGCTGGTGGCGCTGGCGGCGGTGAAGACCGGCCGGCCGGTGCGCGTGCAGCTCGACCGCGACCTCGACATGAAGCTCACGGGCAAGCGGCACCCGTTTCACGCGAAGTTCTCCGTCGGCCACGACAACGACGGCCGGCTGCTCGCCGCGCAGGTGGAGCTGGTGTCGGATGGCGGCTGGTCGCTGGATTTGTCCACGGCGATCAACGACCGCGCGCTGTTCCACCTCGACAACGCCTACTACATCCCGGCGGTGAACTTCAGCGGACGGGTCGCGAAGACCAACGTGACCTCGCACACCGCGTTCCGCGGCTTCGGCGGGCCGCAAGGCATGCTGGTCATCGAGGAGATCATCGACCGCGTCGCCCGCCAGACCGGCCTGCCGCCGGAGGTCGTGCGCGAGCGGAACCTCTATCACGGCACGGGCGAGACCAACCGCACCCATTACAACGAGGACATCGGCGACAACCGCATCCAGGACATCTGGCGGCAGGTGCTGGCCAAGGCGGAGTTCGCCAAGCGCCGCACCGAGGTCGACCAATGGAACCAGGCCAATGCGCACATGAAGCGCGGGCTGGCGGTGACGCCGGTGAAGTTCGGCATCAGTTTCACGCTTTCGCACTACAACCAAGCCGGCGCGCTCGTGCACATCTACCAGGACGGCTCGGTGCAGGTGAACCACGGCGGCACGGAAATGGGGCAGGGGCTGCACACCAAGATCCTTGGCGTCGCGATGCGCGAGCTCGGCTTGCCGGCCTCCAGCATCCGCCTGATGACGACCAGCACCGACAAGGTGCCGAACACGTCGGCCACGGCGGCCTCGAGCGGGGCCGACCTGAACGGCGCCGCGGTGGCGGCGGCGTGTGTCACGCTGCGCGAGCGCTTGCTGCCGGTGGCGGCGGGGCTGCTGAACACGACGCCGGAGAAGATTGAGTTTGTGGCGGGCGAGGTGCGGGCCGCGGATACGGCCCAGGGCATCCCCTTCGCCCAGGTCTGCGCGAAGGCCTACACGGAGCGCATCAGCCTTTCCTCGACCGGATTCTACAAGACGCCCGGCGTGAAATGGGACTGGGTGAAGGCCGAGGGCCGGCCCTTCCATTATTTCGCCTGTGGCGCGGCCGTGGCCGAGGTCGAGGTGGACGGCTTCTCCGGCATGCACCGCGTGCGGCGTGTGGACATTGTCCATGACGTCGGCGACTCGCTGAACCCCGGCGTGGACCGCGGGCAGATCGAGGGCGGTTTCGTGCAGGGCATGGGCTGGCTGACGCGCGAGGAGTTGCGCTGGGACAAGGCGGGCAAGCTGCTCACCCACAGCGCCAGCACCTACCAGATTCCCGCGTTCAGCGACGCGCCCATCGAATTCAATGTGACCCTCCTTCCAAAGGCCGCGCAGCCGAACGTGGTGCACGGCAGCAAGGCCGTCGGCGAGCCGCCGCTAATGCTGGCGTTCTCGGTGCGCGAGGCGATCCGTGATGCCGTCGCGGCGTTCGGTCCGGCGGGCGGCGAGGTGCCGCTGGCTTCACCCGCGACCGGCGAGGCGATCTTTGCGGCCATCCAGGCACGGGTGGGCAAGCCGACGTGAAGGCGCTGGACCGTTTTATCCAACGCTGGCGGATGCGCCAGGCGATGCGGTTCATTCCGGAACGCGCCCGGGTGATCGACATCGGGGCGCACGAGGGCGAGTTGTTTCACGCGCTTGGCGCGCGCCTGCAGGAGGGCTTCGGGATCGAACCCCTGTGCAAGGATCCTTTCACGACGGCGAACTTCACGATCGTGCCGGGCCTTTTCCCGGCGTCGCGCCCGCCGGCGGGAGGCTGGGATGCGGTCACGATGCTGGCCGTGCTCGAGCACGTCCCGACGAAGGAGCAGCCGGCGCTGGCGGCGGCCTGCCATGCGCTGCTCAAGCCCGGCGGGCGGGTCATCATCACGGTGCCGACGAAGGCGGTGGATCACATCCTGGCCGTGCTGCGCTTCCTCCGGCTGATCGACGGCATGTCCCTGGAGGAGCATTACGGCTTCGAACCGGCGGACACCCTGCGGATCTTTGCCGCGCCATCATTCCGGCTGGTGCACCGCTCGAGGTTCCAAGGCGGACTCAACCACCTGTTTGTGTTCGAGCGGACCGCGCCCTAGATATCGATCACGTCATCCCGGCCCGAATACGCCGGGCGGGCGGTGGCGGGGCGGACGGTCCGCTGGAACCGCGGCACGGCGGCCGGCCGGCCGAACAGGCGGCGCACGACGAAGATCACGAAGCCGACCGCCACCAGCAGCAGGCCGCCGACGAGGCCGGCGATCACGATCAGGCTGGCGACGATGAACTGGAAGAAGCGCATGAGGACAAAACTCGACAGAACCCGGAAAGTTGCAAGGCGGTGCTCGTCGGAAATCCGGGATTAGATTGTAGCAAGATAGTGGGCCTGCTCGCTCGCTCGCGCTTGTTCACATGCTCAAAGAGCGCGAGCCAGCTCGCTGGCCCACGGTATCAACCGCCCTTCAGCCGGTCGCGTTCCGTCAGGAGCTGGGCGGCGATGCTGAGGGCGATCTCGCGCGGGTCGTTGTTGCCGAAGGGCAGGCCGACCGGGCAGTGGAACTCCTTCGCCCGCTTGGGCGGGAGTCCGGCGGCGATGAGCTCCTGCTGGAGCACCTTCGCCTTGGCCTCGCTCCCGATGACGCCGATGAAGGGAAATTTCCGCTCGGCGAGGGCCCGCTGCAGCACGGGCCGGTCGGAGGCGTGGCCCTTGGTCAGACAAAGCACGAAGGCGTGGTCGGGGATCGTCGGCACGAGGTCGGCCGGCTCGGCGGCCTCCACGTAGCGGACGTTCCGGGCGCGCGGCAGGCGGTCGAGCCACTCGCGGCGCGGGTCGACGACGGTGAGCTGGCAGTCGAGCGGGGCGAGCACGGGCACGAGCGCCTGGACGACGTGGCCGGCGCCGAAGATCCAGACGGGCCACTTCGCGCCGGCCCCGGCGCCGTCATGCGGCTCGAAATAAAGCTTCACCGAGCCGCCGCAGGTCATGCCGACGTCGGTCTTGAGCGCCCAGTTGACGAAGCGCGGCATGCCGGTGGCGTCGGCGAGCATCTCCTGGGCGAGGGCGATGGCCTTCGCCTCGACCTTGCCGCCGCCGACGGTGCCGGTGTGGAGACCGGCGGCCGTGACCAGCATCTTGGCCCCGGTGTCCTGCGGCGTGCTGCCCAGCGACTCCGTGAGGATGACGAGCACGAATGCCGTGCCCTCGCGCTCGAGGGCGGTCAGTTGCTCATAGAAAGAGACGTCCGGCATGGGCGGAAGTCAGCCACGGATTCCTCCGCGGGGCACGGCAAAAACACCATCCGCCGCCGGCGGGGTTTTGCGCCGGAGCTTACTTGCGGGCGATGCAGCAAAAGCCGTCCGGCAGGGCGATGCGGCCGACCACCTCGAGCCCGGCGTCGTGATAGGCGCCGATCATGGACGTCTGCGGATGCAGGTCGAAGAGCAGGCCGTCGGGCTTCAGGAGGGCGACCGTGTCGGCCAGGCTGGTGCCGGCGGGGTCGGGCCGGCGGAGGGCGAGATCGAAGATGCCGGTGAGGCGCGGCAGCTCGGCGGGGCCGGCCTCGAGCCAGAGGTTCTGCACGCCGGCGAGGCGCTGGGCACTGCGCGCGCAAGACATCTCCATGGTGTCGGCTTCGAGCCCCAGGAAAAGGCTGCGGGGAAACCGGTGGGCGAGGGCGACCAACGCTTCGCCCCGGCCGCTGTTCGCGAACAGCAGATTCGCGCCCGAGTCCAGGTGCGCGATGGTGCCCGGCGCCTGGGCAAAGACTTGGTCGAGGAGGCGGTTGTCGTCGAGGGCGAGGGAGGGGGATTCGGAGAGGACACACATGCTGGCGAAACAGCACAGGCCGGGACGTGCATGAGCAAGTCCGCCACGGGTGGCCGGTCGGCCAAGGGGAACCTCCTCAGCCCTTGAAGGAGGTGCGGCGCCACTCCTGCCAGCGCTCGCGGCCGGTGAACATCGGCACGGAGTCGCTCACGGGCGAGTCCTTCACGAGCAGGAAATAACGCGCGAAGAGCTCGTCGGCCGTGCCCCAGGCGAAGCCGTAGGGCGGGCCCTCGGAGATCACGGGCTTCTGGTAGTAGAAGTAGCCGAGCAGCGAGCCCTGGTATTTCAACAGGCTCGCCATGCGGGCGCGGTAGACCTCGCGCCGCTCCGGCAGCAGGGCGCAGAGGAAGGCGCGCTCGTAGATGTAGTCGAACGAGTTCGGTGCGAAGTCGTGGCTGAAGAAATCCCCGAGGATGATGCGGCTGGCCAGCGCCGTGCCGTTGAGCCGGCGGGCGCGCTCGACGGCGCCCGGGGCGAAGTCGATCGCCGTGACATCGTAGCCGGCCTGCATGAACGCCTTGATCTCATGGCCGAGGCCGCAGCCGGGGATGAGCACCTTGCCGCGGGCCTGCGGATTCGAGCCGGTGTCCTTACGCTTGAGAAACTCCTTCAGGTCGCCCGGCACGCCGTCGAAATCCCAGGGCGTGTTCGCGCTGAGGTAGCGCGAGCTCCAGAATTCGGGGTGGCTGGGGGGGATGTCGTCCAACATGACGGGAAGTGGCGGAGGGACAGACGGCCGGTTTGGGCGGGGTTAGTCAAGTCCGACCACCGTGACGCCGCGCAGTTCAAAGGGCGTCCCCTCGAATTGGAACCCGATTTTACCCTCTTGTAGCGAGGTGCCGGTGACCCGGTTCTGGAGCACGCCGTTGACCACGATCTCGATGGTGTCGCCGCGGCAGGTTATCTCGCAGGTGTTCCATTCGCCGGCGGGTTTTTCGCCGTCCGCCCCGGTGCGCGCCTTGGTGGCGGGCGAGGCGCCGGGGGCGCTGCTGAGCGGCTCGGCAAAGGTGGCGCCCGCCATGGGCAGGAGGTCGCCGGCGGCGCCGTGCTTCTGCTGGATCTGGAAACAAAGCGGCCAGGCGCGGTCCTTGGGGCCGGAGCTGATGTGGACCAGCGCGCCGCCGTTGCCCGGTTTGCCCGGCCAGCGCCACTCGGCGTGCAGGCGGTAATTCTTGTGCGCGGCCTTGGTCGCGATGAAGCCCACCGGCTGGCCTGTTGCGGCGATCACCCCGTCCGCCCGCGCCGTGCAGACAGTGGCGATGTCCGTGGCCGGGCTGCCGGTGAATTCCCAGCCGGCGAGTCCGCCGCCGGGAAACAGGTCGCGGGTCTCCGCGGCCGATGCCACGGCCCCCGACAGGGCGCAGGCGGCAAGAAGGGGCAACAGGCAACGCATGCCTGAGACGTAGCAGGTGGCCGGTGATTTGCAAGGGGCGGACTCCCGGCTTGAGCCGGATTGAGGTGAACGGCATGGTGCGCGGGATGAAACCCCTTACCCTGGCCCGGCTTGGGCTGATGCTGCTGGCCCTGGGCGGCCGCGCCCTCGCCGCCGAGGCCAGGGACGAGGTCCTGCTGTTCAGCTACTTCATGGGCAACGGCGAGGACGGCCTGCACCTGGCCACGAGCGAGGACGGCCTGAAGTGGACGGCCTTGCGCGGCGGGGCGTCGTTCCTCCAGCCCGTGGCCGGCGAGAACAAGCTCATGCGCGACCCGTGCCTGCTGCTCGGGCCGGACGGGGTGTTCCGCCTGGTGTGGACGACCTCGTGGACCGGCGGGACGATCGGCTACTCCAGCTCGACCGACCTCGTGCATTGGACGAGGCAGAAGACGCTGACCGTGATGGGCCACGAGCCGACGACGGCCAACTGCTGGGCACCGGAGATCATCTGGGACGCGACGCAGGGGCACTACCTGATTTTCTGGTCGTCCACGGTGCCGGGCAAATTCCCCGTGCCGGACGAGACCGAGCGCAAGGACAAGGACCGCCCGCCGCGTAACCACCGGCTGTATTCGACCACGACGAAGGACTTCGAGACCTTCACGCCCACCAAGGTTCATTATGAGCCCGGCCTCAATGTCATCGACGAGACCATGGTGCAGGACGGCAAGGAATGGGTCATGTTCGTGAAGAACGAGACGGAGATACCCACGCCGGCGAAAAACATCTACCTCGTGCGCGGCCCGTCACCCGACGGCCCGTGGTCGGCGCCCAGCGCGCCCGTCACGCCGCCCGGCCTGTGGGTCGAGGGCGGCACGGCGATCAAGATCGGCGACTGGTGGCACCTTTATTACGACATCTACCGCGACAAGAAATACGGCGTGCTGCGCACGAAGGATTTCGCGGCGTGGGAGGACGTGAGCGCGGAGCTGGTGATGCCGAAGGGCATCCGCCACGGCACCGTGCTGCGCGTGCCGCGGGCGGTGGTGAACCTGCTGAAGTGAGCACTGTCTTTTGTGGAGGGCTCAGCTCCAGCTGAGCCGTTGTGCGCATATGATATCTCGTGCGCGACCCAGCGGGAGCTGGACCCTCCACAAGAATAAGGCGGGATCAGCGATCCCGCCTGCGATCAAACAAACCCGCCCGGAGGTCGGGTTCCACCTCACCTCAGATCAGCCCGAGCTTCATCTTTCCTTCCTCGGAGATCATCGACTGGTTCCAGGCCGGTTCCCAAGTGATGCGGACGTCGGCGGTGCTGACGCCGGGGACGAGGAGGATCTTGCCCTTGGCGTCCTCGGCGATGGCCGGGCCCATGCCGCAGCCGGGGGCCGTTAGCGTCATGGCGACGTCGACCTTGAAGCCGCCGTCGTCCTGCTTGGACACGTCCATCGAGTAAACGAGGCCGAGGTCGACGATGTTCACGGGGATCTCGGGATCGTAGACCTTGCGGAGCTGGTCCCAGATGGCCTCGGGATCGGGCGCGCCGTCGGCCAGCGTGGCGGCGGTGACGGTCTGCACGGCGACGGTCTCGCCGATGGCGTCGGCGTCCTTGCCGTCGAGGCGGAAGAGGCCGGTGGAGGTCTGGATGGTGTAGCTGCCGCCGAGCACCTGGTGGATGAAGACGGTCTCGTTGGCGAAGAGCGTCTGCTTGTCGCCGCTGGGAATCTGCGTGACGGTGACCTCGCGGGTGAGGGTGCGGTCGCGTTTGTCGGTGGTGCTCATGCTCAGTTCTCCCGGAATTTGGCGCGGATGATGTCGGTGAGGGTGTCGTGCAGTTCCTGGTGCTCGATCTTGCCGAGGACTTCCTCGAAGAAGCCGAACACAAGGAGTTCCTGGGCCTGGACGGCGCCGATGCCGCGGGACTCGAGGTAGAATTCCTGCTCGCGGTCGATGCGGGCCGAGGTCGCGCCGTGCGTGCAGCGCACGTCGTTGGCCTGGATCTCGAGGCCGGGGAGCGAGTTGGCCTCGGCCTCGTCGCTGAGCATCAGGTTGCGGTTGCTCTGGTAGGCGTCGGTCTTCTGCGCGTCGGGATCAACGACGATCAGGCCGGAGAAGATGGTCTTGGACTGGTCGAGGAGGGCGTTCTTGTAGAGGAGGTTCGAGCTGGTGTTCGGCGCCTGGTGGATCTGGAGCGTGCGCTGGTCGAACTCCTGCGTGCCGTGGGCGACGGTGAGCGCGAGCATCTCGGAGTGGGCGCCCGGGGCGGCCAGCTGGGAGAACGACTCGTGCCGCGCCTGGCGGGCGCCGGCGTGCAGGTTGAGCGAGAGCACCTTGGCGTCGCGCCGGGCGACGGTGGCGTTGAACTGGAACGAGAGCGTCTCCCGGCTCCAGTCCTGCATGGCGACGTAGGTGACCTGCGCGCCGTGGCCGGCGTAGAGGTCGTTGCCGCCGCAGGCGAAGTGGGCCTCCTTCGGCTTTTCCGAGCGGAAGAAGTCGGCGACGGTGACCTTCGCGTTGTCCTCGGCGATGACGAGGGTGTGAGGGAAGACGGCGGTGCCCGCGCCGGAGGCGTAGTGGAACACGCCGACCGGCATCGTGGCGGTGACCCCCTTCGGGACGTAGATGAAGGCGCCGTCCTCGAGGAAGGCCTCGTGCAGGGCGGCGAACTTGTCGGAACCGAGCTTCGAGGGCTGGGCCAGCAGGTGGGCCTTAACGAGGTCGCCGTGCTGGATCAGCGCGTTCTGCAGGGTGTCGAAGATGATGCCCGAACCGGCGGTGCTGGCGTCGAGCGCCTGCGAAGAGACGAGCCGGTTGTTAGCGAACACGAGGAGGCCGGCGCCCTTCACGCCGAGCTCGCGGTGGGCCATCTGGTCGAAGCGGATGGCGGCGGGCGTGGCGTTGAAGCCGTCGAGCGTCAGCGTGGCGAGGTTGGAGAAGCGCCAGCCTTCGTTGGTGCGTTTGGGCATCGGCGCGGCGGCGAAGCGCGCATAGGCGGCGCGCTTGCGATCGAGCCACCAGGCGGGGAGGTGCTTCACGCGCTCGAGGTGGGCGTTGAAAGCCTCCTGGGTGAAGGAGCCGGCGAGGGAAGTGGGAGATGTTACGGACATCGGAAAAGTATGAAGTATGAATTAAGAATTATGAAAGCAGCGGAGGCCTGAGCTTCCTCCTTCTTCCTTCATAACTTCGTGGGCGTCAGCCGACGGATCCCTCCATTTCGAGGTCGATGAGGCGTTTCAACTCGACCGAGTATTCCATCGGGAACTCGCGGGCGAGGTCGTTGATGAAGCCGTTGACGGCGAGGCTCATCGCCTGCGCCTCGGTGAGGCCGCGGGACTGCATGTAGAAGATCATGTCCTCGGAAACCTTGGACACGCTCGCCTCGTGCTGCGTGGCGTTCTTGTCGCCCCGCACGGAGATGGCGGGATAGGTGTCGGTGCGGCTGTTGGTGTTGATCAGCAGCGCGTCGCACTCGGTGTTGTTCTTGCAGCCCTTGAGGTGCTTCGGAATGTGGACGACGCCCCGGTAGGTGGAGCGGCCCTGGCCGACGCTGATGGACTTGGCGATGATGTTGGACGTCGTGTTGTTCGCGGCGTGGATCATCTTGGCGCCGGTGTCCTGGTGCTGGCCGTCGTTGGCCAGCGCGATGGAGAGGACCTCGCCGCGGGCGCGCTCGCCCTTCAGGACGACGCCCGGGTATTTCATGGTGAGGCGGCTGCCGATGTTGCAGTCGATCCACTTGATCTCGGCGTCCTCGTGCGCGATGCCGCGCTTGGTGACGAGGTTGAACACGTTGTTGGCCCAGTTCTGGACGGTGATGTATTGGATCTTGGCGCCCTTGAGCGCGACGAGCTCGACCACCGCGCTGTGCAGCGTGGAGGTGCTGAACTTCGGGGCGGTGCAGCCCTCCATGTAGACAACCTCGGCGCCCTCGTCGGCGATGATGAGGGTGCGCTCGAACTGGCCGAAGTTCTCGGCGTTGATGCGGAAGTAGGCCTGCAGCGGCTGCGCGACCTTCACGCCCTTCGGCACGTAGATGAACGAGCCGCCGGAGAACACGGCGCTGTTGAGCGCGGAGAACTTGTTGTCGCCGGTCGGGATGACCTTGCCGAAGAATTTCCTGAAGATCTCCGGGTGCTCGCGGAGACCCTCGGTGGAGTTGACGAAGATGACGCCCTGCTTCGCCACGATCTCCTTGATGTTGGAGTAGGCGGCCTCGGAGTCGAACTGGGCCTCGACGCCGGCGAGGAACTTGCGCTCCTGCTCGGGGATGCCGAGGCGCTCGAAGGTCTTCTTGATGTCGTCCGGCACCTCGTCCCACGTGCGCTTGGGCTTCTGGCCCTGCGAGAGGTAATAGCGGATCTTGTCGAAATCGATGTTCTCGAGGTCCTTCGTCGCCCAGTGCGTCGGCATGGGCTTGTCGCGGAAGGTCTTCAGGGCCTTGAGGCGGAAATCGAGCAGCCACGGCTCCTCCTTCTTGACGGAGCTGATGTAGCGGACGGTGTCCTCGTTCAGGCCGGTGCCGGCGTCGAAGGCGTAGTCGACCTTGTATTGGAAGTCGCCCTTGGTCTGGTCGATGCCCGCCACCGGGTTGTTTTCCGCGGCCACGGCCGCCTCGAGTTCGCTGGGAGGTTTCATGGTGGGCGCGGGGTTCAGGCGGTGGCGGCGGCGAATTCCTTCTTTACCCAGTCGTAGCCCTTGGCCTCAAGCTCGAGGGCGAGGGTCTTGTCGCCGCTCTTCACGATGCGGCCGGCATACATCACGTGCACGAAGTCCGGCACGATGTAGTCGAGCAGGCGCTGGTAGTGGGTGATGAGGAGGATGCCCGGGGGCTTGGCGCCGGCGCGGATGGCGTTGACGCCCTCGGCGACGATGCGGAGCGCATCGATGTCGAGACCGGAGTCGGTCTCGTCCATCAGGGCGATCTTGGGCTCAAGCATGGCCATCTGGAGGATCTCGCACCGCTTCTTCTCGCCGCCGGAGAAACCGTCGTTGACCGCGCGGGAGGTGAATTTCCGGTCGATCTTGAGCATGTCCATCTTGGCGTAGAGGCGCTTGTAGTAACCGGTGGCGTCGAGCTCCTCGCCCTCGGCCATGCGGGCCTGGACGGCGGCGCGGAGGAAGTTGGCGATGGAGACGCCCGGGATCTCGCTCGGGTATTGGAAGGCGAGGAACAGGCCGGCGCGGGCGCGCTCGTCGGGCTCCATGGCGAGGACGGACTGGCCGTCCAGCAGCACGTCGCCGCCCGTGATCGTGTAGTCCGGGTGGCCGGCGATGGCCTTGGCGAGGGTGCTCTTGCCGGTGCCGTTGGGCCCCATGATGGCGTGCACCTCGCCCGGCTTGATCGTCAGGTTGAAACCCTTGACGATGGATTTCTCGCCGATGCTGATGTGAAGGTCTTTGATTTCGAGTTGGCTCATGGGAAAAGTCAGTTGGTGCCGTGGGTGGGGGCGGCCTTGCCGCGGAAGATTATCTCGACGGACGCGGCGTCGTAGCCGGCGGGCAGGATGGTCTTCACCTGGTTCAGCAGGCCCTCGGGCAGGTCGATGTCATGCGTCGAGCCGGTGGCCTCGTCGTGAAAGTGCGCGTGCGGATGGAGGTTCGGGCAGTAACGGGTCGGGCCGCGCTCGAAGTTCACCGAGCGGACCAGGCCGCCCTGGACGAGCGCATCAAGGCAGTTGTAGACCGTGGCGAGGGAGATGGTGGGCATCGAGGCCTTGACCCGGGCGAAGATCTCGTCGGCGGTCGGGTGGTCGCGCTTCTCGAGGATGACCTTGAGCACGACCTCGCGCTGGGGGGTGGGGCGCACGTCACGGGCTTTGAGCTGTTCGCTGAGGGCCGCGTGGTTGTCGGTGGTGGATGACATGTTGAAGGGAGAGCTGCGTAAACCAAAGCACTTGAGACCGGCTTTCAAGTGAGAATTAGAATAATTCTAAATGCAGCCGCAGGATGTTTACGCGCAGTGGCTTACATGGTCATAAAAAGACCCGCCGTTGAATGGTGTGGCGGGTCTGGCAGGAAAACACGGGACGTTCCGGTGCAGGCTACTTTCGCGGCGGGCTGTTCATGACCTGCGTGAAGGCGGCGCTGACATTTTGCAGGGAAAGTTCGGCGTCATGCTTGGCGCTGTCCCAGGTTTCCGCGCGGGCGACCGAGAGCATGCGGACTTTCTCCGCGAAGTCCTCGCACGCGGTGTCGAGTTTCTCATCGGCGGCCTGGCTGACATCGGCGCCCGAGGCCTTCTTGGCCGCGACCCGATGGTCGATCTCGCGGTCCATGCGTTGCTGCACGTCGGACAGGCCGGTGTTTTGCTCGAAGGTGGCGCTGGCGAGGGCGGATTTCATTTCGGCGCACGGGTCCGAGACCGTCACGGCGACGGCCGGCGGCTCGGTGGATGGCGGCGGCATGGGCACGACGGGTGCGGTCTGGTTGCGGGCGACGTCCGGCGGGGCCGCCTCCTTGGAGCAACCGGTGACGGCGGTGAGGGAAGCGGCCAGGAGCAGGGCGAACAGGGAGAACGGTTGTTTTTTCATGGGTGGAGCAGGTTGAGGTTGGCGGGGACGGTTCAAGCCGCGGGCCGGCCGCGATGGACGGCGATGATCACGGCGAGGCTGAGCAGCGCGAGGAAGCTGCCGAAAAGCGGCAGCGAGGCATCACCGACGCGGGTGAGATCGGTGAAGCCGAAGAAAAACACGACCAGGCCGACGACATAGATGATCAGCGGCCAAGGAGGCGCGGGCTTGTGCCCGGGGGCGGGATGATGGGTGGAGGGCATGGCGGAGGGCGGGGATCAAAAGGCGCGCGACAGCGTGAGGGAGCCGAACTCGTTGTATTTGTGGGGTTGCGTCTCGAACTCGCGAGTCCGGTAGACCTGGGTGAAGGTCAGCTGCCAGCGGCCGGCGATGAGGCCGAAGCCGTAGCTGAGGTCGGCGACGAACGGCCGCTTGTCGACGCGCGGGCTGTCCCTGAAGGTGTTACCGTCGAGAAAAATGTCGCGGGCCACGGCGCGGCCGTCCGCGGCGCCGAAGAGGAAGAAGCTCCAGCTGCGGTCCGGGGCCACGCGCGGGTCGCGGTCGTCGATCGGCGAGTTGGCCCCGCCGCCGCCGCGGATGAGCTGGACGCCGAAGTCGCTCGGCAGGTTGAAGCCGAGGCGGACCGTGCCGCCGGTGTTGGCGTGGGTCTGCACGTTGCCGAGGCTCAGGCCGGCGTGCGGGACGAGGTCGATGCCGAGGGTGTCGCCGAGGGTGCGGCCAAACAGGCGCCACTTGCGCTCGAGGATGAGATTGAGACCGACCTCGTCATGCAGCTGGTATTCCCAGCCGTTGGGCCGGCCGTCATCGGTCCAGCGGTGCACCTCGCGCTGGACGTCCTGCGCGTAGCTGTGCCGGCCGACCAAACCGAGCTGGATGACGACGGCATCCGCGATGTCCTCGGTCTTGCTCAGGAAGGTGAACTCGAGGTAGCTCCAGCCCGCGTAGGGCCGGTCGGTCGGGTCGGGGGCAAAGCGGTCCTGGTCCCGCGGCGTATAGATGTTCTGCCCGAGGCCCAGGCCGAGGTTCTTCTGGCTCCCGGGCCGGTTCATGAAGGGCAGCGTCTTCACGAAGGTCTGGCGCCAGCCCTGGTCGCCCCACGTCGCGAGGTCGGAGGACAGCCAGGAAAACTTGAAGCCGTTGGTGTAGTGCCGGTCGGTGCCGCCGAAGTAGTCGTTCTCGATATAGAACGTGAAGGTGCCGGCGAGCCGGGCGGTGCCGTTGGGGATGCCGGTGCCGTCCGCGGCCCCGAGGGGCGCGGCGGCGAGGGCCAGCAGCAGGAAGGCGATGTCTTTTTGCACGGTGTATGATGAAGGCAAAACCGCCCCGTCGATATGGGGTGTTCAGCGCAGCAGGGGCGCTCAGGCCAGGACGAAGCCCGGGGCGGCCAGCGGACGGTCGATTTCCAGGAAATCGGCGGCGCTTGCGTGGCGGCCGAATTCCGGCGCCATCTGGCGGAGCAGATCCCGCAGGCGCTCGCGGGCGCGCGCGATGCGGCTCTTGACCGTGCCGACGTTCAGGCCCAGGCGGTCGGCGATCTCCTCATAGGAGAGGTTGAGGGCGGTGCGCATCTGCAGGATCTCCCGGTGCGAGGCGTCGAGCCGGTCCATGCACTGCGCCACGAGGCTGATGAACTCGTTCGTCATCGACTCCGTCCGCGGGGCGGCCGTGCCGTCCGACAGCACGCCGGCCAGGGAAACCGAGCCGTCCTCCACCATCGTCCGGTCCAGCGAGAGCGTGTCCTGGCGGTGCCGGCGGAAATGGAACCAGTAGCGGTTGCGCGCGAGGTTGAGGCCGATGCGGTAGAGCCAGGACGCCAGCGTGCAGTCGCCGCGGAAGTTGTGCAGCGCGCGGTGCGCGCGGATGAAGGTGTCCTGCGCGATCTCCTCGGCGTCGCCGGCGTTGTGCAGGGTCTGCTGGGCGAGGGCGCGGATGCGGGCGTAATGCCGCTGGACGATCTCGGTGAAGGCGGCCTCGTCGCCGGCCTTGAAGCGCCGGACCAGCTCGGTGTCGCGGGCGGTGCCGGCCTTGGCGGTGGCGGCCTGTTCCTGGGTGGGGGCGGGAGCGGAGGTTTTCATGGGCGGGTGTGGTGGTGTGGTGATCGGGGAAAGGGATGGACGGGCGCCGGCCGGGGCGGCCGGCGCCCGCAGGGATCAGTTCACGAGCTTGTTCCACTCGGCCTTCACGTCGGCGACGAGGGCGTCATAACGGGCCTTGCGGAACTCGCTGTTCAGCTCGGAACGGCGTTCCTTGAGGGCCTTGAGGCGCACCTTGAGCTCGTCCCGGCGGACGGAGTCGGAGACGGCATCGATCTTCGCGTCGAGCAGGTCGATGTCCGCGTCGAGGCGGTCGAGCGAGGCCTTGACCTCGGCCTTGTTGACGTCGGTCGCGTCCTGGCGGTAGTCGGCGATGCGCGCCGCGGTGGCGTCGGCGGCCGCCGCGGTGTCATTGACCGCGGCCGTGGCGGCGGGCTTGGTGGAGAAGGTCTCCCGGGCCCAGGCGGAGACCCGGTCGGTTTCCGCCTTCAGGTCGGCCTTGAAGGCCTCGTAGCGGGCGCGGGTGAACTCCTTCTTCAGCGCGGCGCGGCGCTCCTTGAGCACCTCGTAGCGGCCCTGGGCCTCGGCCTTCTGCATGGCCGACGGGGCGGCGTCCGCGAGGGTGGCGAGGTGCCTGAGCTCGGCGTCGATCTGGTCGAGCGCGGCCTTGACCTCGGCCTTGTTCATCTCGGTGTCGCTGGCGCGATACGCCTCGATCTTCTCGGCGGTCTTGTCGGCCGCCTTGTTGCCGGCCTTGGCCGCGGCTTCGGACGGCTCGGCGGCGAACAGGGCGGGGACGAAGGCAACGAGCGCCAGGGTGAAACCGGCGCGGCGGACCTGACGGGTGGCGGGATGGGATATTTTCATGATGATTTTAACGGGTCGGGGGTTGCGGTTGTGGCGCGGCCGGAGGGTCGCACCGGTTTGCTCCCCTCCCTGTTGCCAGCGGCATGCCGCCGGCGTCAGAAAATCCCTAAGCCTTATTCAATAAACGGGATAATTATAATTCGATCGGCGCGGGCGGGCCGGGGTGTCTAGCATTTTGCAAGGCCGGCGCACCGGGTTGCCGCATCTTGCCCGTGTGGCCGGCCGGTCGGACGAACCACCCAGGCCGGACGCTGTCTGTGCCTTGGCCGGCGGCTTTTATGCGGGGCGACTTTCCGCCTTCCCGCCGGGGCCGGTTCCCTTCCCATGCGCATACTCATTGTCGACGATCAACGCAGCATCCGGCTCACCTCCGCGCAGGCGGTGCGGGCCGAGGGCCATGAGGCCGACACCGCCGACAGCGGCCGCGTGGCGCTGCTGAAGCTCCAGGAAGAACGCTATGACCTCGTGCTGCTCGACCTCCGCATGGAGGGCGAGGCCGACGGCCTCGACTGCCTCGCCCGCCTGCTGAAGGTGGCGCCGCAGCTCCCGGTGGTCATCTGCACGGCCCACGCCAGCATCGAGACCGCGGTCGAGGCAATGCGCCGCGGCGCGCAGGACTACCTCGAGAAGCCCTTCACGCCCGAGCAACTGCGCCAGCTGCTGGCGCGCGTGGACAAGGCCCGCCGGCTCCGGCAGCGCGTGGACGACCTGGAGGCGCAGGTGGCCACGACGGCGCCCGCGCGCGACTTCACCTCGGAGGACCCGGAGATGCAGGCGCTGATCTCGGTGGTGGAGCGCGCCGCCGTGAGCCGGGCCACGATCCTGATCCTCGGCGAGAACGGCACCGGCAAGAGCGCGCTGGCGCGCCACATCCACGAGCTCAGCCCGCTGGCCGGCGGGCCGTTTGTCACCGTCAGCTGCCCGAGCCTCTCGCGCGAGCTGCTGGAGAGCGAGCTGTTCGGCCACGTGAAGGGTGCGTTCACCGGCGCGCTGAAGGACACGTGGGGCAAGGTCGACGCCGCGCGCGGCGGCACGCTCTTCCTCGACGAGATCGGCGAGCTGCCGGCGGAGCTCCAGCCCAAGCTGCTCCGCCTGCTGCAGGAGAAGGCCTACGAGCGCGTGGGCGACACCAAGACGCGCACCGCCGACGTGCGCGTGGTCGCCGCCACGAACCGCGACCTCGCCGCCGCCGTCAAGGCCGGCACCTTCCGCGAGGACCTCTTCTACCGGCTCAACGTCATCAGCGTCCACATGCCCGCGCTGCGCACGCGGCCGCGGGACCTCGCGCGGCACGCGCGGGATTTCCTGCGCTTCTTCGCCGAGGAGGCGGGGGTGCCCGCGAAGGATTTCTCCCCCGCGGCGTGGGCCGCGGTCCGCCGCCACCCCTGGCCCGGCAACCTGCGCGAGCTGCGCAACGCCCTCGAGCGCGCCGTGATCCTCTCGCGCGGCGCCGAGGTGGAGCTGGACGACCTGCCCGCCGCGCTGGCCGTGCCCGCGGACGGCGCCGAGGTGGCGCTCGGCGCGCTGGTGCCGCTCGAGGCGATCGAGCAGGCGCACCTCCGCCTCGTGACCGCCCGCACCGCCACGCTCGAGGAGGCCGCGCGCGTGCTCGGCATCGACGCCGCCACCATCTACCGAAAGCGCAAGCGCTGGGCCGGGGCGGCCGCCGGCGCGCCGGAGCCCGCGCCATGAACCGCTGGTCCTTCGCCGGCGGGCTCACCGTCACGCTCCTCCTCCTGCTCGTCCTGAGCGGCTTCTGCATCTGGGCCACACGCGGCCTGACGGATGACATGAGCTCCATCATCAACCGGAACTACGACACCATCCGGAACGTGCGCGAACTGCGCTCCGCCCTCACGCGGCTGAACGCCCAGTGCCTCGCCGTGCCCGACGTGCCCGGCCTCGGCCCCACCGTCAACGCCTTCCGGCAGGAACGCGAGGTGGCCGAGAAGCGCGTGCGGCAGATCGAGCGCAACGCCGACGGCATGACCGAGCACGAGCTCGTGGACCGCCTCATCGCGCTCGCGCAGGGCTACTTCGCGGCCTACGACGAGATGTTCGCGCTGAAGCCGCGGGCCGAGGAGCGGCGGCTCCAGCTCGGCCGCGTGATCACCAGCCTGACCGGCGACGTCGGCAACGTGGCGGACCAGCTCGTGGACCTGAACGAGAACGCGATCATCGCCCGGCAGGACGCCGCCGTGCACCGCGGGCAGAACATCACCATCGTCGCCATGGGCTTTGCGATCTTCTCCCTCGGCATCTACGTGCTCACCTCGATGCGCCTCACGCGCGGCATCTATGAGCCGCTGCAGCGGCTGCGCGACTCGATCCAGCTCATGGGCGCGCGGCGTTTCGACAACCTGGTGCCGATCGAGGGCGGCGGGGAGCTCAAGCAGATCGCCGCCAGCTTCAACACCATGGCGCGCGAGCTGCAGCGCTACATCGGGGAGACGGACGAGCGCGCCGTCGCGGCCAACCGCATCTGCCGGGCCATCCTCGAGACGCTGCCCTACCCGGTCTACATCGTCGACGACAGCTTCGCCGTGCGGCAGACCAACCCGCGGGCCGACGCGCTCAGCCGCGCGCTGGGCATCCCCGGCGTCCTGCCGGGCGAGGTGCGCCGCCAGATCGACGCAGCCGTCGCGGAGAACCGCGATCTCGTGAGCGACGACCTCCAGCGCGCCGTGCGGCTGCCCGGGGCCGAGGGCGGCCCGGGCGAGGACTACCTACCGCAGATTTTCCGCATGGCCGGGGCCTTCGGCGAGGCCGACGGCTGGGCGGTGCTGCTGATGGACATCACGCGGCTGCGCCGCAGCGTGGAGGCGAAGACCAAGGCGCTGGCGACGCTCAGCCACGAGGTGAAGACGCCGGTCACCGGCATCCGCATGACGCTGCACCTGCTGCTCGAGGAGAAGCTCGGCGCGGTCAACGCCGACCAGCGCGAGCTGCTGGAAGTGGCGCGCAACGACTGCGAGCGGCTGCTCGCCGTGCTGCAGGCGCTGCTGGAGCTGGCGCGGCTGGAGATGGGGCGCGCCGAGCTGCAGATCGGCCCGCAGGCGCCGGCGGACCTGCTCGGCGAGGTGGTGGCGGCGCACGGCGACCGCGTGCGGTTGGGCGGCGGCCAGCTGGAGCTCGACGCGCCCGCCGATCTGCCGGCGGTGCGGGCCGACCCGGTGCACGCCGGCCGCGTGCTGGGCAACTTCCTGTCCAATGCCGGCAAATACGGCCGGCCCGGCCGCCCGGTCGTGCTGCGCGCGCAGGCGCGCGGCGACGGCTATGTGCGCTTCAGCGTCATCAACCACGGCCGGCCGTTCAGCGAGCCGGAGCAGGCGCTGGTCTTCGACCCGTTCTTCCGCCGGCCGGGGGAGAACGCGGAGGGCACGGGCCTCGGCCTCGCGATCTGCCGCGAGATCGCCGCGCTGCACGGCGGGCGGGTCGGCGTGTTCAGCCCGGCCGACTCCGGCCTGATCGAGTTCTATCTGGACCTGCGCCAGGCCGGGTAGGCGGGCTCAGGCCACCGCGGTGGCGGAGAAGACCTCGTGCGTCCGCACGAGGAAGCGGCCCAGCTGGTGCGGGCCGTAGCTGGTCGTCAGCGCCACGTCGGCCGCATCGCGCCCGTGGGCGATCGGCAGGTAGCCGATGCGGCGGGCGTTGTGCCGCACGTCGAAGGTGTGCCACTGGCCGCCGAGCCAGACCTCCATGCACGCGGCGAAATCCATCGGGTTCGGGTCGGCCGGCACGCCGATGTCGCCCAGGTAGCCGCTGACATAGCGCGCCGGGATGTTGAGACAGCGGCAGAAGGTCACGGCGAGATGGGTGAAGTCACGGCACACCCCGACCCGATCGGCGCAGGCCTGCGCGGCGGTGCGGGTGGCGCTGGCGGCGGCGTAGTCGAAGCGCAGGCGTTCGTGGACCCAGTCGCAGACGGCCTGGACGCGGTTCCACCCCGGGCGCAGCCGGCCGAACAGGCTCCACGCGAGCTTGCCGAGCAGGTCCACCTCGCAATACCGGCTGGGGAGCAGGAAGGGCAGCACGGCGGGTGGCAGTTCCGCGACCGGATGCTCCCGCGCCTCGGCGACGACCGGCGCCGGCCAGCCGTGGTCCTCGACGACCGCGTCGCCGGTCACCTCGAACTGCCCGGCGGGCGCGACCAGGCGCAGGCAGCGGTTGCCGAAGGGATCGAGGAAACCCTCGGCGGGGACCGCGGGCTTGCAGGTGGTTTTTTCCGGCGAGCGCAGCCGCGGGCCGAGTTCGGGGCGCAGCTGGAGCATCAGCACCAGCGTCGTGGGCTCGGCCAGGGTGTAGCTGATGTCGTAGCCGCAGCGGATGAGCATGGCGGGAAGGGGCAGGGGGGTCAGCGCAGCCAGCCGAGCTGCCGGCCGAGCTGCAGGAGAAAACCGCCGCCGCGCAGCCAGCGGCCGAGCCGGCCGGGCAGGAGCACGGCGAAGGGCTCGAGCCAGCCGAGCACCTGCTGCGCGAGCAGCGCCGCCTGGCTGGTGGGCGTGGGCCGGCACGCCCGGCGCCAGGCCGCGCGGTCCACCTCGCAGGCGAGCACCAGCAGTTCCTTCCGCTCGGTGCGCGGGGTCACCGTGCGGCGGACTTGATCAAATGAGTCAAGCATCGGGTATCCTCCTGAAGTTGGGCCGAGACCTCGGCCAGCGGCCGCCAGGTGCGCAGGCGGCGGGTGAGCAGGCAGCCGGCCGCCGCGGCCCCGGCGAGATACGCGGCCACCAGGCCGGCGAGCCACCAGCCGCGGTTGGGCAGGTCCCAGACCAGGCTGGCGGCGAGCAGCGTCAGCGCGAAGCCCGTGAAGAGCACGAGCGCGGCGGTGCCGGCGGCGAGCAGCAGCGACCCGAGCGCGTGCTCGCGCGCCTCGTCGAGCTCGATCGCGGCGAGTTCGGCGCGGTGGGCGACGGACTCGGCGAAAAGGGACAGCGCCACGCCGGGGGCCGGCAGTTGCGGGCGCGGTTCGGCGGGCGGGGCGGTGGGCGTCATGGGCCAAGGGCGGCGCGAGGCGGCGCCGGATCCCACCCATGGCGGTGGCGGATCGCGGCGCCGCAATAACGCGCGTAATTTAGCGCGAAGCGCTGCGGGAGACGAGGATGCCGATCACGGCCCCGATGCCGGCGGCGATGCCGACGGCGTAGTAGGGGTTCTCGCGCACCAGCTGGTCGGCCTGCCGGGCGCGGCGGGTGGCTTCCTCGCGGAGGTGTTCGATGGAGTAGCGGCCGTTGTCCAGCGCGCTGCGCAGGCGGCCGCGGAGTTCGTCGAACTTGTCACCGGCCTCGCCGGCGGTGTGGCTGAGGGCCTGCTCGGCCTCGTGGAGGAGGGCCTTCAGGTCCTCGCCGGTGTGGGATTCGGTCTTGGCGGCTTTTGTCATGATGGGAGGGGGTTGAGGTTGCGGTTGACGGGAAAGGGCGGCCGCTCAGCCGTTGCTGCGGCCGAAGAAGGAGCTCAGGCCCCCGACAATGATGCCGATGAGGCCGAGCACGATCAGCCAGATGCTCTTGTCGGTGGGCGCGCCGGTGACGGCCTCCTTGGCGCTGGAGGCGAGGGAGTCGTGGGCGTTGATGCCGAAAATCAGCAGGACGACGCCGACGACGAGGATGGCGATGGAGAGGGCTTTGTTCATGGTGGAGGCGGGTGGGTTGAGGTTGGCGGGCGGGATCAGGCGAGCGGCTTGTTGCCGCGGATGACGCGGATCAGGATAGTGATCAGCGCGACCAGCAGCAGCAGGTGGATGAAGCCGCCCATGGTGTAGGAGGACACGAGGCCGAGGAGCCAGAGGATGACGAGGACGATGGCGATGGTTTCGAGCATGGGAGCGTTGGGGTTGTGCCCCTGCCAATTTGCACGGCTCATGCCAGTGTCCGCCCGGCGGCGCTAGTCCTTGGCTGGCCGCGTCATGCGCGGATAAACGAAAACCCCGCCGGTAACCGGCGGGGGCATAATGCGAGCCCGGGCTCGCGGCTTCGTTGCAAAATGCGGCGGCCGCTCAGGCGGCGGCGAAGGCCGGGTCGGTGGCCACGCGCGGGGCCGGCGGGCGGGCGGGCGGCGAAACCTGCCGGCCGCCGACCGCGAGGCCGAGATCCTCGACGGCCTTCTGCAGGAACACGGACTGGGCGGAAAGCTCCTGCGCGACGGCGGCGCCTTCCTCGGCGCGCGCGGCGCCGGCCTGCACGACCTTGTCCATCTGGGTGACGGCGGTGTTCACCTGCCCGATGCCCTGCGTCTGCTCGGTGGAGGCCTGCGCGATCTCGGCGACGAGCTCGTCGACCTCGCGGGTCTTGCCGGCGATTTCCTGCAGGCCGGCGGCGACCTTGGTGCAGACCTCGGCGCCGTGGCGGCTCTTGGCGACGGAGTCGTCGATCTTCTCGGCGGTTTCCTTCGCGGCGGTGGCGCTGCGCTGGGCGAGCGCGCGGACCTCCTCGGCGACGACGGCGAAGCCGGCGCCGGCCTCGCCGGCGCGGGCGGCCTCGACCGCGGCGTTGAGCGCGAGGATGTTCGTCTGGAACGCGATCTCGTCGATCGTCTTGATGATTTTCGCGATGCCGTCGCTCGAGGCCTTGATGGCGTCCATCGCCTGGTTCATGGCGGCGACGTCGGCGGTGCCGGCCTCGACCGCGGTGCGGGTCTGGCGGGTGAGCTCGTTGGCGCGGCGGGCGCTGTCGGCGTTGCGCTTGGCCATGCTGGAGATCTCCTCGAGGGAGGCGCTGGTCTCCTCGAGGGAGGCGGCCTGCTCGGAGGAGCCCTCGGCGAGGGCGGAGCTGGTCTGCGCGACCTGGCCGGCGGACTCCGAGTTGACGGAGACGGCCTGGCCGAGGCGCTCGATGATGGCGAGGAACGGACGGGGGATGCTGCGCGTCACCACCACGGCGAGCCCGCCGAGCAGCGCGAGCGAGAGGCCGGCGCCGATCCACAGCTGGCGGCTGAAGCCGGCGGTGGCGGCGGCGGAGCCGGCGTGCACCTGCTGGGCCTCGGCCTGGATCACGTCGCTGATGGCGCCCATGCGTTCCTCGAGGTCGGAGAAGGTCTTCAGGAAGGCCGGCATGGCGGCCTCCGCGGCGGCGCTGTCCTTGGCGGCCAGCTTGATGAGGCTGTCGGCCGACGTGATGTAGGCCTCGAGCGGGGCGGCGACCTTCGCGAACTCGGCGGTGATGACGGGGGACAGGGCCAGGGCCTGGTTGGCGGCGAGGCTGTCGCGGAAGGACTGCTCGTGCTCGCGCTGGTCCTTGGCGGCATCCGCGATGGCGCCGGCGTCGCCGTTCTTCGCGCCCAGCAGGGCGGCGAGCACGTCGGCGCGGAGCGCGTCGTGCATCATGTCGGCCTCGCCGTGGTGGTGCAGGGCGGTGGTGATGGTGACGACCTCGGTGCCGTGCGTGGTGACCTCGCGGAAGCCGCGGTGCACGGTGGCGACGAGGAGGACGAGGAGGAGGCCCGCGGTGGCGGCGAGGGCGGAGACTTTGTGGCCGACGGTGAGTTTCATGGCAGAGCGTGGTTAAGCCGTGAAGGGGGAGGAGGGTTTAGTAGCTGAGGTTGAGACGGAGGAGAAAAACGAGGGCGTCACGCCGGGCGGTGCTGCCGCCGGGGTGGCGGATGTATTGGAGATCCGGCTGCACGCTGACGTGGTCGGAGAACGTGAAGGTGTAGCTGGCTTCGATCGCCTGCTCGAAGTCGGGAGCGGGCGCGGCGGGGTCGGCGAGCCGCGCGGCGTCGGCGAAGGGCGAGCCGAAGCGCGCGTGGGCCAGGCCGAGGGCCAGGACATCGGCTGGACGGCCCGGGAGCGGGCCCGTCCAGGCGAGGCCGGTGTCGAAGGCCCAGCCGACCGCATTGCGGTCCGTGGGGGAAAACCCGGCGCGGGCAAAAAATTCCACATGGCCGGCGTCACCCGGCTGGCCGGCGAGGGTATGCTCGGCGATCGCATAGGCACCGTGGTTCGAGCCGTGTTCCCGGGTCGCGTCGGCCACGTCGGTGAAGGTGGCGGTGTGCAGCCACGCGCCGGCCTTGAGGCGGGTCGCGCCCGCGCCGGGGGCGAAGACGGCCTCGGTGATGACGAACCAGCCCTGGTCGCCGCCGACGCGGTAGTGCAGGCCGTGGCGGGTGATCGCCGGGTCGCCGGCCGGCGAGTCGAAGGCATCGCCATCATAAAGGCCCACGCGCCACGCGGCGGTCCCGCCCCAGGTGCGCTCGAAGCGGACGCCCGGAGCGGCGACAAAGAAGGCGGGACCCGTGTTGAGGGTGTTCGCGGAGATGAAGGCCGGCCAGCCGAAGGCGCTGTTCAGGAAATTGCCGCCGCCGTCGGTGCCGCCGAACTCCTCGTCGGCGAGCAGCGCGCCCGCGCGCAGCGACCAGCCCGCGCGGCCCGCCTCGAACCACCAGCTGTAGAGCCGGAGGCTCTCGTAGCCCTCGGTGTTGCTGGCGGCGAGAAAGTCGCCGAGGTAGCGTTCGGTCGGGCCGCGGCCCAGGAGCGAAAGCGCGCTGACATAAAAATGCCCGTGGAGGCCGCCGTCCTTTTCGGCCGACTCCCACTCGGCGTGGCCGAGCGCCATGTTGTGCAGGGACTCGCCGTGCCGGGCCGCGCCGCTGATTCCGGCGGAGGCTTCCAGGGTAAGATCAAAGCCGGTCGCCCAGCCGCCCTCGGCGGCGAGGGCGCACAACGGCAGGGCGGACAAAGCCAGCAGGCATTTTGTTCGGGTGGTCATGGGAGCGTGGTTACGGTCTCCCTTACGTCCCCCAGTAGTTATTCTTTAGTGTAAATTTACCTCAAGCCGTCCCGCCAGCACCAGTGCCACGGCTCGTAACCGATGCCGTGCCGGTTGTTACGCGGGTAAGACAGGTGAAAACCGAAGCGAGCCGCGTGCCTCTTCAGCCAGCGGAACTCGGCGGTCCGGGCGAAATCCTCGTCGAGCTTCTGGTTGTCCGGCGACCCGATGTCGATCGCCCGGCCGGTGTGGTGCTCGCTGCAACCCGGCGCGGCGACGAGCCGCAGGATGCCGGCGATGTCCTCCCCGGCGGCGAGCTTGCGGCGGATGATGCGGGTTTGCCGGGCCACGCTGCGGTAGCCCGAGAGCGGCAGCAGGCTCACGCCATCCGCGGCGGCGGCGGCGCGCATGCGGTGCCACGCGGCGGCCGCGCGGGGCGTGAGCCGCACGGGCTTGCCGTCATCGGCGGCCGGGCCGGCCGACACCAGCGACCGGGCCGTGCGCTGCACCGGCATCCCGCGCGACCGGGCATAGTCGGCGGGGATGCCGAGGGCGGTCCAGAGCTGGCGCAGGGACGGTTTCATGCGGCGCCCAGCGCAATGCATCGGGCGTCGCGGGGCAAGGGCGCACTGCGGCTCAGGCCGCGGCTGGGCGGCGGGTGGCGGGGGCGCGGTCGAACACCTCGCGGATAAGCTTGAGGAGGGTTTCCGTCGTGTAGGGCTTGGGCAGGAAATCGCCCACGCCGGCGCTGGTGGCGGCGGTGAAATATTTCCCCGAGTCGAGGCCGCTCGCCGCGATGATCCGGATGGCCGGGTTGATGCGCTGCAGGACCTGGATGGCCATGGCCCCGTCCATGATCGGCATCATCATGTCGGTGAGGACGAGGGCGATTGCGGCCGCCTGCTGGGCGTAGAGGGCGACGGCCTCGGTCCCGTCGGCGGCGGTGAGCACGCGGTAACCGGAGGCCTCGAGCGTCTGGCGGGTGATGTCGCGGATCGAGGGCTCGTCGTCGGCCACGAGGATGAGCTCGCCGCGGCCCCGCGGCAGCACGGCCGGGAAGGGCGGCGCGGTGACGGTGCTGCGCAGCGTGGGGTCGGAGGGCAGGTAGATGCGGAAGGTCGTGCCCTGCCCGGTCTCGCTCTCGACGTTCAGGAAGCCGCCGTGGTTGCGCACGACGGTGTGCACGGTCGCCAGGCCGATGCCGGTGCCCTGGCCGGGTTTCTTGGTGGTGAAATACGGGTCGAAGATCCGCTCGCGCAGCGCCAGGGGGATGCCCAGGCCGGTGTCGGTCACCTGCAGGAGGACATAGCCGCCCGGCCGGGCGTCCTCGCTCATGCCGGCGAACTGCGCGTCGATGGTGACATTGGTGGCCGTCAGCGTGAGCGTGCCGCCCGAGGGCATGGCGTCGCGGGCGTTGACCACGAGGTTGAGCAGCACTTGGTGGAGCTGCGAGGGGTCGGCGGTGATGGGCCAGAGCGTCGGCGCGATCTCGGTCACGATGCGGATGTTCCGCGGGAAGGTCGGGCTGATGATGCCCTCGAGTTCCTGCAGGAGGGGGCGCAGGCGCACGGCGGTGCGCTGGCCGTCCACGCCGCGCGCGAAGGCGAGGACCTGGCGCACCAGGTCGGCGCCGCGGCGGCTGTTGGCGTAGATGCTCTCGAGGATCTTGCGGCGGCGCGGGTCGTCCTCGGTCTCGTTCCGGAGCAGCTCGATGGAGAGCATGATCGGCGTGAGCACGTTGTTGAGGTCGTGGGCGATGCCGCCGGCGAGCGTGCCGATGCTCTCCATGCGCTGGGCGCGCAGCGACTGCGCCTCCAGTTGCTTGTGGGCGGTGAGGTCGCGCATGCCGCCGACCATCCGGGTGCCGCGGCCGGCCGCATCCCGGATGATGAGGCCGCGGTCCTGCACGAACGCGTAGCTCCCGTCCTTGCGCGCGACGCGGTATTCCGCCGTCCACAGTTCCGCGCCGTGGGCGACGGCGTGGTGGATGCTGTCGAGCACGCGCTGGCGTTCGTCGGGATGGATGCGGCCGGTCCAGGCGGCGACGCCGGGCTCGATCTCGCCGGCGACGAAGCCGAAGGTGGTGAGGAAACCGTCGTTCCACCAGAGGGTGTCGGCCGCGAGGTTCCAGTCCCAGACCACGTCGCTCACCGCGCGGGCGATGAACTTGAAGCGTTCCTCGCTCTGGCGGAGGGCGCGCTCGGTCTGGCGCCGGTCCGGCGTGTCCCTTTCCGGGCGCGGGGCGCGCGGCCCGGCGGGCTTGATGTGGCGCACGTCATAGCTGGAAAGGCTGTCGAGGTTTTCTAGGGCCGGGCGGATGGAGAGGGTGGTGGACATCAGGGATTCCTTGGCGGAATCCGGACAATACCCGATGGCGACCCCCGGGGTAAGTGGGTGTGAACCCCTCGGGGGA
>JAYRXZ010000012.1:0-82390 GCA_041917235.1 Lacunisphaera sp. | reverse complement strand
TCGACGAGCCGGTCGAGGCGTTCCTCGACGACGAGCGCCGGCCGCTGATAACCGAGCGCGAGCGCCCGCTCGAAGGCCTGGATGACGAGGTCGTGGTGGTCCACGCAGCTGAAGGACAAGGCCGGGTCGCGCGTGCGCACACCGGTGACGACGCACGGAAACTCGTCCCAGAGCGGCTGCAGGTGCGCGGGCAGCTGGTTCTGATCCATCAGGCCGACAATGATGATGCCCTTGATGCCGCGGGTGCGGAGGATGCGGCCGAGGCTCGCGGCCTTGAGCTTCGGATCGTGCAGCCAGAAGTGGTCGAAGGTGTAGCCCAGCTGCAGGCCGCGGCGCTCGCAGCCCGCGACATAGGCAGGGATCGTGGCGTGGGTGCGGAAGGCCTTGGGGTCGCGGTGGGCGTTGATCAGCGCGAGTTTGGCCTGGAAGCGCGCGGTGCGCCCGGCGCGCAGCTGGGCGATGAGGTGCGAGACGACGGCGTTGGGCTGGTAGCCGAGCTTGTCGGCGGTCTGCCGGATGAGTTCGCGCGTGGCGGCCGAGATCGACGGATCCCCGCGCAGCGCCAGCGACACGGTGTTCTTCGAGAAGCCGACCTGGTCGGCGATCACCTGCATCGTGACGGGGCGCATGGGTGGAGGGCATTGCACGCGGTTTCGCGTTACCGTCAAGTGAGAGGTGGATCGAAGGTGGAACCCGGCCTCCGCACGGGTTTTCAGGATCTACGGATGAAGTCGAGGTTGCCTACGCACATTTCAGCCAACCCGTCCGGAGGCCGGGTTCCACCTCAAGCTCAGGCGGCGGCCACGCCGGCCATCAGGCGCATGAGCGCGGCCTCGCTGAAGTCGGCGCGCGGCACCTCGCCGGCGATGCCGCCGTTGCGCATCACGATGATGCGGCGGCACAGGCCGATCAGTTCGGGCAGCTCGGAAGAGACGACCAGCAGGGCCTTGCCCTCGCACGCGAGCTCGTCGAGCAATTGGTAGATCTCGGCCTTGGCGCCGACGTCGACACCGCGGGTCGGCTCGTCGATCAGCAGCACGTCGCAGGAGCGGGCCAGCCACTTGGCGAGGGCGATCTTCTGCTGGTTGCCGCCGCTGAGGCCGGCGGTGATGGTCTCGAGCGACGGGGCCTTCACGCGCAGGCGGCGCGTGTGCCGCTCGGCCAGTTCGCGCTCGGCTTTGCGCTTCACCCAGCCGAGCGTGGTGAGGGAGGGCAGGGCGGCGAGGCAGGTGTTTTCGCGGCAGTTCAGGCCAAGGACGAGGCCCTGGCGCTTGCGGTCCTCGGGCACGAGGCCGACGCCGGCGGCGAGCGCGGCGTCCCGCGAGCCGAGGGCGAGGGGCGATCCCTTGACCGTGACGCGGCCGGTGGCGGCGGGATCGAGGCCGAAGATGGCCTCGACGACCTCGCTGCGGCCGGCGCCGACGATGCCGGCGATGCCGACGATCTCGCCGGCGCGGACGGACAGGTCGATGCCGGAGAACTTGCGGGGAGAAGAGAGGCCCTCGGTGCGCAGGCGCTCGTCGCCGAGCGGCCGGGCGAGGTGGTTGGGCGTCGCGATCAGCAGCTCGCGGCCGATCATCTGGGTGACGACGCGGTGCGGCGTCGTGTCGGCGATGCGCTCGGTGGCGACATGTTTGCCGTCGCGCAGGACGGTGATGTTGTCGCACAGCGCGAACAATTCCTCGAGGCGGTGCGAGACGTAGATGAGGGTGATGCCGCGGGACTTGAGCTCGCGGACGAGGCGGAAGAGCTCGGCGGTCTCGGCGGCGGAGAGCGAGCTGGAGGGCTCGTCCATCACGATGACCTTGGCGCCGGTGCCGACGGCGGCGGCGATCTGCACGAGCTGCTCGCGGCCGGTGGAGAGGGTGCCGATGATGACGTCGGGGTCGATGTCGGCGCCGATGGTGGCGAGCATGGCCCTGGCCTTGGCACGGAGCGCGGCGCGGTCGACGAAGCCGGCGCGGCGCGGCAGGTCGCCGAGGCAGAGGTTCTCGGCGACGCTCAGGTTGGGGCAGAACGCGAGTTCCTGGTGAACCATCGCGATGCCCAGCTCGCGGGCGGCGAGCGGGGAGTCGGGCGCGATGACCTTGCCGTCGAGACGGATCTCGCCGCCGTCCGCGGCCTGCACGCCGGCGAGAATCTTGCCGAGGGTGCTCTTGCCGGCGCCGTTCTCGCCGATGAGGGCGTGGCAGGTGCCGCGTTCCACGGTGAAGCCGACCCCGTCGAGCGCGAGCACGCCGGGGAAGCGCTTGGTGATGCCGTTGAATTCGAGGAAGGCCACGGTGAGAGTTCTTTAATGTAGGGCCGGCGCTTGTCGCCGTGCCTCGGTCCACGCATGCGAAGGCGCGCCGGCAAGCGGCGGCCCTACATGTCGGAAGGAGTGCGAGCCGGCGCTCATGCGGCGGTAAGTTGTTCGCGCATCCAGCCCGGGCGGTTGGTGGTGAGGCCGTCGACACCGGCGGCGGCAAAGGCGCGCGCGATGGCGGGATCGTCCACGGTCCAGGTGTAGAGCTTCAGGCCGGCGGCATGGACCTGGTGCACGAAGGCCGCATCGATCGGGAACTTGGCCTCGAGGTCCAGGCCGTCGAGCCCGGCGGCCCTGGCCTGGTGGATCAGCTCATCGACGTGCGGGGTCCGGCCGAAAGCGGGGCATTCGACGATCCAGCAGACCTCGTGGGCGGGCAGGCGCGACTTCGCGGCCTGTGCAACCGCGAGGTCGAAGGTGATGAGCGGAAGTTGCGCGGCGACGAGACCGGAGGCGAGGATCACCCGTTCGAGCTCGGGCAGGATTTCCGCACCGACCTTGAGCTCGATGAACAGCCGGCGCCCGGCGGGCACGAGGGCGAGCGCCTCGGAGAGCAGGGGGATTTTCTCGGAGAAGGCCGAGCCCTGCCACCGGCCCCACTGGCCGGCGTCGAGGGCGCGGAGCTCGCCGGCCGTCTGCGCCGCGAGCGCCAGCTTCCGGCCGGCGGTGCGGCCGGTGTCCGCATCATGGTGCACCACGATGCGGGTGTCGCGGGTGAGGTGGACGTCGACCTCGCCCGCGTCGGCGCCCTGCGCAAAGCCGAGCCGGAGCGCCGCGAGGGTGTTCTCCGGGGCGTCGTGCGAGGCGCCGCGATGGGCGATTATTTTCAAGGGGAAGGCGGGGTGGAATCGGATCTCGGGGCCGGTTTTCTTGACGCAAACCGCACAAACCCGTCCGGAGGCCGGGTTCCACCTTGGCAATTCAGCGCGGCAGCCACTTGACCCAGTTCTTGGCGAACTCGTCCACGTTGTCCTTGGTGACGGGGATCAGCGCGCTGATCTCCTTCACGGCGGGCGGGTTCTTCTTCTCGAAGATCTTCTCGATGAGGAGCTCGACGGAGCGGTGGCCCCACTCGTAGCACTGCTGGGCGAGGAGGACGGGAACGTGGCCGCTGCGGATGTAGGCGAGCTGGGCGGGCAGGGCGTCGACGGCGACGCACTGGACGGTGCCGGGCTGCCACTTGAGGGCGTTCTCGGTGAAGAGCGGCCAGCCGCCGATCATGGCCCAGCCGGTGACGTCGGGGTTGGCCTGCATGACCTGCTCGACCTTGGCGGCGGCGTCCTGCGGGGTCTCCTTGTGGTAATAGGTGTCGCGGATCGTGATGCCGGGATATTTTTTGGCCTCGTCGCGGACGCCCTGCACGCGCTTCTGGAGGTTGGGGGCGTTGGGGTTGCCGGCGAGGATGGCGACGACGCCCTTGCCGTTCATGGCCTTGGCAAGCTCGGCCATCGTCTGGACGCCGCAGGAATGGTCGTCGACGCCGTAAGTGACGAAGCGCTTGGAGGCGGGGGCGTCGGAGTCGAAGGTCGCGACCGGCACGCCGTTGTCGACGGCGCGGTTGATGGCGTCGGTGAGCTTGTTGGCGTCGGAGCAACTGACGGCGAGGCCCTCGGCGCCGGCGAGCACGAGCTGCTCGATGGCCTCGGCCTGCTTCTGGGCGTCCTCCTCGTTCGGCGTGCGCCAGTCGATGCGGATGTCCAGGCCGTGCTTGGCGCTGAGTTCCTTGGCGGCGTCCTGGGCGCCGACGCGGGCGGCCTGGAAGACGGGGTTGCCCTGCGACTTGGCAACCACGCCGATGGTGATGACGCGGGGCGCGGCGGAGGCCAGCGCGGCGCCGACGGTGAGGCCGGCGGCGAGGGTGAGGAGTAGTTTTTTCATGATAATGGGAGGTAAGCGGAAGTTCTTTTGACCACGGATTTCACTGATTGATGCGAATGAAATCAGCCGGCCTTGGCGGTGAGGCGGCGCTTCGCGAGCCAGGTGTTGAAGTTATCGAGGACGACGGCGGCGATGACCACGGTGCCGATGATGATCTGGCTGTAGTTCTGGTCGATGCCGAGGATGACGATGCCGCTGGAGATCATCTGGATGATGAGCGCGCCCAGCACGACGCCGAGGGCCGAGCCGCGGCCGCCGCTGAGGCTGGCGCCGCCGACGACGGCGGCGGCGATGACGTTGAGCTCGTAACCCTGGCCGTCGCCCGAGGTGGCGGCGCCGTAGTAGCCGAGCGAGAGCAGGGCCGCGATGCCGGCGGTCAGGCCGGAGAGGAGATAGATGCCGAGCTTCACGCGCTCGACGCGGATGCCGCTGAAGCGCGCCGCCAGCTCGTTGCCGCCGATGGCGTAAACCCTCCGCCCCGCGGCGAGACGCGACAGGAAGATCCAGCCGGCAACCGTCACGAGCACCATCGCGGCCAGCGGCACGAAGCTCAGGCCGTCGCCGATCTCGAGGCGGACAAAGTCGCGCAGGCCGGCGGGGAAGCCGCCGACGGACTGGCCCTTGGTGACGACGAACGCGATGCCGCGCAGGATCGCCATGGCGCCGAGGGTGATGATGAACGGATGCACGCGCAGGGCGACGATGAGCCCGCCGTTGAAGAGGCCGCAGAGCAGGGAGGTGCCCAGGCAGGTGCCGACCCCGAGCACGACGCCGAGGACCGGCGAGTTGAGCCCCTCGGGCCCGTAGTGGCGGAGCACCATGGCGCCGAGCACGGAGGCGAGGGCGTAGATGGAGCCGACCGAGAGGTCGATGCCGCCGGCGATGATGACGACGGCCATGCCGACGGCCATGATGGCGGTGAAGCTGGTGTCCTTGGCCAGCTGGGCGAGGTTCTGCGCGTTGAGGAACTTGTTCTTCTCCGTGAAGGCCGGCACGCGCTCGCCCTCGGCGTTGACGGTGAACACCCGCTGGCGGCCGCCGTCGGCGGTCCGCTCAAACTGCGGCGTCCGCACCGTGCCGCTGAACACCGTCAGCAACACGCCGAGCGCCAGGATGACGAGCAGCAGGCCGCTTTCCTGGAACTTCAGAAGGGAGCGAAGGGGCGACGACATGGGGTGGTGGGACGGGGCGCGTAACCCTCTTACTTGGCCCGGCGGCGGGGGGCGCGTCAACCTTTCAACTATCACCCGTTCGGGTGGAGGGCCGTCGATCCCCGCCCCTCACGACAGATTGATGACAGGGATTTATGACCGGCGAGCGGGCACCGTGCCTCCCTCGGAAGAGGGAGGGGATCAGCCCGCCAGCAGGTCGCGGGCCCCGGCATGGCCCGGGTCGCGCGCCAGCACGCGCCGGAAAAGCCGGCGAGCCGCCGCGCCCTGGCCGAGTCCGAGCCGGGCCTGCGCCTCCAGGAAGAGCGCCGTGGTCTGCTGCCGGGCGGTGAGGTCGTCGGCGAAGAGCAGCATGGTCGGCAGCGAGGTGGCGAAATAGTCGATCTTCGCCGGGGCCCTGGCCAGCTGGCGAGCGTGGGCCAGCAGGTCGCGGAGGAGCCGGGCGGCCTTGTCCTTCCGGCCGAGCCGCCGCCACGCCAGTGCGGAATAATAGGTCATCTCGGAAAAGGCGCGCACGCTCATCTCCTGGAAGTCGCCCTGGAAGGTCGCGGCCTTGGTCCATTGCTCGCGGGCCGCGGGCCGGTTGCCGGCGGCGGCCAGCGCCTCGCCGAGCCAGAAGTGCAGGTCGCTCTGGTTGGCGAGCGGGTGGCAGGCCTCGCCGAGGTTCTTCGGCGCGACCAGGGCAACGGAGAAGAACTTGGCGGCCTCGGCGGGCCGGCCGGCGGCGAGCGCGGCGCGGCCGAGCAGCAGGTGGGTGCGGGCGTGCTGGCCGAGGGCCTGGCCCTCGCCGCCCTCCCAGGGCTGGAACCGGCGCGAGGCGAGCAGCAGCAGCGCGCGGTCGGATTGGCCCGTTTGGTTGAGCAAGGCGCAGAACTCGACGGTGAGGTCGTCGCGCCGCGCGACGAGGTGCGGGTGGCGTTCCAGTTCGCGCAGGCGCTTGGCCGGCGACTCGCCGAGGCGCTTCCCAAGCTGATCACGTTCGAAGAGGAGGCGGGCGTCATCCGGGTTGGCGCGGAAGGCGGCATCGTAGGCGCGGCGGGCCAGCGCGGGTTTCCGGAGCACGTTGAAGGCGCCGAGGCCGAGGTTGCGCCAGGCGACGGCGTTGCCGGGCTCGAGGCGCACTGCGCGCTGCCAAAGGGCGATGGCCTCGCGGTGCCGGCGGCGGTCGTAGAGCAGGTGGCCGAGGTAGAATGGTGCGCGGGCATCCCGCGGGTTGGCGGCGATGGCGTGCTGCAGGATGGCGATCTCCTCGAGGCGGGCGGGGAAGCAGTAGTCGGGCGCGGCCTTCGCGGCGGCCGCGAGATGAGGCTTGGCGGCAATGTCACTGCCAAGTTGGCGGGTAAACCAGGCGCGATAGTAGGAGACCAACGGCGCCGTGCCCGGGTGCGGCTCAGGCTGGGTTTCTGTTACCACTCCGAGTGCCTGGCCAAAAAAACCGGCGCGGGCATAGTCGAGTGCGACATCGAGCCGGACCTGGGTGTCACAGGACAGTTTCTCGCCGTTGAGATGCCGGGCCCACCAGTCGAGCGGATCGAGCGCGAGGGTTTCGCGGAGGAGCGCGGTCGCTGCCGGTTCCCGGTTGAGCCAGCGCAGGACCAGGACCTTGAGATTGCGGGCGCGGAGATGGTCGGCGTTGAGGCGCAGGCTGCGGTCGAGATGATCGAGCGCCTTGTCCCAGCGCTGGTGAGCGCAGTCGATCTCGGCGAGCGCGTGCCAGCTGGCGGACTGCCAGGCCTGGTTCCAGGCGGCCTTGGCGAAGGCCTCGGCGGCCTCGTCATCGCGGCCCAGGAAGCGCAGGCAGCGGCCGAGCTGGTAATGGGCTTCCCCGTCGGCGGGATTGGGATTGCGGCGGGTGAGCCGGGCGAGGCTGGTGCGGAGGTGGCGCTCGGCGTCCACAAACTCGCCGCGGCGCAGGTGCCAGCGGCCGAGGGCGAGGTTGCAGCGGGCGTCGCCGGGGTCGCGGCGCAGCGCCTCGCGCCAGTAGGCTTCCGGCGCGCGCGTGGCGTGGCGGTATTGCTCAAGGTGCAGGCCGGTTAAATACAGCTCGTCGGCGCTGGCGAGACCGGCGGGGGCTGCGGGTTCCGTCGCGGCAGCGGGCACCTGGCCGGGTCGGACTGTCTTGGGCGCGTAGCGCAGCAGCACGCGGCCGTCGGAGGTCGTGACAGCCAGGGCCAGCCCGGCGGCCCGGCGCAGCGGCACGGTCTCGACCAGCGGGGAGGCGGGCGAGAGGTCGCGGGTGAAGGAGGCGACCATGCGGCCGCGGGCCGAGAGGGTGACGACTGCGCCGGTATGGGCGGCGGTGACAGCGACGCCGAAGCGCACGCCGCCCTTCACGACGGCAAGGGAAACGGCGGCGTCGAGATTGGCATGGTGGGCCGGGCCGATCCGGCGGATGGGATACCAATACTGGCTCCAAGCCTTGGTCTCGCCGGGTTGGAGAAAGGAAAAGTCCGGTTGGTTGTCGGTGAACACGCCGGCCATGAGCTCGATGTAGGGGCGGTATTCGCCGTGTTCGTCGGCATCCGTCAGATTGCGATCCCAAGCGTAGCCGAACTCGTGGTTGCCCCAGGTCCACTGCTTCTTGCCCGGGGAGATGCGATGATCGGCAAAATGGACGAGTCCGGCCTGCTCGCGATGGTCGTAGCCGCCGAAGAAATCCTCCGAGGTTCCCATGCACATGTAGGAGGTCGGCACGGGGATGTTGGCATACCAGGAAAGGTCGTTGGCCGGGTAGCTGCCGTCGGGATGGTAGTGGCGCGGTTGTTCCTCCCCGGGGACGCCGCGGCGGGCGCGGGCGGCGAAGTCGACGCCGTAGTAATGGCCCGAGCAGCGCGGGAAGGTGCTCATGGCGCGCTTGGCGTGGTCGGCGACATAGCTGGCGTCGGGTGGGAAGAAGGACTGGTAGCGCTCGTGGACGCGGGTGGCGACGTTGGCCCACCAGAGGAAGGTCTGCACGTCGGCGGTGCGGTTGTAGGCGCGGGCCTTCAACTCGAGCACGGCGCGGCCGGGATGCAGGCAGACACCGTGCATGCCCTTCATGCGCGCCATCGGGTCGTGCTCGGAAAGCCAGGCGGTGACGGAGCCGTCGGCGTGCTGCTCGAGGTGCATATCGGCCGGCATGAAGGTCGAGGGCCGGTGATGTTGCGGCCAGTTGATCTCGATGCCCCCGCTGGCCCAGGGACCGGCGAGGCCGACGAGGGCGGGCTTGATGACCGGCTGGTAGTAAACGAGGTCGTAGCCGTTGGTCTTGTCCTGCACGCGGTGGATGCGGCCGCCAAGCTGCGGCAGGATCATGACGAGCAGGAACTCGTTCTCGAGAAAGACGGCGTCCCAGGCGCGCGGCACGGGTTTTTCCGCGATGCGGTCGGTGAACGGCAGCGGGTAGACGCGGCCGCTCGAGCCCTGGTAGACCCGCGTCTCGAGGAACATCGGGTTCTTGTCCGGCGCGGCCGGCTCGTAGGTCGGCAGGACGACGCTTTCGCGGCGGACGGTGACTGGGGCGGTCATGGCGCAATCCAAGCAAAAGCCCGCGCGAAGGCGCGCCCAATTATTTCTGACCGTAATAGGCGCCGGGGCCGTGCTTGCGCTTGAAATGCTTGTTCAGCAGCTCGGGCTCGATGGGCTTCAGCTTCGGCTCGAGGGCGAGGGACATCAGCGCCATGTGGGCGCAGCATTCGGCGGCGACGGCGACCTCGACGGCCTTGGCGACGGTCGCGCCCCAAGTGAAGGGGGCGTGGCGGTTGACGAGCACGCCGGGACAGTCAAGCGGATCGAGCCGGCCCCGGGCGAAGCGCTCGACGATGACGTTGCCCGTCTCCCATTCATAGGCGCCGTCGGAGATTTCCCCGGGGGTCATCTTCCGGGTGACGGGGATTTCGCCATAAAAATAATCCGCGTGCGTCGTGCCGAAGATCGGCACGGGCCGGCCGGCCTGGGCGAAGGCCGTGGCGTGCGAGCTGTGGGTATGGACGATGCCGCCGATATCATTGAAGGCGAGATAGAGGCGGCGGTGCGTAGGCGTGTCGGAGGAGGGGTTGAGCTTTCCCTCGACCTTTTTGCCCGCGAGGTCGACGAGCACCATGTCCTTCGGCCTGAGGACCGCATAGTCCACGCCGCTGGGCTTGATGGCGAAGATGCCCCGGGCGCGGTCGAGCGCGCTGGCGTTGCCGAAGGTGAGGTTGATCAGGCCGTGCCGGGGCAGGGCGACGTTGGCCTCGAAGGCCTCGCGTTTGAGTTCGGTCAGCATGGGATCAGGGGAAGGGAAGACGCAAAGCGCACCGGTGGCAATAGTCAGGTCCGCTGCTTGAGGCGGTCCAGCATGACGGCGCCGAGGAGGATGCAGCCGCGGGCGACGTATTGGTAGAAGGGCGGGATGTTGAGGAGGTTCATGGCGTTCTGGACGAGGCCCATGATGAGGACGCCGGCGATGACGGCGCTGATGCGGGCCACGCCGCCGCTGAGGGAGACGCCGCCGAGCACGCAGGCGGAGATGACCTCGAGCTCGAGGCCCTGCGAGGTGTTGGGCTGGCCGCTGGTCATGCGCGAGGCCAGCACGAGGCCGGCGAAGGCGGCGACCAGGCCCTGGAGGGTGAAGATGACGACCTTGATGCGGATGACGGGCACGCCGGCGAGGTGGGCGGCCTCCTTGTTGCCGCCGATAGCCAGGGCGTTGCGGCCGAAGATGGTCAGGTTGAGCAGCACGCCGAAGAGCGCGAAGCAGGCAGCGGTCAGCCAGACCGGCACCGGCACGCCGAGCCACGCCGTGTTGCCGAGGGCGAAGAAGGCGTCGGTGCGCACGCCGACGGCGCGGCCGTCGGAGACGATGAAGCCCAGGCCGCGGACGATCTGCATCGAGGCCAGCGTGGTGATGAGGGCGTTGATGCCGACGCGGGCGACGAACAGGCCGTTGACGAGGCCGACGAGGGCGCCGCTCGCCAGGGCGGCGGCGACGCCGGCGGCCACGCTGCCGGTGGCGTTCATCACGGTGGCGCCGAGCACGCCGGCGAAGGCGACGACCGAGCCGACCGAGAGGTCGAAGTCACCGGCCGCGAGGCAGAACATCATTGTGCAGGCCACCATGCCGATGGTGGCCACGGCCAGCGCGAGGCCGCGGAGGTTCGTGACGGTCAGGAAATTGTCGACGAAGAGCGAGCAGCCGAGGAAAAGCACGGCGAGCACGAGCAGCATGCCGGCGGATTCCCAGAGGCGGGCGAAGGGGGAGGGCGGGGCAAGGGGCTGGCTCATGGCAGATCAGGCGGCCGTGCCGGTGGGCAGGGCGGCGTGGAGGACGGCCTCGGGGGTGGCGGCGGCGCGCGGGAACTCGGCGGCGACGAGGCCCTCGCGCATGACGATGACGCGGTCGGCGATGCCCAGCACCTCGGGCAGCTCGCTCGACACGATGACGACGCAGGTGCCGGCGGCGGCGAGGTCGTGGATCAGCGCGTAGATCTCGCTCTTCGCGCCGATGTCGATGCCGCGCGTCGGCTCGTCGAGCACGACGACCCGGACCTTTTCCGACAGCCAGCGGGCGAGGATGGCCTTCTGCTGGTTGCCGCCGGAAAGCAGGCCGAGGAGGGTGTCGGCCGAGGCGCAGCGGACGCCCAGGCGGGCGATCTGGTCCCGGGCGTTGGCCCGCTCCCAGGCGTGGTCGAGGAAGAGCCCGGCGCGCAACCGCGAGCGGCGGGCGCTGAGGTTGATGTTCTCGGCCACCGAGCGGATGGCGATGATGCCCTCCTTCTTGCGGTCCTCGGGGCAGAACACGAGGCCGTCGCGGATGGCGGTGCGGGGTGAGCCAGCGGGGACAACGGCGCCGTGGATGCGCACCTCGCCGGCCGCCGGGGTGACGGCACCGCAAAGCAGGCGCATGAGCTCGGAGCGGCCGGCGCCGACGAGGCCGAAGAAGCCGAGGATTTCGCCGCGCGCGACGTCGAACGAGACCGGCGCCCGCAGGCCCGGGCCCGCCAGGCCGCGGACGGCGAGGCCGGGGGTGGCGTGCGGCCGGGGGCGGTAATTGTAGACGTTGGTCAGCTCGCGGCCGACCATGCTCTTCACGAGGGCGTCGCGCGTGACGCCCCCCAGCGACTCGTGCGTGACGACATGCCGGCCGTCGCGCAGCACCGTGGCGGCGTCGCAGATCTCATAGACCTCGTCCATGCGGTGCGTGACGTAGAGGATGGCGTGGCCGCGGTCGCGCAGGTCGCGGATGATCCCGAAGAGGCGCCGCGTCTCCTTGGCGGAGAGGGAGCTGGTCGGCTCGTCGAAGGCCACGATCCGCGCGCCGCGGCCGAGCGCCTTGGCGATCTCGACCATCTGGCGCTGGGCGAGCGACAGGCGGCCCAGGCGGGTGCCGGGCGGAATGTCCTCGCCGACGAGCTGGAGCAGGCGGGCGGCCTCGGCGTGCAGGGCCGCGCGGTCGAGCAGCAGGCCGCGCCGCGGATAGCGGCCGAGCAGGAGGTTCTCGGCCACTGTCATCTCGGGCACGAGATGGAGTTCCTGGTAGATGACGGCTACGCCGGCGGCGAGGGCCTCGGCCGTGGAGGCGAAGACCCTGGACTGTCCGCCGAGCCGCAGCGCGCCCGCGGTCGGGCGGTAGGCGCCGCTGAGGATCTTGAGGAGGGTGGACTTGCCTGCGCCGTTCTCGCCCATCAGGGCGTGGACGCTGCCGCCGCGGACGCCGAAGGACACGGCGTCGAGCGCACGCACGCCCGGGAACTCCATGGTGAGCCCGTCGAACGTGAGCGCGGGTGCGGCATCAGGCATGGGTCAGAGAATGCCCTCGGACTTGAGCACCTGCTCGAAGTTCTCGCGCGTGATCGGCTGGCCGTCGACGCGGGTGTCGAGGGCGGGCGGTTTGCCGTCCTTGACCCAGAAGTAGAGCATCTCGGCGGTCATGAAACCCTCGGTCGGAGCCGAGGCATAGATCGAGCCGTGGAAGCCGGTCGGGGCGGGCTTGCGGAGTTCGTCGAGGCAGTCGGTGCCGTTGATGCCGACGCCGATGACGTCGGCGGCCTTGAACCCGTTGCCCTCGGTGGCGCGGACGGCGCCGAGCACGGCGGTGTCGTTCATGCCGGCGACGAGCCAGTGCTTCACGCCGGTCTTCTGGGCGAGGAGGGCGTTGGCGGCGTCGAAGCTGCCGGGGATGTCGGTGGTCTTCTGCGGGGCCTTGAAGATGCGGCCGGCGGGGAAGCCGGCGGCCTTGAGCGCGGTGATGACGCCGTCGGTGCGCTCGCGGGCGGTGTCCAGTTCCTCGAAGGTCACGATGCACGCGGCGGTGTCCGCGGCGGCCCAGCCGCGCTTCGCCATCTCGGCGGCGATGGTCGCGCCGGAGAGCTGGCCGATCTTGGAGGCGGACATGCCGAGGTAGGGGACCTCCTCGAGGAACCTGCCGTCGGCGCCGACAAAACGGTCGTCGACCGTGATGACCTTGAGGCCGGCGGCCCGGGCCTTGGCGACGATGGCGGGTCCGAGGCGGACGTCGGGCGTGCAGATGACGAAGCCCTGCGCGCCGTTGGCGGCAAGGCTGTCGATGGCCGCCAGGGTCTTCTCGCCGTCGGGCACGCCGATCTTGATCAGCTCGAAGCCATATTGCGCGGCGGCCCGGTCGGCGCCCTTCCATTCATACTGGAACCAGGGCTCCTCGGGCTGCTTCACGAGGAAGCCGAGCTTGATCTTCGCCGGGGTGGCGGCGGTGCCGCCGGACGGAGCCGGCTGCTTGCTGCAGGCGGTGAAGAGCGAGAGGGTGAGGACAACACCGAGGGCGAGGAGGCGGGAAGGGGTAATCATGACGCGGGGAGATAATCAGGCGCGGATGCCCTGGGCGAGGTGGTAATAGACCTCGTTGTTGCGGAGGTCCTGCTTGAGCGCGGGCAGGGCGGTGCCGGCGTTGATGACGACGGTCTCGATGCCGGCGATGGTGGCGAAGTCCTCGAGCATCTCGGTCGTGACCGAGTAGCTGTAACCCGTGTGGTGGGCGCCGCCGGCGTAGATCCACGCGGCGCAGGCGGTCTTGAAGTCGGGCTTGCACTCCCAGACGGCGCGGGCGACGGGCAGTTTCGGCAGCTTCGGCGTCTTCACGGCCTTCACTTCATTCACGATGAGGCGGAAGCGGTTGCCGAGGTCGACGAGCGAGGCGTTGAGGGCGTCGCCGGCCGGGGCGTCGAACACGAGGCGCACGGGGTCCGCCTTGCCGCCGATGCCGAGCGGGTGGATCTCGACCGTGGGTTTGGCGGCCGCGATGGACGGGCAGATTTCCAGCATGTGCGCGCCGAGGACCTGGTGGCCCTTGGGTGACAGGTGATAGGTGTAGTCTTCCATGAACGAGGTGCCGCCCGGCAGGCCGGCGTTCATGACCTTCATGGCGCGGACGAGCGTGGCGGTCTTCCAGTCGCCTTCGCCGCCGAAGCCGTAGCCCGCGGCCATGAGGCGCTGCGTGGCCATGCCGGGGAGTTGCTTCAATCCGTGCAAATCCTCGAAGGTGTCGGTGAAGCCCTTGTAGCCGCCGTCCTCGAGGAAGTCGCCCATGCCGAGCTCGAGGCGCGCGCTGTAACGCAGCTCGTCGTGGCGGGCGCCACCCTTGCGCAGCGCGGGGGCGACGGCGTAGGTCTTCTCGTATTCGGCGCAGAGCGTGGAGATGTCCTTCTCGGTGACCTTGTCCACCGCGGCGACGAGATCGCCGACGCCGTGCGTGTTCACGGCGAAGCCGAACTTCATCTCGCTGGCGACCTTGTCGCCCTCGGTGACGGCGACCTGGCGCATGTTGTCGCCGAAGCGGACGAATTTCGCGCCCTGCCAGTCGTGCCAGGCGCGGGCGGCGCGCTGCCAGGCGGCGATGCGCTCGTGGACCTCCGGGTCGGACCAGTGGCCGACGACGACCTTGCGGGCGAGGCGCATGCGCGTGTGGATGAACCCAGCCTCGCGGTCGCCGTGGGCGGCCTGGTTGAGGTTCATGAAGTCCATGTCGATCGTGCCCCACGGCAGGTCGCGGTTGAACTGCGTGTGCAGGTGGAGGAACGGCTTCTTCAGCACGCTGAGGCCGCGGATCCACATCTTCGACGGCGAGAAGGTGTGCATCCAGAGGATGAGGCCGGCGCAGTTGGCGTCATTGTTGGCGGCGAGCATCACGTTGGTGATCTCGTCCGGCGTGGTGAGGAGGGCCTTGAACCTTGTCCTGAGCGGCAGCGCCTTCGCGGCGGCGAGCCCGTCGGCGACGGCCTGGGCGTTGGCGGCGACCTGCTTGAGCGGGCCGGGGCCGTAGAGGTGCTGCGAGCCGCAGACGAACCAGATTTCGGGGGAGGCGAGGAGTTTCATGGGAATTATTCGAACGTGAGCACGACGACGGACTTGGCGGGCAGCGTGAGGGTGAGCTGGCCGTTGGCGAATTTCGCGCCGGTGAACGCGGCGGGCTTCACGGCCTCGGGGGCGGCAAAGGTGTTGTGCGCGTTCATGGCGTGGGCGGTGAGGATGCGGCCGGTGACGCCCGAGGCGGTGACGCCGGTGAGGGTGGCGGTGACGGTGATGGCCGTGCCCGGGGTGGCGTTGACGAGGGAGACGTGAACCTTGCCGGCGGCGTCCTTCGAGGCGGAGGCGCTGACGGCAGGGATCTGCTCCTTCTCGAACGTGTAGTCCGGCGTGATGAGCTGGAGCGGCAGCGAGGTGGCGCCCTGGTGGACCTTGAACATCTCGAAGACGTGGTAGGTCGGCGTGAGGAGCATCTTCTCCTTGTCGGTGAGGATGACGGCCTGGAGGACGTTCACGGTCTGGGCGATGTTGGCCATCGCGACGCGGTCGGCGTGCTTGTGGAAGATGTGGAAGTTCAGGCCGGCGACGATGGCGTCGCGCAGGGTGTTCTGCTGGTAGAGGAAGCCGGGGTTGGTGCCCGGCTCGACGTCATACCACGTGCCCCACTCGTCGACGATCAGGCCGACCTTCTTCTCGGGGTCGTATTTGTCCATGATGGCCGAGTGCTGGGTGACGAGCTTGTCCATCACCAGGGTCTGGCGGAGGGTGGAGAACCACTCGTTCTCGGTGAACTCGGTCGCGGAGCCCTTCTTGCCCCAGTTGCCGGTGGGCAGCGTATACCAGTGGAGCGAGAGGCCGTTCATCTGCTTGCCGGCGTTCTTCATGAGGACCTCGGTCCAGTTCAGGTCGCGGCCGCTGGAGCCGCAGGCGATGCGGTAGAGGCGGTTCTCGGGTCCGGGGACATAGTTTTTGACGAAGGTGTTATAGCGCCGATAATTGTCGGCGTAGAACTCGGGCGTCATGTTGCCTCCGCAGCCCCAGCTCTCATTGCCGATGCCGAAAAACTTTACCTTCCACGGTTTGTCGCGGCCGTTGGCGCGGCGGAGGTTGGCCATGGGGGAACTGGCGGGGGAGGTGATGTATTCGACCCACTCCATCGCTTCCTGCACGCTGCCGCTGCCGACGTTGAGGGAGACGTAGGGCTCGATGCCGAGCATCTCGCAGAGGTCGAGGAACTCGTGGGTGCCGAAATGGTTGTTCTCCACGACGCCGCCCCAGTGGGAGTTGAACATGGACGGGCGCTTCTCGCGCGGGCCGATGCCGTCGCGCCAGTGGTATTCGTCGGCGAAGCAGCCGCCCGGCCAGCGGAGGACGGGCATGTTGAGGCCCTTCATCGCGGCGAGCACGTCGTTGCGGTAGCCCTTGGTGTTGGGGATGGGCGAATCGGGGCCGACCCAGATGCCCTCATAGATGCAGCGGCCGAGATGCTCGGCGAAATGGCCGTAGATGTTGCGGTTGATGACCGGACCGGACTTGGCGGCGTCGAGGGCGAAGGAGGCGGCGGGCTCGGCCGCCCCGGCGAGGAGCGTGGCGCCGAGGCCGAGGACGGTGAGGCCGAGGCGGCGGAGGAGGGCGGGGGTATTCATGGGGTAGGAGGGTTCAGGCTTTCAGGGCGAGCAGGTCCTTCATGACGCGGGAAAGGTCGGCGGACTTGTTGAGGCCGCCGAAGGAATCGTGGACCTGGCGGTAGAGGGCGTAGAGCTGGTGGTAGGTTTTTTGCGCGGCCGGCTTCGGTTTGTAGGCGATTTTCTTCAGCGAAGTCATCTTGCGCTGGGCCGTCGGGAAATCCGGGTGGGCCCCGGCGAGCACAGCGGCGGAAATAGCCGAGCCGAGCGCGCAGGCCTGGCTGGAGCCGGAGACGAGCATCGTGCAACCGGTGACGTCGGCGTAGATCTGCATGAGCAGCGGGTTTTTCTCCGCGATGCCGCCGGCACAGACGACGCGGTCGATGGGCACGCCGTATTCCCTGATGCGCTCGATGATGGCGCGGGCGCCGAAGGCCGTGGCCTCGATCAGCGCGCGGTAGATCTCGGCCTGCGTCGTGTGCAGCGTGCAACCGAGGATGAGGCCGGTGAGCAGCGGGTCGACGAGGATGGTGCGGTTGCCGTTCTGCCAGTCGAGGGCGAGCAGGCCGCTCTGGCCGGGCTTTTGCGCCGCGGCCTGCCTGGTGAGCTGGGCGTGCTTGCCGGCGTCGCCCTCGCAGGCGACCTCGACCCACCACTTGAAGATGTCGCCGACGGCGGACTGGCCGGCCTCGATGCCGTAGTGGCCGGGCAGGATGGCGCCGGGGACGATGCCGCAGATGCCCGGGATGTCGGGCACGGTCTTGGTGGCGGAGACGACACCGCAGTCGCAGGTGGAGGTGCCGATGATCTTGACCAGCGTGCCCTCGGCCACGCCGCAGCCGATGGCGCCGTAGTGGACGTCCATTTCTCCGATCGCGATCGGGATGCCGGCCGGCAGGCCGAGCTTCGCGGCCCAGGCGGCGGAAAGATTGCCGGCGGACTGGCTGGCGTCGTGGGCCTTGGTGTAGAGCCGGTCGCGCAGGCCGGCGAGGGCCGGGTCGAGCAACGCGAGGAATTCCTTGTCCGGCAGGCCGCCCCAGTCGTCGGAGTAGAGGGCCTTGTGGCCGGCGCAGCAGATGCCGCGCTTGACCTGGCGGGGGTCGGTGACGCCGGCGAGCACGGATGGCACCCAGTCGGCGAGTTCCACCCAGGAGAAGGCGGCGGAGAAGACGGCGGGCGCGACATTGCGGCAGTGCCAGATCTTGGACCAGAACCACTCGGAGGAATACGTGTTGCCGCACTTGGCGATGAACTGCGGGCGGTGCTGCGCGGCGAGGGCGGTGATCTGCGCGGCCTCGCGCCAGCTGGTGTGGTCCTTCCAGAGCCAGCACTGGGCGTTCAGGTTCTTCGCCCATTTTTTCGCGGCGGCGAGGGGAACGTTGTTCGCGTCGACCGGGATCGGGCTCGAACCGGTGGTGTCCACGCCCAGCCCGATGACGCGGGCGGCGTTGAAGCCCTTGGTCTTCCTCGCGGCGGCGAGCGCGCCCTGCACGGATTTCTCCAGGCCGAAGAGATAGTCGGCGGGATGCTGGCGGGCGAGGTGGTGGTCCTTCGGGTCGAGCAGGATGCCCTGCTTGCCGGAGGGGTAGTTGACGACGCAGGTGCCGAGCTCGGCGCCATCCGCGCAGCGGACGACGAGGGCGCGCACCGAGTTGGTGCCATAATCAATGCCTAGGGTATACACGGGGTCCGTCATGTTTAGGGGGTGGCGCGGGGAGGGGAACGGCCGCGTTACTTTACAGTCATATTTCGCGGGCTTTGCACGTCCATCCCGCAAAATCAGTGTTCGTCTCCACCCCGCTTCAATCCTACCCTGATCGTGTCATGAAACCTACCCCCTGTCTCAAGGCCCTCGCGCTCCTGCTTGGTTTCGCCGCCACCGTGGCGTCGGCCGCCCCGCTCAAGATCGGCTTCGCCCAGACCGGCGCCGAGAGCGCCTGGCGCACCGCCAACTCCGAGTCGATGAAGGCCGAGGCTGCCCGGCGCGGCATCGACCTCAAGTTCTCCGACGGCCAGGGCAAGCAGGAGAACCAGATCCGCGCGCTGCGCTCCTTTATTGCGCAAAAGGTCGACGCCATCGTGCTCGCGCCGCTGGTCGAGACCGGCTGGGACCCGGTGCTGCGCGACGCCAGGCGCGCCGGCATCCCGGTGATCATCACCGACCGCTCCATCTCCACCACCGACGAATCGCTTTACGCCTGCTTCATCGGCTCCGATTTCCTCGAGGAGGGCCGCATGGCCGCCGAGTGGCTGGCCAAGAAGACCGGCGGCAAGGGCCGCATCGTCGAGTTGCAGGGCACGCCCGGCTCCGCGCCGGCCAACGACCGCCGCAAGGCCTTCGCCGAGGGCATCGCCAAACATCCCCACCTGAAGATCATCGACTCGCAGAGCGGCGACTTTCGCCGCACCGGCGGCAAGGAGGTCATGGAAGCCTTCATCAAGAAGCACGGGAAGAACATCGACATCCTTTACGCCCACAACGACGACATGGCCCTCGGCGCCGTCCAGGCCATCGAGGAGGCCGGGATGAAGCCCGGCACGGACATCATCATCGTGTCGATCGACGCGGTGCGCGAGGGTGTGCAAGCGGTCGTGGCCGGCAGGATCAACTGCACCGTCGAGTGCAACCCGCTCTTCGGGCCCAAGGTTTACGACACGGTGGCCAAGGTGCTCGCCGGGGAGAAGGTTCCGCGCAAGTCCTACAACAAGGACGAGCTGTTCGACGCGACCAACGCCGCTGCCGCGCTGCCCACGCGGCAATACTGAGGCCGGCGATGCCTGAGCTGCTCGAACTCCGGGGCATCGGGAAGAAATTCCCGGGGGTCGTGGCGCTGGCGGGCGTGGACTTCACCGTCCGCGCCGGCGAGATCCACGCGCTGCTCGGTGAGAACGGCGCGGGCAAGTCCACCCTCATCAAGGTGCTGACCGGCGTGCATCCGGCCGATGCAGGCGAGATCCGCCTCGCCGGCCAGGTCATCCGGCCGGCCGCCCCGAAGGAGGCCGAGCGCCTCGGGATCAGCACGGTTTACCAGGAGGTCAACCTGGTGCCCTCGCTCTCCGTCGCGGAGAACATCACGCTCGGGCGCCAGCCCGGCGCGCTCGGTTTCCTCAACTGGCGGGCCATCCGTCGTCGCGCCCGCGCGGCGCTCGCCCGGCTCGAGGTTGAGTGCGACGTCGACGCCGAGCTTGGTTCGCTCTCGGTGGCCATGCAGCAGATGGTCGCCATTGCCCGGGCGCTCGACACGTCGGCGCGGTTGCTCGTGCTCGACGAGCCGACGGCCAGCCTCGACGAGAAGGAGGTCGCGGAACTCTTCGGCATCATGCGCAAGCTGCGCGCCGAGGGACTGGGCATCGTGTTCGTCACCCACTTTCTCGACCAGGTCTATGCCGTGAGCGACCGGCTCACCGTGCTGCGCAACGGCCAGCTCGTGGGCGAATACGCCACGGCGGACCTGACTCGGCTCGCGCTCGTCGGCAAGATGCTCGGTCGCGAGGTGAGCGAGGCCGATTTCACCAGTCATGTCGCGGCGCCCGCCGCCACGACGCAACCGGTGCTCGCGGCCCGCGGGCTCGGCCGGCGCGGAGCCATTGCGCCGGTTGACCTCTCGCTGCACGCGGGCGAGGTCGCCGGCCTCGGCGGCCTGCTCGGATCCGGGCGCACGGAGACGGCGCGGTTGCTGTTCGGCATCGATGCCTGTGATTGCGGCGAGGTCAGCATGAAGGGCGCACCGGTCCGCATTGCTTCACCGCGCGATGCCGTGCGGCTCGGGCTGGCGTTTTGCTCGGAGGACCGCAAGGCCGAGGGCATCCTGCCGAACCTGTCGGTGCGCGAGAACCTCCTGGTCGCGCTGCAGGGCAAGCGCGGCGTGCTGCGCGCGCTGTCCACCGCGGAGCAGGCGCAGTTGTGCGAGCACTACGTCAAGGCGCTGCGGATCAAGACCGCGGGCGTCGAGACGCCCATCAGGAACCTCTCCGGCGGCAACCAGCAGAAAGTGCTGCTCGCGCGCTGGCTGGCGACGCAGCCGGCGGTGATCATCCTTGACGAGCCGACGCGCGGCATCGACATCGGCGCCAAGCAGGAGATCGAGCAGCTGATCGCGAAGCTGCGCGCCGACGGCCTCGCGGTGCTGTTCATCTCGTCGGAGATCGACGAGGTGGTGCGCAACTGCTCGCGCGTGCTCGTCCTGCGCGAGCGGCGGCTGACCGGCGAGATCGCCGGCGCCGACATCAATTCGGAAAAACTCATGCGCCTGATGGCCGGCACGCATGAATAGCACGTTTGCACGTTTTCAGGAATGTAGGGCCGCCGCTTGTCGGCGTGCCTCTCAGGTCTTGCGATTAGGCGCGCTGACAAGCGGCGGCCCTACAGGCTCGAACCCATGAAGACGAAATCCCCCGTCCTCTGGCCGCTGCTCGGACTGGCCGCCCTCGTGCTCCTGAACGCGGTGCATGACATCGGCTTTCTGAAGATCACTTTGCTCGACGGCCATCTCTACGGCGTGCCGGTCGACATCCTGACGCAGGGATCGCGCACGATGCTGGTCGCGCTCGGCATGACGCTGGTCATTGCCACCGGCGGCGTGGACCTGTCGGTCGGCTCGGTGGTGGCCATCACCGGCGCAGTGTGCGCCGTGCTGCTGCAGGGCGGGCACTCGCTCGCGCTGACCCTCGCCACCGCGCTTGGGGCCGGCGTGGTCGCCGGCTCGGCCAACGGCCTGCTCGTGGCCCGGCTCGGGGTGCAGCCGATCGTGGCGACGCTCATCCTGATGGTGGCGGGACGCGGCCTGGCCCAGCTCATCGTCGACGGTCAGGTCATCATCATCAAAAACCCTTCCTTCGAATACCTCGCCAACGGCTTCGTGCTCGGCCTGCCGGTGGCTCCGCTGCTGGTGGCAGGGCTTTTCCTGACGACGCATCTCGTGCTGCGGCGCACGGCGCTCGGGCTGTTCATCGAGGCGGTGGGGGACAACGAGACGGCGAGCCGCTTCGCCGGCCTGGCGGCGGCGCGCATCAAGGCGCTCGCCTACATCTTCTGCGGCGCCTGCGCCGGGCTCGCCGGCGTGCTCGCCGCGGCGAACATCCGCGCGGCCGACGCCTACCGCGCCGGCGAGAACATGGAGCTCGACGCCATCTTTGCGGTGGTGGTCGGCGGCACCGCGCTCTCGGGCGGACGGTTCTCCATCCTCGGCACCGCGGTCGGCGCGCTGCTGATCCAGACGCTGACGACCACCATGTATAACCTCGGCGTGCCGCCGGCGATCGCGCCGGTGCCGAAGGCGTTGCTCATCATCGGGGTGTCGCTGCTGCAGTCGCACAAGGTCGCTCGCTGGCTCGCCGGGTTGTGGCCCAAGAAGGAGGTCGCATGACCAAGACGGCATCATGGGCCTCGCGCCAGTTGCCGCTGATTGTCACGGCGGCGATCTTCGCGCTGCTGTTTGCGACGGCGGCACACTTCTACGAGGGGTTCTTCTCGGCGCGGGTGTTCATCAGCCTGCTCTCGGAGAACGCGTTTCTCGGCATTGCGGCCGTCGGCATGACGCTCGTGATTTTTTCGGGCGGCATCGACCTGTCGGTCGGCGCGGTCATCGGGTTCACGTCGATCCTTACCGCCACGTTGATCGAGAAACACCAGATGGCCCCAGGGCTGGCGTGGATGCTGGGGCTCGCGGCCGGTTCGGCGCTGGGGGCGGGGATGGGGTCGTTGATCCATTTTTTCCGGCTGCCGCCGTTCCTGATCACCCTGGCCGGGATGTTCCTGGCGCGCGGCGCGGGTTTCTGGATCAGCACGGACTCGGTCGGCATCAATCACGGGCTGTATGGGAAGATCTCGGCTTACGAGTGGGTGTTCGGGTCCGTGGTGATCCCGGCCAGCGCGCTCTTCCTGGCCGCGGTGATTTTGGCGGGCTGGGTGGTGGCGCACCACACGCGTTTCGGGCGCACGCTGCTGGCCATCGGTGGCAACGAGCAGTCGGCGCTGCTCATGGGCCTGCCGATCGGTCCGGCCAAGATCGGCGCCTACACGGTGAACGGTTTCTGTGCAGCGCTGGCGGGCATCGTGGCCACCTTATATACCGGCTCGGGCAACCCCAGCATGGGCATCGGGCTCGAACTGGATGCCATCGCGATCGTCGTCATCGGCGGGACGCTGCTGACCGGCGGGCGGGGGCATATGCTGGGCACCCTGCTGGGAGTGCTGATTTTTGGCACCATCCAGGCGGCCATCCTGTTTGATGGAAGGCTTAGTTCATGGTGGATGCGCATCGTGGTCGGGGCGCTGTTGTTGGTATTTATCCTGTTGCAGCGCTTATTCTTGCGCAGGAAGCCGGGCTGAAGTCCGCGCCGCCCACGGAGCCGCCGGCCCACCGGCCGGCAAAAACCTCGGAATCGGTCTTGCCAAGGGTGGGGGCGTTCTCTCTTTTCGCCCTTCCTGTTCCTTCAACCCATCAACCGTTAACTGACAGTAACGATCGCAAGGCGGCCCAGTTGGCCGACCTGTGTCTCGTCACGACATAGATCCACATGAACCTCACTCCCAAAGACCTCCTCGATGCCGGCGTCCACCTCGGTCACCAGACCAAGCGTTGGAACCCGCGCTCCAAGCCCTACGTGTTCGACCACCGCCAGGGCATCACGATCATCGACCTCGAGAAGACCCACGCCGCGCTGGCCAAGGCCTGCGCCTTCATCGAGCAGCTCGTCGCCGGCGGCGGCGACGTCCTCCTGGTCGGCACCAAGCGCCAGGCCACCGAGCTCATCAAGGAAGCGGCCCAGGCCACGGGCATGCCCTACGTCACCACCCGCTGGATGGGCGGCACGCTCACCAATTTCGAGACCATCAAGAAGTCGCTGGCCAAGTTCAAGAAATACCAGGCGATGGACGCCAGCGGCGAGCTCGCCAAGTTCTCCTCCAAGGAGGAGTCCGCCATCCGCCGCGAGATGGCCCGCATGACCCGCAACTTCGACGGCATCATCGGCCTCACCGGCCTGCCCGCCGCGATGTTCGTCGTCGACACCAGCTACGAGGAGATCGCGGTCGCCGAGGCGAAGCGCATGAACATCCCCTCGATCGGCCTGGTCGACACCAACTCCGACCCGACCCAGCTCACCTACCCGATCCCGGGCAACGACGACGCGGCGAAGTCCGTCCGCATCATCATCGAGACCATCACCGAGGCGATCACGCAGGGCCTGGCCCACCGCGAGACCCGCCGCAACGCCCACGCCGAGGCCAAGGCCGCCGCGTCCGGCGTCAACGCCGCCGGCGAGGTCGACCTCGACAAGGTCGCCATCCCCGCGAACCTGAAGGGCCTGGTCGAGGAGGAGAAGCCGGTCGTCAAGAAGCGCACCAGCCGCACCACCGGCGCCAAGAAGTCCGCCGTCACCACCGACGAGGTTTGATCGCAGAATACCTTTAAACCAATGGCTACCGTCACCACCTCCATGATCAGCGAGCTCCGGGAAAAAACCGGGGCCGGTCTGCTCGACGTCAAGAAGGCCCTCGATGAGGCCAAGGGCAACATCGAGGAGGCCACCACGATCCTCCGCAAGAAGCTCGGCAACAAGATCGACAAGCTCGCCTCCCGCGCGACGAAGGAAGGCCTCGTCCATTCCTACATCCACGTGGGCGGCAAGGTCGGCGTGCTCGTCGAGATCAACTGCGAGACCGACTTCGTCGCCAAGACCGACGACTTCAAGGCCTTCTGCCAGGACGTGTGCCTGCAGATCGCCGCCGCGTCCCCGAGCTATGTCCGCCGCGAGGAGGTCCCCGAGGCCGAGCTCGCCAAGGAGCGCGACATCGCCGCCGCGCAGATGGCCGGCAAGCCGCCGGCCGCCGTGCAGAAGATCGTCGAGGGCAAGCTCGAGAAGTATTACTCGCAGGTCTGCCTGCTCGACCAGCCGTTCGTCAAGAACCCGGAGAAGATGATCAAGGATCTCCTCTCCGAGCAGGTCGGCAAGCTGGGCGAGAACATGGCGATCCGCCGGTTCACCCGCTACCAGCTCGGCGCGTAAGCGCTGATCCACTGGCAGTTTTCGAAGGCGCTCCCGCGAGGGGGCGCCTTTTTTATTAACCACTAATCTTCACTAATGACCCACTAATCCGGCCCAACTACCCGGCGCCCGGACTTTTTTAGTGCTGATTAGTGTGTATTAGTGGTGCCTTCTCCTCCCATGCAAGTCACCCGCGGCCAGATCATCGCCCGAGGCCTCGCCAACCGCTGTCCCAACTGCGGCGGGCGCACGCTGTTCAAGGCCGGCACGCTTTTCGAGCTCGACCGCTCCTGCCGCGACTGCGGCCTGAAGATCGAGAAGGACGAGGGCTTCTTCCTCGGCGCCATGGCCATCAACTACGGCGTGACCTGCGTCGGCCTGCTCACCCCCGTGGCCGTCCTCTGGTATCTCGGGGTGCTGCCGGGCAAGGTGGCCATCGGGCTGGCCCTGGGGCTGGCGGTGCTGGCGCCGCTGGCACTCTACCGCTCCTCCCGCAGCTGGCAGCTGATGCTGTATTATTACTTCCTGCCCCAGCACCTGCCCGCCAACCGGCGGGAACTCAGCGGGCTGGAGGACGAAAACGTCTGATTTTTACGCCGCCCGGCGAATCCGGCGGCCCGATAAATTTCGGCTTCCGTTTTGCGGGGCAGGACCTACGTTCCGACCCCTGTTCACGGAGAGGTGGCAGAGTGGTCGATCGCGCCTGACTCGAAATCAGGTGGGCCGAAAGGTCCCGGGGGTTCGAATCCCTCCCTCTCCGCCATTTTCAATTGTTAGCGAACCAAGCGGCCGGTCATTAAAATCGGCGCAAGTCGCTGAAATTGAAAGGGCACGCGAGTAAGTCTGTTTCAACACGTCTGACCGAGGTTCGGTTTTTCGCGGAAAAACGAGGAAAAAAATCGCACACGCAGGAGCATCGCGTGCGCTACCGTTAAAATCCTTCCGTTGATTTTCGGGCGGTCTCTGCGAAGATTTTCCGCAGCAAAACGTCGCATCGAATCGGATCAGGCCGCCGGTTTCCCGACGCAAAAGGAGAACCAAAATATGCCTGCAATCCCTGCCTCTGTTACGTCCGTTTCCACCGGTTCACTGCCCGTCGGAATCTATGCCCGCGTCTCAACCTTCAACCAGGTCGGTGGGCGATTCGACTCCTGCGAAAGCCAGGCGGTCATGTGCCGGGACTACCTGAACAAGCACGCTGCCGCCGAGGGCTGGCACGAATTCATCACCCTCACGGACGCCGCCTACTCTGGGGCAAACCTGAACCGCCCGGGGATGCAGGCGCTGATGCAGCACATCGAAAGCGGGGCCATCAAGGTGGTGCTGATCTTTAAGCTCGAGCGTGTGCTGCGCAGCACGCACGAGTGGGTTCCTTTCCGTGCCTTTCTCCGCAAGCACGGCTGCCGGCTGGTGAGCGCGACTGAAGACATTTCGGATGAGACGCCCTCGAGCCGGCTCAAGAACAACATCGTGATGAGCGTGAATGAGTATGAGCGCGACAACACCTCCGAGAAAATCCACCTCAAGCTGGTCGAGCAGGCCAAGCGCGGGATGTGGACGGGGGGCAACGTGCCTTACGGCTACTCTTACGATGCCGAATTGCAGGGCTTGAAGCCGCTGCCTGAGGAGGCCGCGGTGCTCCGCCGCATCTACGAGCAGGCGGCGCAGCTTGTCTCGCTGACGGACATCGCCAACGCCCTCAATGACCAAGGCCTCCGCACCCGGGCGCGCACACGGCAGCGCCGGAACGGCACCCAGTATGCCATCGGGCAAAAGCGCTTCCGCACGGACATCCTTAGGCGGCAGATCATGCGCCCGCTCTATGCCGGACGGGTGCGGATGCACGGCATCGAATACCCCGGACAGCACGAGGCCATCGTCAGCCAGGAACTGTGGGAAAGGGCCAATGCGGCGATCACCCGAGCACTCCAGCCGGCCCGCTGCCGGCTGCGCGCCCGGGACAAGAATTTCCACGTGCTCAAGGGTATCGTGGTCTGCGGGCGCTGCGGCCGGGCGATGGTTCCGAACGCAAGCGGCAAGCGTGATCCTTCAGGCCAGCTCTACCGCTACTACACCTGCGGCCACGCGCACAAGGAACGCGGGGACGCGCGTTGCCCGGTGCGGCATGTATCGGCGTCGGCCCTCGAAGCGGCCGTCATTGGCTTCCTGGGCGAATGCAGCCAGCACCCTGACGTGCTCCGCACCACTTCGCTTGAGACGCAGCGCCGCAGTGCGAGCGAACGGGCTCCCCTGCGCGCGAAGCTGACCGAGCTGGACCGCCGGCTCGTCGAACTGACGCAGCAACTCCGGCACTGTGCCCAAGCGGTCGCCCGGGGTGGAATCGACTTCCTGGGGGACGAACTCCGGCAGGAGGCCGCGGCCCTGCACCAGAACAAGCAGGCCCTCCTCGTCGAACGCGAACAGGCCCGGCAGGACCTCGCGGCCTGCGAGCAGCGTTCGCTCGACCCGGAGCGGGTCCGCCGCTCGCTCGCCCGGTTTGGCGAACTGATGCCGACTCTTTCCCCTGAACAGCAACGCGATCTCCTGCTGCTCTTCCTAGAGCGGGTCGAAGTGAGGCCCGCGGTGAATCCCGCCCCGGATGCCTGCGTGCGGCATATCGAATTGCGGCTCAAGGTGCGTGTGCACCGTTTGATCGAGGGCATGGAGGAACGACTCGTCATTGATGCCGGCGACCGCGGGGCATTGCCGGCGGTGGCAGCGACCCGCCCACTGATCTTGCAAACGGCGGTGGCGGTGCGGCAGGCCGGCGGCGTGGCGCTCCTGAGTCCTTTTGCCCGAAACCTGCTGACTTCCAAACGGGCATCGGCCCCCAAGCCCGCTCCTACGCCGGTTCAGCACCCGCTGCACCGTGCCCGGGCGTGGCAGCGCCGGTTGGAAGCCGATCCGAAACTCAAGCGTATCGATTTGGCGGCGGCGGAAGGCCTGACGCCGGGGACGATCACCCACTGCATGAAACTCCTGCAGCTGGTCCCCGCGATTCAGGAGCGGCTGCTCAATTTGAGCACTCCGAAGGAAATGCACCGCTTCAGCCTGAACCTGATGAAGGCCTTGGCGGAGCTGCCAGCGGACGAACAGCTCCTGCGCTTTGCCGCGCTGGAGAACGCCCCTTAATTGGCGCTGTATTCAGTCCGCAGCCGGTAACACGCCGGGCGGCTGCGGCCCTCGATGTGACACAGGCCTGCGGCGCACAGCCGCGCGAGTTTTTGGGCGGCGGCAGGCGCGGTCATCCCGAGGGCTGCCGCCACTTCGCGGGCATTGGCGCGGCCGGTGGCACGCAGGTGCATGATGATCCGTCCTTCACTTGGATCGGTCACGAGTTTGGTCAGATCGAGTGGGGCCACCTCATGCCTTACCTGGGAGGACACGTCAGCCGACCTGGCGAGCGCATTGAGCCGCTGTTGCTCCTCGAAACGGCCGACCGCGATGGCGAGCAGCGAGCCGATGCGTTCCAGCACCTCCTCGTCGCTCAGGCGATCAAAGCGCTTGGTATCCAGATAGTCCACGGCCAGCCCTCGTTGCGGTTCCGGTCACATTCCCATCCGCGGACCGTCCCAGGGTCGCGGCGGCCGGATGCCCTGTTTCTGCTTCAATTGTTCAGCCTCGGCCTGTCTTTGGCTTTGCTGGAGAAAATACTTTTCCAGTTCGCTGATCAGGGGCTTGAGGTCGTGCTGCGTGACTTTCCAGACTTCCTTGAAATCGACCTTGTTGTAGGTGTGGGCGATCCGATTGCGCAGGCCGCGCATCTGATGGATCGGCAGTGCGGGCAGAGCCGCCGCGGTGGTCGGTGACACCCGGCCCGCGGCCTCGCCGATGGTTTGCAGGCGCATAGCCACGGCATCGCGGGTTTTGGCGTCGTCCCAAAACTGCTCGAAAGTCTGCCCTCGCACATAGCCAGCCGCCTGTTTGGCGGAGTCCAGCATGTCCTGCAAATGGGCTTGATCGCGCTGGACCGGATCAACCTGCATAAATGACCCGCCGGTCGCGTTCGATCGTTTCCCGTCGGAAGCGGTTGGTGATTTCCTCGACCGCCTCAAAGGTCAGCAAGTCCACGGGCACGCCCAATAGCTTCGCACATTCCTCCTCAATCGAGACGATTTCCAGGCCGGGGTGTTCGGCAAAAGTAGCAATCAGGTCCACATCGCTGCCCGGGCCCGCCTCGCCTCGGGCAATGGATCCGAAGATCTCCAGTCGGGTGATGCCGTGCCGGCGACAAAGCGGTCCGAGGCGCTCGATGATGTCCGACAGGGTGGGCGGAACCTGCGTGCCACGCGACCGGGGCGGCTCCGGCGGGGGCAAGGCCAAGTCGGGGGCGCGGCTGGGCGCGTCCTGGACAGGCTGGGTCTTTTTCGAGGCAGGAATCATCGGATGAAAGGCTATCCGTGGAGACGCTGAAACCAAGACGGAAGTTCCTTCGCGGGGGGACGATCCACGACACCGGGTCTGAAAATCGGGGGTCAATTGCATGGGCGCACACTGTAGCTTGCGCGGGAGCAAAATACAGCGCCTGGAGCGCACACTCACCCGGGGCGGTGTGCGCTGCGCCTGACCGGTCAGAGGATTTGCAGCGGCCAGGTGCCGGCCCGCTCCGTGACCCACGTCACCGTGCCGGTCGCCGTGTCGATAGTGATGTGATTCGGGATCACGGCCTGTTCATCAAAGGTGGGGTTGAGCGACCAAGAGGAACCGCACTTGCCCCGCCATGACTTCGGCTTGTGGAGGTGGCCCGACAGGACGATCCACGGCGGCCGGACCGCCGTGGTCAAGGCATCCGCTAATTCGCGGCAACCCTGATCTCGACCACCGGTTCCACCCGTCGCGGTCGCCGCACCAGCCGGCGGCAGGTGATGCAGCAGAATCCACTTCCCGTGGGGAGCCTGCGGCCAAACCGCTGGAAACCGGAAAGGATGGCAGAAAATGTAGTAGTCGCCGCAATACGCGCCCTGGCCGTCGACGCTGACCTCTGGCCGTCCCATCTTGTCCAGCCAGCCGCAATGCGCATCGTCGTCCACCACCCCGTTGTTTTCCCACCAATCGTGATTACCGGAGCAGACGAACAACCGGCCGGGAAAATCCCGCAGCCAGCCCCGCGTCCATGTTGCCTGCGCCCGCAGCGAGGTTTTCGTGGTGCCGAACATATCCAGCAAATCCCCCGCCACACACACGGCGTCGTAGTTTGACGCCTGGGAGGCGACCCACTCGAACCAGTGTGGCTGGAAATGCAGGTCGGCGACGTGGAGCAGTTTCATCGAGCAAAAGCGGACCAACAGCGTCACTGCCAGTTCCCTGCTGGTCAAAAGCCAAAGAGCCAAGGCGGGGCTGGGGCGGCCGGAGCCCCAGCTAGGTCCGCCCGCGCCCGACGCGCGACGGACCGTGGCAGAGCATCGGAAGCCGATGCGCGGAGTTCCGGCGACACCAGCCGACGTCCGCTCAGCCCACCAACCAGCCCAGCCCCCAGCAAAAAAGACACCACGAACACGACTGGGTTTGTTGCCAAAAAGCAGTCGCGAGCGTCGCTTCCGGCGACCCCCGGCAACGCCGGTGAGCACGGGAATATGATCTTAGCACCTAGCGTCGCTATAGTCGCAATTTGCGAGCAATCTCAAATCCGCTACCGGTCAGGCGATACAGGAAGCCAGCTTCATGGCTTGCGAAGCCCCGAGCTACCAGCTTGTGAAAAGCTTCTAGATACTGCGCGTTATGTGCGAGGTCCTTTGGCGCGAAAAAGTCCTTGGAATCCGCGCGGACCCACTCGCCATATCCATCAACACTTAGGATCCTGATTTCGCCACGTTCTTTGCACGCCATGAGGATAGCTCGTTCACTATCGCTGAGCCGATTTGCAACAAAGCGTCCGAATAAAACGAACAGCGCCCAAGGCACCGCGAGAACCGCCACCCACGCGGCCAGCTTTTCGATATCCATGGTTACCGAGAAGCAACCCTAGCGAACCATAGGGTCCATAGGTCTTTTAATGCTTGGTTGGACACGCCCTCAACGACGGCGGTAATATTTTCGATCGCATTGCGACGGCGGAGGCCTTCGGCCACCAGAATGCGGAGGATGTTAGCCCAGCCAGGCGGCAGAGTTGTTTGCGCCAGCATCACTAAGAGTTGTTTGCTGGAATATCCTTCATCAGTCACCGCTTCGGCGAGACTCATTACGGAAGGCCAGATACGTTCGAATTCCGACTCGGGAATACTGAGAGTATCCTTGTTCATATGCACATCGGGTGGCACTGAAACCACTGGGCTGCTTAGAAGGCTGTCAGCGTAGAAGTGCAGGCTATCGCTCCAATGCGTATAGATTCCCGGCTCAATGCCGACCCAGCCGGCAATCACTTCCTGGAGACACGTAAACTGCACGATGTTGTGCGGGAGACCGCGATAGGCGTCATTGCTGCGCATGACTTGCGTCCAGTCTAGGCGCCCTCCACGCACCTTGAGCATCGAGGTTAGATTGCAAGGGACATCCGCCGAAACCGGCTGGCCATTGATATGGGGGAGATCGTCTTCGCCACTCCATATCTGAAGCACAATTTGGCGACTCTGCGGATTGCTTCGCAATGCCTCCGCCGCTCTTTTCAATTGGTCTAGGCCGAATCGCTTCCGCAGGCGTTCGCCATAGGCGCCGTGATAAGTCGGCGTGTTCCCAGCGTATTGTGGTAGCTTGCGATTAAAATAGACCAAGAATCGGGCGTCGTTGCGGCCGTCAAGGATCCAGATCACTTCTGCGAGGGCGAACGCAACATTGATAGCATCCCGTCTCGAGGGGATCCATCGCTGGCGTGGATCCTTTATCTGCAGGGCAACGTGCAATAGTTCACGGGTTTTCCCAGCCCGACTTTCTTGGAGGGTGGACGCGGAGTCCTTCAGCAAAGCGTAAGCAGCTTTGCGCCAGACCTCATCCGCGGTGTTGCCTTCAAAGGAGTGAATCATGCGGCACTATGGGTCGGAGTGCGATGCGCTCGTTTATTTTCCATTTGGGAGGAAACCAGTAAGAGATGGGTGCACTGTGCGGCGAAAAGCGCTGCTTGATGCGTGTGCGACCGCCACTATCGAACTCGGGGTGGGCTACCCGCGAATACTTGTCCACTTCGCAAAAGAGATTCTGGCAGTCGATAAGCTGTAGTTTGCGACCCCAGAGCGTTTGGAATTTCAATCCACGTTGTGAATGCTCGGCCTCTTGGCGTTCGGCAACAATCTTGATTAGATCCACCTCCGTCAGCCCGCCAAAATCGGAGAAGCACTTGGCGATGCCATTGAGCGCGCCGGGGCCGGGCACCACGAATTGCATCTCGTCGAAGTTCAACAAGGGGCTGTAATTAAGGTCTGTGACGTATTGATAGGCCAGAAAATCGCCGATAGTGGGATAGTCCAGCAACAGAGAGAACGCTGCCTGCATACTGCTGGACTCTATGAGCTTTTGAGGAAGGTGATCGGTGATCATCCGCGCAAGCAGATCAAGGTGCATGCGGTGTTTTCGCCCGGTTTTGTTCAACTTCCCCCCGGAGGGCATTATATAGGCTGGAGAGTAAATTCGTTTTCCTGCCGCCATCGCCCGCGTTAGTATCTGGTCATAAGGGCGGACGAATCCCGGTGTGTAGCGAACTTCGCCAAATTCGCGTTCCAACAATTCCCAAGTGTCGATCCGGTTGAATATCTTGAAAAGAAGAATTCGGAAGCAAAGTTGAACGGGATCCTGGTCGCCGCGATAGATGACGGAGCGGATCAGATACTGGCTGACTCGGTCGGCCGCCCGGTAGGCATTCGTGAACTTGTGTGCCTGAAGCACGGCATCATCGGTCCACGGGGAAGGTTGACCGGTCAATCTTGCAAAGAATATTCGCTGCCGCTCTGTGCTGAATTTCCAATATGTATCATAAACGACGGTCGGTTTGGCCGGCGAAAGATGAACCAAGATGTTTGGTCGTGGTGGCGTGAAAGGGACGAGGTTTTTTCTAGCAGTTGTGCGCATTAGAGTCGCGGGAGCACACCGAGCGCTGTGAGCCGAGCCAAGCATGATACTACTCGTTGTTCGACAGATAGGTCAGGCACCAGTTGCTCGATAGGAGCATGTGCTTCCTGGGCTTCAATCAATTTGCCATAGGCTGCCCGCACGGTTTCCCATTGCGGGGTGAGAGGATCTTCAAATGGAGCCGGGCGCAACGTGCAGAAAATTACTGCAGGCTTGGTAGGCAGCCAGGCGTCGCATTCTATTTTGACGAGTTGATTAAGCAGGGTGCTGGACACGCCTTGGGCATGGCCATGCGCCCACATCGACCACCAATACCGATCAAGCACGACCCACCGGCCTGCTGCTAGCGCGGGCTTTATGCGGGACTCAATGGCGTCAAGGTGCGCGGCCAAGTGCAGAACTTGGCGAGTCGCGGGCGGCAGTGCCGTTAGCCCGAAACGATCCGGTTTGTGCTCGAGATCATAGACAACGGCCCCGACTGAAGCCGTATTGCGGCCTGGGAACGACATATAATCAGCAAAAATTCCCTGCTGCAAGAGGGCCGCAGACAATCTTTGTGCGAGGGTGGTTTTCCCCGTGTTTTCAGGCCCTTCGATGACGATGAGATGCCCAGAATTCATGCTAGGGCTTTTTAGCGGGAGAAGCCGCGGCAGGCACCTCATTGTTTGAAGGGTGGCCAGTATTGTTTTGGATGATAAGTGCTGCGATGCCAAGAACCAGGACAACGAGGCAGCTCCAAAGCAACGTCGTGTGGAGCGCTGAGGTGGATTCCAGCGTGCGAATGCGTTCGGATAGCACGGCGGGCGAAGCGATGTCGCCATCAATTTCCATGACGGCCTCGGGCTTGATTCCCCGTTGGCCGGAGTAGCCTCCGGCGTAGAGATCACGTGTAGGCTCGGTCAGGTCGCTGAACCAGATCAGAAAAACCGGATCCCCGCAGCCGACCAGAACTGACCGAGAACCCGCATTGTAGACTGAAAATACGAGCTGTCCGGTGAATCCTGGGTCGACGTGAAATCCCGATACGTTGACCAGACCTTTGAGCTTAATCTTGGCCTTTATGGAGATGAACGCGAGGGCGCTGTCCGGCACTTGAATAACTTCGGCTGTGTGTAGCAGGGCAAATTGTCCGGGCGGAATTTCGACATGATCACCCGGCCAGAGGGTGGCTTTTTTCTTCGTCGGTGAAGAGGTAACATAGGCTTCGTTGCCCAAGCTCAGTTCGTAAGCCGCGTGCTTAATACGCGCTGCATCATATGGGCTGACCAACTTGCCCGCCGGGATACGCTGACGAAGGGTTTCAGTCGACCAAAAGGACATGGGTGGGTTAAGCGCCGCCGGCCGCGGCATTCGCGTCGTCGATCTGCTTACGAATCAGTTTTTCCAGTGGGCGCAACGGGGTTTTACTGACGCCTTCTCCGCCTAGCAACGGGTGGGCAATCACGCAGTTCATTCGAATGAGATGCAGGCCCATGTTCTTGGCCATGTATCGGCCGAGGTGGCAAAGGCCGAGATAGTTGCCGTAGCCACGGTCGAATATGAACTCACTTGGGTAATAGCCCGTGATGGCCAAGCCATCATGTTGGCTGTCGTAGCTCAGGCTCACCTGCTGGAGGCATGGGAATCCGCTTCGGGCCTTACCGTGGTGATCGCGGTGCGGGTCAAAACACGCCATCTGCAACGCAGAACGGCGGTGACTGCCGGCCCCACGCCAGAACGCCAGTATTTTGGCCGGTTGGTCGACATGCTCTGGCGACAGGTGGCCCTGTTTATCTATGTCGGCACCAAACGCCACCATTCGCTGGAAATAGGTGCCCGTGCGATTTCCTCGATGGGAGCGATACATAAACGGGAAAACCCACTTTTTGAAAGCCGGAGCGAATTTCTCATGAGGTGGTTGCTTTTGGAACTCCCACGAATCGTTGGGGAAAATGGTGTAGGCGGTGTTGGCTATCGGAAGCAGGCCGTGCTTTTTTAGCGCAGCATCGGTCGCTTCACGGATTGCTGGATCCTCGATGGGCAGTCCCCTGGTCGTGAAGGTTTCGACCGAGAGCGTGATGGGGGCGTGGACCGAGTTGGGTCCCATCATACGCAAGAAGGCCTTGCCCCAAGCGTGAGAAAGGTTCGTCTCGGCGATTACTTCAGGCCGGTTGGTCGACATCGGGATCCTCCAAGAATCTGAATTTACTGCGCCCCACGTAGTCCTTGCGGGCCACTCGCACAAAACTGGACCAACCATGATCGTCAGAGAAGACGCGGGAGTATCCCGGCCGGATGGCTTCGAGCCACGTGCCGTGGAAAGTGATGCCGACGTGATGCAACACGGAACCTTCCGCTTGGAAGCCGACGGGCAAGATCAGCGCATCCCCTACGGTCAGATCGATCGGGACACGCCACCAATATTGATCGGCGAAGACAAGATGGCGCTGGTCTGGGGTGCCCAGGACATTGGCGCGGATGTCCTTCGGCGTGGCTTTGAGCAGCCGCTCCGCTTGATCGTCCTTGATAAGCTTCACGCCGTAGCGGAGGTGTTGGATCAAGGTTTCGTAACCGATGCCAAGCTGGTTCGCGATGCGGTAGCACTCCAAGGCTTCGGAGCGTGCGGGCACCAGGCTGCGGCGGCGAAAGGCATCCTCGACCGCCCAATCAGACATCAGCAGATGCGACGCGAACACATTGGCCATGCGCTCATCGGGGTCGTCCGATCCGCCTTTGTCGAGTTCGTCGATGAGTTCAACGCGGGTGCCATGTCCGAAAGCCCAATGTCCGAGTTCATGCGCACACGTGAACGCCTGTCGCCCAGGGGGGCGCTTGGTGGGAATCAGGATCTTTTCGAAATCCTTCGCATACATGCCGCCGAAGCTGTTGCCCGCCACAAAGCGCACTTCGACCTTCAGCTTGGCCGCGAGGTCGAAAACACAAACCGGGTCGATTGTTTCGTAGCCGGCTTTGAGTCGGCAACGCAGCGCACGATCGATAGCTTTCAGGATTTGAGGGCGGGACAGGGTGGCCATTGAATGAAGGTCACTTTTTCTTCATGGTTCGGAGGAGCTTGAGAACCATGTCCAAGTCCTCAGACTTGAGCTTCCCCAACTCTCTGGCCGCCAATTCGACTTTGGGGTCCGCCATCGTGGCAGTGCCCGAAATTATCCACTCGGCGCTGACGTCGAAGATTTCGGCCAGCTGAGCAATCTCTTCGGCGGTTACGCGACGGCGTCCGGCTTCGATTTCTGATATCGCGGGGCGTTGCAACTTGAGCAGGGCTGCAACCTGTCCTTGCGACAGGCCAGCTTGATCTCTTGCGGCACGAATGCGCTCCGCGATCTCTGCGCGCTTGGTTTCGAGATCACTCATTCTTCTGGTCTCCTTGCTTGGCCAAATGGCCGATCACGCGGTCGGCGATTTCACCGAGTGTGCGATAGCGCCGAACGCCGCTGGAGTCGTCGGCCCAGTCGTATACCTCGTTTGGCAAATCCAGTTCATCAGATTCGCGAGCGAGCTCCGGGCCGACTTGCGTTAGGTCAACAGAAGGAAACCCGAAAGTGCGCACGAGGTCGGTGTCCTCGGGAATGGGTTCTTCGGCTTCTTCAGTTTTGCCACGAAAAATTAAAATCTTTCGGACGGCCTTGGCCAGGCAGGTGAGGACTTCTGGGCGTGTATAGCTCATGGAGGGAGGAGATTCTTACACAGTGTAAGAATATCTTACCAAGTCAAGCGGCGATTCCCTCTGTTTCTGTTTCTCAATATTTGCCGGGTCCATAGTTGTATACAGTGGAGTGTAGGTGGCCCGTCCAACGCTCCCTTTAATTCAGTCCATCAAAAGCCACTTGTAGGATCAAGCTGTTACGCGCAATTCACAGAATTGACGGGCCAGAACAGAACCGTGGTCGCGCTTAGTGAACGGGTAATCGCGGTTAGCAAAACGGATATCCGCCCGCCGCACCGGGCGCCCGCGGGTGGTCGGAACCGGACGCGACCGACGGAGGCCAGCAGGCCGGAGCGGGCGCGAGCGCAGCGTGCCGGGCGCCGACCTCCCGCGGGCGTTCCCGGCCCACCCGGCCATCGAAGAACACCTTTTGCCGGCCGAAGGCTTGGCGGAGGCCGGAAAAAAGGGTGTTCGGGTGCCGGCCCACTCCACGACTGGCAATAATTGCCAACCGTGATATTATATTTCCCTAAGTGACTTCTTCCCTGCCCCCAGGTTTTGCTTCCTGGACCCAAGTCTTGACTGACTGGGCCGTGAGCCGGGCGTATACTGGTGCGGGACAGCCAGGGTGCCTCAAGGGTAAGCCCGAACTGGCCGTGCCCTTCGTGGCGGCAATCTCCTCGGCAATCCGAGAAAAACAACTGCACCGCGCAGTCCTGGAGGCTATCATGGTGCAGGAACAGGCCACGGAGCCGGCGTATGACCAAGCCGGCGGTCCGGCCTACCTCCGTCTGCGCGAAGCGATGGAAACCGCCCAAAACGACTACCTCGAAGGATCAAGGCCGTTGCGCCGGGGCGAGCCGGAACAGGTCGATGTTGCCGCGACTGAGGCCCGAATGATCCAGCTCCAAACAGACTTTGATCGCGCCCGGGAACAGCACGCCGAGTTCGTGCGGTCCGCCCGTTCCGCCGCGGTTCGGCAGTTTTGGGCCAAACGACCGCCGCGGGGCTTACCCGACACCTTCTTCGCCGACGCGCCCTTTGCCGCGCCGGCGTCCCGCCTTGCGCGCATCCATCCTGTTTGGTGGGGTGGATTTTTTGGTCGCCTGCAACAGGCGCTCGCCTTTGGCCACCCGGCTGAGGGCGAGTTGCTTGACCGTCTCCCGAGTCTGCGAAAGGCCGCCACCAAGAAGACCCTCGCCGCCGTCATCGAGGAATGGCGGGCCGAGCACAACGACCGATGGGGCTGGTATGGCGAAGTCCACTACCGGATGCTGGCGCTTCGCGCCGCCAAGAAGGCAGCCTGCTTGACGCATTGGTTCAATGCCCGGGCGCCCGGCTACCTGACGAGCGAAACCCGGCGCTTTGCCCTGCAGCTCGATTTGGCGGACCACCTGGCTCAGGCCGACCCTTGGCTCGTGCCCGCGCGTGACGCGCAGTCTGCCCTCAGCGAACACGGCCCCAACTGAGTGTGCGCCGCCGGGGCTCCACTGGGAGTCATTTTCGGTCAGACTGGAGACATGAAATTTTTCGTTGCGGCGGGCTCAGTGCCCGCGTTCTCGGCCAATGTCCGTTGGTCGGTGGCCGCATTCGCAGCCCGCCTCCGGCGCTTGGCCGGCTTACGGCCCAGCTCGCGGTCGAGCCAGCGGCGCATGGTTTCGCGACCGATCTCGATGCCGAGCAGACGCAAGCCCGATGCCAGAGTCTCCGGTGAGTCGCCGGCCTGGTGCAGGCGGAGCAATTCCTCCCGATACGGCTTCAGTTGCGCTGTCGCGTGGTTGCGCGGATGCCGCACCTGCTCCACCGCCTGGGCCAACGTGGTGGGCCGAGGAGGAGTGAGTGTTGAGTATGCGGGTAGCGACATGGGAGCGGATGGGGAATGGTATGAGCAACGCGCGGTGAGCGCAAGCGGAGCGGTCGGGTCATGGTCTAAGCGGCAACGCTTGGACGTTGGTGTCATTCCTCTTTGTTTTCTTTTGGTTTTGGTTGATCGGTTGACTGGTCTTTCAGGTTGGTTCGTTGATTTGAGGTTTGGTTGGTTGGATTGGTTTGTTGGTTTGAGTTGGATGCTATTTGTATTTGGTGGGTTTGTTGAGTGGTTGAGTTTAGTAATTTTGAGTGAGTTCTGTTGGGGTGCTTTGGATTGGTTTTCAGGAGGTGGCGGATGCTGACGATCCGTATGGTGAAAGGCTTCGGCAAAGCCCTCGGCGAATACCTCCGTCAGGCGGATTACTACGCCCAAGGCATGAAGGTTGAAGGCCACTGTGAGGGGCAGCTTTGCGCCGCCGTGGGATTGACCGCAGGTGCGGCGATCACTGATGAAGCCTTTGAGCGGGTCGCCGCCAACCGACATGCGTTGACCGACGAACAGCTCACGGAGCGCATGGCCGCCGGCCGGCGGGCCGGTTACGACGCCGTCTTCAACGCCCCAAAGTCGGTCTCGATCCAGACCTTCGTGGGCGGCGACGAGCGGCTCATTGCCGCGCATGAAACGGCTGTCCGCGAGGCCTTCCAAGAGCTGGAGTCCTTCGCCCGGCATCAGACCGGTCGGGGCCTGAACAAACGCCATGTGGCTTCCGGCGGCATCGCGGCCGCCGTCTTCCGGCACGGCGAAAGCCGTGCGCTGGACCCGCACCTGCATTCGCATGCCTTCATCTTCAATGTGACCCGGAATGCCGCCGGCCGGCTCATGGCCGTGGAGAGTTCGGTCATCTTTGAAAACACCCGCTACCTTACAGAGGTTTACCGCAACACTCTGGCGCGCGAGGTCCAGCAACTGGGCTACGCCATCGAACGCCGGGAGCACGGTTTCGAACTTGCCGGAGTATCCTCGGATTTACTGGAACGCTTCTCGAAACGCGCGCAGGAGCGCGATGCCGCGACCAAGGTTCGCGAGGCCGAACTCGGCCGCGAACTTACCCGCGATGAAATCGCCCTCCTCGTGCGCGAAAACCGTGCGGCCAAGCAATACGAGATGAACCCGGATGAGGTCCGGCAACGTCAGCTGGCGCAAGTGGACGAGAGTGAACTTGGGCAGCTGCAGGCCCTCAAGTCCGGGGCCCGGCGTTCCACGCCCCCCGAGATCGTAACCCTGAGCGACGCCATTGGCCGCGCGGCCGAGCACCTGTTCGAGCGTCGGACGGTCGTGTCGGAGCAGGAACTTACTTCCGCCGTGCTCCGTGAAGCGTATGGGGCATATTCACTGGCCGAGGTGAAAGCCGCTATTGCAGCCGACGGGCGTCTGCTCCGGGCCGAGGGGCAGGTATCCACTCGGGCTGCGCTTGATCTCGAGCGCGGGCTGATCGCCCGGCTCAATGCCGGGGTGGGTAGCCACGACGGCGGCTTCGGCTTCGTGCCCTACGAGGAGGGCGCTCATCTAAACGCGGAGCAGCGCCACGCCGTGGACCGGGTGTTGGATTCAAAAGATTTGGTCACGGTGCTTCGCGGGCGGGCCGGCACGGGCAAGACCCAGACCTTGGCCACCCTGATCGAAGGGGTGACGCGGTTTGACGGCCAGGTCGCCTGTTTTGCCCCCAGCACCCAGGCCGTGGACATTCTACGCGAGGACGGCCTGAAGCAGACTGCGGCCGGTCGCCCCAGCGCAGGCCAAGTGCTGACCTCCACCCAAACGGTGCAGCGGCTGCTGCTGGATGAGACCCTCCAGCAATCGCTCAACCACGGCGTGTTGGTCGTCGATGAATACGGCCTCCTCTCGGCCCGCCAGCTGGCGCAACTGGTGGACATCGCTGAAAAGCAGAAAGCCCGGCTGCTCCTCGTGGGTGATTCCGGGCAGCACAAGAGTGTCGAGGCCGGTGACGCCGCCCGCATCATCGAACGGGAATCCCGTGTCCGGGTCGTGACCCTTAGCGAAGTCCATCGGCAGGCCGTGAACCCGGCATACAAGGCCGCCGCGGAGGATTTGGCGGCGGGCCGATTGGCTTCCGGACTCAAGAAACTGGACCGGATGGGGGCCGTCGTCGAAATTGCCTCCCCCGCGCAACGGCGTCAACAGATGGTCGAGGAGTGGTTAAACGCGCAGAAGGAAACCAAGCAGATGCGCACAGTCTCTGGCCATACTGAGCGCGCCAAGACGGCCCTGATGGTCGCGCCCACTTGGGCGGAGATCGACCAACTGAACATCATTGCCCGGCACCGCCTGCGCACGGACATGAAAATCACCGGCGATGAGCAATCGTTCGGGTCCCTGCGCGCGAAGGACTGGACCCGCGCCCAGCAAAAGGATGTTCGCAACTATCAGCCTGGTGATGTCCTGGTGGCCCATAAAACGACGAAGCATTTTCAGAAAAACGAGGAACTGCGTGTCGTGGGCAAGACCGAAGGCCGACTCGTGGTCTCCGGTCCGTCTGGCGAGCGTTCGGTTTCCGCCCGGCAATCGGGGCTCGCCTGGACCGTTTGCGAGGAACGAACCATTTCCCTCGCGGCGGGCGACCGCCTGCGGCTACGCGCCATTGGTCAGGCTCTGACGCCCTCCGGCGAAATTAGCCGTTTGGCTAATGGCACGACCGTGACGGTCGCATCCATCAACGCCGCCGGGCAACCGGTCTTGGCGGATAATTCCACGCTGCTGACGCGACAGGTGGCCTACGGCTACGCACTTACTTCCCATGCCGCCCAAGGCGTCACCGTGGACAAGGTGTTTTTGGCCGGTGCGGCATCCCGCGAGGGACTGTATGTTTCGGCAACCCGGGGCCGGGAGTCCGTCCGGATCTTTGTGCCGGACCGGAGGGAATTTCTGGATGCAGCCGGCCTGCGCTCCGAGGCCCGCACGAGTGCGTTGGAATTTGCTCGCCACCTGCGCGTCCGGGAAGGGCTGCTTTCGCATCTGGCCCGGGCCTGGAGCTACCTCCAGCAAGTGCGCACTCAGGTCACCGCATATTTAACCATTCATCCTGAATGCACGCTGGTCGAACCACTCGAAGTGCATCGGATCCCCGTGCGACCAAAGTCACCCCGGCTCCAACCGGTGGAGACGCACTACTCGCCAAGTGAACGAGAATCAGAAACTCCGCGCCAGAACGTGAGGATGCGGCTATGAGCCTTAAGCCAAAAGCCCCCGGTAGCGAATCCACCAAACCGCTTGATACGGGGTGCTTGGATGCTCGCGAGGTCCCCGGTGTCTGTTTGCGGATCGAGTCCGCGCGCCAGCGCATCGCTCTGCCTTATGCACTACTGCTCTATGTTGAAATCTCGGAGGATCGGACACAGTGTGAGATCGGTTTCGCCACCCATAAAGTCACCGTGCGCGGTCGGGACCTCAGGTCTGTTTATGTCGCCGTGAGCCAAGGCCAAGCCGTGCAGGTTAGCGTGGGGGATTCGACAAAGTTTGTGGCAGGCCAAAAATATTACGGGCCTACGATCACCGGGATACAAATCGAGCCCATCGAGGAATCAGGGCGTGCTCGACGCTGAGTGGTGGCCTCTTAGAAATTCAGGAACTAACCCGACGAATCGCCTCGCTCTCCCGCTGGGTCAATCCCGAGGCGCAAGGGCTTCACAGGCTAGCGAGAGCACAGCGTAGGCAAGCTGCGCGCAGAAAATACCACCTGAAAAAAGGTGGTTTGCGGAAACGAATTGAAAATTATGTGTTACGCGATGCCTGCGGCCTTGACGCTGTCGCGCCGCGCTGGCTTCGTGCGCGTGCTCTCGCTCGCGCTGGCCTAAAAGCTGCGCGGTCGTTCTCTGAAATTCCGGTCACCTCGTTGGAAAACCTCGGATTACAGGAATCACGCCCCGGGCCAGGGGCGCCTCCGATCCGGGAATGTTTCGTTATTCCCGCGCACCATGCCTTCAATCACGAGTGACCGTAATTTCTTTCGCCGCCGGCTCGCGACCGCCCTCCTTGTGGTGGTCCCGGCGTTGACCGCCCTGGCTCAGACCACGCCGCCGTTCGCGACTGATTTCGAGACGGCCGACAGCTACTCCCTCGGCAATCTTGCCGGGCAGGACGGCTGGCTGGTCCCGCAGGGCAACGCCGTGGTCACCGATGCTCTTGCCTTGTCCGGGAGTTACTCGGTGGGGCTGCTAACCGATGCCGGCCCAGCCAAGATCAGCCATGTCTTCGCACAATTCACCGGCGGCACGATCACGTATCTGGATTTCTGGGCGCGTCCCTCGGTCGCGTGGGCACAGCCTGACAGCACCAACGTCACCGCCGAAGGCTCGGGGTTCAGCTTGGTGCGACTGGATGCAGCCGGGCACCTGATTGTTTTTGATGGCGACGGCAGCGGCGGTGGCCGGTGGGTCGCGACGGGCCGAAGTGTGGCTTTGAACGAAAGCGGGCAGGCCACGGCCTGGGTCCGTTTTACGGTTCGCCAGAATTACACGACCAAAAAGTGGGACCTCTACCTCGATGACGAACTCGTCCTGCATGACCTGGGTTTGCGGGATGATACCAAGACCTATCTCGGGCAATTCTCGTTTGCGTCGACCGGCCTCGCTACGGCGTATCTTGATTCTTTCTACATCGCCTCCGCCAACCCGTTGTTCACCGATGCGGACAACGACGGCATGAGCGACACCTGGGAGACGGCCCACGGTCTGAGCACGTCGACCAATGACCGCGGCAGCGACCTCGACTCAGATGGAGTCACCAACATTGAGGAGTATGCCTTGGGAACAAACCCCAACTCGACCGATTCCGACAGCGACGGCCTGCCTGATGAATGGGAACTGCAGCACGGCCTGAACCCGACAGTTGATGACGCGGCCTCTGATCCAGGCGAGGTTGGGCGCACGGCGTTGCAGTCCTATCAGCAGACGCTGAGCCCCTGGCCGACGCCGACCGTGGCCTCGGGGCTGCGTGCTTGGTATCGGGCGGACAAGGGTATTGCCAAGGACAACGCCAACAAGGTCAGTCTCTGGAGAGACATGTCGGGCCGCGGGGTGAATGTGACTCAAGTTTCCGACACCAACCGACAGCCCATCTGGACCACTGGGGCGATGAACAGCCACCCGGCGGTGACTTTCGACGGATCGACCTTGCTCAAGACCTCCGGATTGGAGGACGTGGAGGACTCATCCGACGACCTGACGGTGATCGCCGTGGTCAAGCCGGACGCCACGCAAGGTTATGCTTCCACGATCTGGTATTGGGGCACCGACGGGAATCTGAACTACGGACTTACCGGCGGCTGGCCGGTGAATCAGTTCAACCTCAAATGGTCCCAGTCGAATGGCAACATGGTGATTGGTCCCTCGGTCAATGCCGCTGCGGCCCGGGTGCAAGTTCTCACCGCGCTAAAAGACGGCACCATCGCCAAAGCCTGGCTCAATGGCGCCTTGCAAGGCACGAGCACGGTGCCCGCTGGTTTGACGCCGCGGTTGGCCCAGCTTGCCGTCGGCAATGCCACCGCACCTTATTACGGCTTTCATGGCCAGATTGCGGAAATCCTCGTCTACAACCGGGCGCTGACCAATACCGAGCGGCAGGCGGTTGAGGCTGCGCTCACGACCAAATACATCAGCCAGGACAGTGATGCCGACGGGCTGCCTGACAGCTGGGAGGATCAGTATCTCGGGACCCTCACTTACGCAGGGACAGATGACCCGGGCAGCGTGGGTCGGACCCTCACTCAATCCTACCAGCAAAGCCTGAGCCCGTGGCCGGCGCCGACCGTGGCTTCCGGCTTGCGTGCCTGGTATCGCGCGGACCGGGGCGTGACCAAAGACACCAATGACAAGGTCAGCGGCTGGGCGGATGTTTCCGGCCACGGGTTGCATGTGACCCAAAACGCAGAATTTTCCCGCCGTCCCGATTTCCTCGCCAACTCCATGAACTCGCAGCCGGCGATCACGTTTGGCGGGGCGGAGCTGTTGGTTGCCTCGGGTCTGCCTGATTTGCAGGATGGGGCCGACGATGTGACCGTGATCGCCGTGGTGAAGCCGCAGGCTGAGCAGGGCTACGCCGCTTCGATTTTCTATTGGGGCACGGATGGCAATTTGAATTACGGCCTGACGGGGGAATGGGCCCAAAATCAATTTGGGCTCAAGTGGGCGGCCGACGACGGCGGATTTGTGCGGGGCGCCGCGCTCAATGCCAGTGCGGCCCAGGTGCAGATCCTGAGTGCGATCAAGAGCGGAACCGCCGCCACCTCGTGGGTGAACGGGTCGGTGCATGGTGTGACTTCCGTGCCGGCCCAGATGATGGGCGGGGCCTCGGCCCTGGCCGTGGGTAACGCGACGGCGCCTTATTATGGGTTTCGCGGGGAGATCGCGGAAATCCTAGTCTACAACCGCGCGCTCAACAGCGCGGAGCGCCAGTCGATCGAGGCGGCACTCGCCGCCAAATATATCGCGGCGGACAGCGACTCTGATGGGCTGCCTGATGCCTGGGAAGACCAGTATCTGGGGACACGCGGCTACGCGGCCGCGGATGACCCGGGCAGTGTGGGCCGGACCCTGACGCAGTCCTACCAGCAAAGCCTCAGTCCATGGCCCGCGCCGACCGTGGCTTCCGGCCTGCGCGCCTGGTATCGCGCGGACAAGGGTGTCACCAAGGACGGGGACAACAAGGTTAGCCAGTGGGCGGATTTGTCCGGCCAGGGTTTCCATGTTTCGCAGACGGCCGAACCCGGCCGCCAGCCCATGTTTGTTGGCAATGCGCTCAATTCCCAGCCGGTGGTGCAATATGATGACAGTCACCGCGTGCTGCTGTCGCCGCGCTGGATTGATGTTTCTGGCAACAGCGATGACCTGACGGTGATTGCCGTGGTCAAAGCGGTGGCCAATCAGTCTTACGAGGCGACAATCCTGGACACTGACTTCTGGTCGGCGAACGGCTTCCGTTGGGGCCAACGCGGCGGTTCCTCAAACCAATTTTATCTGGATTGGGTTAACGCGGCGCAGGATTCCCAGCAGTTCGGCCCGGCTTTGAATGCGACTGCCGACCGGGCCCAGGTTCTGGTGGCAATGAAGGCCGGCACCAGCGCCACTTCCTACGTGAACGGGGCGACCCATGGCATGACGACCGTGCAGGCGGGCAAGCATCATGCGGCGGCAGCGTTCGCCCTGGGCAACGAGACCTATCCTTACTACGCTTTCCAAGGCCAGATCGCGGAAGTGCTGATCTACAACCGCGCTCTCACCCTCGCGGAACGGCAGTCCATCGAGGCGGCACTTACCGCCAAATACATCAATCCCGACAGCGATGCCGACGGCCTGCCCGATGCTTGGGAAGAGCAGTATCTGGGCACGCGCAGTTACTCGGCCACAGATGACCCGGGCAGCGTCGGGCGCACGCTGGCGCAAAGCCATGCGCAGGAGCTGAGTCCATGGCCGGCGCCGGCGGTGGCATCGGGATTGCGCGCCTGGTATCGTGCGGACAAAGGTATCACCAAGGACGGGGACAACAAGGTGAGCCAGTGGGTCGATGTCTCCGGCCACGGCTACCATGTCGCGCAGACGGCCGAACCCGGCCGCCAGCCCTTGTTTGTGGGTAACGCCCTCAACACGCAACCCGTGGTGCAGTATGACAACAGCCAGTGGCTGCTCAAGACTGCCGCGTTCGCGGACGTGGCGGCGGGGGCGAACGACCTCACAGTGATCGCCGTGCTCAAGCCGCACAGCGAGCCGAACTATGCAGGCACGATCTTGGGCTGGGGTAGCGATGGGAACTACAACTTAGGATTGAGTGCGCCCAATCTGACCGCCAACCAGTTTAACCTCATGTGGCCGGATGATGTCGGGATCACCCGGCAATCGCCGGCCCTGACCGCGGTGGCGGATCAGCCGCAGATTCTGACGGCGGTGAAAGGCGGCACCACCGCGACGAGTTATCTCAACGGCACCGCCCAGGGCTCCTCCGGGGTGCCTGCGGCTTTGGGTCTGTCACCGGTAAATCTCACGGTGGGCAATGCCGTGCATCCCTATTATGCCTTCCATGGGCAAATCGCGGAAATTCTTGTCTACAATCGCGCCCTGACTCCCTCGGAGCGACAGACCGTGGAGGTGGAACTGGCCACAAAATACGGGATTATTGATCCCAACAGCGATCTCGACGGGGACGGGCTAACCTACGCCCAGGAACTTCTGCTGGGCACCAATCCGGACAATCCTGATTCCGATGCGGATGGGTTGCGCGATGGTCTGGAGGTCACCTTGGGCACCAATCCCTTGCTGGCCGATCTGGCTCAGGTTCCCTCTCACATCGGCGGACTTCGCCTGCACCTCAAGGGTGACGCTGGCATCACCACCGACGGCAGCGGCAATGTCAGCAACTGGCAGGACCAATCCGGGCAGTCCCATCATACGGCGCAGACTACGGCAGGCAGCCGACCGGGCTTTCAAGCCAGTTCGATCAACGGCCAGCCGGCGCTGACTTTTAGCGGCAGTCAGTTTTTGACCGGCACCACCACCGCAGCCCTGAAGCCCGAAAACATCACGGTGATGGCTGTGTATAAGGTTGCTGCCGTCAATGCCTGGGCGCCGGTGCTGGCGCAACCCTACCGTAGTGGCGGCTGGTCGGAGCCATATTACGCATGGGCCCTGGGAGCGACGCTGGCGTCCGATGGCGCACCCATGATGCACACGGCAATTGGCGGCGCCTGGAAAACCAGCAGCAGCGGTGTGCCCACCCCGCTTAACACGCCGGTCTTCGTGACCGCCAGTTACGACAAGAATATCGGCAGCAGCCTTTATGTGAACGGCGACTACAAGGCCGGCCTCGGCCTCAGCGGCCCCATCACCTACGACACGGGCAATCTCTTCTACCTAGGGCGCAGTCCCTCTGGCGAGGCGCTTAATGGCCAGGTGGCCGAGGTGCTCGTGTATGACCGCGTGCTCACCGCCGCCGAACGCGAAGCGGCCGGCATCTATCTCCAGTCCAAGTATCAATTGCCCGGCATCGCGGTGCCCTCGACCCCCACGAGCGTGGCGGCGACGGCGATCTCCGCAACCCAGGTCTCGGTGCGCTGGCAGCCGGGCACGACCACGAGTGCCGCGACCACTTACACGGTGGAACGCAAGACCGGTGCCGGTGCTTACGCCAAGGTGGGCGAGACGATCGGCCTGGATTATGTGGACACGGGGCTCACGGCGAACAAAACCTACACCTATCGCATTCAGGCGCGCTCCTATGCCGGTTGGTCTGCCGGGACCCCATCTTCATCAGTGACCACTTTCGCCACCGGCCCTGAACTGTCCTTTGCCGGCCTGCGCCTTTGGCTCAAGGCCGATACCGGAGTAAGTCGGGACAACAACGGCAGCGTCGTCACCTGGCAGGACCAGTCCGGACTTCGGCATGATGTTCAACAACTCACTACGGCGAGCAAACCCGGCTACGAGGCAGGCGGCATTAACGGCCGTCCCACCATCAAGCTCAACGGCAGTCAGTTCCTGACGGGCGTGACGACGGCGGCGCTCAAGCCGGAAAGCATCACGATTCTGGCCGTGTATAAAACGGCCGCGGTGAACACCTGGGCCCCCATCGTCTTGCAGCCTTATGCCAGCGGCGGATGGTCTCCCCCGTATTACGCCTGGGGGCTTGGAGCGACCTACGAATCAGACGGCTCACCGATGCTGCACACGGCAATAGGTGGAGCCTGGAAAACCAGTCGCAGCGGCGTGCCCACGCCGCTTAACACACCGGTTTTTGCAGCGGCCGTTTACGACAAAAACTCCGGCAGCAGTCTCTATGTGAATGGCGATCACAAGGGCGGGCTGACGCTTAGCGGCCCGATCACTTACTCCACCGGGAACACCTTTTACCTTGGCCGCAATCCGGTCGGCGAAGCCCTGAATGGAGAAATCGCCGAGGTGCTGGTCTATGACCGGGTGCTCTCGGCGGCCGAGCGCGAAGCCGCCGGCATCTATCTTCAGGCCAAATATCAATTTCCTGGCATCGCGGTGCCAACCGCACCCACGAGCGTGACCGCCTCGGCAGTTTCGGCCACCCAGACCGACATTCGCTGGCTGCCTGGCACCACCGCCAGCTTGGCGACCATCTACACGGTGGAGCGCAAGACGGGTGCGGGCGCCTACGCGCAAGTCGCCGAGACTGCGGCCCTCGACTACGTGGACACCGGGCTGTTGCCCGGCGCCACTTACACGTACCGGATCAAAGCCCGCAGTCTGGCCGGTGCCTCGACCGCCACCGAGTCTGCGCCGGTGACAACTTTGGTTTCCGGACCTGATTTGCCCTTCGCCGGTTTGCGCCTTTGGCTCAAGGCCGATGCCGGAGTGAGCACAGACGGCAGCGGCAAGGTGAGCGGCTGGTTTGATCAGTCTGGTAATCGCCACGACATGCAGCAGTTCACGGTGGCAAGCAAGCCGACCTACCAGGCCGGGAGCATCAACAGCCGGCCGACAGTGAAACTCAACGGCAGTCAGTTTCTCACTGGCGCCACGACGGCGGCTTTGAAGCCGGAAAACATCACGATCATGGCCGTCTACAAGGTTGCTGGGGTGAACACGTGGGCTCCGATCGTGCGTCAGCCGTATGCCGCGGGGAGCTGGTCTTTGCCCTATTACGCCTGGGGACTCGGGGCGACCTATGAATCGGACGGGGCCCCGATGATGCACACAGCCATCGCCAGCACCTGGAAAACCACCCGCAGCGGCGTGCCCACGCCGCTCAACACCGCGGTGTTTGCCACCGCAAGCTACGACAAGGACGTGGGCAGCCGCGTTTACGTGAACGGCGAGTCCAAGGGTGGCCTTACTCTGAGCGGCCCGATCACCTACGGCACGGGCGACCTTTTCTATCTTGGCCGCAATCCGGTCGGCGAGGCCCTCAACGGCGAAATCGCCGAGGTGCTGGTCTATGACCGGGTGCTCTCCGCCGCCGAGCGGGAAGCAGTCGGCGGTTACCTCAACCGCAAGTATGCTTTCACCGCGGATTCAGCGTTCGGGGATTTCCGGGACACCAATGGCGATGGCCTGAGCGACAATACCAACCGCGCCTTGGGCCTCGATCCTTACAACATGGATCTCGATGGCGATGGGCTCTCCAACGCCGCCGAGCTCGCCTTGGGCACCAATCCCTTTGTCGCCGACACCGACGGTGATGGCGTGGCTGATGGTGCTGACGCTTTTCCGCTCGATCCCACTCGTTGGAATCCGCTGCCCGGCACCCCGGGGGATATCACGCCACCGGTCATCACGCTGACGAAGCCCGCCGACGCTGTGCCCCAACCTTAATCTTTCCTCCCATGCCTTCTTTTCCGCTGCAAAAGACCACGTCGGCCATCCTGCTGGTCGCCTACCTCAATGTGCTGGTGCCGGTGGTGCCGGCCTACGCCCTCATGACGGAGCCGACGCCGCCGGGCCCGGCGCTGCCCGAGCCGGTGCGCACTCCCGCCACCGTGACAGTCAACCGCACGGCGCCTGCTACGCTCGCCGCCCCGGTTACCCCCGGCTTTTCGGCGCAGCCGACCGTCCAGGAAATTTTTCAGGCCCGCGTCCTCCCGGAACCCTTCGTTCCACTCGGCGGCACGCCGAGTGCCGAGGCCAACGTGGCGCTCGCCGCCGCCATCACCGCGTTTATCGCTTCCGGCGGGGTGAGCCTCGATCCCTTTGAACAATTTCTGGACGCGCACCCGCAGTCGCCGTGGGCGGCCTCGGTCAATCTCAACCTGGGGTTGCGGTATTTTTCGACCGGCTGGTTTACCCCGGCAATGGAACGTTTCGAAGCCGCGTGGACGGCCGCGCGCACCCTGACTGAGGCCCGGGGTCGCGCGATAGCCGACCGGGCGTTTGGTGAATTCGCCCTGATGAACGCGCGGGTCGGCCGCAAGGACACCTTGGTGCAATTGCTCGCAACCGTGGCGGACCGCAGCTTCACCGGCCAAGCCAGCGAACTGGTGGCCGGGGCCAGGGACGGCCTTGCCCTCATGCAGACTCACCCGGAACTGGCTTATCGCTGCGGCCCCGGCGCCCTCGACCGTATCCTCGCCCGTCAGCAGGGTTCGCGAGGGTTCGACACTTTCCTGTTCAACGTGCCGTCCACGGATCGCGGCACTTCACTCGCCAGCGTGGCGGGGTGGGCGACGCAGGCCGGCCTCAACCTGCGGCCGGCGTTCCGCTCGCCCGGGGCGGCTGTTCTGAGTCCCGCCGTCGTGCATTGGAAGCTGGGCCACTACGCCGCCCTTTTCGCCGCGGGCGCGGACACTTATAAATTGGAGGATCCCACCTTCGGCGCACGGATGACCGCTACCACCGCCTCGCTCGATGCCGAAGCCAGCGGCTACTTCCTCGTGCCTGCCGGTGCGTTGCCCGCCGGCTGGCGCAGCGTCTCCCCTGAGGAGGCGGCCGAGGTCTGGGGCAAGGGTTCGACCAACAATGTTCCCACGGAAGAAACCAAGACCTCGTCGCCCACGGCCCATCCGACCCAGCCCGGGTGCGGCATGGCCGTGGCCAATGCGCACCTGGCCGTCGTCAGCCTGAATCTCACCGACACCCCCGTGGGCTACGCGCCGCCCTTTGGGCCGTCGGTTTATTTCACGCTTACCTACAACCAACGCGAGGCGAGCCAACCCTCCGTGCCGGATTATTCCAACGTCGGCACCAAGTGGATTCACAACTGGCTTTCGTTCATCGATGAGCAGATCACGGTAGTCTCCAGCGTGAACCAGGCCAAGCCCACGATCCGTGAGGCCGGCGGCGGCTCGACGATCTATCCTTCCGCCGCTGATCCCGGCACGTATCCGCTCGCCATCCCCAAGTCCAAGAATTCCTCGGCCTTGCTCAGCAAGTCGACCGCCTCGACCTACATCTTGACCCAGCCTGATGGCTCGCAGCAGGTTTTTGGCCGCAAGGTCGGCGCTGTCTCGCCCTACCGCTATTTCCTGACGCAGGTTATCGATCCGGCCGGTAACGCACTCACCCTCGGCTACGACAGCCAGAACCGCCTCGTCTCAGTGACTGATGCCCTCGGCCAGGTGACTACCCTCGCGTATGAACTGACCGCCGACCCGCTCAAGATAACGAAGGTCACTGATCCCTTTGGGAGGTATGCTGTCATTGGTTACGATTCTTCTGGCCGGCTAAATGCGATCACCGACGTGCTGGGCCTTGTTTCGGCTTTCACCTACAGCGGCACCGGCGACTTCGTGGACTCGATGACCACGCCCTATGGCACGAGCAACTTTGCCTACGGCGAAAGCGGCGCCGGCGGCCGCAACCGCTGGCTCGAAATCGCCAACGCGCTCGGTGAAAAGGAACGTATCGAGTGCCGCAACGATTGGACCGGCCTTCCCGACGCGGGCCCTGTTCCCACTGGTATGACCACGCAGACCCTCTACCAGAACTACCGCAACACGCTCTTCTGGGATCGCAAGGCCTACAAGGACACCTACAGCACCGCGACCCCGGACGCTGCGACTTCGCTCGCTGGTGCGCGTATCTATCACTGGTTGCACACCGACGATACCTTGAACACGGCCTCTTCCGTTCTCGATAATGAAAAATACGCCCTAGAAGGTGCCCGCATCTGGTATAATTATCCTGGTCAGACAAATGTCCTGGTCGAGGGCACGTCATCGCAACCCAGCAAAGTCGGCCGCGTTCTCGATGACGGCACTACGCAACTCTACCAGTATGCCTATAACAGTTTTGACCGCGTCACCCAGGTCATCGATCCCCTCGGGCGCCAGACCGATTACATTTACGCGACGAATCTGATCGACCTCCTGGAGATCAGGCAGAAGACCGGCACTAGCACCTATGAGGTGTTGTCCAAGGCGACCTACAATTCCGCACACCAGCCGCTCACGGCGACGGATGCCGCCGGACAGGTGACCACCTTCACCTACAATACGCGCGGCCAGCCGCTCACGGTCGTCAACGCCAAGAACGAGACGACCACGTTCAACTACAACACTGCTGGCTATCTCACCAGCGTGGACGGCCCGCTCGCGGGCACGGGCGATTCCACCACCTTCGCGTATGATGGCTACGGGCGCCTGCGCACGGTGACGGATTCCGAGGGCTACGCCGTCACGACCGATTACGACGCGTTCGACCGGCCCACGCTCGTCACCTATCCCGACAGCACCACCCAGCAGATCGTCTATAACAAGCTCGATGCCGTCACGGTGAAGGACCGACGCGGCCGGCTCAGCCGCACGGCCTACAACGCCATCCGGCAGCCTGTCACCAGCACAGATCCCCTCGGCCGCGTCACGCAATTTGGCTGGTGCAAGTGCGGCGACCTGCGCCTGCTCGTGGACGCCGCAGGCAACACGACGAATTGGACTCATGACGCCCGGTCGCGCGTGACCAGCAAGCAGTTCGCTGACGGCACGACCATCAAATACAATTACGAGAACAACACCTCGCGCCTGAAGTCCGTCATCGATGCCAAGGGGCAGGTGACAAATTATGCCTACTTCAAGGACAACCAGCTCCAGCAGGTCAGCTACAACAACGCCACGGTCGCCACGCCGAGCGTCAGTTTCACCTACGAGACCTATTACCCGCGCATGGCCACGATGGTCGATAGCGTCGGCACCACGACGTATGCGTATAACCCCATTCCGACCACGCCGACTCTCGGCGCTGGCCGCTTGGCCAGCATCGACGGACCTTGGTCGAATGACACGCTGAGTTACACGTATGATGAGCTGGGACGTGTTCTTAACCGGTCAATCGACGGCGCCAACAACACGACGACGGCGGCTTACGATGCGCTGGGGCGTGTGACTGGTGTCACCAATCCGCTCGGGGCATTCACCTATGCTTATGTCAACGCCACCGGACGCCTGGCCAGTGTCAGCTACCCGAACAGCCAGGTGACAAATTACGCCTACTGGCCGAATCAGGCCGCCTCCGCCGGCAACGGTGATCAGCGTCTTAAAGAAATCGCAAATCTGCTTCCCGGTGGAGCTAACCTCTCGACCTTCGGCTACGGCTACGACAAAGAAGGAGTCATCCAATCTTGGACGCGCAAATACGATACTAGCTCCGTGTTGACCTCGAATTTCAAATACGATTTGGCGGACCAATTGACCGAAGCCTCCGTGCCCTCCGCGAGCTCCGTGTTAAAGGAGTTTGTCTATCGCTACGACAAGGCCGGCAACCGCACGTCTGAACAGATTGACAGCGCAGTGAGCGCGGCTACGCATAACAATCTCAACCAGCTCAAGACGCTGGCTGCCACAGGGCCCATTCGCTTTGAAGGCACCGTAAATGAGCCGGCCAATGTGACGGTCAACGGGTTGGCCGCCACCGTCGATGGCAGCGGTGTTTTTAAGGTGGATGTGCCGCTCGCCCCTGGCAGTCCGACTGCGGCGGTAATTGCGGTTGATGGCAACGGCAACGCTGCGACGAAGAATTACCAGGTCACGGTGGCCAGCGGCACGTCCCGCACGCTAACCTATGATCTGAACGGCAACATCCTGAACAACGGCGCCGGTCAAAACTATGAATGGGATGCGGCCAATCGGCTCATTAAAATTACCCAGGCTAGTGGCGTGACTGATTTTGTCTATGATGGTGCTGGCCGCCGGGTGAAAGAGAAGCTCAATGGCACCGAGATCAAGCGCTGGGTCTGGTGTGACGAACCGCAGCCCTGCGAAGAGCGCGATGCTTCGAATAATGTGACTAAGCGCTTTTATTCAGGGCTCGGTGAGCAAACTGGAGGGGCGAGTTATTTTTATACGACCGACCACCTTGGATCTGTGCGTGAGATGACGGATTCAACGGGAGCGATTCGTGCTCGCTACGACTACGATCCCCACGGCCGGCCAACGAAAGTCAGTGGAGATATAGAAGCATCATTCGCCTTCACAGGTTTTTATCTCCATCAGGCCAGCAGCCTCTACTTAACAATGTATCGGGCTTACGATTTTAGTTTAGGGCGATGGCTTTCGTCAGATCCGATCGCAGAGGCCGGTGGAATAAATCTTTATGGCTACTGCGCCAACAATCCGGTCAATCAAGTCGATCCACTAGGTCTTCTCTTTGGAATTCGCGTAAATGACGCGCACGACTATTGGGCAAATGTGGGCGGGGCAGGAATGAGCAAGGGCGGCGTTGGGGGTTACGCTCTGGTTGGAGGGGCAGTAGCAATGATGATGGCAATCGATTTCTTTGGAGCCCGCACTCTCGAAGATAACGCAGAACGCTCAGGAGATGCATCCGGTCGCGGGTGCACCGGAGAGGCATTAAAGTATGGAGGCCTTGCAGTGGGGCAGATTGCGTTGTCTGCAGGCGGTCAATACGCAGCTAATACAATCCTCTATCCATTTTACAGATTTATTGGGCCCGGATCTGCCATTGGGTTTGGCACAGGCACTTGGCTTGCCCGCGGACCTCTCGGAAGTATCCCGTTCGGAAGCATTGCAAACGCGGTGTCTAAGTTGCAGATTCCGCCGAAATCCGCTGTCAATGAAGTGGTAAATGCGACCAAAAATGTTTGGTGGAAATATGTAGCCGGTCCCAGGGCTGCCACAAAGTATCCTAAATTTGGTGTTGGCGGTGGCGCTGAATATCGCGTTGGAGGCTTTGGAGGGAAATAATGAAACCTTCAGTCTCAGCTTCGTTGCAGGAGGTAGCCCGAAGACTTCAGCTCGAAATTCGCGGTAGTCCCTTCCACAGTGCCGAGGGGGTGGAAGTAAGAAAATCCTTTTCCCACAATGACACAATAATTTGTGTGGGCTATTATCTCGGCCCAGAAAGTGTAACGATCTATCGCATGGTTTTGAGTAAACGGGATGAGTTTTATCGCAACAGTTTGTGGTTTTTGTGGAATTGGCTCATCAAAGCCATCGCTAAAGATATTCAGTATGAAGTGCTGGCATCTGTGGTATCGTCGAAATTTAACGAGGAGCTCTTTCTTGAATATATTAAAAGAGAATTCGGACACGAGTGACCTCTGGAGAGCAAAAGATGTCAGGCTAGGGTTCACCGGAATTGACGGCCAGTGCGTTGGGGTAAGAGCCGTCGCCTCTGCTAACTGTGCGTGTGGAGAGGATTCGGTAGTGTCGCACAGCCTCAGTGGGATTTTGACAGCCGACCACTTCGGAAAGCTGACCGTTACAAAATAATTCCAGCGGCAGTTTTCGTGTTAAAAAACCACCCGCTCCGCCACCCTTCGCTCCGTTGGAGCTTCGGGTGGCACGACCACTGGCCGATTACGTCGTATGTCCGCAGGCTGGACAAACAAACACGCGAAGCGCGCCCCACGCAGCCTTGGCGGAGTGGGACATGGGCACCGGCAGCCCATTGTGACGAGCACCCGGGTTTCCGGGGTGAAGGCCGGCTGGCCGGCGAAACTAGGGTCTTTCCGGTGTTGCCCGCGTTCCGGGGCCTGCGGCATTTTTCCTGCTCGTATTCCGGTGTCTTGAAAAACTTTCGCGAACTCTACTGTGCCCAGCACCGGATCCCGTTGGACCGGTTCGAACGGGAGCTCGTCAACCGCAGCCTGCACCTGCACGCGAAACCGGTTTACTGGCTGCTGGGCCTGAACCGCGACTACACCTCGCCGGACTTCGAGTTTGTGCGCGGCGTGGGCGAACTGCGCAACCGGCGGGGATTCCGCAACGAGGCGGCGGAATATCACTATCATCCGCACAACCGCGGGCTGCTGCGCACCGTCCTCAAGCTGCGGGTGTCCTCGCACCGCCTGCAGAAGATCTTCGAGGACGAGATCGAGGAACACGGCAGCCGGCCGCCGATGTAAGGGGGCTGGTCGTTTAGGGGTTGAGCCGGCCGTCGGGGGGGGCCTAGCCTGAGGGCAATCATTCCCCCTATGCGCTTCCCCTCCCGACTCCCCCGTCAGGCCCTGTGCCTGCTGCTGCCCGTCTCCCTGCTGGTCCAGGGCTGGGCCAAACCCGCCGACCTCGCCCCCTTCCAGGCCCAGGCCGCCGCCAGCCAGATGTCGCTGGTGCTGCCGACCTATCCGCTGACCCCGGACGAGGTGAAGGCCCAGGCCGAGACCGCCATCAAGACCGCCGAGGCGGCCCTGACCGCCCTCGCGGCGCAGGATCCCGCCAAGGCCACCTTCGCGAGCACCTTCGCCGCCTATGATGCCGCGACCGCGCGCGTGGGCGACGCCTACGCCGTGATCAACACCGTCGCCGAGTCCGCGCTCGACAAGGCCATGCGCGACACCGCCAACGAGATGTCCGTGAAGCTCCAGGAATGGAGCGTCGGCCTCGATTACCGCGCCGACCTCTACAAGATTCTCAAGGCCTTCGCCGACACCAAGCCGAAGCTCGACGCCCAGGAGCAGCGGCTGGTGGACGACCAGATGCGCTCCTACCGCCGCGCCGGCCTCAGCCTGCCCGCCACCGAGCGCACCGAGGTCGAGAAGCTCCGCAAGGACCTCGCCGGCCTGACCACCGAGTTCGCCGTCAACATCAACAACGCCCGCGCCCCGCTCGACTTCACCGCCGAGGAGATGGCCGGCGTGCCGCAGAGCTTCCTCGACAGCCCCGGCGTGAAGCAGGCGGACGGCAAATACCGCGTGCTGGCCAACGTCACCTGGCACGCCGTCGCCATCGCCGAGAACGCCGACAACGCCGCGACCCGCCGCGCGGTCAACGTCGCCCGCAACTCGCTGGCCCGCGAGACCAACGTCCCCGTTCTCAGCAAGCTCGTCGCCCTGCGCGGCGAGATCGCCCGCCGCCTGGGCTACGCGACCTGGGCCGACTACCAGACCGAGGTCAAGATGGCCAAGACCGGCGCCACCGCGGTCAAGTTCGAGGAGGAGCTGAGCCTGGGCCTGCAGCCCAAGTTCGCCGCCGAGATGGAGACGCTGCGCGGCCTGAAGGCGAAGCACACGGGCCGGGCCGACGTCCAGCTCGATCCCTGGGACATCGGCTACTACACCAACAAGCTCCTCAAGGACCGCTACGCCGTCGATACCGAGGCGCTGCGCGTCTACTTCCCCTACCAGGCGACCCTCGACGGCATGTTCGCCATCTACCAGAAGATCTTCGGCCTGAAGTTCACCGAGGTCACGCCGCCCTACGTGTGGGCCCCGGGCGTGCAGCTCTACGTCGTGCAGGACTCCGCCACCGGCACGCCGATGGGCGCCTTCTACCTCGACATGTTCCCGCGCGACGGGAAGTTCAACCACTTCGCCTGCTTCCCGCAGAAGGCCGGCGGCGTGCTGGCCGACGGCCGCTACGACCTGCCGGTCGTGGCGCTCATGTGCAACTTCCCGGCCCCGTCCGCCGACAAGCCCTCGCTGCTCAAGCAGAGCGACGTCGTCACGCTCTTCCATGAGTTCGGCCACGTGATGCACGGCATCCTCAGCCGCTCGCGCTTCGTCGCGCAGACCGGTTTCGCCGTGCCGCAGGATTTCGTCGAGGCCCCGTCGCAGATGCTCGAGAACTGGGTCTGGGACAAGGCCGTGCTCGACACCTTCGCTGCCGACTACCGGGACGCGACCAAGAAGATCCCCGCCGAGACGATCGCCGCGCTGGTGGCCGCCCGCCAGGCGACCGAGGGTTACGCTACCCGCCGCCAGCTCTCGCTCGGCCTGCTCGACCTCGCCCTGCACGCCGTGCCGACGGACGAGGCCGCCCGCCTTGATGTCGTCGCCGTCACCAACGCCGTGCTCCAGCGCGTGACCATCGCCCCGCCGCCGGACACCGCGTTCGTCGCCTACTTCGGCCATCTCGCCGGCGGCTATGACGCTGGCTACTACGGTTATCTCTGGGCCAAGGTCATGGCCCTCGACATGGCCAGCGAGTTCCAGAAGGCCCCCGGCGGTTTCCTCGACGAGAAGGTCGGCCGCCGCCTGCGCGACGAGGTCTATGGCGTCGGCCACAGCCGCGACGTCACGGTGTCCGTCGAGAAATTCCTCGGCCGCCCGCGGTCGCAGGAACCCTTCCTCGAATATATCGGGATCAAGAAGTAAGCCGGGCTGTTTTCCCGCCCCGACTAGGGACGATTCCCGGTTTCCCTTGGGGACCGGGAATTTTCGCGAACCAAGGTGAACAAGGCTGGTCGTTAGGATTCAGCCTTGTTGAACACCCTTTCCACCAACCTGGAGCCACCCGTCGCCGGGCGCGTGGCCGGCATCACGCGCCTCATGCGCCGGATCTGCCTGCTGCGCGAGCAGGGCGACGCCGGCCAGGCCGCGCGCCTGCGTGAGCACGATCTGGCGGCCGCGGTGCGCGAGTTGCGTGCGGCCCACGGGGCGGAGGCCCTCTCCGACGACGACTTGCGCGCCTTGTTCGCCGCCGAGGAACAGCGGGTGGCCGAGGCGGTCGTGTTGGCGGAACTGCTGATCCCGCAACTCGTCGGCGGCCGGGCGCCGGCCCCGGCGAAATCCGTCCCGGCTGCACCCGTTCCCGCCCATCCGCGGGTGCCGGCGGCGCCGCCGGGACCGCCCGGCATTCCTGATTTGCTCGACGCCATGCTGGCGGCCGAGCGCAACGGCCACCGCCCTTCGCCGGCCGCCTCCCGAGAGTCCTGAACCCGCATCACCCATCACATGACCACCACAACGATTGACAAAAAGCCCGCCGACCGCCCCGCCACCGTCACGCTCGACACGCCGCCGCCCCGCCGGGCCGCCGACCGCCGGAAAATCCTCGTCGGCTTCGACCTTGGCACCAACGCCTCCTGCATCCTCGCCGGCCCGGCCGAGGGCAAGGACATCACCGTCAGCAAGATCATCCCGACGATCGTCGGTTACGCCCGCGAGGGCCTGGTCGACGGCATCGTTGCCAACAACGCCACCACGCTGATCGGCGAGGAGGCGCTCACCCACCGCCTGCAGATGAAGATGATCGCGCCATTGGAGGACGGCATCATCGCCCACGCCGAGCCGGCGCGCGACTTCATCCGCCGCGTGCGGACCGTCATCGACCCGACCAACGCGGCGGAGATCCGCGCCGTCATCGGCGTGCCCGCCAACGCCGGCCAGCCCGCACGCGAGGACATCCGCAACTGCGCGGCCGGCGTCTTCGACCGCGTGCTGCTCATCCCCGAGCCGTTCCTCGCGGCGCTGGGCTTCCGCGACGACTCGCGCCTCGGCCAGCCCAACTACGTGGACCCGGTCACCAACTCGCTCTTCATCGACATCGGCGGCGGCACCAGCGACCTCTGCCTCATCCAGGGCTATTTCCCGACGGCCGACGACCAGATCAGCCTGGCCTTCGCCGGCGACGCGGTGGACAAGCTGATCGAGGACGACCTCCAGCGCACCTACCCGAACAACGGCCTGTCGCGCGCCAGCGTCCGCCAGATCAAGGAGGAGCACTCCTACGTCGGCCCGATCCGCAAGCCGATCGACGTCAAGGTCCTCATCGGCGGCAAGAACCACACCCTCGAGCTCGGCGAGACGATCGGCCGCGCCTGCAACCGGCTCATCGAGAAAATCTACCCGGCGATCACCACGCTCATCGGCCGGGCATCGTCCGACTCGGTGGCGCAGCTGCTGCAGAACATCGTGGTCACCGGCGGCGGCAGCCGCATCCGGGGCTTTGACACGGTGCTGCAGGAAAAACTCGCGGCCGACGGCTTCGAGTCGCCGAAGGTCAAGCTGGCCGGCCCCGAATACAAGCGCTTCGTCGCCGTGGGTGCCCTCAAGGCCGCGCGCTCGGCCCGCGAGGACCAGTGGCAGCATCTCCTGGCCTGATCCAGGCCGGGATTTTTGGTCGCCGCGCGCCCCCGGCAAATACCGGGGGCGCGTCCGGTCAATCGCGCCAGTCCAGGCCGAGCTTGCCCAGTTCGGTGCGGATCGCGGAGAGCGACCACAGGTGCAGGCTGCCGTCGAGCCGGGGCACGATCAGGGTGCGTCCGTCCGGCGTGAAGCGCAACGAGGGGGAGAAGCGGTTCTGCTCCGGCGCCTCCAGGCGGAGGATTTCCTCGCCGGTGTCGGCCCGCAGCAGCCAGATGAAATTGTTTTCATTGATGGCCAGCAACCGGCCGTCGGGCGAATACGCGGCGCGGCGGGAGAAGCCCTGGGCCTCCGCCGGCAAGGCCGGCCCGGGGGTCCAGTCGGCGACCCGCCAGAGTTTGGTCATGCCAGGCCCATTGCTCGCCAGCACCCAGTGTCCGTCCGGACTCCAGGCGACGTTCTCCCCGTCGGCTTCCGCCAAGGTTTTGACGAGCCCGCCGGTCGCCACCTCGCGGATCTCGACGTGGTTGCCCTGGCCCGCCACACACGAGGTCAGGAGCAGCCGGCCATCGGGCGAAAAAGCCGCAAATCCGGCCTGGGACATTGGCCACTCCGAGACCACGGCGCGGGTGCGGGTGTCGAGCAGGCGGTAGCGGCCGCCATAATAATCCGCGAGCGCCATCACGCCGCTGCCTGGGTGCAGCGCGGTAGGCAGGAAACCCTCATGGCCGGGAATGATTTCCCCGGCCGAAACCACCGCCGCATCGGCGCGGAAGGTCAGGGCGTGCCGGCGCAGCGGGCCCTTGGTCTGGCCGGTCCACAGCGCTTCGCCCGAAGGATCGAAGCGCGCCGTGCTGAGCGAATCCGGTCCGCCCTCAGGGTCGGGCCGGTGCCACCGACCGCTGGCGAGGTGGAGGAGGGTCGGGCCGGCCCAACCGCCGATCATCACCCAGCGGCCATCGGGTGACACGTCCAGCGGGTCCACGATGGCCGGCAGGGTGTATTCCCGCAGCGGTGGCCAGAGCGCGCGGAAGATCTCCGTTTCATGAAACGTCTGCAACACCACCGGCCCGGAGCTGAAGTGGCGCCATTGGCGGAGCGGGGCGCCGTCGAACCACACGCCCGGCCGGCCGCTGTCGGCCTTGGCCAGCAGCAGCCGGCCGCGGTCGATGTCCCAGAGGCGGGTCTGGCCGATCTGCTCGCTGATGAGCAGGCGGCGGCCGTCGGGCAGGAAACGGCCGTGGAGGGCGCTGAACTCGGGCAGCACCGCGCGCAACGCGAGTTCGGAGGTGTCCCGCACCTCGAGCGGTCGCGTGCCGGTGGCGAGCCAGCGGTCATCCTCCGACCAGGCCACGAAGTCGGCGCGGCTGTTGAGCGGGCTCCGCGCCAGGGTGGCCCCGGTCGCGGGGTCGATCACCGCCAGGACATTGGTGCCGCGTTCCTTGCTGCCGCCGGCGGCGAGGCGCCGGCCGTCGTGGGAAAAGGCCAGCGCCACGATCCACTCGGGTGCGTTCCACTCCGCCGCGAGCTGGCCGCCGGGCACCTGATGGATGCTCACCCCGCCCTCCGGCCGGGTGGCGGCGAAGCGGGTGCCGTCGGGTGAGAAGGCCATGTCGGTCCCGTAACCCCAGAAGCGCGAGGCCTTGAAGGCAAAGGGCCGGTTCGCGAGCCGGAAAACCGGCGCGCCGCTGCCGGCCTCGAGCACGTGGATCTCGTCGTTCTGCAGGCGCACCGCCACCCAGCGGCCGTCGGGTGAGACCACCGTGGCTCCCGCGCGGGGCGAGCCGACGCCGGGCCAGGTCCATTCGATCCGGCCCGCGGGGAAGGTGCGCCGCGAAAAGACGCCGGCCTCGGTCTCATGGATGAAGGCCTGGAAACCCGGCAGCGGCGTGGCCGCCGTGTGGGGGGATTTTTCCGTCCAGAGGCCGTTGGTTTCGTCATTGGCGGACCAGTCCGGCAGGCTGAGGGCGGCGACGGCGGCGGTGCGCGCATCCGCGGCCGGCCGGATCGTGGCGGCTTCGCGGATGGCCGCGAGGGCGGCAAACCGCTGGCCCTGCCGGCCGGTGAGCCGGGTGGCCTGGGCTTGGGCCAGCAGGGCCTTGCGCCATTGTTCGCGCGTGGCGGCTTCCGCCTGCGTGGCGCGGTCGCGCTCGGCGGCGGTGCGTTGCTGTTCGTGCTCGAGCCGGAAGGCATGGATGCTGGAGCCGACCGCCACCGTGAGAAGGAGCAGCAGACTCGCGGCGATGGCGGTGGCGCGGGCGGGATGCCGCCGGCTCCAGCGCCAGGCGCGGCCGGCGGCCGACACCGGGCGCGCGTGGATCGGATGACCGGCGAGCAGGCGGCCGAGGTCGTCGCGCAGGTCCGCCGCGGTCGCGTAGCGCGCGGCAGGTTTCTTCTCGAGGCACTTGAGGATGATGGTCTCGAGGTCGCGCGTCACGGCGCGATTGAGCAGGCGGGGCGGCGGCGGCTCGCCCTGCGGGATCTGCGCGAGCACGGCGGGAGCGGATTCACCGAGGAAAGGCGCGCGGCCGGTCACGCATTCGTAGAGCACGGCGCCGAGGCCGTAGATGTCCTGTGCGGGGGCGGGGTGGTGGCCGGCTTGGAGCGCCTCCGGCGCGAGGTAGGCCGGCGAGCCGGCCACGATGCCGGTGGCCTCCACCGACGCGACGGAGCCGCTGAGGCCGAAGTCGGAGAGCTTCGGTTCGCCGGCGGCGGTGAGCAGGACGTTGGAAGGTTTGAGGTCGCGGTGGAGCACGCCGGCGGCGTGCGCGCGGGCGACGGCATCGGCGAGCTTGCGGACGAGTTCCGCCGCGGCGCGCGGCGCGAGCGGGCCGGCGCGCAGGCGTTCGCGGAGATCGCCGCCTTCGCAATACTCCATGGCGATGAAGGCGCCCGAGGCGCCTTTCCCCACCTCGTGCACGGCGACGACGTGCGGGTGCGAGATCGCGGCGGCGGCGCGGGCCTCGCGCAGCAGCCGGATCTCGGCGCGGCCGTCCGGGTCGGGCGCGGTGGCGATGACCTTGAGCGCCACGAGCCGGTCGAGGCTGCTTTGTCGCACCAATGAAACCATGCCCATGCCGCCGCGGCCGAGCTCGGCAATGAACTCATAGTCGTCCGCCGGTCCCGCGGGCGCGGCGGAGGTCAAGGCAGCCGCCAAGGCGCACCGCGGGCAGGTCCCGCCGGTGGCGGCGGGATCAAAAGGTTGCGTGCAGCGCGGGCAGTCGGTCATGCGGGAGACTGAAGAAGAAACCTGAAACCTGAGACCTGAAACCTGAAGGGGAAATACACCTTGGTTGGGAAATTTCAGGTCTCAGGTTTCAAGTTTCAGGTTTCACTGGACGATCCGCTGGATCGTCCAGAAGAGGTTATTGGAAAAGGTGGGCCGGCTTTCACTCGCCGTGGCTCAACCGAGCGCCTGCAGGCAATGCCGCAGCTCAGCGTCGACGTCACTGCGGAGCGCGACGGTGGCGGCGGCCTCGGCGCGGATGAGTTCCTGGTAACGCTTGCCGAGGCGGTGAACGAGCACAGGCACGGCGCCGCGGGTCACGCCGAGCTGCGCGGCCAGCCGCTCGTAATCGCCCGGGTCGGGTCGCGCGGTCAGGTAGGGTCGCAACAGACCGAAGGTGCGGCGCTCGGCCGCGGTCGCATGCTCGGCCTCGAGGCGGTCCATCGCACTGCGGAGGAGGGCGAGGGCCCACTGGCGGTCGAAGTCCGCCGCCGGGTCGGCGGGCGTGGCGAACTGGTGCTCTTCGTCCGCGGTGAGATTTTCCCAGGGCACGACGGAGGCGCCGCCGCCGCGCTTTCCGGCGGTGCGTTTCTGCCACTCGTTACCGAGGAAGTGGCGGCAACTCTGGCGGAGGTAGCCCCGGAAGCGGCCCTGCTCGCGGTCGGCCGTGGCGAAGAAATCACTCTCGAGCAGGTGGGCGAAAAAGGCCTGGGTGAGGTCCTTGGCGTGCTCGGCGTCGTTACCCAGGCGCCGGACAAAGACATAGACCGGCCGCCAGTAGGTGCGGCATAACTTCTCAAGGGCCCGGCGTTTGCGCGGCCCGTCAGCCTTGGCGTCCACGACCACACTCCAATCGGTCGTCTCGAAGAGCCCGCCAACCCGGCCAATTTCACCAGAGGCGGCGGGGCTGGGTTCCGGCGGCGGCATCGGCAGGTTTTTCGTAATTACCGCGCGGGGAGTCAATATCTTGCATTAACCGCCACAGTAATCGCCGGGGCGGTCATCATGATTCGACCCATCTGCCGTCTCCTCGGAGTGATCGCGGGCTTGGCTGCGACGAATGTGCCCGCCCAGAATTTATATACCGTCACCGACCTCGGGCTGTATGTGGCGCAGGATATCTACGGACCGACCACCAACGCGGCCGGCTGGGAGGTGAGCACCTACACGAGCAGTTTCCCGCTCAACAGCTATTCCCTCGTCAAGCGGCCGGGCGATCCGGGTTTCAGCGAGCTGTTTCCCAGTGCCTACCTCTACCTGGACGCGGCCTACGGCATCAACGACAAGAACATGATCGTCGGTGCGACCAACCTTTTCTACAGCACCAACTACGCCTACCGGGCGGACGGCAACCTGGTCGAGATGCTCCGGCTCACCGACATCACCGACAAGGGCGCCAGCGGCATCACGAACATCGAGAAGGCCACGCGCATCCTCGACAACGGCACCATCATCGGCCTCGGCCGGACGGGCAGCGACGCCATCCATGTCGTCCAGCTCACGCCGATCGCGCCGGAACTGCACTGGGACGCCAACGGCACCACCGCGGGGCTGGCGCAGGGAAGCGGCACCTGGAGCCACAGCTCCGGCAACTGGACGACCAACACCGCCGGCACCTCGGTCGCCGGGTGGACCGACGGCGCCATCGCGCGGTTTTATTACAACGGCACGCCCTCGACCGTCACGGTGACCGACAATGTCGCGGTCGAGGGCATCATGGCGGGCTATACCTACAACGGCATGACGATCGCGGCGTCGGGTGGCGGCACGCTGACGTTCACCGGCCAGGCGTTCATCCGCACCGCCAGCAGTTCCTCGGAGCTGACCATCTCGGCGCCGATCGCCGGCAGTGCCGGCCTGCTGGTGACCGGGCAAAGCGACCTCTTTCTCGAGGGTAACAACACATACTCCGGGGTGACGCAGGTGCGGGAAGCCGATGTCTACGTTCGCCACCAGAACGCGCTGGGCGCAACCGGTGCCGGCAACGAAACCGTGCTCAATGCGAGTTCGCGTCTGCGGCTCGACCGCAATCTGACGGTCAACGAGACCCTGGTGCTGAACGGAGGCCGGATCTACCTGCAACCGGACTATTCAATGACGGAATCCCGGTCGGTCACGCTGGCCGGCCCGGTCGTCCTGCAGGATGACTACGCGGTGATCGGGGGCGCGAGCGCGACTTACAATGCGACGCTCACGGTCTCGGGTGTGATCAGCGAGTCGGGCGGCGCACGCAACCTCGTGGCCTCGGGCGTGACCCTGGCCGGCACCAATACCTTCACGGGCGATCTCATCACGGAGCAGGATGGCGTGACGATCAGCCAGGTGACGGATGCCGGGGTGGCGGGCCAGATGGGCCAGGGCACCCGGATCGTGCTGGGGACGGTGGGCGAGGGATACAGCCCGGGCGACCTTCATTACACGGGGACGAGTGCGGCGACCAACCGGGCTGTCCGGCTGGAAGGCGGCGGCAGCGTCGATGTAGTGAATGCCGGAACCACGCTCACGCTGGGCGGGTTGATCAGCGGATCGCAGTGGCTCGGCAAGAGCGGCGCCGGCACCCTCACCGTCACCGGCGCCAACACCTACACCGGCGGGACGCAGGTGACCGCGGGCACGCTGCGACTTTCGAACGAGACCGGCTCGGCGCTCGGCACCGGTGCGGTCACAGTCGATGTCGGCGCCACCCTGACGGGCAGCGGCACGTTCGGTGGCGATCTCAACCTCAACGGCCTTTATGCCCCGGGCAACAGCCCGGCGCTGATCACGCTGCCCGGCAGTCTCTCGCTCGGGAGCACCGGTTTCATCGAGTTCGAGATCGGCGGCCTGGCCCGCGGCACGCAATACGACGCCCTCGACATCACCGGCATGTTCAGCAGCGAGGGCTCCATCCGGCTCCTGCTGATCAACGGCTTCATGCCCTCCCTCGGCGACAGCTTCAACCTGCTCGATTGGGGCACGGCCGGCAGCATCAGTTTCCTGAGTTTCGAAACGGCGGCGCTGACGGAAGGCCTGTATTGGGACACCAGTTTGCTGGCCAGCACCGGCGTGGTCAGCATCACGGACACGCCCATGGCGATTCCCGAGCCGTCGACGTATGCAATGCTGGCGGGGTTGGCCGCGCTGGGGTTGGCGGCGTGGCGGCGCCGAGGGAATGAAGTCCGTAATCGCGCGCCGGAAAACCAATAGATCGTCTTAGGAAGTCATCTGTGCTCATGAACCACAGCCCGCTGTTTTTCCGCGCCGCCGCATCCATCTGCATCCTGGGCATGGCGCTGGGTGGTGGCCTCCGGGTGGCGGCACAAGTTACATTGGAATTGGAGACGACCACCTTTGTGCCGGCGGTAACCGTCCTGACGTCGGACGTTTACGGCCCGTCGAGCGCCGCGGGCACGGCCAGTGTTGCCACGGCCTACGGCTCGGCGACGGCCACCGCCACATTTGGCTCAATGCACCTGCATGCCTTTTCCTCGGCCGATCCGCAGGCCGGGAGTGGCGACACGGTCACGACCAGTTCGTTCGCCCGGGCCGTCTGGTCGGACTCCATCCTCGTCACGGCAACCGGACTTGCTGGAACCCCGGGGCGGCTGCACGCGCAGTTTCTGGCCAGCGGCAGCCTGAGCCTGCCGGCCTCCGTCAATTCGACCTTTACTGGCGCCCAGCCCGTTGTTGTTTCCTGGAGCCTCGGAGCCAACCCCAACTCCGGGTTTGGCGGCGAGGGCCAGGTGGACGGATCGCGGCAACTTTACATCGATCTGATCGGGGGAAATCCGGAGAGTGTCCTGAGCGGCAGTGCCAATTTCCAGGTCTATGATCTCTACATCCCGTTTACTTTTGGCGATGCCTTCGAGCTGACCATCACCGGCCGGGCGGCCAGTTTTGTGCAGCCACGGGGCATGAATGACCCGCTGACCGCCTCCTCGACCTTCAACCTGAACTGGCTGGGAGTCACCGAAGTCCTGGATGAAAGCGATAATCCGCTCTCAGGGATCAGCATCCAGTCCACTGGCGATTGGATCACCGCGTCGACCATCCCCGAGCCGTCGACATATGCCGCGGTGGCCGGGTTGGCGGCGCTGGGCCTCGCGGTGTGGCGGCGGCGGGGAAGGCTCATCCAGAAAACGAATCTTTCAACCAAGCTGACCCGGGCCAAAGATGAAACCTGATTTTATCCGAATCATCCTGACATTGTGCGTTGCGACGGTCATGCAGGCCCAGGTCACCGTCACCGGCCTGCAGCAGCTTGGCACCCTGGGTGGCGACACCAGCTATGCCACCGGGATCAACGCCTCGGGACAGGTCGTGGGATATTCGCAGACCGCCGGCAACGCCGCCCAGCACGCCTTCATCTATTCCGGCGGGATTATGACCGACCTCGGCACTCTCGGCGGCACGAACAGTGCGGCCTATGGCATCAACTCTTCCGGTCAAGTGACCGGTGATGCAAATATCCCGGGGGATACCGCCAATAACGTGTTTCTTCACACCACCAGCATGACCGACCTCGGCGTCCTGAGCGGAAGCTTCGGCCAGGGCAGGGCGATCAACATCTCGGGCCAGATCGCCGGCACGTCCGGCACCGCCTTCCGTTATAGCAGCGGGAGCATGGTCAGCCTCGGCACCCTCGGCGGAGCCAGCAGCACGGGCGAGGCCATCAACGCCGCGGGCCAGGTCGCCGGCACATCCGACACCGCCGGGGGCGCCCGGGCGTTCCTTTGGACCAGCGGGATTATGACCGACCTCGGCACTCTCGGCGGGCGTATAGCTACGGATATGGCCTCAACGACGTCGGGCAGGTCGTCGGGTATTCCGCTACCTCCGGTGGTCTCTCCCATGCCTTTCTCTATGACGGAGGGATGACCGACCTCGGCACCCTGGGCGGCTCGGACAGCTCCGCCACCTCCATCAACTCCCTCGGCCAGGTCGCCGGTTATGCCAACATCACCGGCAACACCGACGTGCATCTCTTCTTCTACACAGACGGGACGATGTATGACCTGAACACGTTAGCGGCCTCCTTTATGAGCAGCGGTGGTTCACCAGGTTTTACCTATCTTGATCCCTATTCACGCTTTGCCCTGAATGACGCGGGACAACTCGTCGGAAGCGGCACCTATTTCGACGGCGTAAACTACAACAACCGCGCCTTTCTCATGACGATATCCGCCATCCCCGAGCCGTCGACATATGCCGTGGCGGCCGGACTGGCGGCGCTGGGCCTCGCGGTGTGGCGGCGTCGGGAAAAAAGGCGGATTTCGGCCGCCAATTCAGGCGCGGGTAAATTGTAACGTAATACGTTACAAATTAGCCTTGGCTCAGACATGCCTGAACAGTTGTGGAGGCGCGACCATCCGCCTTCGCCAACGCTACGGCGGACAAGTCGCGCTCAGACCGTCTCGAGAAGTTTATACATGCGGGCGACCATCGGGGTCGCATCCTCGAGCATGCCCTCCTTCGCTCAGCGGACTGAGCTACGGAGGGCTGCAGGGGCAGGGGCGGTTTAGACCGTTTCGAGGAGTTTATACATCCGTGCGACCATTGGGGTCGCATCTTCAAGCATGCCGGCGGAGATGAGGGCGTTGTCGAGGATCTGCTCGGCGACGAGCTTCGCCTTGTCGGGCGACGCGGTGTGGATCTCGAAGAGGCGCTTGATCACGGCGGAGCGCGGGTTGATCTCGAGGTTCGCCTTCTGCGGCAGGTCGGAGCCCTCCTTGTTCATCGCCTTCATCATGCGGCGCATGTGGGCGGACATGAAGGCGTCGGCGTTGATCGCGAGGGCGGGGGAGTCCACGAGGCGGTCACTGGCCTTCACGTCGGCCACGCGGTCGCCGAGCGACTCCTTGAGCCAGGACGTGAGCTTCTTCGTGTCGTCCTCGGAGAGGGCGCCCTCGGGCTTCGGGATGTCGGCGAGCTTCACGTCGGCGTGGTCGGCGGCGATGAGCTTCCTGCCGTCGAACTCGCGGGCGTTGTTCATCACGTATTCGTCCACCGGCTCGTAGCAGAAGAGCACCTCGAGGTTGCGGGCCTTGAAGCCCTCCAGGTAGGGGCCGCTCTCGATGGCGGTGCGGTCCTTGCCGACGAGGTAATAGATCTCCTTCTGCTCGCTGCCCATGCGCGTGACGTAGTCGGCGAGGGAGGTCTGCTTGGTCTTGTCGGTCAGCGACGACTCGAAGCGGAGCAGCTTCATGAGCTGTTCCTTGTGGGTGTGGTCGAGGGCGGCGCCCTCCTTCAGGAAGATGCCGAAGTTTGAATAAAACTTCACGTAGCCGTCGGGGCGCTGGGTGGCCTCCTCGTCCAGGAACTTGAGGAAGCGCTTGGTGATGACCTTGCCCAGTTTCTCCAGCAGGGCCTTGTCCTGCATGGTCTCGCGCGAGATGTTCAGCGGGAGGTCCTCGCTGTCCACGACGCCCTTGAGGAAGCGCAGCCACTCGGGCAGTAGGTCCTTGGGCGAGGCGTCGATCAGGACCTTGCGGCAGTAGAGCGACACGGCGGGTTCGAAGCGGGCGAAGCCGAACTTCTCGGTGTTCTCCTGCGGGACGAAGAGGAGGGCGTTGATCGAGAGAGGGGCGTCGGCCGAGAAGTGCAGGCGCAGGAGCGGGTCGTCGTAGGCGTGGGCCTGGAACTTGTAGAACTCGGTGTATTCCTCGTCCTTGATCTCGTTCTTCGAGCGCAGCCAGAGGGCCTGGACGGTGTTGACGCGCTTGCCGGCCAGGTTGATCGGGAAGGAGACGAAGGCGCTGTAGCGCTCGACGATGTCCTTGATGCGGCCCTCGGTGGCGTATTCGGCGCAGTCGTCCTTCAGCTCGATGACGATCTTCGTGCCGCGCGCGACGTCGGCGGCCTCCTCGATTTCGTAGCTGCCGGAGCCGTCGCTGGACCAGACGTGGCCGGGCTCGTCGGCCTTGTAGGAGTGCGAATAAACCTTCACGGACTTCGCGACCATGAACGCCGAGTAGAAGCCGACGCCGAACTGGCCGATGAGGTTGGAGTTCTTGGCGCCGCCCTCGCCGAGGGCCTTGAGGAAGGCCTTGGAGCCGGAGTGGGCGATGGTGCCGAGGTTTTCGATGAGCTCGGCGCGGGTCATGCCGATGCCATGGTCCTGGATCGTGAGGGTCTTCGCCTTGTCGTCCGTGGTGACGTTGATTTCCAGGGGCTGGTCGCCGAAGATGTTCGGCTCGGTCAGCTGGGTGTGGCGGAGCTTCTCGAGGGCGTCGGAGGCGTTGGAAACCAGCTCGCGGACGAAGATTTCCTTCTCCGTGTAGAGCGAGTGGATGACGATATCGAGGAGCTGCTTGATCTCGGCCTGGAACTCGAATTTCTGCGGTGTGGTGGTGGACATGAGTGAGTTGAGAGCGGGTGGTTGAGCGCTGGGAGTTAAAAACGAAAAGGGCGGCCAATTTACGGGCCGCCCGGTAAAAATCAAGGGGTTGGGCTGGTCTATTTTATGCGGATTTCGACGATCTCGGGCTTCTTCCGGTCGTGGGTCTGGATGAGCATCTCGAATTCCTGGCCGCCCCGGCCGAAGCCGCTGGCCTGGTTGTTGATGAACTGGCGGTAGGCGACGCCCGTGACCCGGTAGCGACCGCCCCAGCCGGGCACGGGTTCGGGGTCGTCCAGGAAGATGTCGGAGCTGATCACGGCGCCGATGTTGGAATGCGGGGAATCCTGGTATTTGAAGAAGGCGCGGGCCCGCGCCTCGGCGAACTTGGCCACGTCGCCCGGGATGGCCTCGACCCGGGCGGCCTCCTCGGCGGCGGCCTTCACATTCATGGTCCGGCTGGCGGTGCGTTGCGCCAGGGCCTCGTCCTCAAGCATGCGTTGCCGGCGCTCGGCGTGTTCCGCGGCCTTCTTGCGGTCGGCGGTGTCCTGCAGCTTCTCCGCCTCCATTTCCTCCTTGGTCTGGGCGGGGGCGAGTTCCAGCAGGCGCGCACGGACCTCGTCGGGCAGCATCGAGGTGCGCACGCTGACCAGGTCCTTGTCGACCATCAGCATGACGGTCCCGGCGGAGGTGTTGATGCTGCGCACGGCCACGTCGGTGAAAAGCATGCCGTCCTTCAGGCGGAGTTCCTTATAGGGCAGGTTGACGTCGACGATCACGGCCGCGGCCTGCACAGCCAGCAGCCCGGCGAAGAGGGATAGGATTCGGCGGATCATGGCGAAAAAACTAGCCCGGTCGGGGCGTTTCGCAAGAGCGGGAAGTGGAGGGTCGGCCTCCCGGCCGACCGCGGCCGGTCAGGAGACCGGCCCTCCAAAAGCTAAGGCTTGACGGCCTGCAGCGGCACCAGCTGCACCGGGCCGAGGAGGCCGGCGGGGGTGATCTCCCAGTTCGACGCATCGAAGGGGCGGTAGCTGATGTTCACAAAGTTGATTTCGCGCATGATCTTCCAGTCCACCTTGCGCCGGTCCAGGTCGCGGATGCGGTTGGCGGCGAGATTGGTGATCTCGAGGGCGAGCGTGTTCTTACCGGGCTTGAGCAGGGAGCCGATGCGGGCCTGCAGCGGCAGCGACCAGGCCGTGCCAGCGTCCTGGCCGTTGACAATGACACGCGCGCTTTCGCGGACCTCGCCGAGATCGAGCAGCCAGTCGGCGGCCTTGGTGTCGGCAGGCAGGGTGAACTCGGTCTCGTAGCGCGCGGTGCCGCCGAAGCGTTCCCATTCGCCGCCCTGCGCGGTCCATGAGCCAAAGCCGGTCTGCTTGAAGGCCGGCGGCAGCTCCGGGCCGCCGCGGACGGGGGTGACGCTCCAGCTGCCGTCGAGCGCGATGGCCTGGCCGGCGCTGCGGCGATAGGGCCAGCCCGGGGTGCCCGCGGGGACCGCCTCGGAGGTGGTGCGGACGATCAAGGATTCGCCCGGGGCGAGCTGCAGGTAAAAGTCGGTGATGCCGCCGACGGTGTGGCGAACGGGGGAGAAACCCCGGTAGCCCGTCAAGGGATCGAAGATCAGCACCGTGCGGGCCTTGCGGCCCAGCGTGACCCAGTCGTCGTGCGGCCGGGCGGTGAGGTTCGTGAAGAAATAGTCGTAACCGTCCGGTGTGGCACGACGGATGAAGCTGATGCCGGTCTCGGCGACGGCCTCGCGGGCGACCTGCAGCAGGGGCAGCGTCCTCGTCGGGTCGGCCTCCACGAGATTCGGGGTGAGCAGCGCCTTGGCGGCGGCGAACTCGGCGCGGCGCGCCTCGAGCCGGCCGAGACCGGGGACGTCCTCGGGCAGCGCCTCGAAGATGACCTTGGCGCCGCCGCGGGCGAGCTGGGCGAGGCGTTCGAGCGTGGCGACGGGCATGCGGCGGGTGGCGGGGACGAGCAGGACCTTGTAGCGGGAGCCGGGTGTCACGAGCTGGCCGGCGTCGGCCTTGGTCAGCTGCAGCTGCGCGTCTGAGATGTAGTCAAATCCGTAGCCGGTGTTGAGGAGCTTCTGGGCGAGCAGGCCGGTGGGCTTGGCGGTGAGCCAGTTCACGTTGTGCACGCCGAGCTGTTGCATGAGCGGGCCGGTGGTGTCGTCCCAGATGTCGGCGGCCGGCCAGTAGATGAGGACCTCGTTGTCGGGGGAGCCGCGCTGGAGGATGGACTGGACGCGGGCGACGTAGGCGTTGAGCGCGCCGAACTCCTGCCACCAGGTGTTGCGCGGGTTGAACTGGGTGGAGGCGTAGAACAGCCAGCCCGGCCACGGCGCGTCCTGCGGCGAGAACGCCGTGCCATGGTAGAAGATGTGGTTGATGCCGTTGACGAACAGCCGGTCGATCTCGGGCTTGGCGTAGGAGAGCGCGACCTTCCAGTGCTCGCGCAGCCAGGTGCAGGTCTCGCTGGAGGTGAGCGGGTGGCCCATGACATGTCCGGCGGACGAGGCCATGCGCATGACGAGCGGCTCGGGCAGGTCCTGGTCGTTGCCGCGCACCTCGCTCGGGAGGCGGCGCAGGCCCGGGATGGGGAAGGGCGTCGAGCCGAAGGTCTCGGTCTCGGCCATGTCGACGGCGCCGTAGAGGTCGAGCAGGTTGGCCGGCGCGCCGTGCGACTGGTTGCGAACCTTGAAGCCGCGGGCGTGCGACCATTTCACCCAGGTGTTGAGGTAATCGAGGTGCAGTTGGGCGAGGGTCGCGCGGTAGTCGCTCTTGAGGCGGGCGAGGGTGTCGGCGTCGGCGGGCTTCTGCCCCATCAGCTCGGCGGCATAGGTCTGGATGTCGTAGCCGTGCAGCTCCTGGAAGGCGGCGGGCAGGCCGGGGGTCCACTCGGAACCGTAATATTCGAAGGAGTCGTGAAACTGGCTGCGGATGAGCTCGCGGGGAAATTTCCCGAAAGCGGTGCCGAACGGCGCGAGGTAGCGCTCGAGCGCGCCGGTGGAATAGGGATCAACGACGAGGCCCTCGTCGCCCGGGGCGGCGCGCTTGACCATCATCTTGGTAGGCGTGCCGGTGAGCTTGCCGTCGACCAGCGCGAGCTTGGCCGAGCCGTCGGCCGGGGTGACCCACGGCCCGCCGAAGGGCCAGCCGGTGCCGGTGGCCATGTCGACGCCGAGGCCGAGGCGCTGTGCCTCGCGGCCGGTGTGTTCGAGCATCTGCATCCACTTGGGCGTGAGGAAATCGATGTAACGGTTCTCGTAGCCCTTGGCGCCGTAGATGGGCGTGATCTCCACGCCGCCGAGGCCGGCGTCCTGGAACGACTGGAGTTCCGCGGTGAGGCTCGCGGGATCAACGCCGCTGCCGGGCCACCACCAGCGGGTCCAGGGCTTGTTCTCGCGGGTGACCTCGGGCCAGGCGGTGACGGAGGCTGCCAGCGGACCGGAAAAAACGACACAGCTCAGCAGGGCGACAAGCACGCGCGGGGTCTTCATAGGGGTCCGGTCAGCTTGGGCGCCGGGCGGCCGGCGGCAATGGGGCAGTTAACGGACAGTCAGAGGGTGCCTTGCATCGCTCTGAGGTGGAGCGCGGCCTCCGGACGCGCTTTCAGGATGCGCGCATAGCAGAAACCCGTCCGGAGGCCGGGTTCCACCTCAAGGCAGTTTACCCACCCAGATACGCGGCCTTGAGGTCGGGGTTGTTCCGCAGCTCGGCGGACGGGCCCTGCATCGCGACCACGCCGGTCTCGAGGACGTAGGCGTCGTGCGAGATCTCGAGGGCGAGGTTGGCGTTCTGCTCGACGAGCAGGATGGTGATGCCGTGGTTTTTGTTAATCTCCACGATCTTCTCGAAAATGGTGCTGATGAGCTTCGGTGCGATGCCGAGCGAGGGCTCGTCGAGCATGAGCAGCTGCGGCTCGCCCATGAGGGCGCGGCCGATGGCCAGCATCTGCTGCTCGCCGCCGGAGAGTGTGCCGGCGGCCTGGGTGAGGCGCTCCTTCAGGCGGGGGAAGACGCTGAAGACGTAGTCGCGATTCTCCGCGATCTTCGCCTTGTCGGTCTTCAGGTAGGCGCCCATCGCGAGGTTCTCGTCGACGGAGAGGTTGGAGAACACCATGCGGCCCTCGGGCACGTGGCAGAGGCCGCGGGCGACGATCTGGTGCGGCGGGAGCTTCGCGATGTCCTCGCCCTTGAAGGTGATGCCGCCCTTCTTCGCCCGGAGCAGGCCGGAGATGGTGCGCAGCGTGGTGGTCTTACCCGCGCCGTTGCCGCCGATGAGCGTGACGATGCGGCCGGCCTCGATGTGGAACGTCACGTCCCGCAGCGCGCTGATGGCGCCGTAGCAGACCTCGAGATTCTTGACCGTCAGCATGGGCTCAGTGGTGCGAGAGGGATTTCTGGTGGTCCTCGCCGAGGTAGGCCTCGATTACCTTCGGGTCGGACTGGATCTGGGCCGGGTTGCCCTCGGCGATCTTCACGCCGTAGTCGAGGACGGCGATGCGCTGGCAGACGCCCATGACGACCTTCATCGAGTGCTCGACGAGCAAAATGGACAGGCCGAACTGCTTCTGGACCTGCTGGATCAGGCGGATGAGGTCGACCTTCTCCGTCGGGTTCATGCCGGCGGCCGGCTCGTCGAGGAGGAGGAGCTTGGGCTTGGTCGCGAGGCAGCGGACGATCTCGAGGCGGCGCTGCTCGCCGTAGGGGAGGCTCTTGGCCGGGGCGTCGCGGAAGCGGCGGAGGTTGAAGATGTCGAGCAGCTCCTCGGCGCGCTTGGTGATGGCGGCCTCGTCGCGCTGGAAGGCGCCCAGGCGGATCAGGGAGTGGATGGCGGCGGTCTCGCGGTGGAGGTTGCAGGCGACGCGGACGTTGTCGAAGACCGAGAGCGAGCCGAAGAGGCGGATGTTCTGGAAGGTGCGGGCGATGCCGCGCTCGACGATCTCGTTGACGCGCAGGCCGGCCAGCGGCTGGCCGTCGAAATGGATCGAGCCGGACGTCGGCTGGTAGACGCCGGTCATGAGGTTGAAGACGGTGGTCTTGCCCGCGCCGTTGGGGCCGATGAGGCCGACGAGCTCGCCGTCGTTGACGGTGAAGTCGACCGCGTTGACGGCGGTGAGGCCGCCGAACTTGATCGTCGCCTGGTTGAGCTGGAGGAGGGCGGGCATCAGAGCTTGGTCTTGCCGAACTTGAAATTGAAGAGCCCCTGCGGCCGCATGATCATGAGCACGATCAGCAGCAGCGAGTAGATGATCATGCGGTATTCCGCGATCGGGCGCAGGACCTCGGGCAGCAGCGTGAGCAGGATGGCGGCGAGGATGACGCCGATGGTGTTGCCCATGCCGCCGAGGATGACCATGACGACGATCTCGATGCTCTTGGTGAAGTCGAAGCCCGTCGGGGTGATGGTCATCTTGAAGTGGCCGTAGAGGCCGCCCGCCGCGCCGGCGAAGAAGGCGCCGATGACGAAGGCCACGATCTTGTAGCGCGTGGTGTTGAGGCCGACGGCCTCGGAGGCGACCTCGTCGTCATGGGTCGCGAGGAAGCCGCGGCCGTAGGTCGAGTGGACGAGGCTGGTGACGGTGAACACGCTCAGGGCGACGAAGGACATGACCCAGAAGATCGAGGTGTAGGCCGGGATGCCGTTGAGGCCGAGGGCGCCGCCGAGGAACTCGACGTTCTGGAAGATGACGCGGATGATCTCGCCGAAGCCGAGCGTGACGAGGGCGAGGTAGTCGCCCTTGAGGCGCAGCGAGGGGATGCCGACCGCGAGGCCGGCCACGGCGGCGCCGAGGCCGCCGGCCGCGAGGGCGGCGAGGAACATCAGGCCCTGCTGGAAGACGGTGCCGCCCTCCTCGCCGAGGAGCTTCGGCCCGAGGAAGAGCGAGACGGCGGCGGCGAGGTAGGCGCCGACGGACATGAAGCCCGCGTGGCCGAGGGAGAACTGGCCGGTGTAGCCGTTCACCAGGTTGAGCGAGACGGCGAGGATGATGTTGATCCCGACGCCGATGAGGATGTCGAGGTGGTAGGGGTCGATCCGGTCCGAAAAATGCGAGACGCCGTAGGCGGCGAGCAGACCGAGCAGGAGATAGAGGTGCGGGCGCGGCATGGCTCAGACCTTCTCGACGGTGGCCCGGCCCAGCAGGCCGGCGGGCCGGAAGAGCAGGATGATGATGAGGATCGCGAAGGCGATGGCGTCCTTGTAGGTCGACCACTGGCTGCCGTTCACGAAGGTCTCGACCGTGCCCAGCAGCAGGCCGCCGAGGGCGGCGCCGGGGATGTTGCCGATGCCGCCGAGCACGGCGGCGACGAAGGCCTTGAGGCCGGGCATGACGCCCATCAGCGGGTCGATCGACGGGTAGTTGAGCGCGTAGAGGATGCCGCCGGCGGCCGCGAGGGCGGAGCCGAGGCCGAAGGTGAAGGAGATGACGACGTCGTTGTTCACGCCGACCAGCTGGGCGGCCTTCGGGTTGAGCGAGACGGCGCGCATGGCGGTGCCGATCTTGGTGCGGTAGACGATGAACTGCAGGCCGACCATGAGCAGGGCGGTGACCACGATGACGACGACCTGGTTGGACGAGATGACGAGATTGCCGAGGGTGAAATTGACGGAGGGAAACACCGCCGGGAAGGTGCGCGGGGTGGCGCCAAAGAAGACCTGGCCGGAATACTCGAGCAGGAGGGACACGCCGATGGCGGTGATCAGGACGTTGAGGGTGGCGGCGCCGCGCAGGGGGCGGTAGGCCAGCCGCTCAATGACCATGCCCAGCACGGCACAACCCAGCATGGCAACGATCAGGACGACGAGGCCGCCCCAGACCGTGTTCTCCGGCACGAGCTTGCCCATGTAGTAGCCGATGAAGGCGCCGACCATGAACACGTCCGAGTGCGCGAAGTTGATGAACCGCAGGACGCCGTAGACCATCGTGTAGCCCAGCGCGATGAGCGCATAGATGGCCCCGAGGGACAGGCCGTTAAGGAGTTGCTGCAGGAATTCGGACAAGCGTGGTGCGGGAAAAGTTGGCCCAAGGCTAGGGGGGCCCCGGGCTGCGGGTCAATGGCCGCGTTTCGGGCCAAAGCCGTCTGTAGCGGCGGTCAATGGCCACCGTGGAAAACTAATGATTCTGGCCCGGCCGCCACAGGCCGCCGCCCGCCTCACGGATTCACCGTCTCGACGTAGGCGAACTTGCCGTCCTTCACCGTCAGGATCACGGCCGACTTGGTGGCGTTGCGGTCCTGGTCGATGGTAATGCGGCCGGTCACCCCGGAAAAGTCCCTGGTCGTCGCAATGGCGTCGCGCAGCGGGGAGCTGTCGGTGGTGCCGGCGCGCTTCAGGGCGTCGAAGAGCATGGTGGCGGCGTCGTAGCCGAGCGCGGCGATGCTGTCGGGGGTCTCGCCGTCCCAGCGGGCGCGGAATTTCTTGATGAAATTCACCATCTCGGGCGCGGTGGACTCGGGGGAGGCGTGGGTGGAATAATAGGTGCCCTCGACGGCCTTGCCGCCGATCTCGATGAGCTGCGGGGCCTCCCAGGCGTCGCCGCCGAAGAGCGGCCCAGTGAAGCCGAGCTGGCGGGCCTGGATGCAGACCAGCGCGCCCTCGGTGTAGTTGCTGGAGTGGAAGATGACATCGACGTTCGCGTTCTTGATGGCGGTGAGCTGGGCGCGGAAGTCCTTGTCGCCCTCGCTGTGTTTCTGCTCGATGGCGATCACGCCGCCGGCCTCGGCGAACTTCTCGCGGAAGACCTTGGAGATGCCGACGCTGTAGGGGTTGTTCACGGAGGTGAGGATGGCGGCGCGCTGGGCCTTGAGGGTCTTGCGGGCGAACTTGGCCAGCACGGCGCCCTGGAACGGGTCGATGAAGCAGACCCGGAAGATGTAGTTGCCCATCTCGGTGACCTTCGGGTTGGTCGACGAGATCGCGATCATCGGGATCCTCGCGTTCTGCAGGATCGGCGCGGCCTCGAGCGAGTTGGTGGAGGGGTTGCCGCCGAGGACGGCGACGACCTTGTCGCGCGAGACGAACTTCTTGGCGATGGTGGCGGATTCGCCGTGCTTGGACTGGTTGTCCTCCGCGATGAGCTCGACCGGCCGGCCGAGGACGCCGCCGGTGGCGTTGGCCTCCTCGAAGGCGAGGATCACGCCCTTGCGGGCGGAGGTGCCGAAGGCGGCCTCCTTGCCGGAGAACGCGCCGTATTCCCCGATCTTGATCGGTTCGGCGGCGCCGGCGGAGGCAGCGAGCGTGAGAAGCAGCAGGGCGGATCGGAGGAAACGGAGCATCACGGGGAGACGGTCTTGTGGAAGGTGGCCTTGCCGTTCTTGAGGGCGATGATGGTGGCGGACTTGGAGGCGTTGCGGTCCTTGTCGATCGTGGTTGTGCCGCTGACGCCGGGGAAGTCCTTGGTGGCGGCGAGGGCGTCGCGGAGCTTCGGGCCCTCGGTGCCGCCGGCGCGCTTGATGGCGTCGGCCAGGACGTAGACGGCGTCGTAGCCCAGGGCGGAAAAGGCGCCGGGCAGCTCGCCGTTCCAGCGGGCCTTGTATTTCGCGGTGAACGCCGCGACGACCGGGTCGGTGTTCTCGGCCGAAAAATGGGTGGAGTAGTAGCAGTCGTTGAGGGCCTCGCCGCCGATCTTGAGCAGCTGCTCGTCCTCCCAGCCGTCGCCGCCGAAGAACGGCATGGTCAGGCCGAGGTCGCGGGCCTGGCGGACGATGAGGGCGGACTCGGTGTAGTAGCCGGGGACGAAGACGGCGTCGGCGCCGGAGGCCTTGACCGCGGTGAGCTGGGCGCGGAAGTCCTTGTCGCCCTCGGAGAAGTTCTTCTCGGTGGCGATCTCGCCGCCGGCGGGAACGAAGGTCTCCTTGAAGAACTTGGCGAGGCCGAGGCTGTAGGCGTTGGACACGCTGGAGAGGATGGCGACGCGCTTGGCCTTCAGGTCCTCCTTGGCGAACTTCGCCATGACGGTGCCCTGGAACGGGTCGATGAAGCAGACGCGGAAGATGTAGTTGCCGGTCTGGGTGACCTTCGGGTTGGTGGCGGCGGGGGCGACCATCGGGATCTTGGCCTGCTGGGCGATGGGGGCGGCTTCGAGCGATCGGCCGGAGGAGACCTCGCCGATGAGGGCGACGACCTTGTCGCGGGAGATGAGCTTCTTCACGACCGTGGCGGACTCGCCGGGCTTGGTCTGGTTGTCCTCGTAGACGAGCTCGAGCTGGCGGCCGAGCACGCCGCCGGCGGCGTTGATCTCCTCGAGGGCGAGGACGACGCCCTGGTGGGAGGTCTGGCCGAAGCCGGCTTCCTTGCCGGTGAGCGAGGCGTATTCGCCGATCTTGATGGGGTCGGCGGCGTGGGCCGCGGCGGCGGCAACGAGGGCGAGGAGGAGGGCGGGGGTTTTCATAGGGGGGGAGGAGGTTAGGGATGGACGTCCTGGACGAAGGCGTAGCGGCCGTTCTTCACGGTGAGGACAACGGCGGACTTGGTCGGGTTGCGCTGGGCGTCGAAGGTGATGCGGCCGGTGGCGCCGGCGAAGTCCTTGGTCACGGCGAGGGCGTCGCGGAGCTTGGGGCCGTCGGTGGTGCCGGCGCGCTTGATCGCGTCGACCAGCACCATGGCGGAATCATAGCCGAGGGCGGAGAGGGCGTTGGAGTCGATGCCCCAGCGCTGCTTGAAGCGGTCGTTGAACGAGACGACGGCGGCCGACTGGTTGTCCACCGAGTAGTGGGTGGAGAAGTAGGTGCCCTCGACGGCGGCGCCGCCGATCTGGATGAGCTCGGGCGACTCCCAGCCGTCGACGCCGAACATCGGCACGGTGAGCCCGAGTTCACGGGCCTGCTTGCAGATCAGCGCGGCCTCCGCGTAATAGCCCGGCACGAACACGCCGTCGGCGCCGGCGGACTTGATGGCGGTGAGCTGGGCGCGGAAATCCTTGTCGCCCTCGCCGTATTTCTGGTCGATCGCGATCGTGCCGCCCGCCGCGGTGAAGCCCTCCCTGAAATACTTGGCCAGGCCGACGGCCTGCGCCGAGGAGACGGAGGAGAGGATGGCGACCTGCCTGAGCTTGAGCGAATCGCGGGCAAACTTGGCCATCACGGTGCCTTGGAAGTCGTCGATGAAGCAGACCCGGAAGATGTAGTTGCCCTTGGCGGTGACGGCCACGTTGGTCGCGCCCGGCGAGATCAGGGGAATCTTCGCCTGCTGGGCGATGGGGGCGGCCTCAAGAGTGCGGCCGGACACGATCTCGCCGAGGACGGCGACGACCTTGTCGCGGGAGATGAGCTTCTTGACCACCGTGGCGGACTCGCCGGCCTTGGACTGGTTGTCCTCGGTGATCAGCTCGAGCTGGCGGCCGAGGACGCCGCCGGCGGCGTTGACCTCCTCGATGGCGAGGAGGGTGCCCTTGTGGGCGTTCTGGCCGAAGACGGCCTCCTTGCCGGTGAGCGAGGCGAACTCGCCGATCTTGATGGTTTCCTGGGCGGTCAGGGTGGCGGCCAGCAGGCCGGCGCCGAGGACGGACCGGAGCACCTGGGACAGGGGACGGGTGGGCATAGGGAGGTGGCTGGAAAGTGAGAAGAAGCCGGCCGGGGCTTTCAACCCGCAACTGCGCTAATATAAGAGGGGTGGGGGCAGGAGTTGTTCCGGGAATGGAGGGGGAACCCGGTCTCTGGACGGGTTTTCAGGGCGCACATCGCACAAACCTGTCCGGAGGCCGGGTTCCACCTTCGGACGATTGAGCTTTGCCACCGACTGACCGGTTGGTTGTCTCTCCGGGACCGGATGAATCTCCTCGACCGCTACCTCCTCGGCGAATGGCTAAAAATGCTCGGGCTCCTGCTCGCGGCGACGATGGGCTTGCTCCTGATGGCGGCGCTCTACGACAACTTCCGCGACCTCATCCAGGCCGAGGCCAATGCGGGGGACATGCTGCTGTATTATTCCACGCTGATGCCCAGTTACCTCAACGTGGTGCTGCCGCTCTCGATGCTGCTCTCGCTGCTCTTCGTGCTGAGCAAGCTGCACCGCAACAACGAACTCACGGCGGTGCGCGCGGCCGGGCTGAACATCTTCGCGACCACCCGCTCGCTCTGGCTGGCCGGGGTGGTGCTTTGCGGCGTGTCGCTCCTCCTCAACGCCCGCGTGGTGCCGTGGTCGGTGGAGACCTCGCGCAGCCTGCTCGAGAGCTTCGAGTTCCGCGCCGAGGCCAAGGTCATGCCCGGCGGCACGCTCGGCGTCGTGTCAGGCGTGACCTTCGACAACCAGCGCGACAACCGCATGTGGTTCATCAACCGTTACAGCCGCTTTTCCGGGACGGCCTACGGCGTCACCGTATCGGAGCTCGACCACGCCCGCCGGGAGAAGACCCGCATCATGGCCCGCGAGGGCCGCTACGACGCCCTCCGCGGCGGCTGGACGTTCACCGACGGGCGCGAGATGACCTTCGACCCCGAGCAGGGCGAGCTGGTGCGCACCGTCACGTTCGCCACGAAGACGATGGCGCACTTCAACGAGGACCCGACGCTGATGCTGCTGATCGACCGCAAGCCAAACGACCTCTCATTCAACGAGCTCCGGCGCATCACCGAATATTTCTCCACCGACAACAATCCCAAGCTGATCCGTTACGAGGTGCGCTATTACAGCCTGCTGTTCGAGACGATCGGGCCGCTCATCATCATCGCCATCTCCATTCCGTTTGCGGTGTCGGGCATGCGGGTGAGCCCGGCGGTCGGGGTCTCGAAGTCGATCGGCCTGTTCTTCCTCTACTACATCCTGACCAACCTCGCGACGGTGCTGGGCGGCCGCGGCTACCTTGAGCCGGTCTGGGCGGCGCTGATGCCGAACCTGGCCATGGTCGGCCTGGCGGCCTACTTCTTCGGGCGGATGCGGTAGGTGGGTGTAACCTGCGCTCCGCGCAGGTTGTTTGGGTCGGAAAGCCCGCGCGGAGCGCGGGCTCCACCTCACGGCAGGAACGGCGGCGGCCAGCGGAGGAATTCCAGCTTCGCGATGCGATCCCAGTTCGAGAAAAGGATGATGCCCCAGACCACGACGCAGTTGATGTAGGCCAGGAAGACGGCCGCGCTGCCCATGTCCTTCGCGCGCTTGGCGAACGGGCGTTTCTCCAGCGAGATGTCGTCGATCGTCCATTCGATGGCGGAGTTCAGCAGCTCGGCGATCACGATGAGGAAGAGCACGGCGATCATCAGCGCGGTCGACACGGCGTTGACCGGCAGGATGATGGCAAAGGGCGTCAGGATGAGGACGAAGATCAGGTCCTCGCGGAACGACGGCTCGTGTCTCACGGCCGCCCAGAAGCCCTCCACGGCATACTTGACCGAGGCGAAGAAATTCCGGAAGTCGCGCTGCTTGTTTTCGGGTGGAGGAATGGGCTCGCTCACGCCGGCAGTGTCGCGGGCCGGCGAAACCCGGACAACCCTTATTTGGAGGGCCCGCGTCCCTGCGGGCCGTTGGGGATC
>JAYRXZ010000011.1:0-83416 GCA_041917235.1 Lacunisphaera sp. | reverse complement strand
CTGATCGAGGTGCCGGACACGTCAGCGAGACCGGTCACCGTCACGCTGGTGGCCGTGGCGTCCGTCAGGGCCGCGGTGGAACTCAGCGTTGCGCTGCCGGCGGTGTTCACACCCACGATATCCATCGCCGAGTCCTCGGCGATTGTTACCGCTCCAGCTGAGTTGAAGTTGACCGTCGTGGCGTTGAAGGTGCCGCCACCCAGGGCGATCGACGTTCCGTCGACCGTCAGGGCGCCGACCGCCACGCTCGTCGCGGTGGCATCCGTGATGCCGGCCGTGGAGGTCAACGAAGTCGTGCCACCGGTGTTGGCGCCGGTGATATTCATGCCGGAATCCTCCGCGATCGTCACCGCGCCCGCCGAATTGAAGGTCAGCGTGCCGGTATTGAACGTGCCACCACCCAGACTCACGGACGTGCCGGAGAAGCTGCCCAGGCCGGTTACCGTCACGCTGGTCGCCGTGGCGTCCGTCAGGGCGGCGGTGGAACTCAGCGTCGCACTGCCGGCGGTGTTCACACCCACGATATCCATCGCCGAGTCCTCGGCGATCGTGACTGCACCGGCCGAGTTGAAGTTGACCGTCGTGGCATTGAAGGTGCCGCCGCCCAGGGCAATCGAGGTTCCGCTCAGCGTAAGCGCACCGACATCGACGCTCGTCGCGCCCGTATCGGAAATACCGGCCGTCGAGCTCAGCGAAGTCGCTCCACCGGTGCTCACGCCCACGAGATCCATCGCCGAGGACTCGGCGATCGTCACCGCTCCAGCCGAGTTAAAGGTCAGTGTGCCGGCATTAAAGGTCCCGCCACCGAGACTGATCGAGGTGCCGGACACGTCGGCCAGGCCCGTCACCGCCACGCTCGTCGCGGTGGCGTCGGTCAGGGCTCCCGTCGAGCTCAGCGTTGCGCTGCCGGCGGTGTTGGCCCCGACGATGTCCATGCCGGAATCCTCGGCAATGGTCACCGCACCGGCGGAGTTGAAGTTGACCGTCGTGGCATTGAAGGTGCCGCCGCCCAGGGCGATCGACGTTCCGTCGACCGTCAGGGCGCCGACCGCCACGCTCGTCGCGGTGGCATCCGTGATCCCGGCCGTGGAGGTCAGCGAAGTCGTGCCACCGGTGTTGGCCCCGGTGATATTCATGCCGGAATCCTCCGCGATCGTCACCGCGCCCACCGAATTGAAGGTCAGCGTGCCGGCGTTGAAGGTCCCGCCACCGAGGCTGATCGAGGTGCCGGACACGTCGGCGAGACCGGTCACCGTCACACTGGTGGCCGTGGCGTCCGTCAGCGCTCCCGTCGAACCCAGCGTCGCACTGCCGGCGGTGTTGGCCCCGACGAGGTCCATCGCCGAATCCTCGGCGATTGTCACCGCACCGGCCGAGTTGAAGGTCAGTGTGCCGGTATTGAACGTGCCGCCGCCCAGGCTGATCGAGGTGCCGGACACGTCAGCGAGACCGGTCACCGTCACGCTCGTCGCCGTGGCGTCGGTCAGGCCTCCCGTCGAGCTCAGCGTTGTGCTACCGGCGGTGTTCACACCCACGATATCCATCGCCGAGTCCTCGGCGATCGTGACTGCACCGGCGGAGTTGAAGTTGACCGTCGTGGCATTGAAGGTGCCGCCGCCCAGGGCGATCGACGTTCCGTCGACGGTCAGGGCGCCGACCGCCACGCTCGTCGCAGTGGCATCCGTGATGCCGGCCGTGGAGCTCAGCGAAGTCGTGCCACCGGTGTTGGCGCCGGTGATATTCATGCCGGAATCCTCCGCAATCGTCACCGCGCCGGCCGAGTTAAAGGTCAGTGTGCCGGCATTAAAGGTGCCGCCGCCCAGGCTGATCGAGGTGCCGGACACGTCGGCCAGACCGGTCACCGTCACGCTCGTCGCCGTGGCGTCGGTCAGGGCTCCCGTCGAGCTCAGCGTTGCGCTGCCGGCGGTGTTGGCTCCAACGATGTCCATGCCGGAATCCTCGGCAATGGTCACTGCACCAGCGGAGTTGAAGTTGACCGTCGTGGCATTGAAGGTGCCGCCGCCCAGGGCGATCGACGTTCCGTCGACGGTCAGGGCGCCGACCGCCACGCTCGTCGCGGTGGCATCCGTGATGCCGGCCGTGGAGGTCAGCGAAGTCGTGCCACCGGTGTTGGCGCCGGTGATATTCATGCCGGAATCCTCCGCGATCGTCACCGCGCCCGCCGAATTGAAGTTGATCGTCGTGGCATTGAAGGTGCCCCCGCCCAGGGCAATGGACGTCCCGTCGACCGTCAGGGCGCCGACCGCCACGCTCGTCGCGGTGGCATCCGTGATGCCGGCCGCGGAGGTGAGCGTCGTCGCGCCGCCGGTGTTGACCCCCACCAGGTCCATCGCGGAATCCTCGGTGATGGCCACGGCCCCGGAGGTGTTGAAGGTCAGCGTGCCGAAATTGGTGGTGTCGCCGCCGGTGTCGCCGAGGGTGATGGCGCCGGTGCCGGCATTGAGCGAGGCCAGGCCGCTCACTGCGATGGCCGTGCTTGCCGCATCAGTGATGTCTCCGCCGGTCGTGACGGTGAGGGCCTGCGCCGTCAGCGAGGGCAGCACCAGGCCGCCAGCCGCGCTGTTGGTCACGGTGAGGGCGCCGAGTCCGCCACCCACCCCGCCGCCGACCGTGTCACCAAAGCTCACGGCCCCGGACCCGGTGGAGACCGTCAGGTTGTTGGTCTCGGTGTTCTCGCTGTCCACCGTGCCCGAGAAGGTGACGCCGCTATTCGTGGTGGTGAGGGTGGCGTCGACCCCGAGGGTGACGGCGTCCGAATAGATCTGCGTCCCGGTGGTGGTGATGGTGTCCGTGTTGATGGCAGTCGTGCCGGAGACGCTCAGGGTGGAGAGACCGGTAACGGTGTCGGTCGCGGCGTTGCCGAAGACGGCGTTGCCCGTGATCGCGAGGCTGTTGGTGCCACCGATGACCTGACCGTTGAAGGTTGCGGTCGAGGCCGTGAGCGTCGTGCCCGCGCCGAGCGTCACATTGCCGGCGTAGGTCTGGGCACCGGTGGTCTCAATACTGCCACCGTCGATGTCGACGGTGCCGCCAACCCCGTTGACCGTGACGCTGGCGAGGGCGTCGGTGGCGCCAACCGCGCCGGCGAAGAGGGTGTTGAACGTGGTGGTGGCCGTCAGGGCCCAGGGGCCGTTGCCGTCGCCGTCGATGGTGCCGTTGAAGTTGATGTCGCCGGCGGCGTCGGTGAAGGTCGTGTCGGCGGTCAGGACGAGGTTGCCCCAGTTCTGGGTGTTGCCGTCGGTCCGGATCGTGCCGCTGACGCGGGCGAGGCCGGTGACGCTGAGGCTGCTGAGCGGGGTCGTGGCCCCCACCCCGCCGAAGAATTCCACGGCGCCGCCGGTGGCATCGACGATCAGCGCAAACGCTCCATCGATGCCCGAGGAGAAGGTCAGGGTGTTCGCGCCCGTCGTGAAGGTGATGCCGTTGGTGAGGGTGACGGCGCCGCTGAACGTGGTGTCGGCGCTGAGGGAAACATTGCTGCCCAGGCTCATCGGGCCGGCGATGGTGCCGGTGAGTGCAAGGGCCGCGCCCGGGGCGGTGAACCCGCCCGCCACGGTGAAGTTGCTCAGCGCAACCGTGTTGGTGCCGGAAGTGATGTTCACCGCACCCTGCGTGGAACCGGTGAGCGTGACGCCGTTGGTCTCGGCCAGGAAGGTGTTGCCGGCGGTGGCGGCCTTGTTGAAGTTGATCGTGCCGGCCGCGGTGTTGATGCGGCCGGCGATGCCGGTGCCGACCGCGCCCAGGCCGTTGAAGTTGAGGGTGGTGGCCGTCACCAGACCCGTGCCGGTGAGGCCGCCGGAATTGTTGATCGTGACGGTGCCGCCGGTGACGGCATTCGCGCCGAGGGCGAAGGTCGAGGTGTTGAACGTGAGGTCGCCGGCCGTGGATAGTGAGCTGCCCAGCGAGAAGGCACCGGAAGTGAATTCGCCCGTGCCACTGAAGGCGGTGGCGGTCAGGCTGAGGGCGTTCGCCCCGTTGTTCACAAACACATTGCCGGACGCCTTGTTGATGGTCAGCGAGGGCGTGTTGATCAGAATCGCGCCGGCACCGGTCGCGCCCACATTGCCGGCACCGTTCAGCGCGAGGGCCACGGAAGCGGCCAGTTCCTTGGTGCCGGTAAGATCGCCCGCGAGATTGAGCGTGATCGTGGGACTGGTGATGTTGCCGTTCAGGGTAAGCGACGTGCCGGTGAGGGTGACCGAGGTGCCGGTGGTGAGGTTGCCGGTCCCGATGACCAGGGCGTCGTTCGCGCTGTTGCCGGAATTGCGGGAAGTGAGATTGAGGTTCGCGACGCCACCCGCGCCGCCGCTGACGGTCACGCCGCCGGTGTTGCGGTTTGTCACGGTCAGGTCGCCGCCGGTGGCACCGAGACTGAGCACCGGCGTGGCGGTGGTCACGGTGACGTTGCCACTGCCGTTCAGGTTGACCTGCGTGCCGGCCGACACGACGCCGGTGCCGGTCACGGCGCCGGTATTATTGAGGGTCGTGGCGGTGGTGGTCGTGACATTGCCGTTCACGGCGACCCCGGCGGCAGTCACGGTGACGGAGTTCGCGGTGATGGCCGGCAGCGCGATCGCCGCCGTGGTGGAAAAGGTCACCGCCCCCAGCGCCCCATTGGTGCCCGCACCCACCGCCCCGCCGAGCGAGATGGTGCCCGCGCCCGCGCCCACGGACAGGTCATTGGCCTCGGTCGCCTGGCTGTCGATCGTCGAGCCGAATGTGACCGTGCTGTCGGTGGTGCTGAGGGTGGTGTCGTTGCCGACCGTGACGGCGCCGGAGTAAGTCTGCGTGCCGGAGCTGGTGATCGTGTCCGTGTGGATGGTGGTCGTCCCCGAGACGCTCAGCGTGCTCAGGCCGGTGACGGAGTCATTGGCCGCATCGCCGAACACCGCGTCGCCCGTGATGCCGAGGCTGTCGGCCGTGCCGGTGACGGCACCATTGAAGGTGGCGGTCGAGGCCGAAACGGTGACATCCGAGCCCAGGGCCACCGGGCCGTAGGTCTGCGTCGCACCGGGCGAGTTGATGGCGCCGTTCAACGTGACGGTCGAGGGCGCCGTGGCCGTGAGGCCGCCGGTGTAGGTCTGCGCGCCACCGCTCTGGCCGAGGAGCAGGGTGCCGCCGGTGTTGCCGAAAGTCACCGCGCTGGTGATGGTGCCGCCGCTGCCGGTGAGCGCGATATTCTGGGCGGCGCCCGTGGTCGCGAGCGTGTTTACCGTGACGGCACCGGTCAGGTTGATCGTGCTGCTGGCGACACCCGCCAGCGTCAGCGTCGAGGCGCCAGCATCCGTGATCGTGTTGGTGATGTTCAGCACATCGGTGCCCGCCACCGTGTCGACCGTCTGCCCGGCGCCGGCGAGCACGACGGCGGCGGACTGGGTCGAAGTGCCCGAGCCGCGCAGGGTCGCACCGTTGTTCAGGGTCACCCCGACATTGTTCGTCACCCCGGTCAGCTGGAACACGCCCGTGCTGCCGACATCCACCCCGGAGCTGGCCAGCGAGCCTGAGCCGGAAAGCTCGAGCGTGCCGCTGCTGATGGTGGTCGCGCCGGTATAAGAATTGGCCCCGGTCAAGGTGGTCGTGCCAACCGACTGGGTCAGGCCCACGGTGCCGCCCAGGATCGCGCTGACGGAGCCACCCTGCATGTCAAAGGTCGTCGCCGAGGTCAGCGTGCCGCCGCTGCCCGTGATGCTGCCCGAAGTCAGTTGCACGGCGTTGACCGTGTCGCTGTTGGCGCCGAGGGCGGCGGTGCCGCCGCTCACGACCAGCGAGCTGGCATCAGCCAGCGTGTCCGTGGCGTGCCCGAGGGTCAGCGTGCCGGCGCCGACCGTGGTCGTGCCGGTGTGGAGATTTTGTCCGGTCAGGGTCAGCCCGCCCGCGCCGGCCTTGGTCAGCGAGCCGCTGGTCGCCGCGGCGGCGCCAGACATCGTCAGGGTGGCGCCGGAACCAACATTGATCGTCGAGGTGGTCGCGGCCGTCAGGGTGAAGTTGCGGTCGGTCGAGGCCGTCGAGCCGGTGTAGGCCAGCGTGCCGCCGCCCAGCACCAGGTTGCCCGCGGCGCTCGTGGCGGCGCCCAGGTTGCCCGCCACGCCGCCGTTACCAATGGTCGCCACGCTCAGGGTGCCGGCGCTGATCGTCGTCACGCCCGTGTAGGTGTTCGTGCCGCTGAGGGTCACGCTGCCCGCGGTGGTCTTGTTCAAGGGCACCGCGCCGGCGAGGATCGCGCTGACCGAGCCGCTCTGCATTTCAAAGGTGCCGGTGCTCGTCAGCACACCGGTGCTGCCCGTGATGCTGCCACCGGACAACGTCACGGTGCCCACGGTATCGTTGAAGGTCGCGAGATCGAGCGTGCCGCCGCTCACCGTCACCGCGCCGGTGCTGATGACGTCGTTCGCGCCATAGGTGAGCGTGCCGGCGCTGACCGTGGTCGTGCCGGTGTAGGCATTGGCACCAGACAAAATCAGCCCGCCCGCGCCGGCCTTGGTCAGCGAGCCGTTGGTGGCCGCGCCGGCGCCGGCCAGGGTCAGGGTGGTGCCGCCGGTGGAGACATCCAGCGTGGAGGTCGTCGCCGCCGTGAGGGTGAAGTTGCGGTCCGTCGAGGCGGTCGAGCCGGTGTAGGCCAGCGTGCCGCCGTCCAGCACGAGGTTGCCGGCGGCGCTCGTGGCAGCGCCCAGGTTGCCCGCCACGCCGCCGTTACCGATGGTCGCCACGCGCAGGGTGCCGGCGCTGATCGTCGTCACGCCCGTGTAGGTGTTCGTGCCGCTGAGGGTCGCCGTGCCCGCGGTGGCTTTCGTCAGTGCACCGGAGCCGGAGATCACGCCGGTGAGAAGGACGCTGTTGCCCTGGGTATTCAGGGTCAGCGTCGAGGCGGGGTTGATAACAATGTTGTTGGCCACGCCGGCAGAGAGATCGGTCATGACGTCGAGCGATCCGAAATTCCCATCCTGCGTCAGCGTCCCGGTGCCCAAGGCATTCACATGGCCCAGCCGAAGGATAGGCCGCGAGCCAGCCGAAGTGCTCAATGTGACACCCCCGGAGAAGGTATTGTTGCCATTCAGGCGGAGCCACCGGCTGTTGCTGTCACCCGTGAGGTTCAACGCCCCGGCACCTGAAATCACCCCGTTGAGCGTGATATCCTCTCCTCCGCCGAACGGTATGTTAACGGTCAGGGTGCCCGAGTTGAGGTTGATGGCGTTCGCCAGGGTAAGCGCGCTGCCGGCCCGCAGCGTCGGGGTGTTGTCAACCGTCAGCGTGCCGCTGCCCAGTCCGTTGTTGTTGGAAACCACCAGCGTGCCGGCAGAGAGCGAAGTGCCTCCGGTGTAGGTGTTGGCCTGGGACAGGGTCAGCGTCCCGGCGCCCGTCTTGGCCAGGCCGCCCGAGCCGGCAAAGACCCCGGACTGTGTGGCGGCCCCGGAATTGTTGATGGTCAGCAGACCGGCGCCGGTGTTCAGCGCGCCAAGCGACATGGTGGCGGCATTGAGCGTCAGGGCGCCGCCGCTGGTCGCAACGTTGAAGCCGGTTGAAGTGATCGCGTTCGAGGCGGTGATCGACACCGTTTTGCCGGCGGCCGAACCGAAGGTCACGTTGGCATTGAAGATGACATCGTGCGCAGCCGTCAGGGTGTAGTTCGCATCACCCGTCAGGCTGGTCGCCAGGACATAAAAGTCGGCGCCGCCCGTTGCGCCGAAAGGATCGGTGGTATCTTCCGTCGCGCCGCCTTGGACGGCCCCGACATACAGGTCGTCAGGATCGAGCAGCAGGCTGCCGGTTTTGCCGAAGCCTGAACCGAGATCGGCCGTGCCCGCAAAGGTCAGGTTCTGCTTGCCGGACACCTCGGCGAAGCCGCCGTCACCACCCAAAACGCCGCCGCGAGCCGAAATGTTGCCGAAAAACCGGGTGGCGCCATCCGCCCACACAATGACCTTGCCGCCGTTGCCGGATTCGCCGGCCCCGGCACGCAGGTTCACATCCGCTCCCACATAGGTTTGGGTGGCATTACGGATATTGGCGTTACCGCCCTGGTAGTCGCCACCGATGAGGATCGTGCCGCCGCCGGACGCTCCGGAGGCGTCAATGTTCGCGCGGCCGGTCAGGCCGACGCGCTCGCCGGTGATCTCGACGCGGCCACCGGTCTCACCGGACGCGTCGATCGTGCCACTGACGAGCACATCGCCCCTGCCCTGCCCCTGCAGACGCACGTCACGGCCGGCCAGGCGACCGTCCTGCGTGATGGCAATGGAGTAAAGGTCCCCCGCCGCGAGCACCGTGGAGCCGGCGCCGGAATCAACCGTGCCGGTGTTGGCCACGCCGGTGCCCTCGGCCGCCGGGCCCGCCGCGCCGGACCGGCCGGTGTCGACATAAATGCTGCTGCCGTTCTGCCCGAGCAGAACCTGTTCGCCGGAGGCGAGGCCGATGAAGCCGCCGGGCGAAACGATCGAGCCGGAGTTTGCGACCGAGCGGCCGACCAGCGCAACCATCTCGCCGCGGATCGAGCCGGCGTTGACCACGTCGCCAGTGAGCCCGCTGAAGCGGTTCATGCCGGAGAGGAAGTCGTCCTTGGTCATCGTGCCGCCGACCGCGTAAAGCGCGCCGACGTTGACCACGGCCGTCTGTCCGAAATACACGCCCGAGGGGTTCATCAGGTAGACCTGGCCGTTGGCGAGGAGCGAGCCGTTGATCTGCGAGGGCGTGGCCCCGCCGATCCAGTTCAACACGCGGGAGGAGGCGCCGGGTTGCACGAACTGCACCGTCTCGCCGCGGCCGACATCAAAGGAATTCCAGCGCAGCACGCTGTTGTCACCCGCGGTGACCACCGTGCTTCCGGCGCTGGTCGCGATCGTCGCCGAGCCGGCCACCACCGTGCCGCCCGTCGGCTGCTGCGCCTGCAGGCTCGCCGCCGCGAGTCCCAGCAGCGCGGCCAGCCACCACGCCGCGCGGGGCGCGCGGGCGGCTGGCGGACGGACTGGATGGGTGGAAATCATGCAGGCAGCGGGATCACCAGGAGAAGCTGGAGGAGAGATAATATTGCATCTCACCCGAGGGGTAAACGAGCCGCTTGTCCTCCTCGAGGGTTTCGTCCCGCAGTTCGGTCAGGGACATGCCGACCTCGAAGCGGAGGGAAAAATTCTGTTTCACCAGCAGCTCGAACCCGCCGCCGGTGCCGGCGATGCTCAGCGTGCGGTCCACCAGCGGCCGGTCCGCCTCGGTCTGGCCTGGCTCGAGGTCGAGCGGAGTGACCTGGCGATACGCATAGTCAAAAAACACGCGCCCGATCAGATCCCAGTCGGGGTTCTGCCCCGCCTTGGCCGGGCGCCATTTGAACGGTGAGCGCCACAACCGGCCCTCGTCGCCCGGCTTCAGGAAACGCGGGAAATGAATGGCATACTCGACTGAGCCCGAGATGAACTCATCGGCCGAGAGGATCGACTCCGTGTAACCGCGCACCGAGAAGGCGCCGCCGACGGGTTCCTGCTCATGCGGGATCAGGCGGTCGCCGACCAGCAGTTGGCGCCCCCGGACGCGGACGGAAACCTCGTTGGCCATGTGCTTCCCCGTCGTGTCGCCGCGCCGGAACAGCGGTTCCAGGTAAATCGACCCGTTGATGGTCCAGCGCAGCGAGCTCCATTCGGAATCCGCGTTGGCCCGGCCGAGGGACGAGATGCCGTCGGTCGTGTTCAGGTTGGCGAAATCACCGACGGTCTGGTCATACCGCAGCTGGGCGGACAGCGACCACCATCCTGTTTCCCGGGAAAGCGTCGTGGAGAAAAAAGGAATGAGGAAGTCGGAGCTGCCGGCCACCAGCGGGGTCTCGATGATGCGGCTCTCGATCCCGTAGTGGGCGAAGTTAGCCCCGAGCGCGGACACCAGCTGCCAGTTGCGCGGCAACGACAGGCGGTTCGTGAGCTCGGTGCCGGCCAGCCAGTTGCGGCCGGCGAAGCGCAGGTTCTCGATCGCCAGGTCATTGGCCAGGAAGTCGCCATACGAACCGTAAACGCGCGCCAGCAGCTTGGCCGGGCGGAACAGCGGGATGCGGTAGGAGATGAAGGTGCCGTAGGTCTTGGCGTCCGGCGTGCTGATCGCATCGATGTTGAAGATGTCGTCGTGATTCGTGAGCTGGTTGTGCTGGAAGCCGATGCGGCCGCGCCACTCGCCGGTCGCCTCGGTGCCGAAGTTGGTCACCTGGCTGAAGACCTGCCAGGACTTCGACTCGTTCACCAGGTAGTCGAGCACCACCTTGCCCGGCTCGCCCGCGGAAGCGATGGAGGCCTCGACCAGCCGCCCCGGATGCAGGCTCAGGCCGTGCAGGTAATCGTTGAGCTTCTCCTGGCGGAAAAGGCTGCCGGGCTCCCCCGGCGTCGCGCCCGGCTGCAGCGGGGAATGGGTGAGGATGCCGCGATGCTTGCGGTTGTTGACGGAGTATTGCGGTTTGAAGCGCTTGCCGCGGGCCAGCGTGCGCACCTCCGCCACCTGGCTGGCCCAGATGACCAGCCGCGCCGAACGTTCACCCGGCGCGCGACGGTCGGTGATGCCGGAACCCGCGGCCTCCAAATCCAAAAAGGCCACCCAGACGCCGTAGAGTCCCTGCGCGTTATACCAGCGCACCAGTTCCTGCGCCACCGTGCGCAACGCCGCGCCATCAAACCGGCTTTCGGCCGGGATGCTGCCCAGCGTCAGGACCTCGCCGGCCGAAGCGCCTTCCGCCGGCTGCCAGACACCATCCTCGCGGGCCAGCCGGACAGACACCTGGTTGAGCTGCTCCAGCGCCGGCAGCTCGGGATGCTCCAGCCCGTAGCGAAAATCAAAACGCTCCACGGCCACGCCCGGATCGCGCGGGGCCGGCGCCACCGCCGCATCCTGCGCCGGGGCCGCCACTGCCAGGCAGCCCAGCAATGTCATAAGCCCGATCGCCGGACCAGCTGCCTTACCGCCGACAATAGGCAACGACGCAGCCATGCGCCGCCCTAGGCGGCACAAACGCTGACGCGCGGTCATCACGCCGCGACATTTGGTGCCAGTTATCACGCTGCGACTCCCTCACTATTGGGGAGTTAAGAAATCTGCAAACAACCCTACCCGTCAACCAGTTAATGCATGATGCCGCTTAGGGGAAAATCACCTAGGCCATTACGTCCTAATACCTTCCGTAACTCAACTTCACCCTCCGCAGCCGCCCAAACCGGTCAGGTATGATTTAGGAGGAGAATAACCGGCTGAAAAACCCCGGCCGGGATCCCGGGCGGAATCGCACAAGCCACTTGGCGGCAATGTCCCGGTTGGCGATGGCTGTCTGGCCGTTGAGGCAGGAAAATCCGGGTAGTTCACCCTTCGAGAGACCGGCCGTCAGGCGGGCGTCATCCGCCGCATTTTCCGGCCCGAGTTCATAGGGGATGTCCGTCACCACCGGGATCTCCGACGGCCGGGCCCGCAGGAGGAAAAAATCCGTCGGACTGGGCTCGCCCACGATGACATCCAGCCATTTCTCGTCCACGGGCAGCAGGCCGAAGAGCGGCACGGCGGGGTCCAGCTGGGTGGCAAGGAACGAGAGCCAGGCGTTCAGCGACTCGGCGGGCGAGGCGCCGGGGATTTGCGGGAGGCGCAGGCTCCGCGACAGGGACTGCTTCTCGCCCTTGCACCATTCCACGCTGCCCGGGGTGAAGAGGGTAAAGTTCCTCCGGAGATGGTGCAGGACGCGCCGCAGGGCCACCGGGTCCTTGGCGAAATACGCGGTCCACGCCGGCACGCCCAGCCCGGAACTGGTCGAGACCCGGTTGAGGTCCGGCAACCGGGGCTGCAGTGCCTGCTCGACTCCCTTGATGTGGGCGATCACCACGCCCGCCGAGGTCGTGCCGAGGCACTTGGCCTTGATGTCCTCGAGCGCGGGCAGGAGCTCCCCCGCCAGCCAACTGAAGGACCGTGTGACACAATGCGCCACCGTGATCATCGGGTAAAGCGCCCGGCCCTTGCCGTCCTGGGACGACCAGATGAGCCCGGTGAGGCTTTCGTTCAGGCGGCGCCAGTGGATCACGTGGTTGAACCCGGGTATCACCTTTTCCGGCCCGGCCTTTTCCCAAGTCGCGTGCTCGATCTGGTGGGCAATGCCGCCGTAGAGAATACTGCGCGCCTCGACCATCGAGGTCGTCACCAGCCCGATGTCGTCGAGATGGTCGTTCCAGCCGGGATGCTTGCCGAAGGCACCGAGGAAAGCGCGGGGGGCGTTGGGCACGCCCTTCCAGTCCTCATTCAGGAAAAACTTGGCGAAGTTGTTCATGGCGGGCACGGAGACGACGCAACCGGATTATCGCGCCGCCGCCGGCCACTGCTCGATGGCCGGAAGGGCCTTCTCGAAGCTGAGGGTGACCGGCAGCACCAGCTCGGCCCCCTTGTGATTCAGTCGGATGATCGTGTCCCAGTCCTTGCCGTCCCCCCGCCGCACGGCGTTTTGCTGCAGCTGGCGCAGCACGCCCCAGGCGGGGCCGGGCTCCACCGCGGCATCGGCCACCGACTTCGGGCCGACGGTGGTGAAGAACTCGATCCGCGGCAACGGCGCCGCGACGTTGAGCTTGTTGAGCGCCAGGCTCTCGGGCAGGCCCGACAGCGGATAACCGCGGTCGACCACCCGGGTGGACTTGAAAGCCTTGGTGATCGCCTGCTTGGCGCCGCCCGAGCCGAGCACGCGCGAGATGATGGTCTCCTGCTCCTGGTCGCTTGGCAGGACGAGCGTCACCGCCGCCGGGGCGCCGTCGGCCCCGGTCAGCTGGCCGGCGAAAGCCGCCATGGCCTCGAGCCGCTTGAAGCGGCCCTCAAGCGGGCGCCGCGCCTCGGCGGGCAGGCCGGTGGCCGCGGCATCCGCGCGCACCTTCGCGAGCAGCGCCTGGGCCGACTTGAGTTGATCCGGGGTGAGCGGCGCGCCCGAGCCGAGCGGATAGCCGAGGGAGTCCGGCAACGCCTTGTCGAGCTCCTTGCGGTAGGCGTCGACCGTGGCCTCGACGCCCTGGCTGGCGGCCACCTCGATCAGCGTGCGAAGGCCGGCCATGAATTCCTGGCGGAGGGCCCCGGTGTATTTGCCGGAGCGCTCGCGCACGGCCGCCAGGGTGGCGGATTGCTGGGCGACCGCCTCGCCGAGCCGGCCGAGCAGCGAGCCGGCGTCGGGCGACGGGGCCATGATCTGCATGACCTCCTCGTAGGCGGCGCAGCGCGTGGCGTAGATGGCCGCGCCGTTCTCGGAGAGCAGCGTGAAGACATCCTGGTCGGCCAGCTGGGCTTCGTCGGCGGTCGACATCAGCTGCCCGAGCTGCGTGGTGACCTGCGCGTCGAGGGCGGCGAGCCGGCGCTCGAGGTCGCGGTAGAGGGTGAAGTCGGCGGCCGCCCCGGTGGCGGCGGACGCGGCCTCGGCGGCGGCCTTCTGCTTGAGCAGCGCGGCCCGGATGAGCTGCGACGCCTGGCCGGTCTCGCCGCGCATGCGCGTGACGATGGCGCGGTAGCTGGCGTCGAGCGTCACGTTGTCGCCCGAGACCCCGGCCTTGGCCTTGAGGTCGGCGGTCAGCTTGTCCACGGCACCGCGGCGGGTGGAGAGGTCGCTCCAGGCGGAAAGCACGTTTTCGGTCCAGGCGGCGTTGCGCGGTTGGGCCACGGCGCGCAGAAAAGCCTTCTCCGACTCGGTGTAGCGGGCCAGCGTGAGCCGGCCGCTCTGGATGGTCTGGATGGCGTCGCGCAGGCCGCCCTGGGAGGCCTGCATGGCGCGGTCGAGGGCATCCCAGCCGCGCACAATCGGCTGGTTGTCGCGCAGGGTCGCGCCGCGGGAGAGCCAGGCCGCGGGCCACTGGCCGCGACCCGCGCCGCCGCGGAAATAAGTCCACTCGTGGATCGCGATCAGCTTGGTCAGCGCGTCCTGGCCGCCGGCCGTGTCCTTGAGCGTGGGGGCGAGCAAGGGATTGAAGAAATCCTCGGCGGGATAATCCGCGTCGTAGCCGGCCAGGCCCTTCAGGTGGATCGAGCCCTCCAGCCGGATGAGGGCCGCGAGGCGCTCGGAATCGGCCGCACTCCAGCCGTCGGAATTGATCAGGCGGTCGCGGTTGGCCTCGACCACCGGGGCGATCACGCTGGCCTCGAAGAGGACGCGCTGCGCCTGGCGGCGGCTGGGGTTGGCCTGCATGGCGAGCGACTCGATCGGCTTGAAGACCGCGGGGATCTTCAGGTCGGCGCTGGCGAGCTGCTGCAGCTTCTCATGGTAATCCATGATCGGCAGCTGGGTGTTGCCGCCGAGCTGCACGATGTCGTTGCCCGTGTATTCGAGGCGGTTGTTGACGATCGGGCGCCACTTGTCGCCGGACCAGTTCTCGGCGAGCGCGCCGGCGCGCCAGTAATCCAGCTCGCTGCCCACGCTGGACTTGAGCGCGCGATAACCGAGCCAGCTGATGCCAAGCACCGCGAGGGTGCCGAGGGCGACCACGCCGCCGAGGATGCGCTGGCGGTTCTTGATCAGCTGCGTGGTGTTGGTCGCGCGCGTGACCAGGCCCTTCTCCTTGAAAATCTTCTGGAGAAAAAGGTCCTTGAGGAAATACGAGCGCTCGCGCTCCCAGGCCTTGCTCGCGGGCAGCTGGTCCTCGCTGAGGCCGAGGGCCGCGGCCAGCTCGGTGTCGAGCTCCTTGCCCTCGGTGAGCGCGGAGGTGAAGTAGATGCCGCGCAGGAAAAGCGGCTTCGCCGCCTGGTTGCTCGTGCCGAAGATGGTCTCGAGGTATTTCCGCAGCCGGGGCGCGAGCGCGCCGATGCTGGCGGAGAGCGCGAAGAGCGAGTCGACCTCGTCCGCGCGGCGCTTGCCGGCGTCGGTCGGCATCGGATCCTTGAGCATGCCGAGCCGGCGGCGGCCGATGCGCTGCACGACCTCGGCGAGGTGGCGGTTGACCGCCTCCATCTGGAAGGGCGTGTCGAGCGGCGCGGGATTGGACCAGCCGGTCATCTGGTCCTGCAGCTGCGGGTCCTTCACGCCGCTGAAGAATTCGCGGAAGCCGACGATCTTGTCGCACTTGGTGATGAGGACGAAGACCGGGAAGCGGACGTCGAGCGTGCGCTGGATGGTGTCGAGCTGGCGGGCGATCTTGCCGGCCTTGGCCGTGATGTCCTCCATCGAGTCCTTGATCAGGCTCTCGGACGGGATGACGAGCAGCAGGCCGTTGATCGGGCAGTTGGGGCGGGTCTTGCGCAGCAGGGAGAGGAACTCCGTCCATTCCGACGTGGTGCCGGGGGGCGCCTCCTGGAAGAGGAGCTTGCCGGCGGTGTCGATGAGCACGGCGTAGTTGGTGAACCACCAGTGCATGTTGATGGTGCCGCCGGCGCCCTGCATCTCGTCCTGCAGGCCGGGGGGAAAGCCGACCTTGCAGCGGCGCACGGCCTCGGTCTTGCCGGAGCCGGGCTCGCCGCAGACGATATACCACGGCAGCGAGTAGAGGTCCTTGCCGACGGCCTCGAACTTCTCGATGCCGCGGGCGAAGTTCTCGCGCAGGCGGTCGAGCGTGGCCAGCAGGGCCGGGTCGCGGACGGCGGACGGGGCCCCGGAGGAATGGGCGGCGAGCTGGTGGCTGAGGGCGCGGCTGCGCTTCTGCCCGCTGACCTTCTGATACACCGACCAGAGCGCCATCGCGCCGGCGATGACGACGAGGCCGACCACGGCGATGAGGAGGGCCTGCTTGCCGATGATCGCGGTGACGGCGAGCACGGCGACGCCGGCCAGGCCGGCCATGACCAGCTTCATGTTTTTCGGGATCTGTTGGAATTGGTCGAGCATGGCGCCGGTCAGGGTTGGGTGGTGGACTTGGCGGGGTCGTGGGCGATGATCGTGTCGAGCGCCTGGTTCAGGTCCGCGGAAGCACTGCGGAAGGTGAAGATGTTGACGGCGACGACCACGAGCAGCATGCCGGAAAGGATGATGAGCAGCGGCACCAGGCTGGCGGCCATGGGCATCGGGAGGTTGGCCAGGTTGGTGTGCTGGTAGGAGGCGGGCGTGATGAAGGCCGACTCGTCGGCGTCGACGTAGGCCTTCACGCGCGGGGCGATCTCCTGCATCTTCTTGCGCAGGAACTCGGGCGAGCCGCCGGAGCCGCCGGTGAAGCCGAGGCCGATGCAGATGTAGAAGATGGCGAGGCGCTCGTCGGCGGCGGGGCCGGCCTCCGCCAGCGTCTCGTCGAGCAGCTGGAAGAACTTCTCGTCACCGGCGCGCTCGCCGCGGGCGACGGCAAGCCGGTTGTTGTTCCACTTGGAGGCGAAGGGCAGCGCGCTCTCCGCGATCATGGCGTCGGTGAAGAAGAGCAGCGCGGGCTCGACCTTGCGGTATTGCTCGCCCAGGGCGATGTCGCCGCGGGCGATGCGGGCCAGGACCTCGAACTGCTCCTCGATCTCGGTGCGGGTCTGGGCGTAGTCGATGGTCGAGCCCCGCTGGATGCGGCCGATGCGGTTGAGGCGGCAGACCGCCTGGAAGAGCGGTTCACAGTGGGTGATGAGACTGGCGGACACGACGGTGGTGGGTTGACGGGTGGATGATCAGAAAATCAAACCGGAAAACGGGACCGCAGGCGGCTCACTCCCGCTGGCTGCCGCGCATGAGGTCCTCCGCGTATTTGACGACCGCGGCCTGCACATCGTCCTCGATCACGGTCTCCGTGACCTCGGCCGCCAGCTCGGTGTGCTTTTTCCAGAACTGGAGGTCGCCCTTGCCGCCCTCGGCCCGCACGACCTCGCGCACGGCGTCGGGCGTGTAACGCTGCTGGTAGCGCCGGGCGAAGTTCTTCCCGGCGGGCCCCAGGCCCGCCAGCAACCCGGCCACGAGCTGGCGGCTGGCCTCCAGCTGCTTCTGCACCGCGGCCTGCGCCACCGCCGACTCGGCGTCGCCCGCGAGCGCGCGCCGGGTCACGGTCCGCAGGTCGCCCTGCGCGATGTCGCGCCGGATGGGCGACTTGGGGGCGGCGTTGCGCCAGACGTTCCAGGCCAGCTGGTCGAGCGCGAGCATGGCCTCGGCGTAGGCGGCGAAAAGCTTGGCGAGCTGCGTGACGTTGATCGGGTCCTCGGCGTCGAGCTTGAGCTTCGTCCACAGCCCCGTGAGGGCGTCGCCCTCGATCGGCTGGGGAGAGGGCAGGACCAGACCGAGCGCGGCGAGCTCCTGCTTGACCTTCTCCCGCTGCTCGCCGGTCAGCGACGGCGCCAGTTGCACGAAGGACCGGACAATCTCATCCGGCGTCTGCCGGGCGGCGGCGGCGGGGGCGGTCACGGTGGCGGCGGCGAGTTCCCATTCCGGGAAGGCCTGCGCGAGCGCATAGAGGTGGGAACCGCGCTTCTCGAGGGGCAGCTCCTGCAGCGCGCGGCGCAGTTCCTCCTCCATATAGACCTGGCGGCTCTCCGGGGACGCCTCCGTCAGGTTGGTCTGCAGGTATTTCAACCGTGTGACCAACGAGGCCGCCCAGGCAGCTGGCTTGGCATTCGCCACATCGATGGGAGAATCAGGCGGCACGGGGGTCACCATGTCAGAAATCCCTGTTGGCGCACAAGCACTAAGAGCTTGTAGCGCTCCTTGAAACCCGGCGGCGCGTCGAACGCCGGCCGGATGCCGACATCGCTGAATCCCTCGGTCACGCGCTTGGCGCCGATCAGCTGGCCGGCCTCGACGCGCTGCGGTTCCTTGAAGTCGATGCCGGGCGGCGAAAGCGCCGAGCCGCCGGCGACGTGATACTGCTTGCCGGCTTCATCGTAGAGATAGATCGAGACGTTGCCGGTCAGGTTGACGAACCCAGCGGCCACCGGTCCCTCGTCGACCGGTGCGAACCACAGCCGGGTCTCGTCCGGATCGGGACCGGCCTGGCCGTCATCCACGTAGTTCCGTCGCGGCCCGCCCGGCGTCGCCACGCGCGGCAGGAACGCGCCCTCGCTGGGCCGCCACGGGATGGTCTGGCCCGCGACGTTGTAGTCGCGAAGGTAGTTGAACAGGCGCTGGAAATTGGGCCCGCGGAAATTTCCCGCCGGCAGCGGGCCCACAACCTGCAAAAGCGCTTGCCATTCCCGCGAGGTCGGCAGCCGCGCGCCCAGCACCTTTTCCGTGAAGACCCGGGCCGCGTCCGGCGGCACGAGCTGCAGCGGGCTGCGCAGGGTCGGCTTCTCGCTCGCGGCCTGTTCGAGGGCGGGATTCTGCGCGCGCACCTCCGGATCCTCGAGCAGGCCCTTCACGGCCGCCGTGGTGAAATAGAACCAGCTGGGGTTCAGCTCGAAGCCCTCGTATTTGCCGGTGGCGTCATCCACCCGCGGACGCCAGGCCGTGGGCTTGTTGTAGGGCTTGTCGTAGGAGGCGGTGCGCGTCCAAGGCGGCAGCTCGGCCAGCACCGCCGCCACGTCCTCCTGCGGCCGCGTGGCCAGCAGGTCCAGGAATTCGCCCACCGCGAGGGCGCGCCGCGCCAGATAGAAAGGCGGCGTGTCGTCGCGCGGCTGCACGATGGAGAAATCCAGCTTCACGGTCTTGCCGCCGCGGGCCCAGGTGGCGGTGAGGCCCAGCCCGGCGTCGGTCAGCTCCTCGATCCAGCCGGCCAGCCGCGGCGAGGGCGTCGGCTTGCGGTTGGGATCGATCACCAGCTCGATGCCATCGAGCGCCCGCACGAAGTTCGCCACGGCGGGCTGGGCCGAGACGTCCGGGATCGCGCGCACCGCGGCCACGAAGGCGTCGCGCCGGGCGCGCAGGGGCGCGAGGTCCACCTCGCTCCAGTCGGAGCGTTTCAACTGCCAGAGTTTCAGGTTATAGAGCGCCGGGGCCTCCAGGTCGCCCTCGCCGATGCCGTAGCGGGCCATGCGCTCGAAGACGGCGGTCATCTGCTCGATGTTGGCCGCGGAGTTGCGCGCGGCGCGGTTCCAGCGGACGCGGGTCTCGCGCGTCAGTTCCGCGAGCAGGCTGCCGCGGCGCGCCTCGTCGGTCACATCGCGCCCGACGATCTCCCGCAGGGCCGCCACCACCCCGCCGTCGATGTCGAGGTCCGCGGCGCCCGCGGGCCAGCCGGTGATCGCGCCGAGCCGGCGCCACGCCGTGAGTTTCCGGGAAAGTCCGCCGCTCTGGGCCGCCTCGGCCAGCGCGGCCCGGTCGGTGCTCTCGACCAGCCGGCCGAGCAGCCGCGCCTCGGTGTTCCATTCCGCCGGCCGCCCGGTGAGCGCATCCAGCCCGGCGCGCCGCGCCAGGCGCTCCAGCACCTCGCTCACGCCCTCGTTCCAGCTGAAGCCGGCCGTGAGCAATCCGCCCAACCGGTCGAGGTCGGCGCCAAAACCCGGCAAATCGGCCAGCCACGCCCGGTGGGCCTCAAGCGGCGCGCGCACGGCGGCGGGGGCGGCGGACCAGGCGACGACCGGCAGCGCGGCCTGCCACTCGGCGGCATTCGCCGCGGCGGTCGCCGTCTGTTCACGGCGGGCGGCCTCCAGCTGGCGCAACGGCCCCGCGCTGTCCGGGGAGACCCCGGCCAGGTCCGGCACCACGAGCGCGCCGAGGCCGTCGGCGCCCTCGAGGCCGTCGAGCCATTCGCGCAACTTGCGTTCATTGGCGCGCAGTTCGCGGAACCGCGGGCGGTTGGCGAGGCCTTCCAGCGCCGCCGGGGTCAGGCCGGTGAGCGTCGCCTGCTGCCAGGCGAGCCAGCGGGCCTTCGTCTCGTTGAATTTGCCGTAGGGCTGCGCGACCTTGGCCAGCCAGATCTCGGGCTTCAGCAGCGCGAGCGTGGTCTCGAGGCGCTTGTCGAGCAGCTGGAACCGCGCATCCAGCTGGTTCGTTTCCTCCGTGATCTTCGGCAGGTCGATGCGCACGATTTCCTTCGCGCGCAGGGCCGCGAGCTCGGCGCGGCGCGCCGCGAATTCACTCTCGAAATCCGCCTTGCTCAGCGTGGGCAGGCCGCCCGGTTCCGCCGTGGGCGCGTCGGCCTCGAGGTCGGCGGCGATCGGGGGCAGGCGGGTGACGCTCGCGTTCAGCGCGGGCAGTTCCCGGGGATCGTCGGCCGCGGGCACCTTCGAGAAAAGCGCGAGCTGTTCCTCCCAGCGCGGGAAGTCGTCCACCGTCACCGCGGCGGTCTCGGCCTGCAGCGCCGACTCCTTCAGGAAGCGCTCGCGCACCACCTGCGGGTCGAGGAACATTTTCCGCCGCAGCTTCATCTCGTCGAGCGGGCCGACGAGCGAATCGGCGAAATCCCCGAGCGAGCCGCGGTCCACGAGCCGCGCCAGGATCAGGTCGGGCATCGCCTGTTGCACGCGGTCGGTCGTGCCCTTCATGTCCTCGGTGAGCTTCGTGATCTCGCCCCAGCGGCCGGCCAGCGGCAGCGTGCCGGTCGTGTCGAGGGAGATGTCGTTGAAGAGCTTCAGCGTGCGCGGCATGTCGAGCTTGTAGCCGGGGGTGCCGGGGGCCTGCGGCAGCTTGGGCCCGAGCGAACCGGCGGCGCGGGTGAAGCCGCGGGCCTCAAGGATCTTCTGCAACGACCGCAGCTGGTCCCATTTCTGCCAGGTCACGAGCCGGGACTGGATCGCCACGAGCCGCGCACCCGCGTCCCTGACCCTTTGGTCCACGCTGGGCGTCAGCAGTTCCTTCAGGACGGCCTCGGGCGGGGTGTTGGCCAGCACGCCGAGCCGCTTCTCATTGGCGGCCGAGGGCACGAGCGTTTCCGGCCGGAGCTCGTTTGCCGTCGCCACGAAATTCTCGATCTCGCGGCGCAACGGGTCGTTCGGCTCCCACAGGCCCTCCACGCGGAGCAGGCGCCGGCCGTTGTTCTGCAGGTCGACGAGCCACGTGTCCCAGGCCACGCACAGTTCGGCCCACTGGCGCGGCACCTCGGTGACCTGCGCCTTGGGATTGCCCACGGTGTTCGCCAGATCCTTGATGCGGTCCGGCATGTAGATGGGATCGCCAAACCGGGCGAAGGCCAGCACGGCCACCGCGCCAAGCGCGAGCGCGCCGGTGCCGACGAACAGCGCAGTCCGGGCCGGGTTGGCGTCCTTCGGGATCGCCTGCAACCGGCGCCGCGCCTCGGCGATCGTGAGCTCGCCGGTCGTAGGTTTGGGATCGAGCAGGAAATTGACATAGGCCAGCCACGCCTTGCCGGGGCGGCCGAGCGCCTTCCACTCGGGCGCATCCTCGATGGGCCAGGCCGCGACCTCGCGACGGCGCACGATCTGCGCGAGGATCGCGCCAACGGCCGCCAGGTCGTTGACCCGCGACTTCTCCTCCTTGATTCCGAGCAGGAACCAGGGGTCGCTCAGGACCGCCGTCATGCCCTGCATCGGACCGGACTTGGTCAGGAAAATATTCGAGGGCTTCAGCTTCCGGTGCGAACCGCCGGTCTGCGCGCCCCATTGCTCGAGCGCATTGAACAGGCACTCCGCCGTCGCGCGCAACAGGTCGCCCCGGGCGGCCAGGTTCTGCATGAGCGGCTCGAACGGACGCTCCTGCCACGGCATGACGCACCAGGCGCCCTCGGGGCAGCGGCCGAAAGCCGTGATCTCGAGGACCGCGCCGTCCTTCTTCGCGGCCTTCTGCTGGCGCTCGGCGGCGAGCAGCCAGCCCTCGATCGCATAGACCCGGCGGATGCTGCCGGAGGCCGGGGGATGGAAAATCTTCAGCGCGAACCGGCCCGGCCGGCCGTCGGGCGCCGTGGCCTCATAAACGCTCGTGAACGGCCCGAGGGAATGGGCGCGTTTGCGTTGATAGCCACCGTAGTCGGACATGTGGGGAAGGCGTCGCGGCCCGGTCAGGGTCGCTTTGAACGCTCCATCGGTTGCTCCCGTTCAGGCCAGGCCGAAGGGCGGATGGATGGGATGGGACAAGTCCGTTTCATGGCGAGGTGCCGGTTCCGGAAATCCAGAACGACCGCCAGCAGAACCACTTTTGCACCAGCACGCAAGAACGCGCTTCGCGAAATTCCCGCGCCGGGGCGCGCCACATCCTGCACGGGGCCAAAACAAAGGCGCCGGCCCGCAAGGGGGACCGGCGCCGGGGAGCTGGACGGGCAATCGCGTCAGAACTGATAGCGCATGCCCAGCGAATAGAGCCAGGGGTCGAGCTTGGCCTCGGTGAGCTTGGCCGCGCCGGCGTAGACGCCGCTCGAGAGCCGCGCGTTCTTGAGGTCGGCGTTGAACGACCAGCGGTCGTTGACCTTGCAGTCAAAGCCCGCCTGCAGGGCGAAGCCGACACTGGAGCTGTCGAGGCCCAGCGGCACGCCGGCCACGGACAGCTTGTCGCTGAAGATGAGCGTGTAGTTCACCCCGACGCCGAGGTAGGGCCGGAACCCGCCGCCCGGGTTGGCGCGATACTGGAACAGCAGCGTCGGCGGCAGGTGCTTGAAGGTGCCGAGCCGGCCGGCACCGGCGAGGTCGACGTTGTGCTTCTGCGGGATGGTCAGCACGAGCTCCGCCGAGAACACGTCGTTGAAGTCGTAGGCGATATCGATCTCGGGGATCAGCTTGTCGCTGACGGAGACGGCGTCGGCCCCGAAATTGATGCCGAGGGCGGTGAAGGCGGCGGACTTGTCCATCGTCTGCAGGTAGGTGGCGCGCAGGCGCGCGGACCAGGGCGAGGCCGCCGGCAGGGCGGCCGCGGAAACCAGCAGCAGGACGCAGGGAATGAGCTTACGGATGACTTTGTTCATGGGATGGGTTGGTGCGACCCGCCGCGGATGAAGGGCGGCGGGCGTGACCCATGCTAACAGCCGGCTCTCCCGGCGGGCTCGGCATCGTTTGACCAGAATGCCGCAGAAATTGGCCAGCGCGCGGCCGGGCGTCTCAGACCTCGTAGAGGCGCAGCGGCACCGGATCGATGATCCGGGCCTTCGGCAGGGCCAGCCCGAGCTCGCCCTTGAACCAGTCGCGGGCGCCGGGATCGCCGTGCGTCAGCACGATGGAGCGCGCCTTCGTCTGGACGGCGAACTCGAGCAGCTCGCCGCGCTCGGCATGGCCGCTCAGCTCGAACCGCTCGACGCGAGCCTTGACCTTGGCCTTCACGTTGGCGGCCTCGAAGAGGAAGTTCGCGCCCGGGGGCGTCGCCAGCAGCTTGCCGCCCGGGGTGTCCGGGTCGCAGTAGCCGACGAAGCCGATGGTGTTGCGCGCGTGGCCGAGCAGGCCGGAGGCGAGCGCGTAGCTGGGCGTGCGCTCGACGAGCATGCCGGAGCTGACGATGTAGAGGCCCTTCTGGTGCGGCTCCTGGCCGGGGACGATCTTCTTGGGCAGCTTGCGGAGCTTCAGGTCGTGGAGGATGCGGCGGTCGAACTGCACATCCTTGGTCTTGCGCGAGACCTCGTCGAACAGCTCGGACAGGCCGATGCCGAGACCGCCCGCGAACATCGGGCAGTCGATCAGGCGGCCGAAGCGGCGGGCGTCGTGGAACACCGCGAGCAGCTCCTGCATGCGGCCCAGCGCGAACACGGGCAGGAGGAACGAGCCGCCCTTGGCGATCGTCTCGTTGATCGAGTCGATGAGCCGGGCGATCTCGTGCACGCGCTCCTTGCCGTAGGCGCGTTCCGTCATGCCGCGCGTCGTCTCGATGATCAGCGTGTCGAAGTGCCCGATGGGGAAATGCGCGCCCTTGAGCGTGCGCAGGTTGTCGAAGAGCACGTCGCCCGTCAGGAAGATCTTGCGCATGCCGTGGTGGATCTCGACGGCGGTGGCCCCGGCCACGTGGCCGGAGGGATGGAACATCAGCTCGATCTCGCCGCGCTTGCCCTTGATCTTCTTGACCTTCTTGAACGGCAGGCCGGTGAAGCGCTTCGCGAGGCCCTCGACCTCCTTGTGGGTGAACAGCGGGTAGCCGGCGATATTGTCCTCCTCCTTCTGCTTCTGCATCACGTTGGCGGAATTGTGCAGCATCTTCTCGATCAGCATGCGGCTCGACTGCGTGAGCAGCACCGGGGTCTTCGGGTGCTGGCGCATGACGACCGGCAGGCCGCCGATGTGGTCGAGGTGGCAGTGGGTGACGATGATGAGGTCGAGCTCGATGTCGCGCAGCAGCGCGAGGTCCGGCAGGGCCCCCAGGCCGGGGGTCTTCGGGTTCAGCCCGCAGTCCACCAGGATATTGAGGTCGCCGATCATCAGCAGGAGTGAATTGGCGCCGATGCCGCCCTGGCGGTTGAGATCAATGAGTTTCATTTGTGTAAGGGTTCAGGAGACAGCAGCGGGCCCCGGCACGCAAGCCCCGCTTTCGCCCGGCGGCGGCGCCCGTTCGGGACCCTTTCCGGCTCGACCGGGCGCGGCGGCCCGGCTGGAATCCCACCCACACCACACCCCCACCCCATGAAAAAATACCTCGTCGAGTTCATCGGCACGTTCTTCCTCGTGTTCACCATCGGCATGACGGTCATCGCCCCCGGCGCGGGCGCCATGGCGCCGCTGGCCATCGGCAGCGTCCTCGCGGTGATGATCTTCGCCGGCGGCCATGTGTCGGGCGGGCACTTCAACCCCGCCGTGACGGTCGGCGTGTGGCTGCGCGGCAAGTGCCCGACCGCCGACGTCGTCCCCTACCTCGTGGCCCAGTCCGCCGCGGCGCTCGCGGCCTCCTTCGCCGTCAAGGCGCTCAAGACCGGCATGCTCACCAAGGCCGCGGCCCTGACCGGCGCCATGACGCCGGAAGTCATGCCGGCGCTGCTGGCCGAGTTCCTGTTCACCTTCGCCCTCGTCTGGGTCGTGCTCAACGTCGCGACCGCCAAGGGCACCAATGGCAATTCCTTCTACGGCTTCGCCATCGGCTTCACCGTGCTCGCCGGCGCCTACGCCGTGGGCGGCGTCTCGGGCGGCGCGTTCAACCCCGCCGTCGCCATCGGTCTCTGCACCATGGGCATCGTCGGCTGGGGCAGCCTCTGGATCTACCTCGTCGCCTGCTTCGCCGGCGGCATCGCGGCGGCCGCGGCCTACAAGATCGTGAACGGCGCGGAGTAGTTTGCCCGGGAATCCGGCGAAGCACGGAGTTCCCGGGACATACGCCGCGACGCAGGTCGCTGGACGAACCCTGGGCCGCCAGCAGGCGGCAACAGGGCACACCGGACCGGCAGCAGCCGGCAACGGCGCCGCAGTCGATTCTTGCAAATAATCCCGGCGCGGAAAACATCCGCGCATCCCTCTGGCATGAACAACGAGATCCTCTGGCTCATCCGGCTCTGCGTCGACGGCAAGATGTTCACCCGCGAGCAGGCCCTCGGCGTCCTGAAGGCCGTCGGGCGCGACGCCCAGCTGATGGATTTCGCCCAGAAGCTCATCGACGACGGCATCGTCACCGACGTCGAGACCCTCGAGCGGGTCGCCGGCAACGCCATGGCCCGCGCCGCCCTCGGCCCGCCGGAGGGCAACCCGCTGCTCGAGGGCACCACGCCGCCCATGCCCGTCGGCGACTCCGGCGGCTACCGCCCGACCAAGGCCGCTGCCGGCGCGCCGCAGTTCCCCTTCGCCCAGATCGCCTCGATGGACGACGCGGCCCTCGCCAAGGCCATGCGCCAGCTCCTCATCGACGCCGGCAAATACGGCGCCAGCGACCTCCACCTTTCCGCCGGCTCCAAGCCCTTCGTCCGCCGGCTCCGCGCCCTCACGCCCATCACGGACCACGTCCTCAAGGAGGACGAGTCGCTCCGCCTCAACACCGTCCTCCTCGCCGAGCACCAGAAGAAGATCTACCTCGAGCGCCGCGACTACGACCTGGCCCTCGCCCTCGACGCCACCAACCGCTACCGCGTCAACCTGATGTTCCACAAGTGGGGCCCCTCCGGTTCCTACCGCATGGTCCCCGCCGGCATCCCGAAGCTCGACAACCTCGGCCTGCGCAACCTCGACGCCATCCGCAAGCTCCTCTCCTACCACAACGGCCTCATCCTCATCACCGGCCCCGTCGGCGCCGGCAAGACCACCACTCTCGCCGCCATGGTCGCCGAGCTCAACGAGCAGCGCGAGGACCACATCATCACGGTCGAGGACCCCATCGAGGTCGTCCAGCTGCCCAAGGGCTGCAACGTCACCCAGCGTGAGGTCGGCCCGCACACCCGCTCTTTCTTCACCGCGCTCAAGGGCGCCCTCCGCGAGGACCCCGACGTCATCGTCATCGGCGAGCTCCGCGACCTCGAGACCATCGAGATGGCCATCAGCGCCTCCGAGACGGGCCACCTGGTCATCGGCACCATGCACACGAGCGACGCGGCCACCACGCTGAACCGCCTGCTCGACGTCTTCCCGCCCGCGCAGCAGACGCAGATCCGCGCCTCCGTCGCCGAGTCGCTCCGCGGCGTGGTCTGCCAGCGCCTGCTGCCGGGCATCGACGGCGGCCTCGTCACCGCCTGCGAGATCATGGTGTCGAACACCGCCATCCAGGCCCTCATCCGCGAGGGCAAGACCGCCGGCCTCCGCAACACCATGGAGACGGGAGTCAAGGAGGGCATGTGCATCATGGAGAACGTTGTCCTCGAGCTCTACCAGCAGCGGAAGATCTCCAAGGAGACCGCCCTCATCAACGTCTCCACCAAGAACGTCCGGATGAAAATCGACCCGCCTCCCGCGCCGCCCCCTCCGCCGGTGGCCGCAAAGAAATAACCCATGGCTGCCATCGACTCACTCCTCCGCACCATGCTCGAGAAGGGCGGCTCCGACCTGCACCTGACGGTCGGCCTGCCCCCGAAGTCCCGCATCTCCGGCTCGCTCACGCCCATCGGCGACAAGCCGATCACGTCGCAGGAGATGGAGGCCCTCCTCAAGGAGATCTGCCCCGAGAAACGTTGGAACGAATTCCTCGACAAGAAGGACCTCGACCTCGCCCACGAGGTCCAGGGCCTCGCGCGCTTCCGCGCCAACTACCTCTACAACCACTGGGGCCAGGCCGCCGTCCTCCGCCAGATTCCCGCCAAGATCCTGTCCTTCTCCCAGCTCAACCTCCCCGAGGCGCTGAAGAAGCTCTGCCACCTCGACCAGGGCCTCGTCGTCGTCACCGGCCCCACCGGCTCCGGCAAGTCGACCACGCTCGCGGCGATGATCGACTACATCAACGACAACCTCGCGCGGCACATCATCACGATCGAGGACCCCATCGAGTTCGTGCACCCCTGCAAGAAGTCGACCATCGTCCACCGCGAGGTCGGCGAGCACACCGAGACCTTTGGCGCCGCGCTCAAGGGCGCCATGCGCCACGACCCCGACATCCTCCTCCTCGGCGAGATGCGCGAGATGGAGACCATCAAGCTCGCGCTGTCCTGCGCCTCGATGGGCATGCTCGTCTTCGGCACGCTGCACACGAACAACGCGCCCAAGACCGTCGACCGCATCATCAACACCTTCCCCGCCGAGGAGCAGAACCAGGTGCGCGTCATGCTCGCCGGCTGCCTCGCCGGCGTCGTCGCCCAGCTCCTCTGCAAGAAGGTGCCGAAGGGCCGCGTCGCCGTGCACGAGATTTTGCTCCAGCACGAGGCGTTGCCCAACACGATCCGCATGGGCCAGATCTCCAACATCCGCGGCATCATCGAGAGCGGCAAGGAGGAGGGCATGATCACGATGGACAACAGCCTCATGGCGCGCGTGAAGGACGGCACCGTCGAGCCGAAGGAAGCCTACATGAAGGGCAGCAACAAGGCCCTCTTCGCCCCGCTCCTCAAGCCCGGCGACCTCGACGGCGGGCATTGATGGCCTGTTTGGGTGGAGGGCCCGCGTCCCTGCGGGCCGCTTATGGCCGCGTCGCCAATTCAAGCCCGCGCAGATAAGCCAGCGCCTCGTCGCGGCTCGTCCCGCACATCCCCTCCGTCGGCCGCAGGCTTGAACACACCGCTGGACGTTCGGATTTTCCGAAAAGCGCACACCGGTAGTCCGGCAGCAGTTGCACGCAGGGAATGCCGGCGGGTTTCCCGTGCGGCATGCCCGGGATCGGCGACGAGATGCTCGGCGCGATACAGCAGGCCCCGCAGTTTGACCGGCAATCCATGAGATTTTTTAACCACGGATTGCACGGATAGGCACGGATAAAGCCCGGACTCTTTTAACCACCAATCTTCACGAATGCCCACTAATCTCGGCCTTCGAAATTAGTGGCCCATTAGTGTGAATTAGTGGTGACCTCCCATGTCGGTGGTCAAAAGGACCGAATCGGTTTTACCGCTGCTTCACCGGCCGCACTTCCACGGCCAGCCGATGATTCAATCCGGGACAGCCTTTCGCGATCGCCACCGCCTTGGCTAGGCTCGGCGCGTTGATGAGGATATAGCCGCCGACAATTTCCTTCGCCTCGGCGTAGGGACCATCGGTGATCACCGCACCGCCCGGCTCGCGCAGCACCTTGCCCTTGGGTTCAAGGCCGTTGGTCCCGGCGACGATGCCCTTGGCGTAAAGGCCCTCCATCCACTGGCCGAACTGCACCATGATCTGCTGCAGCTCAGCCGGCGTGGGTCCCTTGCCCGTATTGGGCTGGTGCAACAGCAGCAGATATTGGGCGGATCGCTTCGTCATTTTTTAAAGGGGTTCAACATTACAACGAACGAAACGGCTGATTCCGGACAGGAAATGCGGATATTTTCCGGCGGCCGCTGAATCTTCACTGCAACGACAGGAACACCCGCGGGCCCTTGTTCTCCTTCGCCCCGCCCTTGTCCTGCGTCAGGAAGATCCGGTCGGCGGCGATCTTGCCCTCGTTGAGGAAATAATCGCGCACGCGCTGGGCGCGGGCGGCGGCGAGCGCGCGGAGATCGTTGTCGTCGACCACCATTGTCTCCACAAGGCGCCCGATCATCTCGTCCGGCGACAGGCCGGCGGGCGCCGCACCGGGGGCGGCGACGGGCGTGTCCTTCACCGGTTCGGCCGGTTGGGCCGGGTCCGTGGAGAATAGGCCGAAGGTGATCACGTCCACCACCCGGCGGAGCAGGCTCTTGTTGCCGGAGGCCGGCGCGGCAACCGTCGCGGGCGGCTGGGCCAGCGGCGCGCCGAACTGCGTGCCGGCCGGGAATTTCTCGTCGAAGATTTTTTTCGCCATGGCCAGCTGCGCGTCGAGCGTGAGTTCCAGCAGCTCGGGCGGCGGGATGTTCGGGTTGACCGCGTGTCGTTCCTCCCAGATCCGGCCCCGCACGAGGGCCACCAGCTTTTTCTGCCGGAGTGCGTAAGTGTCGGCCGGGCCGTCATAACCGCCCTCGAGCGCGACGCTGAGGCCGGGCCGGTTCGTGAGTGCCTTCACCATCGTCTCCAGTTTTTTGATCTCGGCCGCCTGCAGGTCGCTGCCGCCGGGGGCAAACTCCTGGAAGGCCAGCTCGTCGCCGCCGCCGCCGAACATCGAGCCGAGCAATGCGAACGGTGACACCGCCGCCTTCGTCAGCAGGTTCACGACGACGCGCAGCACGACCTTCCCGAGGCGCAGGTTGGGATCGTCGATGCTGCCGGACATCGGCACGTCGATGACGATCTGCCCGTTGAGATCCTTGAGCAGCGCCACGCCGAGCCGCACGGGCAGCTTCGTGGCGTCGGGGCTGTCCACCGGCGAACCGAAGGTGAACTGGTTCAGCGTGATCACATTGCTCGCGTCGAGCTGCTTGCCGTCGAGCTTCGCCTGCACATCGACGCTCAGCTGGCCGCGCGCCAGCTCGTAGCCGGCGTATTTGCCGCTGTAGGGACTGAGCGGCAGCAGGTCCACGTTCCTGAAGTCGATCTTCAGGTCCACGAACTTTTTCGCGCCCAGCGGATCCAGCTTGCCCGTGATGGTCACCGGACCGGACCCGTCCACCGCCGCCTTCAGGTCCACGTCTGCCTTCGCAAAGTTTTCCGACGACAGGGCCGAAATCGTGCCGCCGAACTGGTTGACGGCCATCCGCACGTTCGGCTCGAGCGAGCGGTCGGTCAGGGTGAAATCGCCGCCGGTGATCACGACCTTGCCGATCTCGATCTTCGGCAGGGCGGACGCCGTGGCATTGGTGGGAGGGGTTTTATACCCCGACAGTCCGGCGTCGGTTGCAGAGTCGGGGCGTGAAAGACCTCCCGTCCCGGCCGCCTCGGTCTTCGCCAGCTCGGCCAGATTGAGGGTGCCGTCCTTGTTCACCAGCACGCGAGCATAGGGCGCGGACACGGCGACCTCGGCCAGCGAGACCGTCAGCTGCGGGGCCGTGACGGCCTTGAGGCCGTTGAGCGCCAGCGAACCGAAGCCCGCGAGCTCCTCGTTGTGCACGCCGTCGACCAAACCGAGTTTTTCAACCATCACGCCACCATCGAACGTGACGGCCGGCACGCCGCCGACCATGGCCACCTGCACGGCGCCGCTGGAGGAGACCGAGCCCTGCGTGATGCGGGCGTTGATGAATTCCTCCAGGTAGGGGCTGAGCGGCAGGATCGCCAGCGCGGCGGCCTCGGTTTTCAGGTCGGCCTTCAGCTCCGGCTTGAGCGTCACGGTGCCGTCAACCTTGACCGCGCCCTGCGGCGCCCAGTTGAGCGCGAGCGACAGCGGCATGACCGCGCCCTCGGCGAGCGTGACCTTTTTCAGGGAAAACTGGATGCCGGCGAGCGACAGTTGCGCCGGACGCGGCGCCGCCAGGTCGTTGAGCTCGACCGAGCAATCCTTCAAGGCCACTTCCCCGATCATGAATTCCGGCGGCTTGGCGGCGGCGGGCGCAGCGGCCGGCGCCGCCTGGGTCGGGGCGGCCGCCGGAGCCGGAGTGAGCAGCGCCAGCAGGTTCAGCGTCCCGTCCTTTTCCCTCCGGGCCCGCACCGCGCCGCCGGTAAACGTGACCGTGTCGATCGCCGCCTGGCGCGTGAGGGCATCGGCGGTGACACCGGCAATATCAAGCGCGGCCAGCTCGACCAGGGATTCGCGTGTGGCCCGGTCCGTCAGCTTGACGTTCCGCAATTGCAGGGCGCCGTCGATGAGCTTCATCACCCGGCTGCCGTCCGCCAGGTTGAGCTCGTAACGTCCGCGCAGGAAAAGCTTACCCTCGCTCAGGTCCGCCTGCATCAGGTCGGCATAATAGGGCGCGTATTTGGCGAGCAGGATGTTCTCGAGCCGCAGCTCGCCCGCCGAGCTCACCGGGTCGGCATTGAGCGTGCCGGTCCAGCTGAGCCGCTCGCCGGCCTCCGTCACCGCCTCGAATTGATAAGGGGCCCCGCGCCGCGCGCCCGCGGTGCGGAAATCCGTCAGCGCAAACGACAGCGGGCCGAGCGTGGTCGTGAAGGGCTGCGCGCGCGATTGGTCGGCGAAGTCCACGCGGGCGCGGCCCACCTTCAGGCTGCCGATGTGCAGCGGCCGGCCGGGCCTGGCCGGCGCCGACGGGGTGGCCGCGGGGGCGTTCAGCCGGGCCAAGATGTCGGAAAAATTGAAGCTGCCGTCCGGCTTCAGCTGCGCGGTGACATGGAAGCCGTCGAGCTCGATCTCGCCCACCGTCCAGGCCCCGACGATCGAGGCCAGCGGGTCGAGGTTCACGTAGAGGCGGTCCCAGCCGAGGAAGGAGCCGCTGCCGTCCTTGAGCCGGACATCGAGCTGCTCGAGCGTGACGGACACCGTGTAGGGGTTCACGCGCACCTTGCCGACGGTGACGGTGCGGCCCAGCGCTTCGCCGGCCCGCTTTTCCAGCTGGGTCTTGATGATGGACGGGGCGACGAAAAATCCGCCGACCGTGAACAACGCCAGGGCGATGCCCGCGATCAGCAGGCGGCGCGGCCACTTCTTTTTCTTTCGTTCGCGAATTTTCCAGATTGCCACGCCGCTACTCTGGCGGAGGTGGCCGGCAATGCAATCCGTGACACGCGGCGCAGTCGATGCTTGGCGAAATCCCTCATTGCCACTAGCCAATCGGCCCCATGAGCGAATTGGTTCCCGACAGCATGTCCACGAAGGGCCTCGAGGCCTTCCTGCACGAGAAAATCCCGCTGACCCGGGCCATGGGCCTGCACGTGGCCGAGAGCAACGCGAAGCGCCTCGTGCTGGAGGCGCCGTTGGAAAAAAACGTGAATCATCTCGGCACCGCGTTCGGCGGCTCGCTGCACACGCTGCCCACCCTCGCCTGCTATGCGGGACTCTGGACGCTGATGCGCGAGGCCGGCATCGACGGCCATGTGGTCGTGAAAAAAAGCCAGGCCTTCTACCGCCAGCCCGTGACCGGGACGCTGCGCGCCGTCTGCGTGCGGCCGCCGGCGGCGGACGTGAAGGAATTCATCCGCGACCTCCAGCGCCACAAGAAGGCCCGCATGGACCTCACCGCCATCGTCGAGGGCGCCAAGGGCAAGCCCGCCGTGGAGTTTTCCGGCAGCTTCGTGGCCGTGGTCTGACCCGACAGGACTCCCGAAAACTCGCGAATGGAATTTCCCGTCCTGTTTCGCGTCTTCGCGTGAAATAATCGGTCTTCCTTAATCCGGCGATTTTCACTATGGCTTTGGCCATGAGAGCCGTGCGGCCGCTCCTGACCACCTTGCTGGGTTTCACCCTGGCTTGTTTCGATGCCCGCGCCGTCGACGTGTCCGGCACCTACGAGAACGCCGGCTCCATGGTGGGTCCGGGCTCGGAGATGGAGGCCGGAATCATCTCCTTGCAAGGATTGTGCAGCCTCGAGTTCGATCACGCCCTGACCCGCGCGCTGCACACGCAGACCGACCGCGTCGTGGTGCGCCAGTCGGACTCTCGCTTCATCATCGAGTGCAAGGACCGCGACGGCGCCGTGACCTGGAGCGGCCGCTGGGAACGGGACATGGGCTACGGCGTCGACCCCGGACAGATCAACCTGCTGTTCCGGTCGAAACGCTTTGAATCAGACGGCTTCCTCTTTTCCCTGAGCCTGGCCGGTGACGGGCAGCTGCTGCTCGTCGACGTGCGGCGGATCAAGACCACTTGGCTCGGACCGGTGGGGCAACCGATCGGCGTGTTCCTGTTCAACCGCGTGGCCGGAAGGTAGGGCGGTCACTCCGCTCCGCGCCTCGGCGGTCAGCGGAGTGACCGCCCTACCTCGCCGCCCTCAGATGTGCTTCGAGTCTGTCTCGTCCTTCTTCACGTAACCGCTTTCCTGACGCTGGTGGTTCACGGCGTTCTTCTTGAGATACGCCTGGTAAACGTCGTCCGGCGTCATGCCGAGGGTCTGCGCCAGGGACACCAGGAAGTGGAAAAGATCCACGACCTCGACCTTGGCGTTCTGCTCGTCGAACTTCTGGTATTTGGCCCACCACTTCCAGGGAACGCTGTCGATCAGCTCGGCCGTCTCCTGTTGCATGGCCCGGGTATAATTAAGGATCCACTTCGCCTTTTCCTCGTCGGTCAGCGGGGGCAGATTCACTCCAATGCGCTTATTCAGCGCATCTTGCATACGAAAGATCTCCTCGAGTTTGTCCATGGCCGGGGAGCGTGGGAGACCCCCCGGCGGGTGGCAAGCCCGGCCGCCCGGGAAAATTAAGTTGCCCTGCCCCTCTGTATAACCGACTTTGCCAAGCTATTGCCGCTGTTGAGCGAGATTTTCGAGCTCCGGCTGGCATCCACTACCCGCGCCGCCAACCCTTTGGCAGGCGCTCTCAACCAACAACATAGATAGACATGTCCTCCACAGAATCGTCCGGTGCTCCTGCCGAAGCCACCGCGACCACCCCGGCGCCTGACGCCGCGTTCCCTACATTCGGCTCCACCCGCGGCTCCGGCCTCGCCCGCGGCAAACGTCCCGCCGCCGGTCCCGCCGCCTCCACCGCGGCTTCCCCTGAATACACGCCGACCGCCATCGAAGTCGTCAACGCTCCGCGTGAATACCAGAACCCGTTCGCCCCGGCCGAAACGCCGGTCGCGACCGCTCCCGCCCCGAAGCCCTTCGAACCGGCTCCGTTCGCCATCACCCCCGCCCCGGCCCGCCGTGAGCATGTCCAGCCCGTTGCTGACTTGTCCGCCGAAGCCTCGGCGAAGGCGGATGTCGCTCCCGCTGCTCCCGTCCAAAACGACGAGCCGGCGGAACTGAACATCCTCGAGCCGGCCCAGCAGAAGACCGCGCCCGCCCAGACCTGGGAGAGCGAGGGCTTCAAGCCCGCCCGCAGCGAGTCCCGCGGCGAGCGCGAGCCCCGCACGGATCGTCCGCGCCGCGAAGAGCGCGCCGAGCGCCCGGCCGACGAGCCGGTCGACATCGCCTCGATCCCCCCGCAGTTCCTCTACGTTCGCCCGGGTCACACCTACGTGCCGACCCCGCGCAACTACGGCGGCGCCCCGCGCGAACGCAGCGAGCGTTCCGAGCGTCCTTCCGCCCCGATCCACGGCTCGCCCGAGCGCGCCATGGAGACCTCGGCCGAAATCCCCGCCAAGTCGGGCGGCTTCCTCGGCTGGCTGAAGTCCCTCTTCGGCGGTTCCGCCCCGGCGGAAACCGCCGCGGCCCCCGGCACCAACGGCGAGCATCGCCGTGAGGGCGGCGGCCAGCGTCGTCACCGCGGCGGCCGCAATCGCGGCGGCTCGGGCGGCGGTTACCAGGGCGGCGGCGAAGGCGGCCGTGGCCGCGGTCGCGGCGGCCGTGGTCGCAGCGGCGGCGGTGGCGGCTACCGCTCCGAGGGCAGCAGCCAGGGCGGCGTCTAAAACGTCATCCTTCGCAAATTTTCAGGCGCCTGCTTCACCGCAGGCGCCTTTTTTTCGTCGCAACGTCCTGACCCCGCCGTAGCTTTTTGCGCAAAGGCAGGAGCGCCACCCTCCCTTTCACTTTCACTCTCACTTCCGCAATGTCCGATCTCATCATCCACGGCGGCAAACCCCTGAGCGGCACCATCACGCCGTCGGGCAACAAGAACTCCGTGCTGCCCATCCTCTGCGCGACGCTGCTCACCGACGCCAAGGTCGTCCTCCGCAACGTCCCGCACATCACGGACGTCGAGAAGCTCGTCACCTTCTTCACCGAGCAGGGCTCGGTCATCGCGTGGGACCGCGCCGCCGGCACGCTGACGATCGACCACTCGGCCTTCGACGCCGGCCGCCTCAACGGCGAGCTGCCCGCGGGCATGCGCTCGTCCGTCCTCCTCTTCGCGCCGCTCCTGCAGCGCATGAAGAAGATCACGCTGCCGACCAACGCCAAGGGCTGCTCCCTCGGCATCCGCGAACTCGACCCGCACCTCGAGATCCTCGAAAAACTCGGCGCGAAGATCACCCACAACGGCGACCTGAAGATGTCGCTCAAGGGCCGCTTCCAGGGCGCCCGCCACTGGCCGGACTACATGTCCGTCACCGCCACCGAGAATTTCGTCATGGCCGCCGTCCTCGCCGAGGGCGAGTCGGTCCTGCTCAACGCCGCCAGCGAGCCGCACGTGCAGGATCTCTGCGCCGTCCTCGCCGGCATGGGCGCGAAGATCAGCGGCCTCGGCACCAGCCAGCTCACCGTCACCGGCGTCGCGAAGCTCAAGGGCGGCGTGTTCACCATCAACACCGACCACCACGAGGTCGTCACCTTCCTCGCCCTCGGCGCCATCACCGGCGGCGAGGTGCGCGTGAAGCATTCCCTGCCCCACCACTTCGACCTCATCAACCGCTCCTTCGCCAAGCTCGGCGTGAAGATCGACTACGAGGGCGACACCGCCATCGTCCGCAAGCGCCAGAAGCTCGTCGTCACCGAGCCCTTCACCTCGAACCTGCTCCCGAAGATCGAGGCCGCGCCCTGGCCGTATTTTCCCGTCGACCTCCTGCCGGTCATGATTGCCCTGGCTGTCCGCGCCGAGGGCACGGTGATGTTCTGGAACAAGGTCTACGAGGGCGGCTTCACCTGGATGTCCGAGCTGTCGAAGTTCGGCGCGCACATCGTCGTCAGCGACCCGCACCGCATCACGGTCTTCGGCGCCAAGCCCCTGCGCCCGGCCACGGTCGAGGCCCCCTACATCATCCGCGCCGCCGTCGCCCTCTACATGGTGGCCGCCAGCATCCCGGGCAAGTCGGTGGTCAAGAACGCCGATACCATCAAGCGCGCCCACCCGAACTTCGTGGAAAACCTCCGCAGCCTCGGCGCCGACGTCGAATGGAAGTAAGGCTTCTTTTCTCAACGCAAAGACGCAAGGACGCCAAGTAATCCACCCGGCCACCCTCACCCTGCCCGCTTTGCGACTCTGCGACTTTGCGTTAAATAATGCCTTCTCCTGATCAAACCCCCAAGGGCACCGGTTTTCTCACCACCGCGCTGACCGCCCCCATCTCCCCGGCCGAGGCCGCGCTGCGGCCGCTGTCGTTCTCCGACTTCGCCGGCCAGCCCAAGACCGTCGAGCGTCTCAAGGTCATGGTCGGCGCCGCCAAGCGCCGCGGCGAGCCGCTCAACCACATCCTTCTCTCGGGCCCGCCGGGCCTCGGCAAGACCACCCTCGCGTTCATCCTCGGCCACGAGCTCGGCCGCAACGTGCGCGTCACCTCCGGTCCCGTCATCGAAAAAGCCGGCGACCTGGCCGGCCTGCTGACGAACATGGAGGAAGGCGACATCCTCTTCATCGACGAGATCCACCGCATCCCGAAGACCGTCGAGGAATACCTCTACAGCGCGATGGAGGACTTCCGCCTCGACATCATGATCGACCAGGGCCCCAACGCGCGCAGCGTCCGCCTCTCGATCCCGAAGTTCACGCTCATCGGCGCCACCACGCGCTCCGGCCTGCTCACCGCCCCGCTCCGCTCGCGCTTCACGCTCAACACCCGCCTCGACTACTACGAGCGCGCCACGCTCGAGGGCATCGTCACCCGCAGCTGCGGCCTCCTCAAGGTCGACCTCGACGCCGGCGGCGCCCGCGAGATCGCCTCCCGCGCCCGCGGCACGCCGCGCATTGCCAACAACCTCGTCAATTTCTGCCGCGACTACGCCTCCGAGAAAGCCAAGGGCCGCATCACGCAGCCTGTCGCCGCCGCCGCGCTCGAGCTCCTCGAAATCGACGCCGCCGGCCTCGACGAAATGGACAAGCGCGTCCTGCGCCTGATGGCCGAAAATTACGCCGGCGGACCCGTCGGCCTCGGCACCATCGCCATCGCCGTCGGCGAAGAAGCCGACACCCTCGAGGAAGTCCACGAGCCCTTTTTGATCCAGGAAGGATACCTGGCCCGCACCGCCCAAGGCCGCATCCTCACCGCGAAGGGCTACGGCGCCATCGGCCTGAAAGCCGCGACCGGCGACCAGCAGTCGCTGCTTTGATTAGGCTAGCATGAAGAAGCCTCCATCAGTCTTCATAAGTTACAGCCATGATTCAGAATCACACATTGCCGCTGTGCTTGAATTCTCTAATGCGCTACGAGCGAAAGGCATTGATGCTATACTTGACCAATACGAAGAAGCGCCCCCTGAAGGCTGGCCCCGCTGGATGGATAAACATGTTCGTTCCGCTGACTATGTAATTCTCGTCTGCACTGAGAAATACTGGAAACGCGTGATGGGCGAAGAAAAACCAGGCGAAGGGCTTGGCATTCGCTGGGAAGGCAACCTGATCTACCAGCATCTCTACAATAGCGGGTCGCTAAATACACGTTTCATTCCTGTTCTACGAAACGCTGACTCCAAGGAGTTAATTCCGACGCCACTGCAAGGATCCACTTTTTATCGAATCGATAAAAATGATGAATTGCTGTCACTTATTCGACGCATTCACGGTGTGCCCAAGGTGCCAAAACCGAGTCTAGGTGAATTCTCGGAAGAGGCCCTACCCGAAAAGAAAGTCCGAACAGACGTTAAGCTTTTCCTTACTGGCTTTATCGATATTTCACTGTGGGATAAAGCACGCTGGCGTGGCACTTGTTTTATAACAAACAAAGTTACCCCGCCTTATTTAGGCCTCATATTCGAAGACGAAGAAAACGCGCGAAAGATATTTCTTCAGTGGCGGGAAAGATTCGGCAAAGAAGATGTCTTTGAAGAAATGCGCATAGCCATTGTGGAAGGTCCGATGGAGGGAGAACCGAACGGCTATTCCGCTCACATAACTGCCAACATTGATAACATCCTCAAGCGTGCGGATGAGCAGGGAATCGATGTTCCTAGGGATATGTTCATGATTATATCCCGCTTACAGCGCATGGACTCCGGTCCAGGATCACCGCACCTTCAGATGTTTAAAACGGAGTATTCCAAATTCCGTCGTTACCATCTCATTCCCGTGATTCGTCGTGCTGACCAAATAAAGCCTATATTCGACATACCTCTACTTAAGAAGGAACTCGTGCTTCGAAACGTGGCTGATGTTAAGGAAGAGAATGATCTCGATGCGGTTCTAATTAAGAAATTCCGGGAACGAATGAAGTCGCGGTTCCCGAAGGAATAAATGCTTTTAACCGCCCGGGGCTGACAGCGCGCTTTTAAAGAGCACCGTCGCCAGCCCCGAGGGTATTCACACACTTACCGATCGGCCCCCGCGGTCGCGGAATTCATTTCGAGTGAATACCAGTTGATCCGCCGGGTGCAGAACATCACGAGCGCCAGTGCCCCGAACAGCGCGGCCGTGCCGGCCACCAGCGCGTAGTCCTGCGACTTCAGGACAAAATACAGATACCCGTAGGTCGCACCCAATCCGCCGCCGATGATCAACGTGCGCAGGCCGGTCTTGAGGAAACTCCAGGCGTAAAGCGACACCAGCACCGTGCACAGCCCCGCCGCCACCGCGTAGGCGAGGCCGGTCGTCCAGAATTCCGACAGCGCCAGGAAACCGAGGAAAAACAGGCACAGCGCCGCGCCGACCATGGCGTATTGCAACGGGTGGATCTTCAGCGCCGGTGAGGTCACCTCGAACAGGAAAAACACCGCGAACACCAGGACGAAGAACAGCACGCCGTATTTCTGCGCGCGCTCGGCGAGACGATAGCCGTCCACCGGCTGCGCAAAGGTCACGCCGAAGCCTGCCGCGTCGATCTTCTGCGCCAGCTCCGTCAGGTTCGTGCCGCGCTTCGTCCAGCCCTGCGGGAACCCGCGGCTGAAATGCGCGATCTCCCACTCCGCCGTGAAGCCGGCGGGCCCGACTTCCCGCCGCACCGGCAGGTAGGCGCCGCCGAACGACGGGTCCGCCCACGGTGCGGTGAGCTTCACCGTGGTGGCCTTGCCGGCGGGAACGATTTGCAGTCGTTCGCTGCCTTGCAACGCCGCCTCGAACTCAAAGTCGATCCGCGCGCCGGGCGTGAGCTCCGCGAGCTTCGCCTCCAGCGGCAGGAAACCGCCGCCCGCGGCGTCGGCCGCCTCAAACGCCGCCGCCTTGCCGCCCGCCGGCTGAAAGGCCGAGACCGTGCGGATGCCGCGCAGGTCCGAGACGCCGAACAGCACCTTCGCCTGCACCCAGTCGATCCGGTCAAACTCGATGCCGGCCGCGGCGAAGTCCGGCACGAACCCGCCGGTGAACTTCAGCCGCGTGGCATACACCACCGCGTCGTAGATGCCGCGCCGCCGCACCTCGGGTTCGACCGTCCCCGCCACCGCCAGCTTGTCGGGCAGGAAATAAGCCATCGTCCACTGCAGGCCCGGCTCCTCCACCGACACGACTTTTTCACCGACGACCTTCTGGCGGACGAGCATCGTCTTGTAGGCGTAGGGCACGGCCAGCACCGGGCCGGTGACCTGCTGCGCCTTGCCCCACAGCCCGGCGATCTCCGCCGTCGCCTGGTTCTGGTAACCCTGCCGCTCGCGCAGCACGCCGTTGGTCATGAACAGCGGGATATGCAGGAACGGGATAAGCAGGCAGATGCTCGTGATCTTCAGGAAGGCCGCCAGCCGCCGCGAACCGGACGTGGGGATGACAGGAGGTTGTGCAGAGTCCATGCGCCCATCCTGCCCGCCCAATGTGAAGCCCGTGTGAAGCGGCGATGAAATCCGAGGGAAAACAGAGGCAACCACTAATCCACACTAATGCTCCACTAATGAAACAGAGCCACCCGACCCACTTGTAACCTATTAGGTTACTTTGTGCGGTTTCTGATTAGTGAGATATTAGTGGCCATTAGTGGTTAACTGCCCGGCACCCAGAACACGGCGCGCGCCCCGCCTTCCGGGCGGTTCTCCAGCGTCGCGTCGCCGCCGTGCAAATGCGCGATCTCGCGCACCAGCGCCAGGCCGAGGCCCGTGCTCTTCCGTTCCGTGCCGGGACGCGGCAGCGAATAAAACCGCTCGAACACCCGCGGCAGCGCGTAATCCGGCACGCCGGGTCCGCCGTCCTCCACCGTAAACTTGACCCGGCCGGGCTCCGCCGCGCCACGCAGCGTCACGGTCCCGCCCGTCGGCGAGAAATCCAACGCGTTCTGCAGCAGGTTGACCAGCGCCTCGCGCAGGAGCACGCGCTCGCCGCGCAGGGTGGCCGCGGTGGTTTCGACCGCCAAGCTCACCCGCGCCGCTTCATACGCCGGCTTCAGCGCCGCGACCGCCTCGGCCGCCAGCCCGGCGGCCTCGACCGCTTCCGTCTGCCGCAGAGCCTTCCTCGCCTCCAGCGACGACAGCTCGAGCAGCCGCTCGATGATCTGCTGGATGCGCGCGGCCTCGCCCCGGATGTTGCCGAGGAACTTCGCCCGCTGCTCCGCCGGCATGCTTTCGTCCATCAACTCGGCGGCGCCGCGGATCGCGGCGAGCGGCGCCTTCACCTCGTGCGCGAGCGTCTGCGTGTAGCGCTCGACGTGCTGCCGGCCCTCCAGCGCATCGCGCATCTCCTCAAAGGCCTGGCTCAGTTCCGCGATCTCCCTCGCCCGCGACCGGGGCGGCGGCGGCACCCGGCCGTCGCGGACCTCCCGGGCATAGACGGTCAGGCGCTCGAGCGAACGCGTGAGCCGCGCGGAAATCCACCACCCGGCCACGATCATCACCAGCGCGATTGCCCCCGTCATCCACACCAGCCGCCAGCGGGCGGCGCTGATGCCCTCGGTGACGGTCGCCAGCGGCCGGCCGACCCCCACCCAGCCGAGCACGGCTCCGTTGAAACGGACCGGCGCGAAGACCCGCAGCTCGTGGTCGACGATGGCGACGTTCGGCACCGAATAATTTTCCGAGGCGATCTTGCCGCCGCCATACATCACCCGTTCGTAGGTCTGCCCGACGTCCCGTCCGGCGGCGTCGAAGATCACGCGGTCGTCCTGGTCACAGGCAAAGACCCGCAGCACCTCCGTGCCCGGCGGCAGGCTGGCGAGCTTCCGGGCCCAGTCCTCCCCCGCGGTCGTGGGCGTGGCGTAGGCGGCGAGATAGGCCGCCGTGTCCCCCAGCGTGCGCCGCATCGACTCGACATACCGCAGCCGCACATCGCGCAACACCAGGCCCATCAGCACGACGAACCCCACCGCCGAGGCCGCCACATACACCACGAAGATGGCCGTGCGGATCCTCACGACTCACGCAATGAGTATCCCAGCCCGCGGTGCGTCACGATCGGGTCGGCATCCGGCGCGGCGTCGCGGAGCTTGGCGCGGAGCGTCTTGATGTGCGCGTCCACCGTGCGGTCGAAGGCGGCGCCGGGGTCGTCCCACGCCGCCGTCATCAGCTGGTCGCGGCTGAACACCCGGCCGGGCGCCGCCAGCAGCGCGGCGAGCAGGCGGTATTCGTTGCGCGTCAGGTCGAGCGCCTTCCCGCGGAAACTGATGCGGCACTTGGCCTCGTCGTGCGCCCAGCCGGCCGGCGTCGCCCCGGCGACCGGCACCCCGTTGCTCCGGCGCAGCACGGCGCGGATGCGGGCCGTTAGCTCGCGCGGGCTGAAGGGCTTGGCGAGATAGTCGTCCGCCCCGAGCTCGAGCCCGACGATCTTGTCCACCTCGCCGCTGCGGGCCGTCAGGAAGATCACCGGCACCGCGTGCCGTTTGCGCAGCTCGCGGCAGACATCGAGCCCGCTCATATCGGGCAGGCCGACGTCCAGCACCACGAGCGCGACCGGCAGCGCCGCCAGCACCGCGAGCGCGTCGCGCCCGGTGGTTTTCCACAGCGGGGCAAAGCCCTCGGTCGACAGCGCGTAGGTGATCGTCTCGGCGATGGCGGCCTCGTCTTCGACGACGAGAATGGTCTGGCGCGCGGGGGGCATGGCGGGCTTTGTGGCGGCGGGCCGCCCTGGTTACAAGCCGCCTCTAGCCGGAATCCCGAATGCCGACCCGCCCGTTTCTGAACATTTTGTCAGGGAGCGGGGTTTGCCGCGGTAACCCGGGGGCGGCGACCCTGTCTGACATCATGACCATGTCCGACACCGCCCTCAACTCGTCCAGCACCCTGCCGCGCATCGGCATGGTGTCCACCCACGGCTATGTCGCCGCCGAACCCCCGCTGGGGAAGGCCGACACCGGCGGCCAGGTGGTCTATGTCCTCGAATTGTCCAAGAAACTCGCCCAGCTCGGTTTCGAGGTCGACATCTGGACCCGCCGCTTCGAGGACCAGCCCGAAATGGATGTCGTCAACGACCGCGTCCGCGTCCTCCGCGTGCCCTGCGGCGGGTCCAGTTTCCTCGACAAGGAATACCTCGTCCGCCACCTCGGCGAGTGGTCCGAGAACGCCCTGCGCCTCATCAAGAAACACCGGTTGAAATACCAGTTCTTCAACAGCCACTACTGGGATGCCGGCTTCGCCACCACCCGCCTCGCCGAGGCGCTCGACGTGCCGCACGTCCACACGCCGCACTCCCTCGGCCTCTGGAAAAAGCAGCTGATGGAAAAGGATTTCCCGGACGACGCCGCGAAGTTCGAGAAGAAATACAACTTCACCCAGCGCATCAACGAGGAGACCCTGCTCTACCGCCACTGCGACGAGGTCATCGCCACCACGCCGCTGCAGGTGGACATGATCGTGTCGGACTACGGCGCGCCCGCCGAGAACGTCCACATGATCCCGCCGGGCTACGACGACAACCGCTTCTTCCCGGTCAGCGCCGCCTCGCGCAACGCCGTGCGGCAGCGCCTCGGCTACACCGGCAAGGCCGTCCTCGCCATCGGCCGCCTCGCGCGCAACAAGGGCTACGACCTCCTGATCGACGCCTTCTCCATCGTGGCGCCCCGCATCCCCGACGCCGTCCTCCACCTCGCCGTCGGCGGCAACGGGCTCAACCCCGGCGAGCAGAGGATCCTCAACGAGCTGAAGGACCAGGCCGCCACACTGGGCCTCACAGACCGCGTGAAATTCTCCGGCTTCGTCGCTGACGCCGACCTCGCCGACCACTATCGGGCGGCCGACGTGTTCGTGCTCAGCAGCCGCTACGAGCCCTTCGGCATGACCGCCATAGAGGCCATGGCCTGCGGCACGCCGACCGTCATCACGACGCACGGCGGCCTGTTCCGCGCCGTCACCTTCGGCCGGCACGCGCTCTACGCCGACACCTTTGACAAGGAGGACCTCGGGATCTCCATCGTGAAGGTGCTCCGCCACCCGCGCCTTTCCACCCGCCTCTCCCGGATGGGCGCGCACAAGGCCCGCAGTCTCTTCACCTGGACCGGCATCGCTCAGCAGCTGACCAGCCTCATCGAGGAACGCGCCACCGCCCTCGCCTTCACCGACAACGAGTGGGACGAGCCCTGGAACGACGGCGACTGAGCCGCGTCCCCTCAACCATCCACCGGAACCCGCTCCATGAATTACATCGACCAACCCACCCTCATCCGCCTCATCGAGACCCTCGTCATCCTCGCCATCGCGCTGACGCTCTTCTTCGGCCTGCGCGGCCGCATCCTGCAGTTCGCGCAATGGGCCGGCCTGCCGCGCCTCGCCTTCGGCCCGGTGCGCCTCCTGCTCCGCTACTCCATCCTCGCCGTGGCGGTGGCCCTGATCCTCGGCCTCTGGGGCTTCCAGATCGGCACCATCCTCGCCTTCTTCGGCACCGTGCTCGGCCTCGTCGCCATCGGCTTCGTCGCCGTCTGGAGCGTGCTCAGCAACTTCCTCTGCACGCTCGTGCTCGTCGTATTCAAGCCCTTCTCCGTGGGCGACGAGCTGGAGCTGCCGGCGGACAACATCCGGGGCCGGGTCGTTGACCTCAGCCTCATCTTCACCACCCTCCAGGTCTCCCCCGACGAGACCGTGATGGTCCCGAACAACACCTACTTCCAGCGCGTCTTCAAGCGCCGCGCCGGCCGGAACACCACCGGCCTCGGGGAGCAGCTCCGGCACCACGAGACCGCCTCCGCCCAATCATGAGCTCCCCCTCCATCCTCGGCCGCGTCAAGGCCTCCTACCCGCGCATCCAGCACATCCTCGTGCCGCTCGATTTCTCCGGCAAGTCCCGCCAGGCCCTGCGCTATGCGGTGCCGGTCGCCCAGAAATTCACCGCGAAAATCCATCTCGTCCATGTCCTGCCCGCCCCGGGCAAGGCGGAGCTGGCCGACCTGCCCCGGCTCAAGCTCACCGTGCTCAGGCGCCTCGGCGAGATGGCCGTGGAACTGCTCCCGCCGCGCCTGCGCGCCGGCAACGCCGTGCTCTTCGGCAAGCCGGCCACGCAGATCCTCCAGCTGGCGGAGAAGAACAACATCGACCTCATCGTCCTCACCACCAAGGGCCGCTCCGGCCTCGCCCGGGCGCTGGTCGGCAGCACCGCCGAATCCATCATGCGCCACGCCCCCTGCCCGGTGCTTTCCGTCCGCCGCCGCTGACCATGAGCCCGCCCATCCGCCTCTTCAGCACCGACCTTGACGGCACCCTGCTGGGGAATCCCGAGGCCACGGCGCGCTTCAAGGCCGCGTGGACCGCCCTCTCTCCCGAGGCCCGGCCCCTGCTCGTCTACAACACCGGCCGCCTGGTGGATGATCTCCGCCGCTTCGTGGACAACGGCACCCTGCCGCCCGCCGACTTCTACGTCGGCGGCGTCGGCACCCAGGTTTTCGATGTGACCGCCGGCCGGATGCTCGACGAGCTGCACACCCACCTCGCCGACGGCTGGGACCTGGCCCGGGTGCGCGAGATCACCGGCCGCTTCCCCGGCGTGCGCCCGCAACCGGACGAGTTCCAGCACGCGTTCAAGTCGAGCTGGTTCCTCGACCGTGCCTCGCCCACCGCCATCCGCGACCTGAAGGGCCAGCTGGCCGGGGCCGGCCTCAAGGTGAAGCTCGTCTACTCCAGCGGCCGCGACCTCGATGTGCTGCCCCGGAATTCCACCAAGGGCGGCGCCCTGTCCTGGCTGTGCGCGCGCCTCGGCGTGCCGCTCGAGACCGTGCTCGTCGCCGGCGACACCGGCAACGACACCAGCATGTTCCGCCTGCCGGGCGTCCGCGGCATCATCGTCGAGAACGCCCTGCCCGAGCTCTTCGAGGCCACGGTCGATATCCCCACCTACAGCTCGCGCCAGATCCTCGCCGACGGCGTGCTCGACGGCCTCTGCCACTACGGGATCGTCTGCGTGGTCCCGACCAAGGAGAAGACCCGCCAGAAGCGCACCGACATGGAGCCGGGCTTCCGCATGCTTTTCACCGACACCAAGCTCGGTTCCCTCAGCGAGAAGGAGAAACAGTTCCTCGGCACCGCCTACGAGCAGGCCCTGGTCGCCCTTCGGAAAAACATCACCCCGCTCGGCTTCTCCGCCTGCTCGCTGGCCGACAACACCGTCACCGGCACCGACGTGAACTACCGCAGCGTCTGGGCCCGCGACGGCGCCATCACGGTCTGGAACACCCTGCACATCGACGCCGAGGATGTCCGCACCGCCCAGGTCGCCACGCTCGAGACCCTGCTCAACGCCACGACGCCCAACGGACAGATTCCCGCCAACGTCCGCCTCGACACCGGCGAGCCCGACTACTCCGGCGTCGGCAACATCGCCTCCATCGACAGCGGCCTGTGGGTGATCATCGCGCTCTACAATTTCGCCAACCACACCGGCGACCACACCCTGCTCTACCGCCACGCCGACCGCCTGCAGAGCATCATGAACTGGCTCAGTGCGCAGGATTCCAACAACGACGGCCTCCTCGAGATCCCCGAGGCCGGCGACTGGACCGACCTCTTCGGCCGCAGTTACAACGTGCTCTACGACGAGGTCCTCTGGTTCCGCACCAACGTCTGTTACGGCCGCATCCTCGAGCTGATGGGCCAGTTCGACCGGGCCGCCGACTACCTGCGCTGGTCGCAGAAGATCCGCAGCCGGCTGCTCGACATCTTCTGGCCCACCACCGCGCCCGACGCAAACGGCCCGCGCGCCAACCGCTTCGCCGACCGCCAGGCCGGCCTCGGCGACACCCAGTATCTGTTGGCCGAGATCACCCCCTTCGCCTTCAACTGGCGCTGCGATCCCTACGGCAACATCCTCGCGTTCCTCATGAACGTGCTCGACATCGACCGCGCGCGCACGGCCTTCCGGTTCATGTGGGGCGTCGGCGTCAACCAGCCCTGGCCCGTCGCCAACCTCTACCCCGTCGTCCAGGCCGGTGATCCCGACTGGCGCGCCTACTACACCGTCAACCTGCTCAACCTCCCGCACCATTATCACAACGGCGGCATCTGGCCCTTCATCGGCGGCCTGTGGGTGCGCTTCATCCACCGCCTCGGCTTCCACGAGGTCGCCTGCCGCGAACTCGTCCGCCTCGCCGAGCTGAACAAGCTCGGCCGCGACCACGAGTGGGAGTTCAACGAGTGGGCCCACGGCCAGACCGGCCGCCCCATGGGCAAGGCCTATCAGGCGTGGAGCGCCGCTTCCTTCCTCCGCGCCTGCCACGAACTCGACGCCGGCGCGCCGAAACCCGGCGAGGTTTAAAAGCACCGGGTATTGCGGCAGCACCCAACGCAGGAGACAACGGGCCGGGCGCGGGAGCTCGCGCCGGACCGGCAGATCGATCCCCAATCCCACCTCGAACAGCAGGAGCACTAAGCCGATCTGCCCCGCCCTCGCAATCATGTTGGCCGCCGCACCGCCATCGCCAGCAACAGGAGAGGAACAAGCAGTTCAATGCTGGTCATACTGCCGTGATTCTCGGCCCGAAGTGCAGGTGCACGCTCACTCCGCCCCTGCCTGCGGCATCGGCGTCAACGCACCCGCCGGCCAACCTGACCACAACGTAAGGCTGGACGGGTTGTCCGCCATGCCGCGGGGCGCATGCTGCCGAATGGTGCCGGCTGGGCTTCCCGCCGCACTGCGCATCAGCCATCGGCTGGTTCGGCCAACCCACCACCCATAAAACGAGGAACCATTCCATGGAAACCTACTTCCCCCATCATGATGAGACCAGCAGTCAGCGCGCGCGCGAGCGGGTGCTGGCCGACTTGCGGACCCTCGCGAGCGACGCCGAATCGCTGCTCAAGGCCACGGCCGAGGATGCCAGCGACAAAGCCAAGGAAGCCCGCGCGCGACTGAACGCCGCGCTCGAGAAAGCCCGGGCAACCTATGACGACCTGCAGGCCCAGGGCGTCGCGTCGGCGAAGGCCGCCTTGCGCAAGGCGGATGACACCGTGCGCACGCATCCCTACGAGGCCATCGGCATCGCCTTTGGCGTCGGACTCCTGCTGGGAGCGGTCTTGCGCCGGAAATAGCCTATGTTGGGCGGCACCCAGGATGAGGGCGGGGTGATGTCTTCCCTGCGCCGGACGGCCACCTCGCTGACCGGCCTGCTGCGGACGCGGGTGGAATTGTTCGCCGTCGAGCTGCAGGAGGAAAAACTGCGCGTAATCACGCTGCTGCTGTGGCTCAGTCTCGGCCTCGTTCTGGGCATGGCAGGTGTGCTGGTGGCGATTGGCGCCCTCGCCCTGTGGCTCTGGCAGCGCGCCGGCTTCCTGGGTCTCGCCGGGCTGGCCGGCGGCACCCTGGTGGTTGCCGGGGCGATCTTCGCCTGCATCCGCCTCCAGCTTATCCGCGGCCCGCTGCCCTTCGCCGGAACCCTGGATGAGTTCAGGAAGGATATGGAAAGCATGCCGCGACCCGAATGAACCACCTCTCCACCCGCAAGCGTCTGCTGGCCGCCCAAGCCGATCTCCACCGCCAACTGATCGGACTCGAATGCGCACGCTGGCAAGCTGGGGGCATCCTGGGGGGCCTCGCCGCTGGTGGCTGGTTGGCGGGGCCGTGCTCGCGGGCGTGCTCCTCGTTCGCAACGGACGCCGGCTCATCCCCTGGTTGCCCACCGTGGCCACCTTGTGGCGGATGCTGAGATGAGGTGGCGGCCGGAGCAAACCGCGCAGCCGCTTTTGTCCTCCCGACTCGCGCGTTAGTCGGCAGCGTCGGGCAGGATCAGGGTGAAGCGACTGCCCTTCGGCTCGCCTGGCGTGCATTCCAAACTTCCGCCGAGAACGCGCATGTAGGCCTTCGTGATCGCCAGGCCGAGGCCGAAACCGCCCCGCCCGCGCACGCGCGAATCCTCCACGCGGTAGAACCGGTCCGCCAGCCGCGCCAGGTGCTCGGGCGGGATCCCCGGCCCCTCGTCGGTGACCGCCACGCGGCACTCGCCGTCCCCGGTCGTGACCGCGATGCGGATCGTGGCGCCGACCGGGCTGTATTTCATGGCATTGTCGATCAGGTTCTGCAGCGCCTGGCGCAGCAGCACCGGGTCGCTCTCCACGCCGCACTCCGTGGCGGTGATCTCAATCTGCTGGCTCTTGTATTCGGCCAGGATGCCGATCTCGTGCACGCAGGCGGTGACAAACTGGTCGAGCCGCAGGCGCTCGCGATGCACCGTCTTCGCCCCGCCCTCGGCGCTGGCCAGCTCGAGCAGGCGCTCGACCAGCTGGTGGAGCCGGTCCGCCTCCTCCAGCATGCTGCCGATGATCTCCCGGTATTCCTCCACCGTGCGGCTGCGGCGCAGGCCGACCTCGCCCACGCTGCGCAGCGTGGTCAGCGGTGTGCGGAGTTCGTGTGACGCATCCGCCACGAACCGGTCGAGCGTGCGGAACGAATCCTCGAGCCGCCCCAGCGTGCGGTTGAACGCCGTCGCCAGCCGGCCCAGTTCGTCGTCGGCCGCGCCCGCCGGCAGACGCTGCCCGAGGTTGTCGGCCGTGATCTCCTCGGCCTGCCGCGTCATGACCTCCAGCGGCTTCAGCCAGTGCCGCGTGATCAGGTAGCCGCCGGCCACCAGCAGCAGCACCGTGAGCGGGAGGGAAACCAGGATGATCGCCAGCAGCGCCCCAAGCGCGTCGGTCGCGGGCTCATGGATGCGCATCACGCGGATCATCCAGTCGCCGGCGGGCCCCGGACGCGAATAGGGCGTGGAGAGCACGCGCAGCGGGATGTCCGGCGCGATGCGGAAGATAGACAGGGTCTCGGAACCGCGGGCCGGCCCAGCCGGCACGCGGTCGAGCTGCCCTTCGGTGAACGGCCACAGCCGCCGCACCAACCGGCCCTCTTCATCCCACAATTCAAACCAGGGATTGCCCGCCTCCCAAGGCGCATCCGCCGCCACCTCCGTCCCGTCCCAGCGGATTTGCCCCTCCGGCGTGACCGTGAGCCGTGTCTGGATTTTTTCCAGATCCCGCCGCAATGGCGGGCTGATCGCTAGGCGCCGCGCCACGAAGCCATAGAGCGTGACGCTAAACACCGTGAGCAACAGGGTGCCGCCGAGCGCATACCACACCGCCAGGCGGAACCGCAGCGAACGGCGTCTCCACCAGTCCTTCATGCCGGCCCGGGCCCGAGGCGGTAGCCGATGCCCCGCACGGTGTGGATGAGGGGTTCGGCCCCCTCGGTGTCGATCTTCCGCCGCAGGCGCATCATCTGCACGTCGATCACGTTGTCGAGGGAGGTGAACCGGCGCGCCTGTTTCCACACCTCGCGCTCCAGCATCTCGCGGGTCACGTTCTGGCCCTGGTAGCGCATCAGGTATTCGAGGATGTCCACCTCGCGCGGCGTCAGCGCAATGTCCGCGCCCGCGCGTTGCGCGGTGCGGGTGCGGGTGTCGAGCTGGAGGTCCGCGCACGCAAGCGCCGGCCCGCTGCTGAGCACCGGGCGGCGGAGCAGGGCGCGGCTGCGCGCCAACAGCTCGGCGAAGGCGAAGGGTTTCGGCAGATAGTCGTCCGCCCCGCCCTCGAGCCCGGCCACGCGGTCGTCGAGCGAGCGGCGGGCCGTGAGCAGCAGCACCGGCGTCTGGTTCCCGCGCGCCCGGACGTGCCGGAGGACGGCCAGCCCGTCGGGCCCGGGCAGCATCCAGTCGAGGATTAGCAGGTCGAAGGTGTTTTTCTCCAGCACCCCGAGCGCCTCGTGGCCCGACACGGCGGTGGTCACCTGCCAGCTCTCCATGCGCAGCCCCTCGGCGACGGAGTCGCGCGTCTTCTGTTCGTCCTCGACGACCAGGACCTGGGGAGTGGCGGGGGTGGCGGACATGTCTCGCCCCGGGACGGGGCTGTTGCGATCAATGGTTTCCATTTGGATGAAGCTGACAACCACGAACCCCGGTCAGGCCCGGCGGCGCCGCCACCAGCCCGCGGCGAGCAGGCCGCCCAGCAACAGCGCGCCATAGGTCGTCGGTTCCGGCACCGGCGTGATCTGGCCGTCGTAAGCCTGCCACTTCGTGTCGTCCGCGTCCCAGCCCTGGAACCTGACCTGGTCGAGTGGTGCGCTGCCCTGGACGTAGCCGGTCCCGCTGTAGAAATAATCCGCGGCGTCGGTCCAGTTCTGCACCGCCAGCTCCAGGGTGGTCGAGCCGAAGGCCAGACTGGCGATCTGCAGGGTCGAATCGCTGCCCGCGGAGAAATCGATGACCGAGTTGCCGGTGACGGTCAGGGCCCCGATGGTTATGTCCGCCCCGTTCAGCCGGAGCGTGCCGCCGGCCAGCCGGATGTTGAGGTCGGCGTTGCTGAAATCCATGCCGAGCGTGAGGGTGGCGCCCGCCCCGATGATGATTTCACCGGCCCCGGTGAACAGGCCGTCAAAGGTGCTGTTGCCGGCCGAGAGGGTGAGCTGGCCGGTGCCGGCCGCACCCAGGTCGACCGTGCCGTCGCCGGTGAGCCGGCCGATAGTCTCCGCGAAATCGTTCAGGTGCAGGCCGGCGCCGTCCGCGATGTCGATGCGGCCCGCGTCGGCAAATACCCCCGCGGCCTCGGCCACGATGGTGCCGGCGCTGATGATCGTGGTGCCCGTGTAGGTGTTGGCCCCGGCGAGGTGCAACGCGCCGGACCCTTCCTTGGTCAAGGTGCCGCTCCCGGTCGTGATATCGCCCGTGACGGTGATGTCGGCCACGGTGTTGAAGGTCAGGTCGCGGTTGTTGCCGGTAAGGCGTGAGGCGAGGGTCAGTTCGCCCGCCCCGGTCGTGCGGATCGTGGCATCGCTCTGGAACTGAAGCGTTGCGAGGCTGATGACCTGGTCGGTCGCCGACAGGTTCTCGATGAAGCCGGAGGAGTTGTTGCCGATCCGGAGAGTGCGGGATCCGTTGTCGTCGGCGACGTCGTAGCCGCCCGCGCCGGCGCTGAAGCGAATGCCGCGCACGGTCAGGTTGTTGGCGTTGAGCTCGGGGTTAAGCTGGTCCCCGGTGCCGAACTGCGCGATCTCGTTGTTCGCGTTTGGCTGGTTGTTGCCCGACCAGTTCTGGTTCCGGTTCCAGCGCTGGTCGGAGTCGCTCGTCCAAATACGCACGGTCTGGCCGGAAACGACCACGGCCAGACCGGCGCAGCATAGCACTAACCGAACGTGGAGCACTCTTAACACACGCCGGCAGACTAGCCCTGCCGGCGGGAAAAACTACGCCATCCGCCTGACACTTCTGTCAGGACAACCTTCACGCCGCGCCGCGCTCGCGCTCGTCGCCGATCGACCCGATCTCCTCGTAGAAATCCATCGCCGGCCGCAGGATCTGCGCGGGTTGCATCTCCGGCGGCAGCGCCGGGCGCCAGGCCAGGGCCTGCGCAACGGCGGGCAACACCTGCAACCGCGTCACGTAGCCGGCGCCCAGGCCGCCGTTCACCCAGCCCATGAGCTGGAGCCAGAGCGCACTGGTATTCGAGCCGTCCAGACTGCTGGGCGGAAAAAAGGCCGGCACCAGCATGGGCAACAGGTTCAGCAGCCCGCCGAGGGCCAGGAAAACGTAGGCGTGCAAGGGTGTCATGCCCCCTCCGACCCATCTTCCGGACCCGCGGTGCGGAATCTTCGGATTTTATCCGGGAAATTCCATTCCGGCGGAACTTTTTCCGGGCCAAAGCCGTCTGCGGAAAATCCCCTATGCCGCTTACAGGTCGCCGAGCTGCGGCCGGAGCACGATCTCCTCGACCACCGTGCGGCGGCCGAGGCGGTAGACGTCGAGGATCGCGCGCGCGATGTCCTCGGCCGGCATGATGCGCGCCGGCTTCACGCCGGACTTGCTCCACGAGGGCGACCAGGTCGCGCCGGGATGCACGCAGCAGACGCGGATGCCGGCGTCCTTCGTCTCGGCCCGCAGGACCTTGGCCAGGCCGGTCACGCCGAACTTCGCCGCGCAATACGCCGCGGCCTGCGGGTAGGCGCCGAGGCCGGCGATCGAGCTCATGAAAAACACGTCGCCGCGCTTCCGCTTCACCATCGCGGGCAGGAAGGCGTGGGTCACCAGGAACGCGCTGCGCAGGTTCGTCGCGATCATGTCGTCGAACGCCGCGACGCTGGTCCGGGCGAAAGGTGCCATCGTGAAGGCGCCGGCGTTGTTGATGAGCACGTCGACGGGTCCGAAATGCTTAGCCACGATCCGGGCCATCGCTGTGACCGCTTTCTCCCGGGTCACGTCGCAGGGGAAGAGCTCCACCTCGGCACCGAGCTTCAGGCACTCGCGCGCGGTGGCGCGGAGGTTTTTCTCGTTGCGGGCCACGAGCGCCAGGCGGACGCCGGGCAGCTCGGCCGCAAACACCTGGGCGATGGCGGCGCCGATGCCCTGCGAGGCGCCGGTGATAAGGATGACGGGACTATCGGTCATAGGTTATAGGTGATTGGTTATAGGTTGGAGTGCATGGATCATCGGCGACCGGCCCATGACCTGTCACCCATGACCCATAACCTTTCCGGTCAGCACAGCAGCGAGCCGAAGTCCATGAAGTCGGCCTTGAAGCCGTCCTTCACGCCCTTGCAGATCACGCTCACGGCGTCGTGCGAGTGCAGCGACTCCAGGTGCGAGCAGGCGATGCGGAAGTCGGCGATGCGCGTGTCGCGGTCGAACTCGAGGTAGAGGAGCCGGGCGGCGTCCTCGACGAACTTCAGGTAGGCGCCATTGAGCTCGGCGAAGGCCTGCTCGTCCTCGCGCTTCACCATCACCTGCGTCTCGGTCCGCAGGGCCTTGAGGCACAGCGCGTGGACGTCCTCGATCCAGATTTTCTTGCCCTCCACCTCCTCGATCGTGATGCGCGCCTTGCTGCGCTGGGAGTGCGGGACGCCGTAGGCCTTCCGCTTGTCGCGGGCGTGCTCGGCCAGCTCGGCGGAGCATGGGCAGGCCGACGAGTAGACGAAGTCGAAGTGGATGAAGCGGCGGTAGCGGCCGTCGCGCGTCATCACGCCCTCGAAGGCCACATTGTAGAACTGGTAACCCTCGAGCCCGGTGCGCAGGCTCGGCTGGATCATCGGGTAGGAGAAGGCGATCTTCAGCCGCGCGTCCTTCGTCACCACCTTGCGGAGGTAGCCCTTGAGGATCTTGCCCATCCACTCGCCGGTGGTGACGCCGTCCTTGTGCTCGTAAAAGGAGCGCATGATGCGGCTCATGTTGATGCCCTTGAGGTCCGCCTCGAGCGAGACGGTGCCGGTGACGCTGGTCTCGAGCGTGAGGACCTTGCCGGCCTTGGTGCGGTATTTGAGCGGCAGTTTGAAGTTGTGGATGCCGACCTGCTGGATCGGGACGTGCACGCCGCGCACGGTCTCGTTGGCGACCTCCATCATGTCGGGCAGCGTGGCGCGGTAGGCGGCGGTCGGCCTGAACTTCTTGTCGTAGCCGCGCTTGATCGGCGGTTCCTGCCCGCAGCTCGAGCGGTGGAGATACATTTGTTTCATGGCGTGGGGCGGGTCGTTTTTGGTTTGTTGGCCGCGGGTGACGTGACCGCGGGAAAAATCAGCCGGCGGCCGGGCCGAAGAACTCGGCGTAGTTCCGCGGGGTCTCGTAAAGCCGGACGCAATGCAGCGTGGCGGGGGCCGCGATGTGCGGGGCGATCTGCTGCCAGAACGCGATGACCAGATTCTCGGTGGAGGGGATGATGCCGCGCAGGAAGGGGACCTCGTCGTTGAGATTGCGGTGGTCGCACTTGTCCACGACCGCGCGGTGCAGGATCCGCTTCAGCTCGCCCAGGTCGATGATGTAGCCGGTGACAGGATCCGGCACGCCCTTGAGCGTGACCTCGAGCACGTAATTGTGGCCGTGCCAGTGCGGGTTGGTGCACAGGCCGTATTGTTTCTTGTTCCAGGCCTGGCTCTTCGTCGGGTTGTGCAGCCGGTGCGCGGAGTTGAAATGCACCTGCCGGGTGATGAAGACCGTGCCGCTCAGGGCGCGCACGGACTTCACGGGCTTGGTTCGACTGGGGGCCTGCTTCGGCATGGAGGGTCAAGGCAAGCCAGTTTCGGGCGCGCGTCAACCCCGGCGGCGCCCGTCCGCGGCATAGGCCAAAATAACCATTGCCCGCGCCGCCCCGCCGGGCGTTCAATCGCGGCCATGGCCATGCGGTTCAGCATCCTCGGCAGCGGCAGCGCCGGCAACTCGGCCCTGCTCCAGACGGACAACACCCGCGTCCTCGTCGACGCCGGGTTCTCCGCCAAGCGCCTGGCCGGGATGCTCGAGGAACTCGGCGAGAAGCTCGAGCGCATCGACGCCATCTTCCTGACCCACGAACACAGCGACCACGCCGCCGGGCTCACCGGGCTCGCGCGCTTCCCGCAGATCAAGGTGTTCGCCAACCGCGCCACCGCCACCACCCTGCAGGCCGGCCTCAAGCACCGCGTGGACTGGCAGCTCTTCGAGACCGGCGGCACCTTCCGCTTCCGCGACCTTGAGGTCAGCAGCTTCGCCGTGCCGCACGACGCGCAGGACCCCGTCGGCTTCCTCATCGCCCACGGCGAGGACGACCTGCTCGCGCCGCGCCGGAGCCTCGCCTGGCTCACCGACCTCGGCCACGCCCCGCAACACGTGCGCGAGCGGATCCGCGAGGCCGACGTGCTCGTCGTCGAGGCCAACCACTGCCCGCAGATGCTCGAGGCCGACACCAAGCGCCCGTGGTCGACCAAGCAGCGCATCAGCGGCCGCCACGGCCATCTTTCCAACAGCGCGGCCCGCGAGCTGCTGGAGAGCGTCGCCAGCCCGCGCTGGCGCCACGTGTTCCTCACCCACCTCTCCCGCGACTGCAACTCCCCCGCCGCCGTCGCCGCCGCCTGCGGCGCCGTGCTCACCGCGCGCGCCTGCGGCTTCTCCGTCGTCGCCCCCGGCGGCGGCACCCCGTTCTTCGACTGCTGACCATCATGCCCGTCAACCTCCGCCGCACCAAGATCATCGCCACCCTCGGGCCCGCCACCGAGAGCGAGGAGATGCTCGTCAAGCTCATCACCGCCGGCGTCGACGTCGTGCGCCTCAACATGGCGCACGCCAAGCACGACTGGACCCGGATGATCATCCGCCGCATCCGCGCCGCCTCCGTCACCGCCGGCCGCGAGGTCGCCGTCATGATGGACATCAAGGGCCCGGAGATCCGCACCGGCGACCTCGAGGTGCCCATCGAGCTCAAGCCCGGCGAGATCTTCGACTTCACCGTCAAGCCCGGCGGGCACGCCAGCGGCGCCGAGATCCGCTCCGTGGACGTCAACTACCGCGACCTCGTCAACGACATCAAGGTCGGCGACACCGTGCTCGTGGACAGCGGCCTCATCCGCCTCGAGGTGCTCTCGAAGGACCACGCCCACATCCGCTGCCGCGTGCTCACCCCCGGCTCCCTCACCTCCCGCCGGCACATCAACCTGCCAGGCGTGAAGGTCAACCTCCCCTCCTTCACCCAGAAGGACCGCGCCGACACGCTCGTCGGCATCGAGGAGGGCGTCGACTTCATCGCCCTTTCCTTCGTCCGCGAGGCCGACGACATCGAGCTGCTGCGCCTCTTCCTGAAGGAGAACAAGTCCCGCGCCCGCATCGTCGCGAAGATCGAGGACCAGTCGGCCATCGACAACCTCGACGACATCATCCGCGCCACCGACGTCCTCATGATCGCGCGCGGCGACCTCGGCATCGAGGTGCCGCTGCGCGAGCTGCCGGTCATCCAGCGCCGCGCCGTGCGCACCTGCCTCGCCATCGGCCGCCCCGTCATCATCGCCACGCACATGCTCGAGTCGATGATCAGCCAGCCCATGCCGAGCCGCGCCGAGATCACCGACGTCGCCAACGCCGTCTACGAGCAGGCCGACTGCGTCATGCTCTCCGGCGAGACCACCGTCGGCAAATACCCGCTCGAGTGCGTGCAGATCCTCGACTCGATCGCGCGCCGCATCGAGGAGGAGCTGGCGCAGGACTTCCCCGAGCCCGCCGTCTTCATCCAGGAGCGCATGAAGGTCTTCCGCGCCGCCGTCGTGCTGGCGAACGAGTTCCCGCGCTCGCTCATCCTCGTCTTCACCCGCCACGGCACCAACGCCGCCGGCCTCTCCGCCCACCGCCCGCCGCGCGCGCCCATCCTGGCCGTCACCGACTCGCTCGAGACCCTGCGCCACCTGAAGATGGTGCGCTCCGTCGAGCCCTTCCTCCTGAAGGATTTCGGCGACCCCGAGGCCACCATCGAGCGCGCCACCGCCTCGCTGCTCAAGCTCGGCCGCATCACCCCGGGCGACAAGCTGGTCATCGTCTCCGACGTGCAGGCCAAGGACCGTCGCATCGACAGCATCCAGCTGCGCACGGTGGAGTAATCCGTCCCCATGAAACGCCTCTCCGTCCTTCTGGCCGCGCTGGGCCTGGCTGCCGGCGGCAGCGCCGCCAATTTCCTCCCGCCCGGGGCGCTCGACCTGCCCGCGCTGCTACCCCCGCCGCCCGCCGCCGGTTCGCCCGCCGCGCTCGCCGAGCTGGACACCGTGCTCCAGGCCCAGGCGGCGCGCACCCCGGCCCAGGCGGCGCGCTGCGTGCAGATCGAGAACGAGACCATCTGGCTCTTCGGCGCCGAGGTCGCCGGCCCGTGGTTCACGGCCGCCAACCTGCCGAAGACCGCGGCCTTCTTCGCGGCGGTGCGCGAGGACTTCATCCCGGTCAACCGCGCCGCCAAGGCGCTGCACCCGCGCCAGCGTCCGCCCTTCGCCGATCCGCGGGTCAAACCCTGCGTGGAGTTCGCCGACACCGGCTCCTACCCGAGCGGTCACGGCATCCAATCGTCGTTATGGGCCGGCCTGCTCGCGGAGATTCTCCCCGGGCACGCCGCCGGTTTCGCCCAGCGCGCCGGCGAGACGCGCCACTACAAGCTGCTGTCGGGGGTCCACTATCCTTCCGACCTCGCCGCCGGCCAGGCCGTCGGCGAAGCCCTGGCGCGCGAGCTGCTGAAGAATCCCGCGGTGCAAAAGATCATCGCGGAACTTCGCGCGGAAGCGGCACCCTACCTCCGCCCGGCGGGCGGTTGAACGGTTTTTACGCCAAATGCCGCGTTTTCGGGCATTTTTTGCGCACGCCTTGGCCTGAAGGTAAAAGCGATTGCACCGCCGCGGTGAATGCCTATCTCTCACCGCCGTGAAACGCCTCGTCTGGCTTCTGCTCTTCGCCTTCGGCACCGCGCTCGCGCAGGTGTCGCCGGTGGATGTGCGCGTGAATCCCGGCGAGACCTGCAGCTGCTGCGACCGCCCGGGCGCGTGCGACATGCCGGATTGCGTGCCGGCTCCCGTTTCGACCCAGCTGGTTCTCCAGACGGCGGGCGCCACCCAGACAATCCGCATTGCCGCCAAGCGCGCCGTCCCCGCCCCGCGCCAGACACGCGAAGTTTTTTACGTGCAGTTCCTGCCCCGCGTCAGCCCCGCCCCGGCCGTGACGGCGCGCCTGGCGGTGGCGCCCCCTGCGAGTGTCCCCCTGTTCCAGGAACACTGCAGCTGGTTGATCTGAGTGCAGGCTGAGTGTGTCCGCGTTTCGCCGCGGACCGCCTCCCCGTCCGTCTGACCCTCCGCACCGCCGCGTGCCCGGGTAAGATCATCCGCTCCCGTCCGTCTCCCTTCGTCCTCCCATGAAAACTTTCCTCACCCTCCCCCTCCTCACCGTCCTCGTCCTCGCCGCCTTGCCCTCCGTAGCCTTGGCGAAGGAGGGCACCGCGACGGTCTACCAGTGCCCCATGCACCCGTGGATCAAGTCCGACAAGGCCGACGCCAAGTGCACCATCTGCGGCATGGCCCTCGTCGCCACGACCGCCGCCGGCGCCGGCGACCAGCCGGTCGATCCCAACCTCGTCACGCTCACCGCGAGCCAGGCCGCCGTCACCGGCGTCTCGACCGCCACCGTCACCCGCGGCCCGCTGGTCCGCACGCTGCGGGTCAACGGTGTGATCGACGACGACGAGACGCGCCACCGCATCCTCGCCGCCCGCGTGCCGGGCCGCATCGAGAAGCTCCACGTCAATTACGTCGGCGCCGAGGTGCGCGAGGGCGAGCCGCTCGCCACCATCTACAGCCCCGAGATGCTCACCGCCCAGCGCCAGTATGTGGAGCGCATCCGCGCCGGCGACAACGCCTTCACCGCCTCCGAGCGCGCCACCGCCCGCGAGCGCCTGCTTGAGCTCGGTCTGACCGCCGAGGAGGTCACCATCCTGGAAGCCACCCGCGAGCCCGTCGCCATGGTGACCGTCCGCGCGCCGATGTCCGGCACCGTCGTCTCGCGTGCCGTTTATGAGGGCCAGTATGTGGAGACGAACGACCGGCTCTTCGAAATCGGCGACTTCTCCCGCATGTGGTTTGTCTTCGACGTCTACGAGGCGGACCTCGCGTGGGTGCGCCCCGGCCAGACCGTTGAAATCGCCCTCGCCTCCCTCGCCGGGCAGGTCCTCACCGCGCCCATCACCTTCATCGACCCCAATCTCAACGAGACGACCCGCACCGCCCGCGCCCGCGTCGTGCTCGACAATGCCAACCGCCAGCTCCTGCACCGGCAGACCGGCCTGGCCCGCGTGACCCTTGAATCGCCCGAGACCCTGCTCGTGCCGCGCTCCGCCGTGCTGCAGCACCTCGGACATCCGGTGGTCTTCGTGGACCGCGGCAACCGCGCCTACGCCGCCCGCGAGATCCAGCTCGGCCGCATCGGCGACACCACCGCCGAGGTGCTCGCCGGCCTCGCCGAGGGCGACAAGGTCGTGACCCAGGGCGCGCTCCTCCTCGACGGCCAGGCCCAGCTCGCCCACGCGGCCACCGGCGGCACCCATGAGCACGGCACCCCCGCCCCGAGCAAGGTGTCCGCCGCCGAACCGGCCCACGACGCGGCCGCTTACGCGCTGCTGAAGACCCTCGCCTTCTCCGGCGCCGATGCCGCCGCCGCCCTCGCGGCCGACGACCTGCCGGCCTACCAGAAAAACCTGCCCGCGCTGCGCACCGCATTCCGTGCCTACCTCGCCGGCCACGCACCCGCCGCCCGCGGCCCGCTCGCGGCGTTCAAGGACTCGCTGGTCGACGGCCCCGACCTCCGCGCCGCGCGCCGCGCTTTCGAGCCCTTCAGCACCGCGCTCGTCGACCTCGCCCGGGCCCAGCATATCAACCACCGCGAGGGCCTGCATGTCTTCCAGTGCCCGATGACTCCCGTGCTCGGCACCGGCCGCTGGCTCAGCCGCAGCGGCAACCTGAAGAACCCCTTCTTCGGTTCCGCTATGCTGGAGTGCGGCGAGGAACTCGACGCCGCGCCCGCCACCGCCACCCCCGGCGGCATGGTCCGGCTGCCTCCCGGCCATCCGCCGCTCGATGCCGCCACGCTGACCGCATTTAACCGGTCCGCGTTACCCGCCAAGGCCGACGCCTGCTGCGCAACCCCGGCCACCACCACGGCCTCAACCGGGAGCGCGCCATGATCAACCGCCTCATCCACTGGTCGCTGCACAACCGGTTCCTTGTGCTCTCCGGCTTCCTCGCGCTCTGCGCGTGGGGCGTCCTCGCACTGACCCGGGTGCCGATCGACGCCATCCCCGACCTCTCCGAGAACCAGGTCATCGTCTACGCCGACTGGCCGGGCCGCTCGCCACAGGAGATCGAGGACCAGGTCACCTACCCGCTCAGCGTCTCGCTGCAGGGTCTCGCCGGCGTGAAGACCGTGCGCGCCACCTCGATGTTCGGCTTCTCGTTCCTCACCGTCATCTTCGAGGACAAGGTCGACACTTATTTCGCCCGCACCCGCGTGCTCGAACGGCTCAACTCCCTCGGCGACCTCCTGCCCGAGAGCGTCACGGCCCGGCTGGGTCCCGACGCCACCGGCCTCGGCTGGATCTACCAATACTACCTGAAGGACGAGTCCGGCACCCAGGACCTCGGCTCGCTCCGCACGCTGCAGGACACCTACGTGCGCTACCAGCTCGCCGCCGTGCCGGGCGTGGCCGAGGTCGCCAGCCTCGGCGGCTTCGTGCGCCAGTGGCAGGTCGAGGTCTCCGCCCTGAAGCTGAAGCAATACGGCGTGACCCTCGGCGAGGTGATGGACGCCGTCGCCGCCAGCAACCGCAACATCGGCGGCAAGACCATCGAGGAGAACGGCGCCGAATACATCGTGCGCGGTGTCGGCCTCGTGCAGGACGCCGCCGACCTCGAGTCCATCGCCCTGCTGCCGCGCAATGGCACCCCGCTGCACGTGCGCGATGTCGCCACCGTGCGCATCGGCGGCGACTTCCGCCGCGGCGCCCTCGACGTCAACGGCCGCGAGGTCGTCGGCGGCATCGTCGTCATGCGCTACGGCGAGAACGCCTACCGCGTCATCGTCGACGTGAAGGCCCGCCTCGCCGCCCTCGCCCCCGGCCTGCCGGCGGGCGTGACGGTCGAGTCGTTCTACGACCGCAGCGACCTCATCGGCCGCGCCATCGACACGCTGAAGCACGCGCTCACCGAGGAGATCATCCTCGTGACGCTCATGCACGTGTTCTTCCTCTGGCATTTCCGCAGCATCCTCATCGTCACCATCCCGCTGCCGGCCTCGATCCTGATCTCGTTCATCCTGATGGAGCAGTTCGGCATCCCATCGCACATCATGTCGCTCACGGGCATCGCCATCGCCATCGGCGTGCTGGTCGACGCCGGCATCGTCATGACGGAAAACGTCATCCGGCAGTGCGAACTCGCCGAGCAACGCCTCGGCCGGCGGCTGACCGGGCCGGAGGTCTTTGATATAACCCTCGAGGCCTGCCAGCAGATTGGCCGGCCGATGTTCTTCTCGATCATCGTCGTCGTGCTCGCGTTCGTGCCGGTGTTCATGCTCGGCGGCCAGGCCGGCAAGCTCTTCCACCCGCTCGCCTGGGCCAAGGTGTTCGCCATCCTCGGCGCGCTCCTGCTCGCCATCACCGTGGTGCCCGTGCTCTGCACGCTGTTCGTGCGCGGCCCCTTCAAGCCGGAGGAGGAAAACTGGCTCATGAAGTTTCTCCTCCGCTGCTACGACCCGTTCCTCAACCTCGCCCTGCGGCGCCAGCGCCTCGTGCTCGGTCTCGCCGCGGCCCTGCTGGTCTTCTGCGTCGTCCTCGCCTGGGGCCTGCCGCGCGCGGTCAACGACCGCCTGCCCGGCTTCATCGCGCGCCACACCGACGGTTTCGGCACCGAGTTCATGCCGACGCTGGAGGAGGGTTCGCTGCTCTTCATGCCCGTGCTGCTGCCGGCCACCTCCCTCACCGAGGTGAAACGCATCATGGCCTGGCAGGACAAGGTCATGAGCGAGCACCCCGCCGTCGCCTCCGTCGCCGGCAAGCTCGGCCGCGCCGACACCGCCACCGACCCGGCGCCGGTCGAGATGATCGAGACCACCATCATGCTCAAGCCCGAGCGCGACTGGCCCGCCGGCACGACCAAGGCCTCCATCATCGCCGACCTCTCCGCCAAGCTCATGAACGTGCCGGGCTACGTGCCCGGATTCCTCCAGCCCATCGAGAACCGCGTGCTCATGACCAGCACCGGCATCCGCGCCCAGCTCGGCGTGAAGATCTTCGGCGACAACCTCGACGCGCTTCAGCAGAAGGCCTTTGAGGTCGAGCGCGTGGTCAACCGCGTGCCCGGCGCCACCGGCGTCGCCCCGTCCCGCGTGCAGGGCAAGCCCTACCTCGAGATCGCCGTCCGCCGCGCCGACCTCGCCCGCTACGGCCTGAGCGTGAAGCAGGTCTACGAATACGTGGAAACCGGCCTCGGCGGCGCCACCGTCGGCACCACGCTCAAGGGCCGCGAGCGCTGGCCCCTGTCGGTCCGGCTCGAACAGGCCGACCGCGAGGACATCGACAAGCTCGGTGAACTGCCCCTGCCCACGCCCTCCGGCGCCAACATCCAGCTCCGCCAGGTGGCGGACATCAAGCGCGTGGTCGGCCCCAACGAGATCGCCTCCGAGAACGGCCGCCTGCGTGTCTTCGTGCAGGCCAACGTCAGCGGCCGCGACCTCGGCTCCTTCGTCGCCGAGGTCAAGGAGCGCGTGGCCGCCGAGGTCCACCTCGACCCGGGCATGGCGGTCGAATACGCCGGCGAATACGAGCAGCAGCTGCGCACCAACCGCACCATGCTGATCGTCTTCCCGCTGGTGCTGCTCATCTGCTTTGCCGTGCTGGTGATCACCTTCCGCTCGCTGGCGGAAGCCGCGCACGTCCTGCTCGCCGTGCCCTTCGCGCTCACCGGCGGCGTGCTGCTGCAATGGGCCCTGGGCTTCAACTTCAGCACCGCCGTCTGGGTCGGCTACATCGCCCTCTTCGGCACCGCCATCCAGACCGGCGTCGTCATGGTCGTCTACCTCGAGGAAGCCGTCGCCCGCGCCACGGCGCGCCTCGGCCGCGCGCTGACGCACGACGAGCTGGTGGTTGCCGTCAAGGAAGGCGCCCGCCTCCGCCTCCGCCCGAAGGTCATGACCATCGCGACCACCATCGCCTCCCTGCTTCCGATCCTCTGGAGCACCCAGACCGGCTCCGAGGTGATGAAACCCTTGGCAGCCCCCGTCGTCGGGGGTAGTATCTCCAGCCTCATCCACATCCTCGTCGTGACCCCGGTCATCTTCGTCTGGCTGCGCGAACGGGGCATCACCAAGCCCATCTCCTCCTCTCTCCCAACATGAAAACCAAACAACTCCTCCCGTTGCTGGCGCTCGCCGCCGGCCTCGCGTTCAACGTCACGGCCGTGGCCGGCAGCCACGACCACGCCAAATCCGCCGCCCCGGCCGCGCCCGCGGCGGGCTCGCTCGTCGAGCCCACCGACAAGGACGCCGCCTGGCTCGCCCAGGCCCGCAAGGATTATCCGCTCAAGACCTGCGTCATCTCGAAGGAGGACCTCGGCACCATGGGCGAGTCCACCGACCTCATTTACCGCGCGGAGGGCGCGCCCGACCGCCTCGTGCGCTTCTGCTGCGAATCCTGCATCAAGGACTTCAAGAAGGACCCCGCCGCCGCCCTGAAGCGCATCGACGACGCCGGCAAGCCGGCCGCCAAGCCGCATCACTGAGATGGCCGCCCGCGCCGACACGCTCGCCCGCGAACTCAACGCGCAACGGGACGCCTTCAAGGCGTTCCTCACCGCGCGCGTGGGCAGCGCGGCCGAGGCGGAGGACATCCTGCAGAACGGCCTGCTCAAGGCGGTGCAGCGCGCCGGCGAAATCCAGGACGACACGAAGCTCACCGCCTGGTTCTACCAGCTGCTCCGCAACGCCATCGTCGACCACTACCGCTCCCGCGGCGCGCGCCAGCGGCGCGACGACGCGCTCGGCACCCTCGTCGCCAGCCTCGGCGAGGATGTCGCCCCGGCCCCGAAAGCCTGGGAAGCCCAGCTCTGCGGCTGTCTCGGCAGCGTCGTCGATACCCTGAAGCCGCAATACGCGGAACTCCTGCGCCGCGTCGACCTCAACGGCGAATCCGTGCAGTCTGCCGCGCGGGCCCTGAAAATGACGCCGAACAACGCCAGCGTCACCCTTCACCGCGCGCGCAAGGAGTTGCGCACCAAGCTCGAGGCCTTCTGCGGCGCCTGTGCCGAGGGCGCCTGCCTCGACTGCAACTGCGCCCCCGTGCCGGAAAAGAAACGCCGCCTGTAAGATTCACCGGCGGAGCCCGTCTCCGGGATGAAACCCACTCATCCCATGATCAAAAACAAAGAGACCATTCCTCCCTGCGGTTGCCAAAACTGCTCCTGCCGCCGCGGCCCCCGCTGCCGCTGCCACGATTACAACGCCCTCCTGGCCCTCGCCCTCTGGGACTTCGGCCGGATGGTGCGGCGCAACTTCTCCCCCCTCAGCCGTGCGCGCCCTTGAGCTGAAAATCCCGCCGGTCGTCATCGTCCTGTTCCTGGGGGCGGTGATGTATGCCGCCGGGCGCCTCGCGCCCGCTTTCGGCTTCGTCCTGCCCGCGAACCGGATCATCGCGAGCGGCCTGGCGGCGTCCGGGGTGATAGTCGCCCTGCTGGGCGTGGTTTCATTCCGCCGGGCGGGAACCACCGTCAATCCCCTGCAACCCGCGGCCGCCTCGCGGCTGGTCGTGTCCGGCATCTACGGCCGGACGCGCAACCCGATGTATCTCGGCATGCTCCTGGTGCTGCTGGGCTGGGGCGCGATCCTCACCAACGCGCTCGCGTTTCTTGCCGCCACCGCGTTTATTCCCCTCATGAACCGCCTCCAGATCGGCCCCGAGGAGAGGATCCTGACCGCGACTTTCGGGCCGGCCTTCACCGCCTATCAATCCGCCGTGCGCCGCTGGATCTGAGCTGCCCGCCCGCCAACCCGCTGCAATACCATGGAATACCTGATCGGCTTGGGCCTGGCGCTGGCCGTCGGCCTGTTCGCTCGCTACGTCGGGCTGGACCGGGACCGGGCTTTTTATCCGACCGTGATGCTCGTCATCGCCGCGCTTTACGGCCTGTTCGCGATCCTGGGCGGTTCCCCGGCGGAACTGGTCTGGGAGTGGGTTGCGATGGTCGGTTTCATGCTCCTCTCCGTTCTCGGCTTCAGACTCAACCTCTGGTTCGTAGTCGCCGCCCTGTTTATCCACGGGGTGTTTGATTTTTTTCACGGCCACCTCATCCCCAATCCGGGCGTGCCCGTCTGGTATCCGGGTTTCTGCGGGACTTATGATGTCGTGGCGGCCGGCTGGCTGGCCTGGATGATCCGCAGCGGACGCACCGCCGCCAAAACTTGACCGGGCGAACCCGACGGATGCGACGGGGTCGATCCCGTGAAGAATGTAAGATTGCTCCGCCGGCCCCGTCTCCCTGGGCAAGGATCCAAATCAAATGAAACATGCCCATTCCGTTCCCGACTCCCCCGCAGAGCGCGCCCCGTCCGCCGGTCACGGACATCATCACGGCCATGCCGCCATGCACGATGCCGCCCATCTGCCCGCGCCCGACGAGCCCGTTTACATGGGCCTGCCCCATGAACGCTACCTGCGGCCGAAGCTCTATGTCGCCGCGGCGCTGACCGTGCCGGTTCTGGTTCTCGCGATGGGCGAGATGTTCGCGCCCGACCTGGTGCACCGCATCACGCCGCGCATGAGCGGCTGGCTGCAGTTCATCCTGACCACCCCGGTCTTCTTCTGGGCCGGCGCGCCCTTCCTCCGGCGCTGGTGGAAATCCATCCGCGAGCGCGACCCGAACATGTTCACGCTCACCGTCACGGGCACGGGCGCGGCCTATTTCTACAGCACGGCGGCCATCTTCTTCTGGTCGCGCTTCCCGCCCAAATACCAGACGCACCACGGCGTGCCGCTTTATTTCGAGGCCGCCGCCTTCATCACCACCGTCGTCCTGCTCGGCCAGATCATCGAGCAGCGCGCCCACGCGCGCACCGACGCCGCCATCCGCGCTCTGATGGACGTCGCGCCCCGGACCGCCCACCGCCTCCGGGCCGACGGCACCGAGGAGGACGTGCCTGTGGATAACATCCAGCCGGGCGACCGGCTCCGCGTCCGCCCGGGCGAGAACCTGCCCGTCGACGGCACGCTCGAGGCCGGCGCGGCGGAGATCGACGAGTCCATGCTCACCGGCGAACCGCTGCCCGTGGCCCGGGCCGCCGGCGACAAGCTCAGCGCGGGCACGCTCAACACCACCGGCTCCTTCGTGCTTCGCGCCGAGCGGGTCGGCGCCGACACGCTGCTCGCGCAGATCGTGCGGCTCGTGCAGCAGGCCGCCGAGAGCGAGGCGCCCATCGCGCGCCTCGCCGACCGCGTCTCCGCCTGGTTCGCGCCGGTCGTGCTGACGATCGCCGCGGCCACTTTCCTCACGTGGGGCCTGTTCGCCCCGGCGCAGGGCTGGCTCTACGGCCTGCTCAACGCCGTGGCCGTGCTCATCATCGCCTGCCCCTGCGCCCTCGGCCTCGCCACGCCCGTGTCGCTCGTCACCGGCATCGGCCGGGGCGCCCAGGCCGGCGTGCTCGTGAAGGACGCCGCCGCCCTCGAACGCCTGGCCGGCGCCACCACGCTGCTGATCGACAAGACCGGCACCCTCACCGAGGGCCGGCCCCACGTGGTGGCGGTCCAACCCGCCGCCGGCTTTTCCGGGGACGAACTTCTGGCCTTGGCCGCCGCCGCGGAAAACGCCAGCGAACACCCGCTCGCCCGCGCCATTGTGCACGCCGCGCGGGCGCGTTCCCTGGCGGTGCCCGCCGCGTCCGGCTTTGCCGCCGAGCCGGGTGCCGGCGTCCGCGCCACCGTCAACGGCCGCATCGTGGCCGTCGGTCGCGCGCCGGCCGATGCCGCGCTACACCCGACCGCCACCCTGGTCGGCGTCACCGTCGACGGCCGCGCGGCCGGCCTGCTCGCCCTGGCCGACACCATCAAGGCCACCACGCCCGCCGCCATCCGCGACCTGCAACAGCGCGGACTCCACGTCGTGATGGTCACCGGCGACCGCGAGCCGGCCGCGCAGGCCGTCGCCACCGAGCTCCGGCTCGACGGCTTTCACGCCGGCGTCACGCCCGCCCGGAAACAGGAGCTCGTCCGCGAATACCAGGCCCGCGGCGAACGCGTCGTCTTCGCCGGCGACGGCCTCAACGACGCCCCGGCCCTCGCCGCGGCCGACGTCGGCATCGCCATGGGCACGGGCACGGACGTCGCCATGCACAGTGCCGGCCTCGTGCTGGTGAAGGGCGACCTCGCCGCGCTCGGCCGCGCCGTGCACCTGAGCCGCGCCGTCATGCGCAACATCCGCCAGAACCTCTTCTGGGCCTTCGCCTACAACGTCGCCGGCCTGCCGCTGGCCGCCGGCGCGCTTTTCCCGTTCACCGGCTGGCTGCTGAACCCGATGTTCGCCGGCGCCGCCATGAGCCTGAGCTCCATCAGCGTCGTCGCCAACGCCCTGCGCCTGCGCCGGCTGAAACTGTGAGTCCCGCCGGCGATTTTGTGTAACCGGTCGCAAACCTCGCGGTTACCACCGCGACTCGCCGCATTTCCGGGTTTCCCTGGCTAAGAAATCCCTTTTTGCTGCGTGCTCCCCCCTATGCACCACCGTCTCTCCATGGTGGCAGCCCTGGCTTTGCTCCTGGTGCTGCCCCTCGCCCGCGGCCAGTCGAACGCCACCCCCGTGCCGTCGCTGGACGTCCGCGCCACGACCACGCCGCCGAAAATCGACGGCGTCGTCACCCCCGGCGAGTGGGACGGCGCCGCGCACACCGACGCGCTCGGCATGGTTGAGCCCGACGAGGGCGGCGTGCCCACCGAGCGCACCGAATTCTGGGTGACCTACGATCCCGACAATATCTACGTCGCCATCCGCTCCCACGACTCCGCCGGCCCCGCGGGCATCCGCGCCTACTCGATGCAACGCGACCAAGACAACGGTTCCGACGACCTCGTGCGCATCGTCTTCGACACCTTCCACCGGCAGAACGACGGTTATTATTTCGCGCTGACCCCGGCCGGCGGCAAACACGACGGCCTGATCCAGAACAAGGAACAGGCCAACGACCAGTGGGACGCCATCTGGCAGGGCCGCTCCAGCATCGACGCCGGCGGCTGGACCGCCGAGTTCGCCATCCCCGTCAAGAGCCTCGCCTTCGACCCGGCCAACGACACCTGGGGTTTCAACGTCGCGCGCGCCGTCCGCCGCAAGCAGGAGGTCATGCGCTGGACCGGCCTCGCCCGCAACCGCCCGACCATCGCGCTGCCCCTGCTGGGCACGCTGCGCGGCATCACCGGCCTGCGCCAGGGCCGCGGCCTCGACTTCAAGCCCTACGCGAGCCTCACCCGCCGCTCCGACCCCGCGCTGGACGAGAAGGAATTCGATTTCAAGCCGGGCTTCGACGTCATCTGGCAGGTCACGCCCTCGCTCGCGGCCACGCTCACCGTCAACACCGACTTTGCCGACGCCGAGGTCGACGAGCGCCAGGTCAACCTCGGGCGCTTCTCGCTCTTCTTCCCGGAGAAGCGCGCGTTCTTCACCCAGGACGCCTCGCTCTTCACCTTCGCCGGCATCAACGAGGATCCGCTGCCCTTTTTCTCGCGCCGCATCGGCCTCGCCGACGACGGCACCAAGGTCGACGTCCTCGGCGGACTCAAGCTCACCGGCCGCGCCGGCCCGTGGACCGTCGGCCTGCTCGACGTGCAGATCGACGAGCACGCCGGCATCGCCTCGAAGAACCTGCTCGCCGGCCGCATCGCCCGCCAGGTGCTCGACGAGTCCAGCGTGGGCGTCGTGTTCACCCACGGCGACCCGCGCATCGACGGCGAGAACACGCTCGTCGGCGCCGACTTCAACTACGTCAACAACCGCGTCCTCGGCAAAAAATCCCTCACCGTGCGCACCGCCGTCCAATACACCGACGGCGACTACACCGGCCGGGACGGCACCGCCACCACGCTGGCGGTCAACTTCCCCAACGAGCCCTACGAGGGCTCGTTCCGCTTCGCCCGCATCGACGAGCACTACGATCCCGCGCTGGGCTTCGTCTCGCGCACCGGCATCCAGCAGATGCATTCCTGGAACCGCTACCGCTGGTATTTCGAGCAGAAGCCCATCCGCCGCCTCGACCTGTTCGCCGAGGGCGACCTGGTGACCGACCTGAACGGCCGGCGGCTCGACCGCAATTTCTGGTTCGGCGGCGAGACCGCCACGCCGGCGGGCGACTACCTCGTGGCCTTCTGGCAGCCGACGGTCGAGCGGCTCGACGCGCCGTTCGCCATCCGGCCCGGGATCGTCATTCCCGCCGGCGACCACCACTGGGACCGCACCCACGTGGAAATGGGCACCAACCCGTCGCGCCCGGTCAATCTCGGGCTGGAGCTGCACACCGGCGGGTTCTTCACCGGCCGCCGCGACGACTACGAGCTGGAGGCCGGCTGGCGCCCTTCCAACCGCCTCGAATTCGCCACCTCCTTCCGGTTCACCCACGTCAGCCTGCCGCAGGGGCATTTCGATGTCCGCATCGCCGCCGCCAAGGTCGTCTACACCTTCAGCCCCGACCTGCAGGTCAGCATGCTCGGCCAATACGACAATCTCTCCGCCGAGCTCGGGGTGAACTTCCGCCTCAAGTGGATCGTCCAGCCCGGCAACGAGGTCTTCTTCATCGTCAACCAGGGCTACGACACCAGCCTCGACCGCTTCCGTCCGACCGAAAACGAGACCTCGATGAAGGCTGCGTGGACTTTCAGGTTTTGAGGTGGAGCGCGTTGCCCTCAACGCGCTTGCCCCACCCCACCAGCCCGCACGCCGCGAGCGTGACCACGCTCACGACCGCGCTGCCCTCGATCCCGAAGGCCCCGCCCGTCAGCCAGTCCGGGCCGCCCAGGCTGAGCAGCTGCCAGCCGTCGGCCAGGTCGCGCCCGCTCACCGCCAGCCCCAGTCCCGGGCCGGTGAGGAAATTCCACGCGAAGTGCAGCGCGATCACCGCCCAGAGACTGCCCGTCCGCAGCCGCACGAGGCCGAACAGGACGCTCGCCGCAAACACGTTCACCATCGGCAGCACCGCCCCCTGAAAGGCCGCGGCATGCATCGCCGTGAAGATCACGGACGACACGAGGACCGCCCAGCCCGGACCCGACCGGCGGAGCACCAACTGGAAGAGGTAGCTGCGCGCGATGATTTCCTGCAGCGCCGCGTTCAGCAGCAGGCTCGCCGCCGCCAGCGAGAGGCCGGACCCGGAGAATATTCCGCGCGGCGCGAAATTCACCCCGCCGAGCAGCGCGATCAGGCCGAGCGAAACCCCGAGCCACGCCACCCCGCCCGCTAGGGCCCGCAGTGCGCCGGCCATGGCATCCACCCGGCCAAAACCGAGCGGCACCCCGCGGTCGATCCAGCGCACCATGACCCAGCACGCGGCAAGCGCCGACAGCAGCCCCGTGCCATCGAACCAAAACCTCAGCCACGCCGGCGACCGCTGGCCGAGGTCATGCAACCACGCCTGCGGCAGCACGGCCGGGGCCATCAACCCGCCCCACAGCACGAAGAAAACCGTGATCCGCCAGATGATCGCCCACGCCTGGCGCCACGCCGAGGCCGCGCTGGGCAGGATCATGTTGTTGCCGGAAAGCGTCTGCATCCCCGCCTAACACTCCGCCGGGGTCAGCGGTTGCACAAACCTCCGCCCCTCCCGCTTGACAATCCCATCGCGCGCCGCCAACTGTCCCGCCGTGTCCCGCCTGATGAAACTCGCCGCGCTGCTCCTGGCCACCCTGTGGCTGCCGGCGACGCTGCATTGTCAGCTGGAAAACCTGGGCCTCGAGTCGCTCTTCGCCTGCGCCGACCAGCCGGCCGAGACCGCCCACACCGGCGGCGACACCTGCTCCGATGACGGCTGCCAGAGCATCGAGTCCGGCCAGTTCGCCATCACGAAGTCCAAGCTCGACCTGTCCCAGCTGCCGGCCCTCGCCTGCATTGGCGTGGCGTGCTTCCGGCACCTGGCACCCCCGGCCCCCGCCCCGGAAATTTCCGCCGTCCGCCAGGAAATGACGCTGCCGTTGCAGCGCACCTGGCAATTTGTCCGCCGCGCCGCCCTCCCGGCGCGCGCGCCTGATACGCTGAACGTCTGACGTCCGCTCCGGCCGCACCGCGGCCTTCGAGCGTTTTCCTGCGCGCCTAAGATCGGCGCGCCTCCGTCCGTCAACTGTTCAGCTGTCATGAAACATCTTTCCTGTCTTCTCCTTCTCGCCACCGCCCTGCGCGGCGCAGAACCCATCCCGCCCGGGGCCGTCGTGGCGCAGATCCTCGCCGGCAACCCCGAGCTCCGCTTCTACGAGGCCGAGATCGCCGCCGCCCGCGCCGGCGTCCGCTCCGCCGGCACCCTTGCCGATCCCGAGCTCTCCGTCAGCGCGGGGCGCAAGCGCGTGCACGACGCCGGCGGTGCCCTCGCCGGCGAGGGCACCGTGTGGTCGGTATCCGTCGCCCAGACCTTCGACTGGCCCGGCCGCCTCGCGCTGCGCAAGGCCGTCGCCAACCGCCAGGTGGAGCTCGCCGAGCTCGGCCTCGCCCGTTTCAAGGCCGCCCTCGCCACCCGGGCCCACGCCCTCGCCTACGGGCTCCACGCCGCCCAGGCGCAGGCTGCCGCCACCGCCGAGGTCGCCGCGCGCTACCGCGAACTGCGCGAGGTTTTCCTTCAGCGCGACCCGGCCGGACTCACGCCGCTCCTCGAGACGCGCGTCATCGAGGCGCAGGAACTTGTCCTCCAGCGCCGCGCCACCGAGGCCGCCCTCGCCGCCTCCGCCGCGCTGATCGAGCTCAACCAGCTGCGCGGCACGCCGGTCGACGCCCCGCTCCAGCTCGCCGGCGGCCAGCTGGCCTTCTCCCCCGCCCCGGCCACGGAGGCGCTCCTCGCGGCGGCCCGCGAAAACAACTTTGAGTTCCGCGCCGCCCGGCTGGAACTGGAGCAGCAGGGCCTCGCCGTCTCGCTGGCCCGCCACGAGCGGAAGCCCGCCGTCACCGTCAGCCCGTTCGTCTCGCAGGAGTCCGCCGGGGAACGCGAGCGTGTCTTCGGCCTCGGCCTGACCGTGCCGCTGGCCGTGACCGCCCGCGGCGGCGCGAACGTCGCCGCCGCCGAGGTCCGCCAGCGCCAGGCGGAGACCGGGGTGCTGCTCGCCCAGCGGTCGATGGAACGCGAGGTGCTCACCGTGGCGCAGGCCTACTCCACCAAGCTGGCCGAGACCGAGGGCTGGACGCCGGACTCCGCGGAAAAATTCCGCGAGGCCGCCGCGCTCGCCGACCGCCACTACCGCCTCGGCGCCGTGCCGCTGGCGACCTACGTCGAGCTGCAGAACAGCTACCTCGACGCCGTCGAGGCGCTGCTCGCCACCCAGCGCGAGGCCCTCGAGGCCGGTTTCCGCCTGCGCGAGCTCACCGGACTGGACTTCAAGGTCGTGGAGGGGTCGCCATGAAAAACACGTCCTCTTCACCTGTAGGGCCGGCCCTTGCGGCCGTGCCTCGCTCCAGGCCCGCCGACAAGCGGCGGCCCTACATTTGCCTCGCCAGCCTCGCCGCCGGCCTGCTCCTCGACGCGGGTTGCACGGACTCGCACGCCCGCACCGCCGCGACCCCGCCCGCCGCGCCACCGGCCGCCACCTACAAGGCCGGCCACGGGATCCAGCTCTCCCCCGCGGCCCGCGCCTTCGCGCAGGTCGCCACCACCGGATTCGACGGCCGGCTGCCGGCCTCCGCGCTCCTGCGCACCGCCCGCGGCAACTTCGTCTTCGTCGACAACGGCGGCTGGTTCCTGCGCACGCCGGTGACCGCCGCCACCGGCGACGGACTCACCTTCACCCTCAAGGACGGCCTCTACGACGGCGACATCGTCGTGACCCACGGGGTCACTGCGCTCTGGCTCGCGGAACTGCAGGCGGTCAACGGAGGCGTCGGCTGCGCCGACGGACACTGATGCTCGAGCGTTTCATCGACTTCAGCCTGCGCCGGAGCGGGCTGATATTCTTCGCCGCCGTGCTGCTCTTCGCGGCCGGCGTATGGTCGGCCTTCCAGGTCCCGATCGACGCCGTGCCCGACATCACCAGTCCCCAGGTGCAGATCAACACGGCCGTCGCCGCCCTCGCCCCCGAGGAGGTCGAGACGCTCGTCACCGTGCCCATCGAGCGCGAGATGGCCGGCCTGCCCGGCCTCGTCGAGCTGCGCTCGCTCTCGAAGTCCGGCTTGTCGCAGGTGACCATGACGTTCCGCGACGGCTCCGACCTCTACCTCCTCCGGCAACTGGTCGGCGAGCGTCTCGGCCACGCCCGGGCCGATCTGCCCGCCGGCCTCTCCCCCGCGCTGGCCCCGGTGAGCACCGGCCTCGGCGAGATCGTCTACTACACGGTCCGCTACCGCCCCGACGCCCCCGGCCGGCCGGCGGACGAGTCCGACCGCCTGCGCGCGCTGCGCAGCCTGCACGACTTCACCATCAAGCCCCTGCTGCGCGCCACGCCCGGTCTCGCCGAGGTCAACGCCATCGGCGGCTACGAGCGCCAGGTCGTCGTCGCCCCCGACCCCGCCAAGCTCGCCGCGGCCGGCGTCAGCTTCGACCACCTCGTCGACCTGCTGCGCAAGAGCACGGAGAACACCGGGGGCGGCATCCTCGAGCTGGGCGGCGAGGCGATCATCGTCCGGTCCGACACCCGCGCCCGCTCGCTCGACGACCTCGGCCGCCTGCCCGTGAAATTCGCCGGCGGCGTGCAGCCGCTGCTCGTCCGCGATCTCGCCGACCTCAGCATCGGCTCCGCCGTCCGCACCGGCGCGGCGACAGAGGACGGGGCCGAGGGTGTCACCGGCGCGGCCATCATGCTCGCCGGCGAGAACAGCCGGCTCGTCGCCCAGGCCGCCGTCCGCCGGTTGGAGGCCATCCAGGCCAAGCTGCCGCCGGGCGTGGAGCTGCGCGTGGTTTACGACCGCTCCGACCTGGTCAATGCCACCATCGGCACCGTCGGCACCAACCTCGCCGAGGGCGCGCTGCTCGTGGCCGTCGTCCTCTTCGCCCTGCTCGGCCACTGGCGCGCGGCGCTCATCGTCACGCTGGCGATCCCGCTGTCATTTCTTTTCATGCTGACCGGCATGGCGCAGGCGCGGCTGAGCGCCAACCTCATGAGCCTCGGAGCGATCGACTTCGGCCTCATCGTCGACGGCGCGATTGTCATGGTCGAAAACATCCTCCGCCGCCTGGCCGAGCGGCAGCATGCGCTCGGCCGCGCCCTGACCGCCGACGAGCGCCACGCCGGCGTGCGCGCGGCCGCGCACGAGGTGGCGCGGCCGATGTTCTTCGGCGTCCTCATCATCACGCTCGTCTACGTCCCCATCCTCGCCCTCACCGGCATCGAGGGGAAGATGTTCCGCCCGATGGCGCTCGCCGTGATGCTGGCGCTCGCCGGCTCCCTGCTGCTCGCGCTCTCGCTCATGCCCGCGCTGGCCGCGCGCTGGCTGGGCGGACGTTTCGCCGAACACGAGGGCTGGCTCGTGCGCGCGGCCAAGGCCTTCTACGCGCCCCTGCTCGCCCGGGCCTTCCGACTGCGCTGGGCCGTGGTGGCGGTGGCGGTCGCCCTCTGCGCCGCGTCCGCCTGGCTCTTCGGCCGGCTGGGCACCGAGTTCATCCCCCAGCTCGACGAGGGCTCCCTCTCCATCCAGATGATCCGCGGCAACAGCGTCGGCCTCGACGCCTCCGTGGCGCTGCAGCGGCAGTCCGAGCAATTGCTGCGCGCCAAGTTTCCCGAGATCAGCCACGTCTTCGCCCGCATCGGCACGGCCGAGATCGCGAGCGACCCGATGGGACCGAACGTCGCCGACACCTACGTCTTCCTGCACCCGCGCGACCGCTGGCGGCAGGTCGGCGGCCGGCGCGCCACCAAGGCGGAGCTAGTCGAGCTGATGCGCGCCGAGCTGACCACCACCATCCCGGGCCAGACCTACCTGTTCACGCAGCCGATCCAGCTCCGCTTCAATGAAATCATGGCCGGCGCCCGCGCCGACCTGTCGTTGAAGATCTACGGTGACGACTTCGCCGAGCTGGAACGCCTCGCCACCTCCGCCCGCGACGTGCTCCGCGCCATCCCCGGGGGCGGCGACGTCGAGTTCGAGGCGCTGGGCCGCGTGCCCATGCTCGAGATCACGCCGAAGCGCGAGGCCCTCCAGCGGCTCAACCTGCACGCCGACGAGATCAACGCCGTCGTCGCCACGGCCCTCGGCGGCGCCGAGGCCGGCACGCTGATCGAGGGCGGACGCCAGACCGGCATCGTTGTCCGGCTCCCGGAAACAAAGCGCCTCGACCTCGCGGCCCTGCGCGAGCTGCCCGTGCGCACCACCGAGAACGACGGCATCCAGGTGCCCCTCGCCCGCCTGGCGGACATCGCCATCGCCGAGCGGGTCGGCACGATCAACCGCGAGGACACCCGCCGCCGCGTGGCGGTGCTCATCAACGTCCGCGGCCGCGACACCGGCGGCTTCGTCCAGGAGGCGGAGGCCGCCCTGCGCGCGCGGGTGCCGCTGCCGGTCGGCTATTATTTCGAGTTCGGCGGACAGTTCGAGAACCTGCAGTCCGCGCGGGCGCGCCTGGCGGTCGTCGTGCCCGCGGCCCTCGCGCTGATCTTCGCGCTGATCTACGCCAGCTTCGGCCGCGCGCGGCAGGCGGCGCTTGTGTTCCTCTGCGTGCCGCTGGCCGCCACGGGCGGCATCGCCGCGCTTTGGCTGCGCGGCCTGCCGTTCACGATCTCCGCGGCGGTCGGCTTCATCGCCCTCTCCGGCATCGCCGTGCTCAATGGCATCATGCTCGTGAGCTTCATTAACCTGCTCCGCACCCAGGGCCGCGCCACGCGGGCCGCCTGCCTCGAGGGCACGCTCACCCGCCTGCGGCCGCTGCTCATGACCGCCCTCGTGGCCTCGCTCGGCTTCGTGCCGATGGCTCTCTCCACCGGCCCCGGCGCCGAGGTGCAGCGCCCGCTGGCCACCGTTGTCATCGGCGGGATCATCACCGCCACCTTCCTCACCCTCGTCGTCCTGCCCGTCCTCTATGACTGGCTCGAACGCGACCCCGCGCCCGCCACGCCGCCCCCGGCCCCTTGAAACAACCGCTCCCATGAACACCCGAAACACCGTCTTGCTCGTGGCCCTCGCCCTCGCCGGCTGCGCCACGCCCTTCCGGGCTCCGTCCGACGTGGCCCACATCAGGCTCGATCGCGCCGACTCACCCGTCGTCATCGTCGAGAAAATCTGGCTCGAACGACAAGCCGGCGCGCTGGCCCTGACGGGATATGTGATCCGGCGCCTCGACGCCCGCGACACCACTCAAACCCACCTGGACGTGAGCCTCTACGCGGCCGACGGCACGCTGCTTCGCTCCACCGTGGAGCAGTTCAAGCCCCGGCAGATCACCGCGCGCTCGCGGCGGCATAGCGACGCCCGCTATCGAATCCTGCTCGATCCCCTCCCGGCCGGCACCTCCCGTATCCTCGTGCAAGCCCACGAAGGCAACCACACCTGAGTTCGCCCCGCTTTACCATGAAAACCAAATCGATCCTCCTCACCCTCGCCGCGCTGGCCGCGGTTTCCCTGCTTCACGCCGACAAAGTTACCGGCGGCCCCAAGGGCGGCCGGCTGCTCGAAACCCAGCCGCTCAAGGCCGAGTTCTTCGTGACCGCCGACCGCAGGGTCGAGATCACGTTCTACGACGCCGGCCTCAAGCCCGCGGCGCCCGGCGCCCAGACGGTCGCCGTGACGGCCGAGCCCGCCACCGGCCGCACCCCGCTCGAGCTCACGCCGACCGCGACGGGCTTTGTCTCAAAGACCGCGCTGCCCGCCGGCGAGCCCTACCGCGTCGTCGTGCAGGTGCGCGCCACGGCCGACGCCAAGCCGCAGAACTTCCGCCTCGACCTGAACCTCGCCACCTGCGGCGAGTGCCAGCACGCCGAATACGCCTGCACCTGCGAGGGACACTGAGCCGGAATCCCCCGGCCGAAGCGTGACCGGCTTGCGACCGGCCATCCCGCCTTCATGGTCGTTATCGTCCTGCGGCTCACGCCCCGCACCCCTTCGCCATGAATTCCATCCTCCTCGAACTTACGATCATCCTCGCTCTGCTTCTGGCCAACGGTGTGTTTGCCATGGCCGAGATCGCCATCGTGTCCGCCCGCAAGAACCGCCTTCGCTCGCTGGCCGAGGCCGGCGATCCCAGCGCCCGCCGCGCCCTCGAGCTCGCCGGGTCCCCCAATACCTTCCTGGCCACCGTGCAGATCGGCATCACCTTGGTGGGGGTGCTGGCCGCGGCTTTCAGCGGCGCCGCGATGGCGGACAAACTGGCCGTGCCCTTGACCAAGATCGGATGGCTGGTGCCTTACGCCGAAGAGGCGGCCTTCGGCATCGTGGTGGTCGTGCTCACCTATTTCACCCTGGTCATCGGCGAGCTGGTGCCCAAGCGCATCGGCCTCGGCAACCCCGAGGGCGTGGCCCGGGCGCTCGCCGGCCCCATGCACCTGTTGTCCCGGCTCGGCGCCCCGCTCGTAAGCCTGCTCGGCACATCCACCGACGCCCTGCTGGCCCTCTTCCGCATCAAGCCCGAACCCGAGGTCAAGGTCACCGAGGACGATGTCCGCCTGCTCGTGCGCGAGGGCATGCGCGTCGGTGTCTTTCATTCGCACGAGCCGGCCATGGTCGAAAGCGTCATGGCCTTTGACCGCCGCCCCGTGCGCGACATCATGACGCCGCGCGCCAAGATCATCTGGATCAACGCCGCCGATTCCCACGAGACCATCTGGCACCGTATCGTCGTCAGCGCGCACTCGACCTTCCCCGTCTACGAGGGCCGCCGCGACAACGTCCTCGGTCTCGTGACCGTCAAGGCCATCTACGCCAACCTCGCCGCCGGCATCCCCGTCAACGTCCGCGACCTCGTCACCCCCGCCCTCTTCGTGCCCGAGACGCAGACCGTGAGCAACCTGCTCGAAAAATTCCGCACCAGCGGACGGCACATCGCCCTCACCACCGACGAATTCGGCACCGTCACCGGCCTCATCTCCCTGCACAATCTCATGGAGGCGATCGTCGGTGACATCCCCTCGCCTGAGGATCGCCTCAAACCCAAGGCCGTCCGCCGCCCCGACGGCTCGTGGCTGGTCGACGGTCTGCTCGGGGCCGAGGTTTTTGCCGCCACCGTTACCGACTTTCCGCTCCATCCGCCCGCCCAGCGTGATTACCAGACCTTCGGCGGCTTCGTCGTGAAGCACCTCGGCCACGTGCCAGCCGAAGGCGAGACCTTCCGCGCGCACGGCTACCTGGTCGAGGTCATCGACATGGACGGCCTGCGGGTGGACAAGGTGCTGCTGCTGCCCTTGAAAAACCTGCCGGCAACGGGTTCCAAGACCTGAACGCGCCGCCGGGAAATTGTGACGTAATGCGTTACAAATTTCCCGGCAGCCCGGCGCTCAGTCCCCGACGCGCGCGAACCGCGGCACGCGCCTGCCGCCGACCTCCACCGTCTCGGTGAACATCGCCGCCGGCCGGACGAACAGCCCGCCCTCGCCGTAAAGCGCCTCGTAGACCACGAGCCACTCGCGGGTCTCGGAGTGCAGGGCCAGCCCGGTCACGCGATACGGGTTGTCCTTGTAGTGGCGGTAAAGCCCCGGCCGGGGCTCCGCAGGCTTGGGCGGCGCGTCTCTCATGCCCCGAGCACAATGGCTTGGTTGTCAGCCCGCAAGCCTCCCCACTTGCCTCTTTCGCGATTCTGTCCTCTGTCTTCTGACCTCTGTCCTCCGCCATGTCCCTCCCTCCCATCCCCGTCACCGTCCTCACCGGCTTCCTCGGCGCCGGCAAGACCACGCTCCTCAACCGCATCCTGACCGAACAGCACGGGAAGAAGATCGCCGTCATCGAGAACGAGTTCGGCGAGGTCGGCGTGGACAACCAGCTCGTCATCCAGTCCGACGAGGAAATCTTCGAGATGAACAACGGCTGCATCTGCTGCACCGTCCGCGGCGACCTCCTGCGCATCCTCGGCCGCCTCATGAAGCGCAAGGACCGCCTCGACGCCATCCTCATCGAGACCACCGGCCTGGCCAATCCCGCCCCGGTCGCCCAGACCTTCTTCACCGACCCGGAGATGAAGGAGCAGTTCGCCCTCGACGCCATCGTCACCCTCGTCGACGCCAAGCACATCCTCCTCCACCTCGACGATTCCCCCGAGGCCAAGAAGCAGGTCGGCTTCGCCGACATCATCGTCCTCAACAAGACCGACCTCGTCTCCCCCGCCGAGCTCGACGCCCTCGAGAAGCGCCTGCACGCGATCAACGGCGTCGCGAAGATCCACCGCGCGAAGAACGCCGACATCGCCATCGACAAGGTCCTCAACGTCGGCGGCTTCAACCTCGACCGCGCCGTCGAGGTGGACCCCCAGTTCCTCGAGACCGAATATCCCTTCGAGTGGGCCGGCGCCTACGAGCTCACGCCCGGCACCTACGACCTCGGCATCGGCGCCCATCACCACGGCGACCACGACCACGCGCACGACCACGAGTGCGGCGAGGCCTGCGGCCACGACCACAACTCGCTCGATGTCGTCGTCGCGCCCGTGCCTTCCGCCAGCCCGGCCGACATCGAGTCCGGCATCAAGCAGACCGTCCTCGCCTATTCCGACTGGGAAAAGATCACGCTGCCCGGCGAGACCATCGCCGCCGACGGCAAGATGCACCGCCTGAAGCTCAAGGACGAGAGCGGCCATTTCCCCGTGAAGATCGAACAGGCCGGCCACTACGTCCTGTTCACCGGCCACGATGTGCCGACCCACCTCCACGGACCTGACGGCAAGCTGATCCGCTACGGCTGGGACCAGACCTTCCGCCACGAGCACTCCCACGACGAGGAAGTCTCGTCCGTCGGCATCAGCGTCGAGGGCGAGCTCGATGGCAAGAAACTCAACGACTGGATCTCGAAGCTCCTCGCGGAAAAAGGCGGCGACATTTCCGCATGAAGGGCGTGCTCGTCGTCAAGGGCACGAAGAAGCGCCTGGTCTTCCAGGGCGTGCACATGCTCTTCGACGCGAAGTTCGACCGCGAGTGGAAGGACGGCGAGAACCGCACCAACACCCTCGTCTTCATCGGCAAGCACCTCGACCGCGCCGCCCTGACCGAGGGCTTCAAGGCCTGCCTCGCCGGATAAGCCCCTAAAGGGCTGCGCCGCAGCACCCGTCGCGCGCGCCGGCTGAATCCGGCCGTTGCTGGTTGTGTCCGCCCGGCAAGCTGTCGGACTCCGCCATATTGCTCAACGAGAGTAGTGCTTCGTGAACAGTGGGAATAGGGGCGCCCGCCGCCCCGCAACCGACCATCGCGATGACCCACCCTGCCCGACTGTTCTTCCTCCTCCTCGGCCTGCTGGCGCCGGCCCTCGCCCGGGCGCAAACCGCGGTGGTGAACCTGACTTTCGACAATTCCGACAACCGGCTCGAGCAGACGGGCTCCGCCGGCACAAGCTTCAGTTATCATACGGGCACGGTCACATTCGAAACCGGCGGCGGTGGCGGCACCGCCGCCGTGTTTGACGGTGCCACCAGCCTCCAGGCCAGCGGCACCCCGCTGACCACGGCCCTGACCGTCTCGCTCTGGCTGAAGACCACGTCGACCGCCGGCAGCGGCCCGCAATGGTATTATGGCAACGGGCTCGTCGATGGAGAATTGGGTGGAGACACGACAGACTGGGGCATCTCCCAGATCGACTCCCGGGTCGCCTTTGGCATCGGCTCCTCCGACACGACCATCTTCTCCACCAGCAGCGTGAACACCGGGAACTGGATCCACGTCGCCGCCACCTGGGACACCTCGGGCACAATGAATCTCTACCTCAACGGCAACTTGGAAGCCTCGACTGGCGGGACCAGCTCCGATCCGCGCGACACTTCCAACCCTTTCTTCGTCGGCCAGGATTCGAACGGCACCTTCTACACCGGATCTCTCGACGGGATCCAAATCTACGACAGCGCACTCAGCGGCGGCCAGATCGCCGCCCTCGCGGCTGTGCCCGAACCGGCGGTCGGTGCCATTATTCTTGGCGTTTTCGTCCTCGGTCTGGCTGGGCTGCGCCAACGGCGCACCTGAATCGCGTCTCCACCGCATCCGGGCGCAACCCGGCGGAAATTCTCGCTTTGCGTCTTCGCGGCTTTGCGTGAGATTCGGGCTTCATGAATTTCGCCAAGCACTGGGCCGCGACCCTCGACGACTACGCCATCGACCTCGCCTGGTCGCCCGACGGCTCGCTCCTCGCCGCCGCCTCCGCCGCGGGCGGGATCACCCTCCACGCCGCCGCGGACGGCGCCGTGAAGCACGCGTTGCCCGGCCACGCCGACGGCGCCAACTGCCTGGCCTGGAGTCCCTCCGGCCTCCTCGCCACCGGCGGCCAGGACGGTTGCGTGCGTCTCTGGGACGCGGCCGCCGGCGCGCAAACCGCCGAGGTGAAGCTCGGCAGCGCCTGGGTCGAGCACCTCGCGTGGAAAACCGACGGCTCGCTGCTCTTCGCCGCCGCCGGCCGCAAGCTCGTCGCACTGGGGCCCGACGGCACGGTCGCGCACACCTTCCCCGAAGCCCCGAAGACGATCTCCGCCCTCGCCGGCCGGCCGGACGGCACCGCCGTCGCCGCCGCCTGCTTCGGCCATGTCGTCGTGTGGGACGCGGCCGCCTTCACCGCGCAGAAGGAATTTCCCTACGGCAACGCCATCTACGCGCTGACCTGGTCGCCCGACAACCGCTGGCTCGTCGCCGGCTGCCACGACAACTCCGTCCACCTCTGGGTGCCGGCCGAGGACCTCGAGCTGCACATGAGCGGCTACGAGACGCGCCTCAAGGAACTCTCCTTCAGCCACGATTCCAAATGGCTGGCCACCGGCGGCGGCAAGGACGTCTGCGTGTGGGACTGCGCCGGCGCCGGCCCCGAGGGCCGCGAGCCGCTGCAGCTGCCTCAGACCGGCCGCACCACCGTCGTCGCCTTCCAGAACCGGCATGGCCTGCTCGCCACCGGTGACGCGGGCGGCGTGTTCACGCTCTGGGGCCCGACCCGCAAGAACCCAATGGTCGCCGAGGTGAAGATGCCGTCCGCCGCGACGCGGTTCGCCTGGTCCGCCGACGACTCGCTGCTCGCCGTCGGCACCGAGAAGGGCGCGGTTTACGTCTTCAAGACCGCCTGATTGGCCGTTTCCGGGGGCCACTGTGCCGGTCGCGACGACTGTGCCGGTGACATTAGGCGAAAGCCGTATGCCGCGGGCGGAGAAACGCATTGCGACGCGCCGCCGGCGGCGGACGCTGGCGGGATGCCCGCCGCGCTCCCGTTCCGCCATGTCCTGCTCGCCCTCCTGACCGTCACGATCTGGGGCAGCAACTTCGTGGCGATCAAGCTGGCGCTGCACGACCTGCCGCCGCTGCTCCTGTGCACGCTGCGCTTCCTCTTCGTGGCGCTGCCGCTCGCCTTCATCCTGCCGCGGCCGGCCATCGCGTGGCGGCAGCTGGGCCTCTACGGCCTGACGATGTTCGCGCTGCAATTCAGCTTCATGTTCTTCGGGATGAAGCTCGGCGTGTCCGCCGGCCTCGCCTCCGTCATGCTCCAGCTCCAGGTGTTCGTGACGCTGGCCCTGTCGGCCGTGTTCCTGCGCGAGCGGATCAGCGGCGTCCAGGTGGCCGGCACGCTGATCGCCGTCGCCGGCTTCGCGGTGGTCGCGGCCCACTCGGGCGGCGAGGTGTCGCTCGCCGGCCTGCTCTGCGTGCTGCTGGCGGCGTGCTCCTGGGGCTACGGCAACTTCATGTCCCGCGGCCTGGGCAAGGTGAACCCGCTGGCGCTCGTGGTCTGGGGCAGCCTCGTGGTGCCGCTGCCGATGGGCCTCGCCTCGCTCGCCCTCGAGGGCCCGGCGCTCATCGGATCCAGCCTGGCGCACGTGGGCCTGACGGCGGTGCTCGCGCTGGCCTTCATCGTCTATGTCTCGACGCACGTCGGCTATTCGCTGTGGAGCTGGCTGCTGGCCCGGCACGCGGCGTCGGCCATCACGCCGTTCGCCCTGCTCGTGCCGGTGGTCGGCATGCTCAGCTCGGCGCTGGTTCTCGGCGAGACCCTGCCCGCGTGGAAGCTGGAGGCGGCCGGCCTCGTGCTGACCGGGCTGGCGGTCAATATCTTTGGCCCGCGGCTGCTGCCGGTGGCGCCGGCGCCGACCCGGGCCTGACGAGTCATGGCTTGACCATGGAGGCGCGCAGCGCGAACTTCCGCCCGCATGTCGGGCGAAGTCCAGCCACCGCTACCGTCGGTTTTCATCAGCTACGCGTCCGCCGACCGCGGCGCGGCCCGGCTGCTGCGCGACACCCTGGCGGAGGCCGGGCTCGAGGTCTGGCTTGATGAGGAGGAACTGGCCGGCGGCGAGGCGTGGGACGCCAAGATCCGCAACCAGATCCGCACCTGCACCTACTTCATGCCCGTCATCTCGGCCACGACCGAGGTCCGGCGCGAGGGCTACTTCCGTCGCGAGTGGCGCCTCGCCGTCGAACGCACCCTCGATCTCGCCGACGACGTGATGTTTTTGGTGCCGGTCGTGATCGACGACACGCGCGACGCGGGCGCCCGCGTGCCGGAAAAGTTCTTCAGCGTCCAGTGGCTGCGCGCCCCCGGCGGCGTGGCGACCCCGGCCCTGCGCGAGCTCGCCCGCCGGCTCGCGCGCGGCGACGCCACGGCGCTGGACGCC
>JAYRXZ010000010.1:0-86185 GCA_041917235.1 Lacunisphaera sp. | reverse complement strand
CTGGCGCTGGCGGTGGAGACGGTGACCGGCACGCCGCCGAGCTTGAACTTGCTCGTGATGATGCCGGTCCACAGGTCGAGGGTCTGCTCGGGCTCCTGGACGTCGCCGGGGACGAATTCCGTGCCGTCGGGCTTCCGCCACTCGAGGGCGAGCTGGCCCAGCGGGTGGTTGCGGGGGTTGCGGCGCAGCCAGTCGCCGGCGGGCGTGCCGCCGCGCGTCGGAAAACCCAGCACGCGGCCGTCGGGCAGCGTGAAGTCCTTGTTGGCGTCATCCAGCTTGTAGTTGTTCGGGTTGTCGTCCGTGACCCAGCACCAGCGCGAGAGCGTCTCGGTGGGGATGCCGGTGCGCTGGTAGAGCGCGGCGAAGCTTTGGAGGCCGGTGATGTCGGCGGTGAAGGCGAAGTTCCCGTTGCCGACCGTGAGCGGCGCGTCGACGTCGACCGTGCGGACGACCGGGTTGTGGCGCGCGACGAGGGCACGGCGGTCGATGGGCTCCGCGCCGGCGGTGGCGACGGTCAGGCCGGCGAGCAGGAGGAGCGTGGAACGGATCATGAGGGTCAGTAGGTTTTGCCGGACTGGAGGCTCACCACGGCGCCGTCCCGGGTGCGGAATTGCACGGGCAGGGTTTCGCGCCGCGCGCCGTCGAGGGCGCGGAAGACGGCGAAATGCAGATGAGGGCGCGAGGAGAACCCGGTGTTGCCGGAGCGGGCGATGGCATCGCCGGCTTCCACCCGGTCGCCGAGCCGCACGATGGCGCCGCCCGGCTGCAGGTGCAGGTATTCGCCGTAGGTGTCGTCATCGTGGCGGATGATGACGTAGTTCGCGCAGTTCTTGAACTGGTCGCTGGGGCCGCCGGCGCGGGAATCCTGCCGCACGCCGACGACCAGGCCGGCGCGCGCGGCCAGCACGGTGGTGCCCTCGGGCATGTCCCAGTCGTGCGCGTGCTCGTTGGGCGAGCCGGCCTGGTGGCTGTAGCTGCCGCCGTAGCCCTGCAGGAGCCGGCGGCCGGTGCCGGCGGCGAAGGGCAGCGCGTAGACCGTCCGGTCGGGCCGCCCGCCGCGGCCGCCGTAGCGCCAGCTGTAACGGTAGCGGTAGCTCCAGGGCTGGCTGCGGTCGTCGCGCCGGAGCGTGACCACGTCGACGCGGTTGCGACCGCGGGTGTCGATGGTGACGGGCAGCGGCACCGAGGAGCGCATGTTCTGCACCTCGGGCGTGACGGTCAGGGTGATGTCGAGGCAGTTGGCGGTCTCGACGAAGATCCGCACGGTGTCCCCTGAGCGTTCCGCGGTCACGCGCACGCCGGGGTCGTCGCAATTCTGGCCCGCCAGCCGGAGGGCGAGCAGGAGGAAGAGGATCAGCCGCAGGTGCCGGGGCATGAGGGCGCGGGGCGGGCGCGGTTCAGTGGCTGCCGCGGTAGTTCTTCTCGCCGGCGGTCACCCGGAACGGCATCCGGTTCTCCTTCGGCGGGAGCGGGCAGGTGGCGAATGCGGTGAAGGCGCACGGCGGGTTCTGCAGGCGGTTGAAATCGAGGACGATCCTCGTCTCGCCCGGCTTCGGCTTGGGGACGTAGAGGAAGCGCGAGGCCTCGTAGGTTTCCTCGCCCGCGGTGAGGTCGGTCAGGATGAAGAACAGGTTGTCGCCGCCCTCGTCGACCGGCAGCAGCTCGACGGTGCGGCCGTCGCGGGTGAACACGGCCTTGCCGGGGACGGGCGCAGGCTCGGTGACGCCGATCATGTTGGTGATGGGAATCTGCTTCACCGGGTCGAACGGCACCCACGCCGCCTCGATGCGCCAGGCGGGGTCGATGGGGAAGTAGTCGATGCCGGCAAAGTGCGCGAGGGTGGCGGCCTCGGTGTCGCGCACGCGCAGGTAGAGCTCGGGGCCGCGGGACATGACGTAGAAGTTCGCGGTGCCGAACGTCACGCGGGTGGGCTTGGCGCCGCGCCAGTCCAGCGCGGCCGGGCCATGGGCGGACACGCCGTCGACCTCGAGTAGCGCGCTCGGGGCGGGGGTGAGCGTGACGGTGCGGTCGGCGGCGAGGGTGACGGTGGCCAGGTAGGGCGGGCCGACGGCGAGGCGGATGGAGTTGTCGGGCGCGGTGCCGACGGTGTTTTCGCCCGGGGCGAGCAGGTGCCGGCCGACCAGCGTGAGCCAGCTGTCGGGCGCGGTCAGGCGGGCGACGCGCGCGGCGCGCCAGGCCTCGATGGATTTGACGTGCTCATCCTGGGCGAAGACGGATGCGCTGAACAACAGGGCGAGAAGCAGGTAACGCGGCAGCATGAGCCGAAGAAGGCAGATTATCGGGGAAAAGAAAACCCCGGGCTTAGGGCTCGACGACCACCGGCGTGCCGACCTTGACGAGGGAGAGCAGGGCGACGGCGTCCCAGTTGGCGAGGCGGAAGCAGCCGTGCGATTCCGTGCGGCCGACCTTTTCCGGGTCGGGCGTGCCGTGCAGGCCATAGCCGGGGCGGTCGAGCCCGATCCAGGCGAGGCCCACGGGATTGTTCGGGCCGGGCGGGATGATGAGCCGGCGGCCGAGTTCCTGGCCCTCGGCCGACTCGGGGAAGACCGCAGGGTCGAAGGTGTAGTCCGGGTCGGGGATGACGACCGTGACCTTCAGCTCGCCCACCGGGCGCTTCTCGACGTTGCGCGCGATGCTGACGGGGCAGTGCAGGACGATCCGGCCCTCCTCGGTGGTGGCCTCGAGGACCTTCTCGGCGAGGCGGATGTGGATGCGCGCGACCTTGAGCGGGCTGGTGAAGGGCGCGACGTCCGGCACCGTGATGGTGGCGCCCGGCAGGATGTCGTCCCAGTTGAAATCCGGGTTCAGCGCGCGGAGGAATTTCGGATTGGCGCGGTAGCGCTCGGCGACGAACTCCAGCGCCGTGCCGTGGAGGAGGCCGGAACTCCGCGACTTGCCCAGCCAGGTGTCGGGCACCGGCTCGAGGCGGGCGAGCTCCGCGGACGTGAAGGTGTGCGTGGTGAGCGGCGGGGCGGTGAGCAGAAGGAGTTCGCGCGTGGGCCGGTCGAGGTCGCCGGTGGGGTTGAGGCCCTCATTGCGCTGGAAGGCCTTCATCGCCTCGGCGGTCTGGGCGCCGCGCACGCCGTCGATCGAGCCGCAGGAGTAGCCGCGCCGGTGCAGCTCGACCTGGGCCTCGACCCAGCTGGCCACCGGCGGCCCGGCCGGTGCCGGCGCCTCCGCAGGTGTGTCCGCGTCCGCCTCGACCGCGGGGGTGTCCTCCGGGCGGAGGGCCGGGGCCGCGGGCTGCGCGGACAGGCTGCCGCCGAGGCTGAGGCAGAGCAGGAGCAGCAGGCGGCGGGTCATGGGCGAGAAGTTGGGTGCCGGCGTGTAAAATGAAAATGAGGAAATGACGCCGGGCTCAAGGTTTACCCCGCCGGCCCGATTCCGTCCGGTCCGCCTGGACGGATCCCGGGTGGAATGTAAGGAAAACCCTTAAACCCTCTTGCATCTTGGTCGAAGATAAGGGGATGGAAGCCGCTCTTGCCGCCCGCACCCTGGACCGCGCCACCTCGGCGTTGCAGACCGCGAAGATCGCCTGCCTGCCCGAGATCGTGAAGCTGCTGCGCACGCTGTCGGGCAAGTCGGGTGAGATTTCCATCATGGAGCTGGCCGAGGTGATCCAGAATGACCCGGTGATCCTCAGCAAGGTCATCGGCGCGGCCAACACCCTGGGTTACAATCCCAACGCGGTGCCGGTGAGCAGCGTCAGCCAGGCGATCCACGTGATCGGCTACGAGCGCATCCGCTCGCTGGCGATGTCGCTCATGCTGGCCGAGCAGGCCTCGCGCAGCCAGAGCGTCGAGGAGCAGCGCGAGATCGCCGCCCAGGCGCTGATCTCCGGCTGCCTCGCGCAGTCGATCGCGTCGCGCCGCCTCCTGCTGGACAAGGAGCAGGCCTTCATCTGCGGCTGCCTGCGGACCTTCGGCCACGTGGTCATGGCTTCCTGCATGTTCGACGAATACAAGCAGGCCAAGGAACTCGCCGGCCGCGTGCCGGATGACGAAGCCTACCGCGGGATCTTCGGGCTCACGCCGCTCGAGCTCGGCCACCAGCTGCTCAAGGCGGCCAACCTGCCGGAGGAGATCCTGGCCACGCTCCGCGCGCTGCCGCTCGACGCCTTCGCCGTGCTCGACACCCGGCCGGACGAGCAGATGCGGGCGCTGATCGACTGTTCCTCCCGGCTGGCCCAGCTGATGTGCGACCCGCGGATCACGCCGGACGAGTTTGCCCACCGCTCCGTCGAGCTGGCCCGGCTCTACGAGAAAGCCCTGCCCAACCTGGGGGAGGAAGTGAGCACGCTGATGCAATCCGCCACCCGGCAGATGGACCAGATCGTGATCACGTTCCGCCTGCGCACCCTGCCGGCGCGCACGCTCACGCGGATGCGCGCCTGCCGCAATGCGGTGGATCCCGACCGTCCCAAGCCGGCGCCGCCCGGCGAGGCGGCGGCGGCATCATCCACCGTCCCGCTGGCCGCGACGCCGGCCACGGCCCCGCCGGCGGCCACCCGGGATCCGCTCGCGCCCGCCGCGGTGTCGTGGTCCGCGCCGTCGTTGCCCGCCGGCGCCGGATCGGCGGCGTTGCTGGGGGCGCTCACCCTGCCGGAGTATGACTGGCAGGGCGGGCTGAACGCCATCGCCGCGCTCATGCGTGAGCCGGGCATGACGCAGGAAAAACTGCACCGGGCCCTGCTCGAGGCGGTGCGCACCGGGCTGGGCGCGCGGGAATGCCTGCTCTTCAGCGCGGCGCCCCACCGCACCGGTTTCCCGCTGACCCTGGGCTACGGCGGGCTGCACGCCCGCCTGCAGCACCTGCCCGAGGCGGGCATCCAGCCGCGCGAGCGCACCGTCTTCGGCGTCTGCCTCCAGCGGAACGAGAATATCAACATCCACCACACGCATGACCCGAAGATCACCGCCTACCTGCCGGCGTGGCTCAAGGATTGCGCGGAACTCGGGGCCTTCGTGCTGCTGCCGCTCACCGACGGGACGCAGGCGCAGGGCGTGGTGCTGGTCGGCTGGGCCGACGCCTGCCAGATCACGCTGCCGCCCGAGTGCGTGCGCTCCATCCGCACGATGATCGTGTTTGTCTGCAAGGCCCGCGGGCGGCTGCCGGCCTAGGCGGGGGCGTTTACTTCAGCTCCTCGACGAACTTGTGGACCATGGCGCGGGCGTCGTTGCCCTCGGCGACCAGCTTGCCGTCCGGGCCGTAGACCTTGAAGTGCGGGATGCTCTGGAGCTTGAACTGCTGGGCAACGGGTGAGGTCCAGTCGATCTTCTTCACCTCGGGGCGGTTGATGTCGACCTTGACGACGGCGAGGTCGGCGCGCGCGGCGTGGAGCTTGGCGAGGGGCTCGTTGTAGACCTGGCAGGGGCCGCAATACTTGCTGGTGAAGTCCACGATGGTCGTCTTGCCGGGGACGAGGTGGTCGGCGAGCACGATGGTCTGGCCCATGGCGACGTGGGCGGGCTCGGCACCCTTGGGGGCGGCGAGGGCGGTGGCGGACAGGGCGAGGGCGGCGAGGAGGGCGGGGAGGAGTTTCATGGGAGTAGGAACTATACGCACGGATGGTTATTCCATTAGGACAATTATTCAAACCGGGTTTTGTGAGCCAGCGAGCTTGCGCACGCCTGAGGTGCGCCTGCAAGCAGGCCGCCCACCGGCACCCATGCCCCGCGAGGCTGATGGCTCCGCCTCCCAATGCGGCTATTTCAGCAGCGCGCGCAGGTCGGCCAGGCTGAGCTTCGCGGCGGCCGCGTCGCTGGCGTCGAACACGCCGGCGAGCAGCGCGCGCTTCTCGTCCTGCAGGGCCATGACCTTCTCCTCGACGGTGCCGGCGCAGATGAGGCGGTAGCTGGTGACGACCTTCGTCTGGCCGATGCGGTGCGTGCGGTCGGTGGCCTGGGCCTCGACGGCGGGGTTCCACCACGGGTCGTAGTGCACGACGGTGTCCGCGCCGGTGAGGTTGAGGCCGGTGCCGCCGGCCTTGAGGGAGATGAGGAAGACGGGGACGGTCCCGTCGTTCTGGAACTTGTCCACCGCGGCCTGCCGGGCCCTGGTCGTCATCGAGCCGTCGAGGTAGCAGTAGGCGACGCCCTGGGCATCGAGTTCCTCGCGCAACAGCGCCAGCAGCGAGGTGAACTGCGAGACGACGAGCAGGCGGGGGCCCTCGTCGCCGGACTCGGCGAGCAGCTCGCGGAAGGCGTCGAGCTTGGCCGAATTTTGGTAGGGCGGGTTATCCTTAACCCGCCGCGGTTCGGTCGCAGGCGGCGCGTTCGGGATAACGCGCCCTGCCTCCACCAGCCGCGGGTCGCAGCAGATCTGGCGCAGGCGCAGGAGCTGGGTGAGCGTGGCGAGGTGGAGCCGGCCCTCGGAGGCGCCCTTGGCCGCGAGGTCGAAGAGCTCGCGCTCGGTGTCCTCCTGCATGCGCCGGTAGAACGCGGCCTGGGCCGGGGTCGGCTCGCACCAGATGACCTGCTCGATCTTCGGCGGCAGCTCGGGGGCGACGGCGGCCTTGGTGCGGCGGAGGATGTAGGGCGCGGTCTGGACGCGCAGCCGCTCGTCGTGGAAGGCGCGTTCCTCGCGCTTCATGCCGGCGGGCAGCCCGGGCAGGAAGCCGGGCATGAGGAACTCGAAGAGGGAGCGCAGGTCGTCGAGCGAGTTCTCCAGCGGCGTGCCGGTGAGCAGGAAGCGGCCGCGGCCGTGCAGCACGCGCAGGGCCTGGGCGGCCTGGGTGCGGCGGTTCTTCAGGTGCTGCGCCTCGTCGGCGAGGATGACGTCGAAATGCACGCCTTCGAACAGCTCCGTGTCGCGCGCGAGCGTGCCGTAGGACGTGAGCACGAGGTCGTAGCCGGCGAACTCCCTCGCCGTGAGGCGGGCGGTGCCGTGGTGGACGAAGACGCGCAGCGCCGGGGCGAAGCGCGCGGCCTCGCGCCGCCAGTTCTCCACGAGCGAGGCGGGCACGACGACGAGCGAGGGGTAGGGCGGATTATCCTTAATCCGCCGTTCGACTCCGGTGGAAGACGGCGCGTTAGGGATAACGCGCCCTGCCTTTGCCGAGCACAGCAGCGCGAGGGCCTGAAGCGTTTTGCCGAGGCCCATCTCGTCGGCGAGGATGCCGCCGAGTTCCTGGCCGTGCAGGTGCCAGAGCCAGGCGACGCCGAGCTGCTGGTAGGGACGAAGCACGGCGGTGAAGTCCGCCGGCACCGGCGCGGGCGGGAGCACGGAGAGGTTCTTCAGCGCGGCGCTGCGGGCGTGCCAGGTTTCCGGCGCGGAGAAATGCGGCGCGATGTGCTCGAGCAGGCCGGTGACCTCGGCGGCGCGGGCCTTGGCGATGCGGTGCCGGCCCAGCGCGCTGGCGGCGGAGACCTCGCCGGCGAGCGCGCGCTGCGCGGCCTCCAGCTCGGCGAGCCGGGCGGCGTCGATCAGGTAGATGGCGCCGTCGGCCTCGATGTAGCCGCGGCCGGTGGCGACGGCGGAGCGGATCTGCGCGTCGGGCGCGGTGCCGGCCTTGAGGCCGAGGGTGACGTCGTAGCCGTCGGTCTCCTCGCCGATCGACGCCGCGATCTCGGCGGTCTTCAGGTGGGCCGTGTTCTTCTCGAAGTTGGCCGTGAACTCCGCGTGCAGGTTGTCTCGCAGCAGGGCGCCGTGGGTGGCCAGGAGGTTGAGGACCTTGTGCCGGTCGCGCAGCCACCACTTGCGGGTGAGCGGGTCGAGCGCGAAGCGGTGGGTGCGCAGGAACTCGAGCGCGGCGTCGTAGACCACCGACTCGCGCGAGGGCAGGGTGATGGCGAGGAAATGCTCGGAGCCGTCCACGGTGAGCGGCGCGAGGTCGTCGTCCTCCTCGGGCTTGGGTTTCTTCGCCGGCAGCGGTTTGGGGAGCGGCGGGGGAGCCGGGGCCTCGGTCAGGTGCTCGCTCACGCCCGGCAGGTCGAGGCCGTTCCAAGCCAGGGGCAGCGCCGGCTTGTCGGCGCGGTAGAATACCTTCTCGCCGATGAGCGCCTGGAGCAGTTCGCGCAGCTGGGCGCGTTTCAGCTGGATGAGCGACACCGGCTGCGGGGCGACGCCGAGGCGCTGCAGGATGGCGAGGGCGGGCACCAGGGCCTCCGGGGGCGGCACCGACAGATCCAGCTCCACGCGCACGGCGATGGCGTCGCGCGGGGCGGCGGCCGGGAGGTTGGGCGGGAGCAGGAGGCGGAGCATGGGAAAAGAGCAGTTGAAAGACGGAAGATGAAAGTTGAAAGACCAGAGATGCCGGGAGCGGGGATTCGCGGCTGAGGTTCCTTCAGCCTTCAACTCCGCCCGGCCCGCCTTTCAACCGCGTGTGGCGGTTGCGAGATGCCAGAAACCGCAGAGGGGGCAGCGGTAGGCCGTGCGCTCGCGGCCCACGCCGGCGACGAGCGCGGCGTCGAGGGCGTCGCCCTGCGTGCGGTAGCGCCGCTTGCGGGTGCAGCGGTGTTTGCGCTCCTCGGCCGTGGGTTTCCTCATGGCGCCGTCATTTACCGCCCGGCGGACGCCGGGAGTCAACCACCCGGCCGCGGGGAAAATACGGCAACCCGCGGGCGGATTCCGCTGTCACTGAGGGCGGGCAGCTTCCGGCCCGCCATTTATGAAGAAAACCGCCAAACCCAGCCGCAAGGAGATGGTCCGGCTCCTCAACGAGGACCTGGCCCGCGAATTCCAGGCGATCATCGCCTATGTCGTCTACAGCCAGACGATGAAGGGCGCCAAGTTCCAGGCCATCGCGAAGGAGCTCGAGGTCCATGCCGCGGAGGAGCTCGAGCACGCCCGCCTGATCGCGAAGCAGATCGACTATTTCAACGGCACGCCCGTCACGGTGCCGAAACCGGTGAAGCTTTCGGCCAAGCCGGAGGACATGCTGCGGTTCGACCTGCAGAACGAGGCGGACACGATCAAGGGCTACCGCACGCGGATCCGGCAGGCGGAGGCCATGGGCGAATACGGCCTGAGCGAGGTCCTGCGGGGCATCATCGCGCAGGAGCAGGAGCACCTGACCGACCTGGCCGACGCCCTGGGCATCGACAACCCGAAGATCGGCGAATAACCCGCGCCCCCGGCCACTCCCATGGGCTTTGACCAAAACGACGACCAGCCGATCATCCACCCGCGCCGCAAGGCGACGCGGGTGAACCTCTGGATGATCGTGGGGGTGCTGGGATTTCTGCTCGCCGGCGTCCTCCTGATCTGGGCGTTCGCGGCCCGGACCCCGGGCCCGTAGCGGCCGGCCGAGCTTTGCCCTCGCCTTGGTCCGGCGGGTCACGGTAGGTCTGGGGGATGTCTTCCGAACCGATCAAGGACAACAAACCGAAACGCGGACAGCCCTGCCCCTGCGGCAGCGGGCAGTTGTTCGAGGCCTGCTGCGAGCCTTACCATGCGGGCAAGAAGCAGCCGGCGACGGCGGAGCAGCTGATGCGCGCGCGCTTCACGGCGCACGTGGCGCACAATTTCAAGTTCCTGCACGACACCTACCGCCCGACGGCGGGCAAGCCGTATGTCGCCGAGGAGGGCGAGCCGGCGGTGACCTGGACGCGGCTCGAGGTGCACAGCCACGAGGTGGTCGCGGACAACCCCAACAAGGCCTACGTGGATTTCTCGGCCTACGGGATCGAGGACAAGGTCGAGAAGGTGCTGCACGAGAAGGCGGAATTCCTGCGGATCAACGGCACGTGGCTCTACGAGCGCGAGGCGCGCCTCGGGCCCGCGCCCTACAAGGCGGCGCCGAAGGTCGGCCGCAACGACCCGTGCCCCTGCGGCAGCGGCAAAAAATACAAGCAGTGCTGCCTGCTGAAGGCTTGAGCCGGGCGTGGGCCAGCGAGCCTGCTCGCGCCACCTCCGGTCCGGGCCTGCGCGCGCAAGCTCGCCGCCCACGATAGCCTCTGCCTGCTGAAAGGGTAAGACCCCAGGCCGGCGCGGTTGCGTTGTGGGGCGGCGTGGCTTTCATGGGTGGTGCAATCACGCACTCCCATATGAAACGCACCGCATCCGCCGTCTGGCAGGGCTCGCTCAAAGCGGGCAAAGGCGCGCTCACCGCTCCCGGTGGCGCTTTGAAGAACACGGAATATTCCTTCGGCTCCCGCTTTGAATCGGGCGCCGGCACCAATCCCGAGGAACTCATCGCCGCCGCCCACGCGGGCTGCTTCGCGATGGCGCTCTCCGCCGAGCTGGGCAAGGCCGGCTTCACGCCGGACCGGCTCGACGTCACCGCCGAGGTCAGCCTCGACAACGTCCCGCCCGCCGGCTGGACCGTGACGGCCTCGCACCTCGTGCTGACGGCGAAGATCCCCGGAATCGACGCCGGGAAGTTCAACGAGATCGCGGCGGGAGCCAAGGCCGGCTGCCCGATCTCGCGGCTGCTGAACGCCAAGGTCACGCTCGCGGCGACGCTGGCCTGAGGCCGGCGCACGCGGATATTTAAAGTCCCTCGCGCAGGCCGCGATGGTCGCGCGCATGCTCCTGCTCGAGCTGGCGGCGGGCCGCGGCCATGTTGTCGATGAGGTTGGGGTAGCGGCGCCCGGCCTTCTTCGCCGCGGCCTTGGCCCAGGCCAGGTTTTCGGGGGTCAGCTTGGTGCCGGTGGACTGCTTGGGCGTGGGTTTCTTCCAGGGAGGAGTGGACATTGGGTAAGGTGGGCGGCGGGTTATCCAACTACGGCCCGATGTCGCTCGCGGATGGGTTGACGTAAAAAATAATGCGCTAGTCGTTCATAATCAGTGGCATTAAATTTACCTGCCGGCTGCTTGCCAGACGCGAAAATCGACCCATCTTCATGGCTGACGGAGGGGGCTGGGTCTCCTCCCTCAGTTGATTGAAAATGCCTGGTCCTGCTGGGTGGGATTGGGCCCAGACCGCCGCTGCAAGCGGCATATAGGAGGACGAATAAAGTCATGATGACTCTACTCGCCATCTCGGTCTCCTGGCTGTCGGTCGCGATGATTTACGTCATCGCGGGCTCCGACCGCCGTGAGCGCCGATTCTAAAGAAAACTACGCCGCCCCGGGGATTCCTCCCCGGGGCGGTTTTTTTGTGGCTCGGGCGGATCATCAGGCCACGCCCAGGATCTTCCGGCAAAGTGCCTCGCCGCGGTTGAAATCGCGGCAGGTCTGCGGGCGGTCGTCGTAGATGGTGCAGAGGCGCGTCGCCCGATCGAGGGCCACGCAGGCGCCGTCGCCGTGCTGGTCCATGCAGCGAACGCCGGCGTGCACGGCAATGAGTTCCTTGGGGACGATGTCACCCGGCCGGAGCTCGACCACCAGGTGGCAGCAGCGGCCGCAGCCGGCGCACGCGGGGAGGTCAGGATGGGACGAGGACAGAGGACGGAGGACGGAAGACAGGGGGCGGCCGGGTTAATCGTCCAAATCGTCGCCGAGCATTTCGTCACCGACCGGTGTGGAGGGCGGCCGGCGCGGGTGGTTCATCATCGGGGCGCCGGTGAAGGGCTTGGGGGCGTTGTGGGCGGGCAGGGCCTCGGCAATGAAGGCGAGGATCTCGGAGCGGCCGCTCTTCGTGGTGGACGAGCTGGCGAAGACGGGCGGCTGCGCGTCGGTGGACTTCGCCATGGCGGCACGGAAGCGGTCGATCGTGTTGCGCGAGTGCTGCGCGGCCTGCTTGTCGATCTTGGTAAAGATCAGGGCAAAGGGCAGCTGGTGCGTGCCCATCCAGTGGACGAACTTCAGGTCCATCTCCTGCGGCTCGTGGCGGGAATCGATCAGCACGAAGGTGCGGCGCAGCGTCGGACGGTGGCTGAGGTAGTCCCGCACGGCGGTGTTGAACAATTGGCGCTCCGTCTTGGCGACATGGGCGTAGCCGTAACCCGGCAGGTCGACGAGGCTCCAGGTGCCGTTGATCGTGAAGAAATTGATCAGCTTCGTCTTGCCCGGCAGGTCGGAGACCTTCGCGAGGTCCTTCTTTTCCGTCAGCAGGTTGATCAGCGAGGACTTGCCGACATTGGAGCGGCCGATGAACGCGAACTCCGGCAGCACGGGGTGCGGGCACGTGGCGAGGTCGGGGGAGCTGACGGCAAAGGTGGCGGTCTTGATCTTCAGGCGGCCATCAGGGACGCACTTCGCGCCACAAGCGAACCTTAGTTTCCGAGGCTGTCCCGCACCTGCGCCACCAGCTCGAAGGAGCGCAGGCGGGCGGCGTGGTCGTGGATTGCCGCCGTCACCATGAGCTCGTCCACCTGCGTGCGGCGGAGGAACGCCTCGAGCCCGCGCTTCACGGTCGCCGGCGAACCGACCACGGCCTCGCTGAACGCGTGGTCGACGTTGGCCTGTTCCGCCCGCGACCACCGGCCGTCCATGCTGTCCACCGGCGGCGGGAGCGGACCGGGCAGGCCGCGCCGGAGCAGCACGAAGCTCTGCTGGAGCGAGGTGAAGAGCCGGGCGGCCTCGGCGTCCGTATCGGCCGCCACGACGCCGATCGCCGCCATGGCATGGGGCTTGGCCAGCGCGGCGGACGGCTGGAAACCCTGACGGTAGAGCGTGAGCGCCTCCTCGAGGTGGTCGGGCGCGAAGTGCGAGGCGAAGGCGAAGGGCAGGCCAAGCGCGGCCGCGAGCTGTGCGCCGAACAGGCTGGAGCCCAGCAGCCAGATCGGCACGTCGAGCCCGGCGCCGGGCACGGCCTGCACGACCTGGCCCGGCACGGCGGGCTGGAAGTAGGACTGCAGCTCCGTCACGTCCTGCGGGAAGCTGTCGGACACGTCGCGCGCGCCGCGACGGAGGGCGCGGGCGGTGGGCTGGTCGGTGCCGGGCGCGCGGCCGAGGCCGAGGTCGATGCGGCCGGGGAAAAGCGCGGCGAGCGTGCCGAACTGCTCGGCGATGACCAGCGGCGAGTGGTTGGGCAGCATGATGCCGCCGGAGCCGACGCGGATCGTCGACGTGCCCGCGGCGACGTGGCCGATGACCACGGCGGTCGCGGCGCTCGCGATGCCGGGCATGTTGTGATGCTCGGCCAGCCAGAAGCGACGGTAGCCCAGCTGCTCGGCGTGGCGGGCCAGCTCGCGCGAGCGGTGCAGGGCGTCGGCGACCGTGCCGCCCTGGATGATGTTGGAAAGGTCGAGGACCGAGAACGGAACCATGCGGCACTGTGGCCAGAACGGCGGGAATTGCCAGCGGCGCTCAGCGCCCGGGGGAACGTTTCTTCTGCAGGTCGCCGTAAAGCGTGTGGGTGCTGATTTTCCGCGTCAGGTCGAGGGCGCGCTTGATGCGGGTCGGCTCGGTCTTGGCGCCGGTGATGTAGACGAGCAGCGAGCGCTGGCGGCCGGGTGTGAAGGTGTCCCAGCGGGCGCGGGCGGCGTCGTCCTGGTCGAGGGCGAGGCGGAATTCCTCGGGCAGTTCCAGCCGGTCGGGCGCGGGGTCGGGCCGGAAGGCGAGCACGGCGGGGGTCTTGAGGCCGATGCCGGCCTCCTTCATGAAGTCGCGGTTGACGATGAAAAAGCTGCCGCCGCCGGCGTGGTTCATCAGCGCGCGGTTGATGGCGCGGCCGTTGACGGTGCCGGTGAGGCGGCGGACCTTCGCCTTCTTCCAGGCCGCGGCGATGTCGTCGGGCACGGGCAGGATGTGGAAGGGCAGGGCCTGGTCGAGGCGCACGACCTGCGAGGTGAAGCGGAAGGCGAGTTTGCCGGCGGCCATGGCCCGATGACGCGCGGCCGGCGGGGGCGTGTCAAAGCGGGAGTTGGGCGGGACCGGTTCAACTGTCCTCGAACTTCACGTTCTGGCCCTGGAGGAAGGGCTTGAGCTCCTCGACGCCGAAGTCGGCCAGGATTTTGCCGTGCCAGTCGAGGACGGGCGCCTTGGTCTGCCCGGAGACGCGCTGCATGGCCTCCCGGGCCGTGGCGTCCTGGCTGACGTTTTGCTCCCGGTAACCGATGCCGTGGGTGGAGAGAAAATCGACGACCTCGCTGCACCACGGGCAGGCGGTCTTGATATAGAGGATAGGCAGGGTTTCGGGCATGGGATGATGGACAGGGCCGCGCGGCCGTGGTGCGGTTAATTTGCGGCCGGAGAATCGGGCTGGCGTGTGACGGTCGATGTGGTTGGGTGGAGGCATGGGCGATCCCTCACGTTATACCGATGAAATCGTAATCTCCTGGCCGGAGCTGCACCGGGATGCGCGCTTCCTGTCGCAGCAGTTGCACGGCCTTGGCACCTGGCGGGGCATCATCGCCATCACGCGCGGCGGCCTGGTGCCGGCGGCGCTGGTGGCGCGGGAGCTGGAGATCCGGCTGATCGACACGGTGTGCGTGGCGAGCTACGCGGCCGGTGCCGGCGGCGGCGCGGCGCAGGCCCAGGGCGGCGTGCAGGTGCTCAAGGGCGTGGCCGGCGACGGCGCGGGCTTCCTGCTGATCGACGACCTGGTGGACACCGGCAAGACGGCGCAGGTCGTGCGGCAGATGCTGCCGAAGGCGCACTTCGCCACGCTTTACGCGAAGCCGGCGGGCCGGCCGTTCGTCGACACCTGCGTGAAGGAGTTCAAGCAGAACAAGTGGATCTTCTTCCCGTGGGACATCGACTACCGGTTCGTGAAGCCGATCAAGGACGGCGGCAGCCTGACCGCGAAGGGCTGAGCGGCGCGCGAGATTCGCCTTGCGAAAGCGCGCCCGGTGGGGATCAGTAGCAGTGTTCGATGTCAGAGCGTCAGATGCACGGTTGGTTACGTGATTTGAGTCAGACAGCGATTCAGCGACCGATTCCGCGTTAGCGACTGTTACAAGTTGGCAGGTCAGGCTACGTCAGGGACAGCGCACAGGCGAGACACGACTCCGGCGGCACGGGCCGTCCCGGGAGATCCGACCGTGGAGGGATAGATCCAGTCCAGCGAGCACCGCAACCCGCAGCACAGGAGACACCCAACATGAACTTCCATCAACTGCTTCAGCAACGCGACGCCCTGCTCCGGCAGGCGCGTCTGGCCAACACGGCCTATGCCTACCGGCGCCTGGGCGAGTTCGCCGGGCGCATCGCCCGGGCGCAACTGCACGGCGTCGTCCGGCTCGATCCCGGTGACCCGGTCGCGGAGCGGCCGTGGCCGGCGCTGACCGCGCTCGAGGGCAGCCAGGCCGTCCTCGAGGAGCACTTCCTCGACGAGGACATCATCGAGCTGGCGGACCTCCTGCGCTTCGCGGGCCGGGATGTGGGCGAGGGGATCACGTTCCGGCTGGAGGAACTCGGCGGCCGCCATCTGCCCGGCCTGCGCCGGGAGCTCGAGCAGGCCGGCCTCAGCCCCGGCCCCGAGGCCTCGCCCGCCGGGGATTCCAACCGGCAGCGCGGTTGATCCGACCTGCCCGCGACACCGGCCGTTTGTCATCCCATGGACGACAAACGGACCGGACGGGCCGGGGGCTACTTGTGCTTGTCCCGGTCGTTGCCCTTGCCGCGGTCGTGGCGGTCCCGGTCGTCGCGGTCCCGGCGGTCGTTGTCCCGCCGATCGTCGCGGCGGTTGTCATTCTCGTGTTTGAATTTCACCCGGTTGAAATAGGTGGGCGGGTAGTAGGTGACGACGCGCTGGTGGTAGGTGTAGGGCCGGTCCGACTCGAGCTTGAGCGTAACCGAGCGGCGGAAGTCCACGTGGATGTGGTCGGGCAGGCGGGCGCCAAAGCGCCAGGAGCCGCCGTCGAGGTAGAACCACACCCGGTCGGCGGGGCGGTAGTAGACGTCATAGCCCGGGTAATAATAGTAGCCGTAGCTGCGCCGATACCAATGGGAGCGGGCCCAGGGCGGCGGGCCCGGCGGGCCGGCGTCGTCCACCACGATCACTTCGGGCGGGGGCGGCGGCGCGGCGCGGCCGAGACGGATGTCGACGTCGACATCGATATGCTGGGCGCGGGCGGCGGGCGCGAAGCCAACGGCCACCGCGGCGGCCAGGAGGATGATTTTCGTGTTCATGTCCCATTGGACAGAGTGCCACGGGCCGGGTTGCGGCCCGCGGCGGGCTTCCCCCCGATTATTTTTGGAACCAACCAAACGGCCCTGGTGGCAACCGGGCGGTGCGGACGGGTTTACTTTTTCCGCGCGGACCGGGTCCGGTCCCAGCCGGGGAGGGTGCCCGTGGTTCTCACAAGGGGGCGAGGAAGCGGACGAGGTTCGCGATGTGATCGTCCAGCGGGATGCCGAGCTTGTCGCAACCCATCTGGATGGTGGCGCGGTCAATCTTCGCCGCGAAGCCCGGGTCCTTGAACTTCTTCCTGATCGAGGCCGCCTTCATCTGGCCGTAGGGCACGGGGTTCATCTTCCGGTAGGCGTAGAAGATGCCGGTGAGCTCGTCGGTGGCCACGAGCGCGGCGGCGAGTTTCGTCGCCGGGAGCGTCGCGAACCCGTGGTAGCCGTAGGCGTGGGCTTCGACGGCGTGGATGAGCTCCGGCGGATAACCCCAGTCCTTGAACCACTGCAGCGACGGGGCGGGATGCGTGTCCGGATGCTCCTCGTAGTCGAGGTCGTGCAGCAGGCCGGTGAGATACCAGAGCAGCGGGTCCTCGTTGAACTGCGTCGCGTAACCCTCCAGCGCGGTGGCGACCATCAGGGCGTGGTGGCGCTGGTATTCGTCGCGGACGTGCTGGTGGAGAAGCGTCGTGGCGGCGTCTTTGGTCGGGAGCATGGGAAGGTGATTAACCACGAAGGCACGGAGGGCACAAAGGGATTTTGGCGGGGGCGGGCCCCTGAGGCCGGGTATGGGGGTAGGGCGGGTAATCCTTAACGCGCCGCGGCGGATTAAGGATAATCCGCCCGACCTATTTCGGGCCGGAGTAATACAGCTTTATATACTCGGCGCGGAGTTTCTTGATTTCCTCGGGGTCGCGGCCGGCGGCTTCCTGGAGTTCGATGCCGTCGGCCAGCGCGTTCATCTGCGCGGCTTTTTGCTCCCGAGACTCGGCGTCGCGCGCCATGGCGACGGTCGAGACACCAAAGATGCGTGGAAACCGGTTGAGAGCCTGTTCCAGCTTGGAAAGGTGCTTCTTGACCAGGCGGGCGTCGCGGCCGGCGACCGATTCCATGGGGTCGGTTTTTTCGACCTCGACGGGCTTGACCGTGTCGATGCGCGGAAGGCGCTTGGGCGGGTCGGTCAGGCCATGCACAGTGACCTTGGGCAGGACCAGGATGTTTTCGCTGGCCGGGGTGGCGGCGATGGCGGCAGACGTTGCGATCTTTTCCTTGGGGATTGGCGCCGGAGCGTGATGCGGCACGGAGCGGGTCTCTTTTTCCGCCTGGGCCTTTTCGTAGGCGGAAGGATCGTAGCGCGGCAGGCCGGACTGGATGGCCCGCCTGGCTTCAGTCGCGGCCTCGGCCGCGAAAACCTGGAGGGGAGCCAGCAGGGCCAGGACGGCGGTCGCCGACAGAATGACAGGGACGCGGGAAGTGCCGGCCGGTGCGCACATGCCCGAGGTCAGACTGGGTCTGACGGCATATGTTCAAAGGTTTGAGGCGGGCCGAGCCGGCCGGCGGCTCATTCCAGGGTGGATTGGACGGCGGCGGCCGGGCGTTTTTCGCCGATCAGGAGCTGGGACTCAACCGACGGGCGGTCCACGGTGGTGATGAGCGTTTCCGTTTCGGCGCCGGTGGCCGGCAGAAACATGGCGCGGGCGTAGGCATCGTAGGCCGCGATGGGGCCCGAGCCGAAGCGCGGTGCCGGGGGCGAGGTCACTTCCACCACCTGCCGGTCGGTGGCCGCGCAGCCGCCCAGCAGCACGAGGGCGGCGCAGAGGCCGGCGCGCTGGAGGGCGGAGGTTAAGCAGGAAGGAAATGACATTGCGGGCATAGTATCGGCGCCCGGCCGGGATACTTGAGGTGGTTACGCGCCGGTAGGGGATTTTCCCTCCGGTCCCGGCTCCCGGAAGCCCTGAATTCCGGCCTAACCTCCGCGGCGTTCCCACCGCCTGGCGGCACCGGCCGCCAGCAACATCAGGAAAAACCAGAGGCTTGGCGCGCCGCCACCGCCGCCACCCGCAGCGGCCGGCGCAGAGGGGGAAGGGGTGGGCGCCGGTGGCGTGGCGGGCGTGGTTCCCGGCAGGACGGGGGTCGGCTCCGCACTGCCCGAACCGGGCGTATCCAGTCCCGCCAGCGTGGCGGCGGGCAGGGCGTCGACGACGGCGCGGAAGGTGGCGAGAGTGGCCGCGGACACGGTGATGCCGGGGAGACTCGCGGGCACGCGCGCGGGATCCAGACCCACGAGGCCGCGCGCGATCACCATCGCGGCGAGGAATGATCCGGCGGGCAGGGCGTGGAGATCATCGCCCGAGTAGAGCGGGAGCGAGGGATTGGCGCTGAGCGCCGCCTGCCAGGCCTCGCCGGCGGGGAAGACCGCCGCGTCGGCGGCGAGGGCGGCGTTGCGGTAGGACTGCGAGACGAGCGCGAAGCCGTTGGCCTGCGTCCGGACGGGCCAGACCATGTAGAGGGCCGGTCGGGTCCCGTGCCGCCGGGCCTCGGCCGCCCAGGTGATGGTCCACTGGCGCAGATGGGCCTGGCTCTCGGGCAGGGTGGACGGACCCTGCTGGAGGATGAGCACATCAAAGTTGCCCGTGACGAGCATGTCCTGACGGCCATCGGTCCAGTGGTCCTCGATGGCGTAGCCGCCCGGGGTGAGGGCCAGGTATTGGAGTTCCACCCCCTGCAGCCGCGCCATGGCCTGCACGAGGGCGGGCACGTTGTTGCCCTCCGTCAGGCTGTTGCCGAGGAAAAGCACCCGAAGCGTGGCGGCGGCCAGCGGGCCGGTGACGGCGAGAACGCAGCCCAGGGCCAGCGCGCGGCGCAGCGGTGATCTCATGCCGCCTTGATAGGCCGCGCGGGGAACGGGCGCCAGAATACTCCGGCGAAGCGGCATAAATCCGCGACGAACCGCAGGGCGGCGCTCGGTGCATCCGGCGCCGGATTAGATCCGCTTACGCCAAGCCATGCGGAGCGCCCGGGCCGCCAGGTGATACCATGCCCGCATGATCCATCCCTTCCATCTGGATGCCGGCCGGCACCCGGTGCGGATGCGCTGGTTTGTCGGCGCGATCTGGGGGGTGATCCTGGCCAAGTGCGTGCTCGTCTGGTGGGCCATGATCCACTGGCACGTGCCGTTCCACCCGGCCTGGATTGTCCTGCCCACCCTGCTGTTCGCCGCGCTCGCCACCGCGCTGTGGTTCGGCGCGGCCGACGAGTAGTCCGCGGCTTTCCGGCGCGGCTGACCGACCCCGGGGCCCGGGGCCGGCGGCTGGTTTTGGCTGCTTGCCAGCGGGCGGCCGATCCCCGAGCCTGCGGGCTTGAGTTCGAGCCCCATTCCCCAAGGCGTCAGCTCGGCTGACGATCGCGCCTTTCTCGGCCACCCCCGCGGCCTCGGTTACATCGCCTTCACGGAGGCGTGGGAGCGATTCTCCTACTACGGCATGCAGACGCTGCTGGTGCTCTACATGACGCGGCAGCTGCTCCTGCCGGGCCATGTCGAGCACATCGCGGGCATGGGCTGGTTCCGCCGCCTGATGGAGGTGGCCTACAACGGCGGCGACACCATGACGGTCGTCGCGCTGTCGTCGGCGATCTTCGGCACCTACACGAGCTTCGTCTACCTTACGCCGATCATCGGCGGCTTCATCGCCGACCGCTGGCTCGGGCGCACCACGACCATCACGATCGGCGCGGTCCTGATGGCGGTCGGCCACTTCCTGATGGCGTTCGACGTGTCCTTCCTCGCCGCGCTGTTCTGCCTGCTGTGCGGCGTGGGCTGCTTCAAGGGCAACCTGGCGAGCCAGGTCGGCGAGCTCTACGCGCCGGCGGACCTGCGGCGCGCGGACGCCTTCCAGATCTATTACCTGTTCATCAACGGCGCGGTCATCGCCTCGCCGCTCATCACCGGCACGCTGGGCGAGAAGGTCGGCTGGCACTGGGGCTTCGGCGCCGCGGGCATCGGCATGGTGCTCGGCCTCGTCATCTACCTCGCCGGCCGCAAGTGGCTGCCGGTGTCCCGGCCCGTGGCGAAGGTCGCGCGGACGGAAGCGGCCCGGCTGACCGCGGATGAGAAGAAGGCCGTCTGGGTGCTGATCCTGCTGATCCCGGTGCTGGCGATCGGCGCAGTGGGCAACCAGCAGATTTTCAACGCCTACATGATCTGGGTGCCGGAGCATGTCAGCCTGGTGTTCTTCGGGCAGACGATGCCGACGACCTGGCTCGTGACGCTCGACGCGGTCGTGAGCGTGTCGGCGCTGTTCGGCGCCGTGGCGTTCTGGCGCCTGTGGGGCAAGAGCCGCCAGGAGCCGAACGAGGTGACCAAGATCCTGCTGGGCATGAGCCTGAGCGTGGCCGGCCAGCTGTGCCTGGTCGGCGCGGCGGTGGCGTCCTCGGGCGGGGAGAAGGCCAGCATCGGCTGGATCCTCGGCTTCGAGGTGCTGAACAGCATCGGCTTCGCGAACGTGTTCCCCGTCGGCCTCGCGATGTATGTGCGCGTGGCGCCGCAGAAGGTCGCGGGCACAGTCATGGGCGTGTATTACCTGCACCTCTTCCTGTGCAACAACCTCGTCGGCAAGCTCGGCGGCTACGTCGAGACGATGAGCGGCGTGAACTTCTGGCTGATGCACGCCGGCCTGATCGCCGCGGCGACGGTCATCATGGCCATCACGGCCAAGGCAGCCGGGAAGATCATGGACCCGCAGGGACCGGCGCCGGCGGCCTAGCCGCCGGCGAGGCAGTCGTCGGGGAAGGCGGGCGAGCGGCGCAGCCAGCGCATGAGGCAGCGGCTGTCCGTGAGGGCCTCGTGCAGGGCGGAGCCGAAATCGTAGCAGCGCTCGTCGTAGCCGCAGGCCTCCATCGCCTCGTCGATCCCCATCATCACGGCGAACATGCGGGCGCGGAGCGCGGGGAGGTAGGCCCGGGTGACGTTGACCGAGGCATCGGCCTGGTTGGCGGCGCAGAGGGCGGCATCGCTGCTGTGGTGCGCGCGGCAGGCCTCGGGGCGTCCCTCGTAGATCGAGCAGGCGCCGGCGCGCAGGAGCGCGCAGGGCTTGCGGCTGCGCGGGCGTTCGCCCTCCGCGTAGGCGGCGGTGATCCCGCGGTGCCGGGCCAGGCGGGCGATGACGGCGGTGAGGGCCGCGGGCGGGAAATTAACCTGGATGTGATCGGCCGCGAAGAAGACCTCGTGCGCCTGCACGTCGACCGGGACATGGCAGCACGAGGCGCAACCGGAGCGGCAGGCGACCTTGGCCAGCACGCGGGGTGGCGACTCGGCGTAGGCCCGGTCCATATCGTCCAAGCCCCAGCGGAGGGCGGTCATCATCTCCGGGGACGCGCGGGCCTTGAACAGGCGCTCCTCCATCCCGGCCACGGTGTGGTCGAAGATCTCGAAACGCTTGGCGACGGAGGTGCGGGCGGGCATGCGGCACGTCAGGTGTCGCAGAGGTCGGGGGAAACGCGACCACTAAGGCGGAACCGGCGGCCGGGCGGATAGGCCGGGGTGTTACTGCGGGCCGTCCATCATCTCTTCCATTTCGCGCCTGGCGTCCTTCTCCTCCGCCTCGGCGTAGGCCTTCGTCTCGAGCCGCAGCCAGTGGTTGTGCCCCTCATAGGTCGCGATGCGGGTCTTGTTGAAGTAGCGCATGGTGGATTCGGAGACCCGTTGGTTTTCCCAGTTGCCGAGGCTGGGCTGGATGAAGGCCGTGAGCTCCTCGCCGGTGAACGGGACGCCCTCCATCGAATCCTTCCGGCGGGGCTTGTAGATCGAGAGCTGCACCGCCTTGCCCTTCGCGAACCGCACGATGATCGTGAACGGACCCGGCCGGTAGATCGTGGTGGTGGTCTTGATCGTGGGGGGATTCAGGGGCACGCCGTTTTTGACCGCGGTCCCCGCGCCGTAGCGGGCGGCGCATTCGTCCGGGCTGCTGCCCAGGGTCGCGAAGGCGGGGACGACGAGGAGGGCGGAGGCGAGCAACCAGGACAGGAGACGAGACATGGAGGGGTGGGAGGAGGGGCGGCGACGCAACCCGGAGCGTGGGCCCCGGCTGCGGGACCGCGAACTGTTTATGCTCGGGAATTCCCCGGTTTCCGTCGCGGAGAGGACGACCCCCTCCGGCGATCAGGGCCGGGCCAGTTCCGCGAGGCGGCGGTCGGTCTCGGCGAGGTGGCGCTGCAGCTTGGCCTGGACTTCCTGCTCGCTGCCGATGCGGCGGGTGAGGGCGTCGGAAGGCGGGGCCTTTTCCGCGAGCTTCAGGTCGTGCTCGAGCATGCGGGTGATCTCGGCGAGCTCGCGGAGAAAGCGGGACTTGCGCGCCTGCCAGCCGAGGCGCGTGACCGCGTGGACGGTCTTGCCGTTGACGGCGGCCAGCATGTCGGCCTCGCGGCCGGCGGCGGTCGCGATTTCGCGGTGCATGGCGTCGAGCTGCAGTTCCTGGACGGCGGTGTCGAAGTCCTGCAGCTGCTCCGGCGGGTAGCGTTTGCCGAGGTCGGCGTTGAACCGGGTGAAGTCCTCCTTGGTCGCGGCGCTGACGACGACATCGGGCAGGGGGACGGGTTTCGCGCAGCCGGCAAGCAACACGAGTATCAGGCAGAGAAGGGGGCGGAGGGATGTCACCGGATTCTTTTCAACGCAAAGACGCAGGGACGCCAAGAAACAAACCGCCGGCCCCGACACTAGTTCAAGGCCACGATGATCGCGATGGCGGACGTGAGCAGGTAGGTGCCGGGATAGGCCCAGCGGAGCCAGCGGTCGTAGCGGATGGCCTTCGCCTCGTCGCGGTCGTGGAGGTTGCTGATCCAGACCATGCCGGCCATCGCGAGGCCGAGGAAGGCGTAGGCCAGGACGAAGAACCAGTCGATCATGGTGAGGTAGGAGATCTTCGGCAGGCCGGAGTGCAGCGAGTAGCTGAGCGCGACGACCGTCAGCAGGCTCGCGATGATCACGCTCATGCGGTCGGAGAGGTCCTTCGGGGGCAGGAAGAACACCGCGAAGGCCATGCCGAGGACGATGCCGAGGGGCACCATCATCTGCCAGATGTAGAACTGGGTGTGCCGCTTCACGTCGAGCGTCACGGTCGCGCGGCTGTAGGTCTCGTCATACTCCTCGCGGTAGTTGGGCTTCACATCGCCCGTCAGTTTTCCCGGCGCCCATTGGGGCAGCGAAATCTGCTTCGCGATGCGCAGGTTCTGCGGGGGCAGGGTCAGCTCGACGGCGCCGGCCAGGTGCTGGAACGACTCCAGCTCGATCTGTAGCGTCTGGGTGTCGAAGGGGAGCTTGCGGAGGTCGAGCATAGTCGCGATCTGCACGGTCAGCTGGCGCTCGAACTCGACGCGGCCGTCGGGATGCATGCGCAGCAGGACGTGGTGCACCTCGGCGGGCGCGGTGGTGCGGTTGAACTCCACCATCGGCCGCCAGATGGTGTTCACCTCCTCGGTGGCGACCTCCTCGCGGAACACCTTGGGCTCCTTGCCGTCGAAGGCCTGCGCCGGGTCCTGCCAGTAGGTGCCGAGGAGGACGTGCAGGGTGAACTTCCCGCCCGGCTCGTCGATGTCGGTGATGTCGAGGATGTAGACCCCGAGCTCCGCCTTGCGCGGGGCGGCCGGGGCGGCGGGGGCGTCGGCCCCGCGGAGGGCCGCCGTCGTTAAACAGAGCAGGAGGAGCAGGCGGAGAACGGAGGCCATGGATGTGCAGCACAGCGCAAAGGCGCGAAGACGCCAAGAAGCAATCGGCGCCGGGCCGGCGCCTCCGTCAGGGCAGCGCGGCGTAGTCGGCCGGCACGGTCTCGAGGCGCGAGTAGCCGATGAAGTCGGCCGGTTCGAGCGGCGGCCAGATCTCCGGGGCGCGGATGCGCCCGGTGGAGTCGTGGCGGAGGAACAACCGCACCGGCGCGGGCGCGAGGACGGGGAGGGGCGCACCGGGCGGGAGATAATAACGCTTCTTTTCCTGCACCGGCTCCCACGGCGTGGCAAAAAGCCGGCCGCGGTTCCACGGCTTGCGGTGCTCCTTGATGGTGCGCTGGCGCAGCAGCACGGTCTCAAGCACCCGGCCGGGATCGGCGGCGAGGGCCGTGCGCATCTGCACCTCCCAGCCGGCGCGGGGCGCGGCCCAGGTCACCCGCGCGATCCGCTTCTGCCAGTCGGCGATGACTTCGTCCGCGGCCGCGCCCGGCGGGCTGATGCGCTCGACGGTGAACTCCAGCTCGTAACCGCGCGTCGCCGGTTCCGGTTGGACAAAGTAGAGCGTGGTGAGCGTGCCGGCGGCGGCGAGCACCCCGAGCAGGGCCCATTGGCCCCGTCCGGGCAGCGGCAGGAGTTTCATCAGCAGCCACAGCAGCAGGCCGAGGGCGACGCCGCCCGGGCCGGTGAGGAAGATGCCGACCATGGGGCCCTGGTTGGACTCGGGCACGAAGACCATCGGACCGAAGAACCCGGCGCAGAAGCCGGCGGCGCCCAGCAGGACGGGCCAGAGGAATCCCGGCGGCTGGGTCAGGACTGGCGGCTCCGTGGGCACACCGCATTTTTTGCCGTGGATCATCCCGGCCGGCAAGCCCGGGCTGGCCCGGTGTGATTTTCTCCGCCCGGGTTGTGCTTTGCGGGAAAAGCGTCATAGTATGGCGTATCCATATGGAGGCGAACGACACCAAGACCAACGAATCCAAACGCAAGCACGTGCGCTACGAGGTGAGCGACGACTGCCGCCTGCGCGGTTCCATCCGGGTGAAAAGCTCCGATCCCGCCACGGCGAACAAGGAGTGGCCGGGCACGCTGGTGGACGTTTCCGCCGGGGGGGCCCACATCCAGATCAGTCTCGGGGCGGTGGCCTACACCGGCGACAGCTGCGTGCTGACGCTGACGCACGCCGGGGTGAAGACGGAATTGCGGGGCACGCTGGCGCATTACGTCTGCTCGGCGCGCAACTCGGTGTGCGGCGTGAAGTTCGACGCCTTCTCCTCGGGCTGGGACAAGGCGTATCTGCCGTATTACAAGGCCATCGTCGCGAGCTCGACGCTCAAGGGCGGTCCGGCCGGCAGCGATGCGCCCGGCCGCTACCGGGAGGAATACCGCGGCCCGGGCCACGCCAAGCTGGAGGTCTGGCGGGACAACAAGCCGGAGCGGACCATCATCGGTTTCGACTATGTGATGGCGCGTTACGCCGCCGCGCTGATGACCGTGGGGCCGGACATGTTCCAGAACAAGTCGGCGGTCGGCTTCCGGGCGGCGCCGACCGAGAACGGCGGCACGGGCGGCCCCCTCACGAAGGCGCAGGAGGCGGAGGCGCGCTGGGAGTTCTCGCTCGCCGCGTCCAACCTGCCCAAGGCCATCGCACCCGACATCCGCCGGCTGCTGCGGCTGGTGAGCTAAAAGACAGAAAGCTGAAAGCTGAGACCTGAGACCTGAAAAAGGGATCGCTTGTCGCGGTAGGGGCGCTTGCCCCCAAGCGCCCTTCCCAAGGACCGTTGAGGGCAACGGCCCCTACCAATTATTACCGCCCGAGCGCCTGGCGGATGATCGGCTCCATCACGGCGGCCTGGCGCATGAAGCCGAGGTCGCTCGGGTGGGAGGCGTCGGTGGCGCCCTCGGCGTCGTCACCGAGCAGGTCGTCGCCGGGGATATAATAAAGGTTCGCGATGCCTTCCTGCTTCAGCGCCTCGAAGACCGACTTGAGCGCGGCGTGGTTGTCGGTGTGGAATTTGTCCTTGGCGGGCGTGATCCAGCTGTTGGTGTAACGGCGGTCCTCGACGAGGACGATCGGCGTGGCCGGGTGCCGGGCGCGGAGCTGCTTCACGAGCGGCGCGCCGCGTTCGAGCACCTGGGCCGGGTTCATGTTCGGCAGGCAGTCGATGATGAACACGGCGGCGTCGATCTCCTTCAAGAATTCGCCGACGGCGGCGTCCATGCGGCCGTTGCCCGAGAAACCGAGGTTGACGACGGGCAGATCGAGATGCCGCCCGATGATGGCGGTGTGCACCATGCCGGCGCGGGAGGCGGAGGCGCCGTGCGTGATCGAGGTGCCGTAGAAGACCACGGGTTTGGCCGTGCGCGGGGCGAGGCCGGTGAAAGCTGCGCCGGGCGGGACGCCGATCTCGACTTTCTCGACGCCGTTGTAGAGGGGCAGATACATCGCGTATTCGCGCGAGCCCGGGGCGAGGCCGTTGATGAGTTCCGCATCGACCGTGATCCCCGCCGGCTTGGAGGCGGACACCCAGCGCCACCCGCCTTTCGAGTCGCGGGCGTAGAGATCCACGCCGCTGGCGCCCATGGCCGACATGTTGGGGGAGGCGAGGCGCTCGTTGAGGAGCTTGTAGCGGACGGAGATGGCGGAAGCATCGGTTTGGAACCGGACCATCATGCCCGCGGAATGGCGGCTGAGGTTCCAGACGTTGGACGTCACCGTCTTTTCGGCGGCGGCCGGCAGGCGGTCATACCAGCGCAGGCGCGGCTGCTCCGGCCAGGCGCGGCCCTCCACGCCAATGGATTCGACATCGTGCCAGGCGAGTTCCGCTTTTGCGGCCGTGCCGGCGAGGGTCGGGTCGAGGCGGGTGGCATCGGCCGGGGCGGGCTTGGGGGCGGTCTGGGCGAAAGCGGTCGCGACACAGAGCAACCCGAGGAGGCAGGATTTGAGGGGCATGGGAAAAGCAGAGCAATCGCGGGCGTTTTGTCGAGGAATGTAACGCAAAGGCGCAAGGGCGCGAAGGGGCTGGAGACGGCCGGGGCTCATTGAGTAGATAGTTGAAACCTCCGCGGCGGGATGGGTGTATTAGTTAGAGGCTTCTTCTCCCATGCGAATGATCAAACCCCTCCTTTTCCTTGGCTCCGGCGCAGCCATGCTCCTGTTCACCGGCTGTGCCACCGTCGCCGAGGACTACCGGATCCCGGATGGCGCCGTTTGGCCGCGGAGTTATACGTCGGTTGCCGGGGACATCGATGTCGGCCGACAGGCGAGAATCCGGAATGCCCGGACCGTTGCGGGCGATATCACCATCGGTGAGGGCAGCCGGGTGGGCAGCCTCACGACGGTGGCGGGCGACATTCGCCTGGCCGCCAACGTGAAGGTCGAGGGATGGATCAGCACCGTCGTGGGCGATGTGCGCATCGCCCAGGACTGCATCATCAACGGCGATGTCAGCACGGAAGACGGGCATATCACGCTGACGCGAAGCGTCGTCGCGGGGGATGTGAGCGTGACCGGCGGGCGGTTGGATTTGATCGGAAGCCGGATCACCGGCGTCCTGCGCGTCAAGGCCCCGGACGATGACGACGATGAGGACCGCGCGCTAATCGACATCGGCCCGGATTCCGAGGTCACGGAGATTGTGGTGGAGCGAAAAGTCATGGCGCGTCTGCGCATCCATCGCTCGGCCCAGGTGGGGCCGGTGAACGGTATTGTCGCGGAATACTACCGGTAGTTTGACGGAGGACTGGGGACGGAGGACTGAGGACTGAGGACGGAGGACAGAGGACGGAGGACGGAGGACGGAGGACAGAGGACGGAGGTGCGGTGTTTTTTGGAGGGCTCGCGCCTGTCTGCCATAGGCCCTGCGAAGGCTGATCCCTGCGAGCCGCTCGCCCAATTCCCGGCCCGCAGAGACGCGGCCCTCCATTTCAGCTCTCAGCTTTCAAGTTTCAGCTTTCTCTTCTGGCGGTAGGTATTGATGAGGAGGCCGCTGGGGGTGTTGAGCGACTTGACCAGCTTGAGGTCATGGGTCGGCAGGCCGGGTTCGAACAGGCGCTTGCCCCGGCCGAGGACCACGGGGGCGATCCAAAGGCGGTGCTCGTCGACGAGCCCGGCGGTCATGAGCGTCTGCAGCAATTGGCCGCTGCCCCAGACATGCAGGGCGGGTCCCTTGGAGGCCTTGAGCCGGCGGAGCTTTTTCACGATGTCGCCGTCGATGCGTGAGGATTTCTCCCAGGTGAGCGGATCGGACTGGCGCGTGACGACGTATTTCGTGACCCGGTTGAAGGCCTTGCCGACGGGGTTGTCGCCGTGGTGGGGCCAGTAGGCGGCCCAGATGTCGTAGGTCCGGCGGCCCAGGAGCAGGTCGAACTTGCCGGCGATGGCTTCGCCGAGCGCCTGCATCAGGACCTTGTCCCCGAAACGCATGAACCAGCCCCCCTGGTTGAAGCCGTTGCTGGGATCCTCCTCGGGGCCGCCCGGCCCCTGCATGACGCCGTCGAGGGTGAGCTGGGTGATGGCGATGATTTTTCTCATGGGTTTCCGGGTTTTATATCTCAACGAACGACGGGCTGCCAACCGGACAGATCCCTCAAGACAAAAGAGGCCCAGGGCGCCAGGAATCAGGGCAAATGGTAAAGCCTGACCCTTTGCTCGACCTCCGCTCCGCCAAGATGGGAGCGGTGAAACGGGCGACGGCAGAATATTTCGACCGAGCGCTAGCTGCGGCGCAGGCCGTAAAGTGGGTGCTGGCGTTCGTGTTTCAAAAGGGTGACGCGGATCGTGTCGGTCCGATCGCGATAAAGGATGATATAGGGAAAATTCCGGAGCTGGATACGGCGGTAGCCGGCATGGGCATGATAAAACGGGTGGTGGGTCGGGCCGGTCTTGATCGCGGCCAGGCAGGCACGGAATTCGGCTTCGAAACGGTCAGCGAGATGCACGCCACCCTCCGCCTCATAGTAGGCGATCGCTTCATTGAAGTCCGATTGGACTGCGGGATGGAAGGACAGCGTCACTTTCGGGTCCGGCGTGCGCCGGCCCAAAACGCGTCTTCGGTGAGTGGCTTGAGGCGGCCGGACTCCAGTTCCGCATCACGGCGGACGGCTTCGGCGAGAATCTCAGCCGGTTCGCTGGCGGTGGGAGGCGGCGGCAGGCTGCCCAGGAGTTTGTCGGCGAGGTGGAGCCGCTCCTTGTCGGACAGGCGGAGAGCCGCTGCTTCGATGTCCGCGAGCTTGGTCATGACTGGAATCTAGCCGGCGAAGTCGGCTGGTCAAGGCGAGGGATGGGCCGTCTTATGTGCCGGGAACTGGAGCAGCGATTTTCTCGCTTCGCACGCTTCGCACCTTCGCGTGACCTAATTCCGATTGCTTGGGTCGGGTAATCCCCAAGGGCGGAAGGGGTCTTGCCCGACCCTCTGGCCCGGGGGTGGGGAATTTGCTATCCGGGTGGTTTGGCCGCTTGATGTGCCATGACTGAAAAGACCAAAAAGCGGTTCGGCGTGTGGATGGATGCCCATCAAGCAACGGTTGTGGGGCACAACCCCGCCGGCACCGAGTTCATCGTCGTCGGTCACGCCAAGAGTCCGGTTCAGGGGGCAATTCAAATGAGAACGCCGCGAACCATCGCGAGATCACCCTGGTGCAAAAGTATTTCAAGGAGATCGGCCGCTGCTGGTCAACGCGGAGGAAGTCCACCTGACGGGCACGGGCACGATGCAGGAGCAGTTCAAGCACTACCTGGCGGAACAGGCCCAGTTCAAAAAGACGGTCGTGACCGAAAGCACCTCCAACGCGATGAGCGACCAGAAGCTGGTCGAGTTAGTGGGCGGGCATTTCAATTGAGGGAACCGCCGGGTGGAATTGATTGTGTCCTGATTTGTGGGACAGAGGTCGGAAGCGCCGCCGGGGCAGTTGTCGCCCCAGGGATTTCTGAAACAGATATCTGAGAAGATCGGAAGGCAGACAGTGCGGATTTTGCCGCATCCCGGGCGCTCGCGTTCCCGGACACAGTTGATCTCCACTTCAAAAGAAAAGTTACCATGGCAACACCCAGGCAAAACATCACCAGCGGCCATTTGAGACCGCTGTAGATAGCGAAAGACAATGACTCATGGTAATAAGAACTTGCGGAAATCATCCCCTGTTTTAGCGACCAAGGCTTAATACCCGGGGTCGAAGTCAGGTCCATACCTGTGAGAATCACCGCGAAGGAACTCACCAGCGCAACGAGGAATACCTTCACAGCAATCGAAAGCCATGGAAGGTTGGAATCCTTGGGTGGCTTGCGCTGTTGCTCACACGCTTCCTCAAACACTTTGACTTCTTCAATTGTGAGACAAAACCGGCCGGCGTCGTAGTGTTTGAAATACGCCGTGATGGCTTTGTGGTAGAAGAAGCTGACCAGCATCACGGCGGCGAGTCCCCAGGCAAAGGCGGCACTGAAATTCACCCGAGACAGCACCAGTAAATAGATCACGGATGCCTGCAATAGGAGCAGGTTGCCAATGAAATAGATTACAGGCAGATAGGTAAGGAACTCGGGCACATAGGGCTCATCCGCGTTGCAATCAGTGTATAACCGCGAGGTGGCCTTGTCGGCATTAAACAACTCGGCGCGGAGCAGCTTCATTTTTTGCATTTGTTTGCTCAGCAGCAGGTGATCGCGAATCTTGTGGGCAAACAATGACAGCACCAGCCAGGATAGAAAAAACACCAGTGCGGTGGGCGGCAGGCCGACAATAACGGGGATCCAGCGCGATGTGGCGAAGCCGGAGATGTTTCCCAAATGGCTGGCCAGGTCCTTCCCAAGAAACCCACCAATTGAAAGATAAGTGGCAACTACGGCCAGATAGGTGGTGAACATCCACTGTATCTGAAGGAAGTTTCGCTGCTGCACCGTTTCGATGCTCTGGATTTCCGCGTTGATAACAGCGAGCCGCTTGTCGGCATTGGATGAATCGGGTGGGGTGGAGTTCATTTTAGTCCGCAAAAAAAGGCCGCAGACGACACATGGTCGTCCTTGGCCCGGAAATTATCAGAGCACTTGTGGGAATGAGTGACAAGCGCAGGTTAAATCCAGGGGCGTGATCTCCAGCCGGCAATCCCCGGCGATTACTCCAGACTGCAATCGATTGGATATAGAACGCGAATAACGTCCATGATGCCGATTAGGTCGCTGAGGACAGTGATATCTGGTGTCAGATGCCTCGAGAATCCGTGGTGCATTTCGACCTCCTGTGCCGCTCAGGCATGACCTGGCGTATTCGCTCCGCCTCACCTCGTAACATTAAAACTTCAAACCTGCCCCATTATCCTCTTTGCACGGCACGGCCCCAGCACTACCTGGCGGAACAGGCCGAGTTCAATAAGACAGCCGTAGGGCTGGCTGCATCAGTCGGACATTATAAACCACAAAGCCTGAGGCCGTTGGGCGGCTCAGTGATCAACCAGAGCGGCGTTGCGTGAACCAGGCGCGGATAAGGAGCGCTTGGTGGAAGAGGGTGGGCGGCTCAAATCCGGCGGTGGTGATGAGGGATTCGAGTTCGGGCAGGGGGAGGAAGGCCACGTCCTTGCGCCAGGCCTCTATGGTGGCGACACGTTTATCGTCGGTTTGTCCGGTGAATTTCATCAGGCGGAACCACGCATCCTGCAGCTTCGCGTGTTCGACGGTGGATTGGTCGCCGCTGAGGTCGGCGCTGACCAGCCAGCCTTGCGGGTGGAGGCGCGCCGCGATCTGGCGGAAATAATCGAGACGGGCGGCCCGGTCGGTGATGAAGTGGGACACCAGCAGGCTGGTCGCGGCGTGGAAGGGTTCGCCGGCGGGCAGGGAGTCGAGGTAGCCGGTGTGGAAGGTGCAGCGATCGGTGAAACCGTGGTCGGCCGCACGGCGCCGGCAGACCGTCATCATCGCCGCGGACGGCTCGACGGCGGTGAACCGCCACTGCGGGAAGTGGGTTGCAAGCGTCAGCAATTCCGCGCCGGTGCCGGCGCCGACGCACAGGATGTTCGCACCGGCAGGCAGGGGCGAAAGGATGGCGCGAATCTGCAGCTGCAGGGCGTCGCGGATCGCCGCGATCGGGGCGAAGCGGTCGTCGTAGGTGGCGGCGTTCTGTTCGTCGAATCTGACGGAGGCTTCCTGCTGGGGCATGCCCGGAACGAATCCGCCTTGGCCCGGATCACAAGTGCAACCTCAGGGATTCTGCAGCGACGGATGCGAGCGTTCGCGGCAGTTCCCTCCAGCCTCAGCCTGAACCGGTTGGTCGGCCGGCTGCTCAACGCGGAGGAAGTCCACCTGACCGGCACGGGCACGATGCAGGAGCAGTTCAAGCACTACCTGGCGGAACAGGCCCAGTTCAAGAAGACGGTCGTGACCGAAAGCACCTCCAACGCGATGAGCGACCAGAAGCTGGTGGCGTTAGTGAGCGGGCATTTCAATTAAGGAAACCGTAGGGCGTGGTCAGATAGGTCATGAGTCAAGAACTGACCCTCTTTGGTCGGCTTTCATGGCTTATATTGGATTTTGCTTACTAATAAACTCGTAGATGCGCTCGGCTAGTTTTTGTGCATCCACCGACAGGTCTTCGAGGGCTCTAATGTGCGTAAGAGCTCTTTCGCAGAAGCCATTTTTATCATCTATTGTTCCGCTATCCTCCTTGTAGCTACCCTTCCGCTTTTTTTGGCCCTTCAACAGAGTATCCTCAATAAATGATCCAAGCGGGGTCATCGCGTAGGACTCGTATGAAATCTCCGCCATGTGATCGTTTGATTTCTCGTATTCTGCGACCACGGAACGAATCGTAGTAGGGGTAAGGAGGTTTTCTATTTCGCGTCGATTGAGCAGGAAGAATCGATCCTTTAGTTTTGAAGCCAATTTAGCGTGCCGTTCATCTTTGGCCTTTGAGTCGTCTTTGTCCGCGATGAGCATTAATCGAGAGCATAAACGCTCAACGACGATGGGATCATCTGTGCTGTCTAGAAAGGACCAGTGGGTAATATTTGACCCGCCATATTCAACAAAGGAGTAGTGTAGGTCCTCTTTAAGCGGCAGGGGTTCATCGGGTTTTAGGCTGAGTTTGTGTCTGATATATAGAGTAAGGAATCTTCGTATATATCGGCGATCCGTTACACCTTCGACCCAGATTGTGCAGTTAGACAGAAACACTGAGGAGTTTCGCACTCCCAGCATATTGAGGATTTGGTTGTCAGCATTACTGAGATTCTCGACATGGCATCTCGCTGTTTTCTCGTCGTCGTCGCCAGCACCGAGTTCTTTTCGAACGGAAAATATGGAGATATCGGAACGATCTGTGGTCAGATCGAGTAAATGATTGGAATGAGTAGCTATAAAGCATTGAGCATTCTCAAAACGGCCTAGTGCATTCACTAGTGTGCGTTGTAGGCCAGGATGTAAATACAGCTCGGGTTCCTCGATGAATAGTAGCACGTTCTTATCAGCTGCGACGAATAACGGCAGCATGATCGCGATAATCATCTGGATTCCATCGCCAAGATTGAAGATGGGCTGCTCAGTCTCGTTACCGATTTTTATGAAAAGAACGTCCTTCCCTTTTCGAGGAATGATAGCGACTGGAAGTTTTTCGAAAAATGTTTCCGAGAGAAACGATTCAAAACGGCTCACGATGCGACGTTGTTTTAAATCCCCAAGCAGTAACGACTCGACATATGAATAAAGCTGCAATCCCGTCGCGATCTCAGGATGTTTTCCTGTGGTGAAGTAATCTGCATGCGTGCGTTTTTGGTATACATCACCATAGCCTTCAAACGGTCGCAGGCCTCTTAGTGTCGGAATATAGATTCTTTCAAACTCCCACTTGTTGGGTAGCGGCTTTAAAATGTTCTCAAGTGTTCCCGTGGCAGTTGTCCCCAAATTTCTTAGAGGCTGGAGCATATGTTCAAATCCCGCGCGCATTATGCCTTGAGAGAAATTCACACTTCCGCCGCGAGCTTGGGTGAGATTCTTCAGGAAAGGATGCAGCACTTTAAACGGCTCTGTTCCGGCAGTAACTGAATCAAATGCGGGAAGTGATTCTGCGCTGGCCTTCAATCCATCGATATCCGCGATATTGCCGGAGATTATCTTTCTGATTTCGGACACTAAATATTCCCTCCAATCTCGCAGTTCCTTTAGGCTTCTTTCAGGAACGAAATGTGGTGCCTCAATTTTGGCTAGTTCGCGCAGGAAACGACTTTTGCCTGAATTGTTAGGTCCGACGAATAAGTTGATTTTTGAAAGGCCACCCAAGCGCCTTTCTGGATTATTAGGAGTGATGTCAAAGTCTCCAGAAACAGAATCCAGGAACAGTTCTTTAATGTGGTGTGGCATATTCGAGAGTATAAAAAAGGCCGCGGTGACTTGCGTCACCAGCGGCCCGTAAGTTTTAGAGTTGTGAGGTTGGTTTACTGGCAGGCTTCACAGATTTCGCCGTTCTTCATGGCCTCGATGGAGCAGGCTTTCTTCTCGGCGTCGGAGTAGGCTTTCTTGGTGGCGGCTTCGGCGGCGGCCGTGACCACGCCCGCGTCGCGGGTGGCGGTCTCGGCCTTGGTCTCGCCGGCGGCGCCGCGGACTTCCTTCTTCACGTTGACCGTCGCCTTCTCGATGTTCGAGGCACCGAGCGTGCGGAGGTAATACGTGGTCTTCAGGCCGGCGTGCCAGGCGTGGCGATACATGTGCGACAGCACCTTCAGGTCCGGGCTCTTCAGCCACAGGTTGACCGACTGCGACTGGTCGATCCACTTCTGGCGGCGGGCGGCGGCGTCGATGACCCACTTGAAGTCGACGTCGAAGGCCGTCAGGTAACGGGCCTTGAGGTCGGCCGGGATGGCCTCGATGTCCTTCAGCTCGCCGTCGAAATACTTCAGGGCGTCGATCATCTCCTGGTTCCAGAGGTTGCGGGCCTTGAGGTCCTTCACGAGGAAGGGGTTCAGGACGACGAACTCGCCGGAGAGGTTGGATTTGACGTAGAGGTTCTTGTAGGTCGGCTCGATGCAGGGCGACGTGTTCGTGATGTTCGAGATCGTCGCGGTGGGGGCGATGGCGAGGACGTTGGAATTCCGCATGCCGTGCTTGGCGATCTTCTTGCGGAGGGGCGTCCAGTCCATCTTGCCGCCGGCCGGGACTTGGATGGGCAGGCCGCGTTCCGAGGCGAGGAGCTCGACGGTGTCGGGCGGGAGGAGGCCGCGGTCCCACTTCGAGCCCTTGTAGCTGGAGTAGGTGCCGCGCTCGGCCGCGAGGTCGGAGGAGGACTCGTAGGCGTAGTAGGCGATGGCCTCCATAAACTCGTCGTTGAACTCGACGGCCTCCTGCGAGGCGAAGGCGACGCCCTTCATGTAGAGCGCGTTGGCCAGGCCCATGACGCCGAGGCCGATGGGGCGGTGGCGCAGGTTCGAGGTCTTGGCGGCGACGGTCGGGTAGAAGTTGATGTCGATGACGTTGTCCAGCGCGCGGACGGCGACGTGGATGGTGTCGCGCAGCTTCTCGTGGTCGAGGGAGCCGTCGGGCTTGAGGTGGGAGTCGAGGATGACGGAGCCGAGGTTGCAGACGGCGGTCTCGTCGTTCGAGGTGTTGAGCGTGATCTCCGTGCAGAGGTTGCTGGAGTGGATGACGCCGGCGTGGTCCTGCGGGGAGCGGACGTTGCAAGGATCCTTGAAGGTGATCCACGGGTGGCCGGTCTCGAAGAGCATCGAGAGCATCTTCTTCCAGAGCTCGAGGGCCTCGATCTTGTGGCCCTGGATCTTGCCCTCCTCGGCGAGCTTCTCGTAGCGGACGTAGGCCTCCTCGAACTTGCGGCCGAAGAGGTGGTGGAGGTCGGGGGTCTCGTTGGCGCGGAAGAGGGTCCAGGTGCCGCGGGCCTCCATGCGCTTCATGAAGAGGTCGGGGATCCAGTTCGCCGTGTTCATGTCGTGGGTGCGGCGGCGGTCGTCACCCGTGTTGCGGCGGAGCTCGAGGAACTCGAAGATGTCGTTGTGCCAGGACTCGAGGTAGGCGCAGCCGGAGCCCTTGCGCTTGCCGCCCTGGTTGACGGCGACGAGCTGGTCGTTGTGGAGCTTGAGGAAGGGGATGACGCCCTGGGACTCGCCGTTGGTGCCGGCGATGTGCGCGCCGGTGCCGCGGACGGAGGTCCAGGAGCCGCCGAGGCCGCCGGCCCACTTGGAAAGCTGGGCGTTCTCGGCGATGCCGCGATACATGATGCCCTCGAGGGAGTCGTCGACGTAGTAGAGGTAGCAGGACGACAGCTGGGAGTGGAGGGTGCCGGCGTTGAAGAGGGTCGGCGTGGACGAGCAGAAGCGGCGGCTCTTGTAGAGCTCGTAGAGGCGGACGGCCCACTCCTCGCGGGTCTTCTTCTTCTCGTCGAGGAAGAGGCCCATGGCGACGCGCATCCAGAAGAACTGCGGGGTCTCGAGGCGCTTGGCGCGCTTGCCGGTCTTGTCGATGATCAGGTAGCGGTCGTAGACGGTCTGGACGCCGAGGAAGTCGAACTCGAGGTCGGCGGACGGGTCGAGGGCGGCGGCGACCTTGGCGAGGTCGTATTCCTTGAGGCGCGGGGAGAGGCGCTTGATGGCGATGCCGTGGTCGATGTATTTGGCGAAGGCCTGCTGGTGGAACTTCTTGAGGGCGCCGATGCCGTCGCGGACGATGTCCCAGCCGAGGACCTCCTCGTAGATGTAGGACAGCTGGATGCGGCCGGCGAACTTGGCGAAGTCGGCGTCCTTCTCGATCAGGGTCTTGGCGTTGAGGATGATCGTGTTGTTGAGGTCGCCCAGGGCGATGTTGTCGAAGAGGGCGCGGCGGAGCTCGGCCTCGATCTGGTCGGGGGTGAGGCAGAGGTCGAGGCCGATGGAGGCGAACTCGATGCGCTTCTTGAGGTCGAGGCCGTTCCAGAGCTCGGTGGTGCCGTCGGCCTTGGCGACGACGACCATGGAGGGCTGCTGGGGGGCGGCCGGGGTGGCCGGCTGCTCGATGACGCCGGCGGCGATGGCGGTCTCGCGGGCGGCCTGGCGGTGGGCGCGGTAAAGGATGTAGTCCTCGGCGACCTTGTAGTGGCCGGCCTTCATGAGCTCCTCCTGGACCATGTCCTGGACCTCCTCGATGTGGAGGAAGGCCTGCTTCACGGCGGCGGCGCGCTCGGTGACGGCGCGGGTGATGGCGGAGGCGGGGGCGGGGTCCTTCTGGAGGGAGAGGAAGGCCTTGCGGATCGCGATCTCGATCTTGGCGCTGTTCCAGGGCACGACCTGGTGGTTGCGGCGGATGAGGCGGACGGTGACCCCGTGGGTCTCGCGGGAGAGGTTGAGCTTGGAGGCGCGCTTGAGCAGGAGGCTCTTGGCGACGTCGTGGGCGTTGTTGTCGACGAGGGTCTTCTCGATGAGCACGTAAAGGTCGTGTAACGAAACGCGGAGCGGGCCGCGTTCCAGGGCTTTCTTGGTGAGATTCTGGGCGACTTCGCGGGTGACGTCCGCGACGAAGCGCTGGTTCTTCTCGTTGAAGATGTCCTTCTCGCCCTTGGCGAGGAGGAGGTTGGAAAGGGAACGGCCGACGGTGTCGGCGACCTCGCTGAGGTCGAAGCGCTCCTCGCCGTGCGGGCAGAGGACCTGGATCTCGGGGACCGGGAGGTCCTCGCCGCCGAGGATGTCGCGCCAGTTGTAGTTGGGTTTCTGGTCGGGGGGCGTTACGCTAAGTTTCTTGAGGGCAAGGTCTTGGGCGATGGAAGGAGGATTCATGGGCGAGGGCGCGAGGCGGGAGGCGTGGGGCTAGAGGCGGAACGAGGCGGGATACGGAGATCCCGCCCTACAATAAAACTTAGAGCTCGTCGTCGCTGGCGACGGCGAGCGCGGAGGATTTCTGATACTCGGTGACGCGACCCTCGAAGAAGTTTTGCTCCTTCTTGATGTCCATCATCTCCGCGAGCCACGGCAGGGGATTCTTGATGCCGGGGTTCAGCGGGGTCAGGCCGCAGCCTTCGAGGCGGCGGTCGGCGATGTAGTCGATGTAGGTCAGAAATTCCTCGATGGACAGGCCGACGGCGTTGACCGGCAGGCAGTCGCGGATGAAGTCCTTCTCGAGCTGGATGCCCTCGGCCATGGTCTTGCGGAGCTCTTCCTTGAACTCGGCGGTCCAGATCTGGCGGTTCTCCTCGATGAGGTCCATGAACAGGTTCCGGAAGAGCTCGATGTGGTTCGACTCGTCGCGGAGGGTGTAGCGGAACATCTGGCCGATGCCGGGGAACTTGTTCTGCCGGTAAAGCGACAGGATCATGCCGAAGAGGCCGTAGAACTGGGTGCCCTCCATGCACTGGCCGAAGACGAAGATGTTCTTCGCCAGGAGCTGCATGTTCTCGACCTTGGTCATGTCGAGGTCGCGGCGGAGGTCGCGGCTGACCTTGTTGACGAACTCGTTCTTCTTCTCGATCGACTTGATATCCTCGAACATCGCCTCGCACTCGTGCGGGTTGATGCCGAGGGAGGAGATCATGTAGAGCAGGGAGTCGGCGTGGATGTTTTCCTCGTGGGCGTGGCGGCCCAGGACGAGCTTGAGCTCGGGGGCGGTGACGATCTCGCGGACGACGTGCTGGATGTTGTCGCCGACGATGCCCTCGGCGGCCGAGAAGTAGCCGATGCCCATGCGGATGATCCAGCGCTCGATGTCGGACACGGCCTTGGTGTCGCGCCACTGCTCGATGTCCTTGCCCATCGGGACGTCCTCCGGCTCCCAGTGGTTGGCCTTCATCGTCTTGTAGAGATCGTAGGCCCACTGGAACTTCAGGGGGAGGATGTTGAAGTAGGGAACCTGGCGGCCGTTGATGACCTTCTTGGCGGCGAACGCGGCCTCGGCCTTGTCCTGGTCGAGCACGAAGGTTTTGGTGCCGACTTGAAATGATTTATGCATGGCTAGCGCAGAGAAGAGACTGACGTTTTTGGAGAAAGCGGTGTGTGTCCCGTGGTCTAGAGACGGCAGAAACGCTCTGGCGACATTAAGTTGCCACAACTTCCTGACACGTTGTCGACCACCACAGGATGTGGATGCCCGGAACCTTGACCACAACTAATGGGAATCGGGTTATGGCCCGTCAAATAGATTAAAGGCTGAATTTGATAATTTTCCGTCACTTTTTGGGTGGACAACATTGTGACGACTTCGCGGCGATGGTCCGGCGGATTAAAAAACACGGCGGCGGGGCGTTTCTCCTCTGAAAACCGGCGCGTGGGCGCAAAGCGGGTGCCCGACAAATATTTTCTTGACGCGAAAAATTCCGCGTCGTGCGCGATTTTCAGAGGGAAAATGTTTTTCGCGCGGAAAAATGAAAACGCGCGCGAGCGGGTGATGACGGGTGGTCGCCGCCCGGGAAACGGCGTGCCCCAGAGGGGAAACGGACGGAGGCCGATGCCCCGGGGTGGAACCGGGACCGGTTGGAAGACGGCGGCGAGGTCACCGGCAGCGAAGCATGCTCCCGCTTCTGCGAAGACTTCGGGCGCCCCGCCAACCCGTCCGGAGGCCGGGTTCCACCTTGGAGCCAGGCGCACCGTGGCCCGCTGCTGCGGGCCACGGTGTTTGTCCCGAGTTCTCGCTGCGCGAAACACGGGCAAATAAAAAAGGCGCCCGGTTTGGACCGGGCGCCTTGAGAGTTAAGCCGGACTGTTGCTTAGAACAGCACCTTGGCGCCGAGCTGGATGCGCCAGCGGGACATGCCGTTGTCGATGTTGAAGCCGGCCGGCGTGGCGGTGTAGGTTGGGCGGATCTTGCCGTCCGTGGTGTTGTAGGCGGTGGTCGCCGTCAGCGTGCGGGTGCGGAACACGTCGTTCTGGATGAACGGCGAGGTCTCGACGTAACCGAAGGTCTTCTTGCTGATGAAGGAGCCGAGGTTGACGAAGTCGAAGAACAGCTGGAGCTTCGCGTGGCCGCGGATCGGGATGTCCTGCACGAGCTTCAGGTCGAGCTTGTTGACCCACGGCTCGGTGAAGGAGTTCTTCGGGACGATCTGGCCGGCATACTTCGAGAGGCCGCTCGAATCGAGGAAGGCGAAGAAGGCGGTCTGCTGCGCGCTGGTCATGCCGGAGAAGTCGAACATCGGGTCGCTCGGGCCGGTGGGCACGATGACCGTGTCGTTGAAGGTCACGTTGTCGCCGTTGAGGTCGCCGCCGAACACCCAGCTGTAGGGGTTGCCGGTGCGGCCTTCATAATAGAGCGAGGCGGTGGTCTTGAACTTCTTCACGAACTCGAACTGGCGCGTGAGGGTCAGCTGGACGCGGTCCTTGATCTCGAAGTCGGCGGTGCCGACCTCGACGGTGTTCTGGTTGAACACGACGTTGCGGTTGAACTGGCCGCCGGCGGTCGTCTGGCCGTTGGCCTGGGCCTCGGTGGCGCGGCCGCGGGTGTAGGCGAGGTTGAAGCCCCACTTGTTCTTGATCGGGCGGTCCCAGGAGACGCTGAAGTAGGTGGACTTGCCGACGTTGGCGTTGCTCGTGCGGTAGAGGTTGATGAAGGCCGGGTAGAGGGCGTTGGCGGCCGTGTTGGGGTTGCCGGCGAAGCGCTGGCGGCCGTCAATGCCGATCGTGGTCTTCTTCAGGTTCTCGTTAGTCGTGCGCATGCCCGTGTCGACCTTGCTGTGGACGAGCTCGACGGAGACGACGGAGTCGAGGAAGGGCAGCTTGCGGTCGAGGGCGATGTTGCCGCGCCAGACGGAGGGGAGGTCCATCTTGTCGTCGTTGAACGCCACGTCGCGGCGGAGGGTCGGGTTGTCCGTGCCCTGGCCGATCGGGTTGTTCGGGTCGAACTGGGTCGACAGGTAGGTGGCCAGGCTGCTGGTCAGCGGGTTGACCGCATCGGTGGAGGAGCGGGTGAAGGTGCCGACGCCGGTGTTGCCGAAGGAGTTCGAGAAGAACACCCAGGGCGAGCGGCCGAGGAAGTGGCCGACGCCGCCGCGGAGCTGGGTCACGCGCTGCTCGTCGAGCGAGAAGTTGAAGCCGACGCGCGGGGAGTAGGTCGTCACGCCGTCGAGCGAGCCATCGTTGCGGAAGCCGCTGGCGGTGAGGAGGGCCTGGTTGAGGGCGGGCTTGATGCCGCTCTCGGCGAACTCGGCGCGGATGCCGAAGTTGACGTTCAGGCGGGGGCTCACGTCCCACTTGGCGCCCGCGAAGATGCCGGTGGTGGCGAATTCGGAGACGTCGGCGACCGGGCGGGCGGCCGGGTCGTAGTAGTTGCGCTGGATGATGCCGCCGGTGTCGGCGAGGAAGTCAGCCAGGGTGGCGAAGGAGACGCTGCCGAAGGAGCCGTTGCGGAACAGGTTGTTGAAGTTGGACTGCTCGCGCTCGGCGCCGAAGGTGAAGACGAAGTCGCGCCAGACGTAGTCGCCGACGGCGCTCATCTGCTGGGAGTCGACGTTGATCAGGTTGCCGTGGCGGTTGAACTCGGTGCCGACGAGGTAGGTGCCGGTGTTGCCGGCGACGCCCAGGACGGGGGTGTTGTTCAGCGCGTCGGTGCCGGTCAGGCCGTTGATCGTGATGACCGGGGCGATGGTGTTGATGGGGGTCTGCTGGTCCTGCTTGGTGGAGGAGTAGCGGACCTCGGTCGTGAAGTCCGGGGTCCAGGTGCTCACGAGCTGGACGACATGGGCTTCCTCGGCGCGGGTCTGGGAGTAAAAGTGGCCGTCGGAGGTGGCGATGATGCCGCTGGTGCGGTTGGCGTTGGTGCCGCCGCTGTTGGCGAAGTTGCCGAACTGCGGCACCTCACCCTCGGTCTTCTGGTAGCGGACGCTCAGGCGGTGGTCGTCGCTGATCTTCCAGTCCACCTTGGCGATGATCTTTTCGTCGACCGCGGTATTGGAGGTGGCGTTGGTGACCGGGTTGCCCCAGTTGATGGCGCTGGAATACTGGTTCAGGCGGGCGAGGATCTGGGCCTCGAGGCCGGCGGTCGGGATGAAGCGCGGGTCGCGGCCGGCGCTGACGCTCTCGAAGTCCTCATAGTTGAGGAAGAAGAACAGCTTGTTCTTGATGATGGGGCCGCCGAGGGTGGCGCCATAGGTGCGGCGCTGGAGCTTCGGCACGATCTTGGCGCCGGTGAGGGACTGCTCGCGGGGGTTCGGTCCCTGGAGGTCGAAGCCGAAGAGGGAGTCGCCGCGGAAGTAGTAATACACCGAGCCGTGATACTCGTTGGTGCCGCTCTTGGTGACGGCGTTGATGGTCGCGCCGGTGAAGCCCGCGAGGCGGACGTCGTAGGGCGAAAGCTGGACGGAGAGCTGCTCGAGGGTGTCGAGCGAGAGGGGGTTGAAGAACGAGGCCATGCCCGTGCCGTTGAGGCCGAACTGGTCGTTGATGCGGGCACCGTCGATGGTGATCGAGTTGTAGCGGTTGTTCTGGCCGACGGCGGTGATCTGGGACTCCTCGCGGTCGCCGAAGGTGGAGCGGAGGGTGACCATCGGGCTGGCGCTGATCATGTCGGCCAGGGAGCGCTCGGAGCTCGGCTTGGCGGCCAGGCGCTCGCTGTCGAGGATGGTGCCGGCGCCGCTGGCGGAGCCGTCCAGGTCGCTGCGGCTGCCGCCGACGACAAATTTCTCGAGCTGGAGGACCTCGGACTTGAGGGTCAGGTTGACCTCGGCGTCATTGCCCAGCTCGGCGATGATGTCATTGGCGGTCACGTCGGCATAACCCTCGGCCTTGGCGGTGACCGTGTAGGGGCCGCCGACCAGGAGGCCGCGGAAGGTGAACCGGCCCACCGAGTTGGTGGTGGCGGTGTAATTGCCGTTGGTGGGCGTGTGGACGGCGGTGACGGTCACGCCCGAGAGGGCGGTGCCGTCCGAACCGCGGACAGTGCCGGTCAGACCGGAGGTGACGAGCTGCGCCAAGGCGCTGGGCGAAAGGGTCAGGGCGAGGGCCGTGACCACTGCGAGGACGAACGATCTAAGGAACGATTTGTGCATGGTGTAAATGCAGTTGGTGTTAGTTTTCAGGGTGGTAGCCTGAATGAGGGATTGGCGGAGCGAACGCCTGTCATAAGTCTGAGTCAAGCCTTCAACCCCCCTCGTTTGTCCACAAAACCGGGAAGTTTCACGGCCGTAACTTTCCACTGCTGATCGGAGGTGAAGAAGCATAAGCGCTGCCAAGCGGCGGGATTGATTCGGGCCGGCGGACGGCGCGTGGAAAATACAGTTTCCTTCGGGGAAATTTGGCCTTCCTATCGCCGCCCGTGAACGCCCCCTCCGCGAGCCATGATCCCCACCGTCGCGCGATCCGGCTGGCCGGGGGCGGCCTCGTCCTGGCGGTGTTGGCGGCCTACCATAACAGCTTCGGCGGGCCGTTTGTCTTCGACGACCTGCCCGCGATCGTGGCGAACCCGTCGATCCGACAGCTTTGGCCGATCAGCGGGGTGCTGGCGCCCGCGCTTGATGGCGGCCTGACCGTCAGCGGGCGGCCGCTGGTCAACCTCAGCCTGGCGCTCAACTATGCCTGGGGCGGGGAGGCGGTCGCGGGTTACCATGCGTTCAACCTGTTGATCCATGTCTGCGCCGGTCTGCTCCTGTTCGGCCTCGTGCGGCGGACGCTGCTTCAACCGGTCCTGGCCGCGCGGTTTGGGCCGGTGGCGCTGCCGCTGGCGTGCGGGGTGGCCGCGCTGTGGTTGTTGCATCCCCTGCAGACGGCGGCGGTGACCTACATGGTGCAGCGGGCCGAGGTGCTGGTGGGCTTCTGTTATATGCTAACCCTTTATGCTTTCGTCCGCGGGTCGGGCTCGACGCGGCCCGGGCCCTGGCTGGTGCTTTCCGTGGCGGCATGCCTGGCCGGCATGGGGTGCAAGGAGGTGATGGTCACGGCGCCGGTGATGGTCTTCCTCTACGACCGGACCTTTGTCGCGGGTGGTTTCCGTGCGGCCTGGGGCCGGAGGTGGGGATATTATCTGGCGCTGGCCGGCACGTGGCTGTTGCTGGCCTGGCTGGTGGCGGGCACCAAGGGCCGCGGCGGCTCGGCCGGCTTCGGCATCGAGGTGTCGTCGTGGGAATACCTCCTGACCCAGTGCCATGCGATCGTCCGCTATCTCGGGCTGGTGGTGTGGCCGCGCCCGCTGGTCTTTGATTACGGCCTGGCGACGGTCGGCGGATTGACCGCGGTCTGGTGGCAGGCCCTGCTGTTGGGCGCGCTGGCGGCCGGCACGGCCTGGGCGCTGGTGAAGCGGCCGGTGGCGGGATTCATCGGGGCCTGGTTCTTTGGGTTGTTGGCGCCCAGCTCCAGCGTGGTGCCCGTGGTCACCCAGACGATGGCCGAGCACCGCATGTATCTGGCCCTGGCGGCTCCCCTGATCCTGGTGGCGGCAGGTTTGTATCGGTGGCTGGGTCGACCGGCCTGGCCGGTCCTCGGGGTGCTCGCCCTGCTGGGCGGGATGGTGACCTGCGTGCGCAACGCCGACTATGCCACGGCGGAGGGACTCTGGGCCGATACCGTGGCCAAACAACCCGCCAATGCCCGGGCGCATCACAACCTCGGCCTCGCCGAGCTTTCCCGCGGCCGGTTGGCGGAGGCGGAGCGCCACCTGCGTGATGCGATCGCCCTGGCGCCGGGTTCGTCCGAGCCGCTCTATAACCTCGGGGTGATTCTCGCCCGGCAAGGGCGTCCGGCCGAGGCCATCGCCGCCTACCAGGAGGCGATCAGGCTCGGGCCCGATCACGTCGGCGCGCACAACAACCTCGCCAACCTGCTGGTTGATGCCGGTCGGTCGGACGAGGCCGGGCCGCACTACGCCGAGGCGGTGCGCCGGCAGCCCGGTTTCGCCGGGGCGCGCAACAGCTACGGCAAATGGCTGATCGACGCGGGCCGTCCGGCCGAGGCGCTCGCGCAGCTCGAGGCCGCGATCGGGCTCAAGCCCGGGATGGCCGAGTTGCATTTCAACGCCGGCAACGCCTGCGCCGCCCTCGGGCGCATGACCGCCGCGGCGGATTGCTACCAGGCCGCGATCCGGCTCGAGCCCGGCCATGCCTTGGCGCACAACAACCTCGGCAACATCCTGGCCGAGCTCGACCGGCTGCCCGAGGCCGTCGCGGCCTACGAACGGGCCGCGCGGCTCGATCCCGCCTACGCCGACCCGCGGCGCAACCTGGCCGCGGTGCTCGCGCACCTGGGCCGGGTGCCGGAGGCGGTCGCGCATCTCCAGGCCTACGTGCGGCTGCGCCCCGGCGACGAGGAGGCGCGCGCCGAGCTGGCGCGGTTGGAGAAGCTGGCGCGGCCTTGACCCGCCTTGGCCAGCTGTCTGGCTCGGTGGCATGGCCACCACCTACACCGAGCGCGAGGAGCTCGCCAACAGCCTGACGCACGGGCTGGGCGCGGTGCTGAGCGTCGCGGGACTGGTGCTGATGGTGGTTTTTGCCGCGCAGCATGGCAATGTCTGGCACGTGGTGAGCACGGCCATCTTCGGCACCACGCTGGTGCTGCTCTACACGGCCTCGACCCTTTATCACAGCCTGCGCGGCGACCGGCTCAAGGTGCTGCTGCAGAAATTCGACCACGCCGCCATTTTCCTGCTCATCGCGGGCTCCTACACGCCGTTCGTGCTTGTCACGCTGCGCGGCCCGTGGGGCTGGAGTCTCTTCGGCGTGGTGTGGGGCCTCGCCGTGGCGGGCGTGACGATCAAGTTCTGGCTGGCCGGCCGGTTCAAGCTGCTGTCCACGCTGATCTACGTCGCGATGGGCTGGCTGGTGATGGTCGCCATCAAGCCGCTGGTCGCGGCGCTGCCGGCGGGCGGCCTGAGGCTGCTGGTGGCCGGCGGCCTGTGTTACACGGGCGGCGCGGCCTTTTATCTCTGGAAGCGCCTGCCGTATCACCATGCCATCTGGCACCTGTGGGTGCTCGCGGGCAGCGCCTGCCACTGGGCCGCGGTGTTTTGCTACGTGGTGCCGTCGGGAAACTGACCTTTCAGCGCGGCCGGTCGGCGGCCGCCTGGGTTTCGGCCAGCGCGAGGAGCTCCGGGCGCGGCACGACCTTGAAGTCTCGGGTGAGCTGCAGCAGCACGGCCAGCGTCTCGGGCGGCAGGCGGCGGATATCCGGCGGTTGGAACGTGGCCCAGCAACGGGCCACCTGGGCGTAGGTCGCGTCGGGGATGCCGGCGGCGGCCAGTTCCAGGGCCACGGCGACGCGGTCGGCCGGCTCGAGCGGCGGATCGGCCCGGAGCAGCGGGCGCAGGCGCTCCACCGTGTTGTTGTGGGCCGAGCGCTCGCGTGCGGTGCGCTGGAGCTGCGCCAGCGCCACGAGCGCCATGACGTGATCGGGGTGGCCGGCCAGCACCTGCCGGACCAGCTGCTGCGCGGAGGCGGTGTCGCCCATGGCGGCCAGGAACTGGGCGCGGCGCACGGCGGCCTCGGCGGCGGTCTGCTCCGGCGTAATTTCCAGCACCAGCGCGAACTGGTCCTTGAACTGGGCGGTCTCGGGCAGCCGGTAGGGCAGCGGCCTCACCCAGTCGGGCAGGCCGCGGCCGGATTCCAGCAGGTCGACGGCGAAGGCACCGGCCGGCAGGGGTTCCGTGGCGCGCAACCCGCGGGCGAGCCGCGCCGACTCCCGCGCGAACGGGCCCCACGGCAGGATCACGAGGTGCGTCACGCCGCGCGCGCGCAGCAGTGCCAGCGCCCGGTCCGGAGCGGTGGCGCCGTAGATGTCCACGAGGGCGCGAAGCCCGGCGAGGTTCTCCCAGTAAAGCGTGCCGACGCCCCTGAAGCCCCCGTGATAGACCAGCTCGGTCGTCGCCGTGGGTCCGCTGAGCACGGTGACCGGGTCGGTGCCGGTGCGGCGGCGCAGCCACCAGGCGAGGTCGCGCATCACGAACTGCCGGATGTTTTCGCGCGACAAACCGGGTTGCGCCCGGAACGCATCGAGCGCGGCGCGCAAGGGGTAGGGCAGCAGCACCAGCGCGAGGAAAAGCCCCGCGCCGGTCCGCCGCGCGGCAGTCCACGGGAAATTCCCGGCGGTCGTCGTGACCAGCGCCACCGCGGCCAGCGACCCAAGCCAGAGCGCGTCGGCAACGTGCAGCCAGCGCTGCTGCGCCAGCGCGAGCAACGTGAGGAGCACCGCCGGCCCCAGGCTCAGGGCGAGCACGGCGCGGGATGCCGGCGCGAGCCTGCCGCGCCAGAGCAACCACCCGGCGGTGAGTCCGACGAGCGGCAGGACGTTCACGAGGACCAGCAAGGCCTCGACGCCCTGCAGCCGTGCGTGCAGCGGCGAGAACTCGCTGATGTAGTCCACGTGCAGCGTCCAGAGGAACTTGTCGGCGACGACAAAGGTGCGTGCCGGGGCGAGCAGCACCACCAGCAGCGGCGCCGCCACGGCCAGGGCCCCCGGAATGGATCCGACGGACAATCGGCGGCGCTCGCCCAGCCGGGCCAGCAGGTCGCCGGCGCCGGCCCAGGCCAGCGCGTGGAGCGGGTGATTGGCCTCCAGCCGCCAGCCGAGGTGCGCCGGGAAATATTCCAGCAGGTAAAGGAGGAGCGAGGCCCCGCCGCCCGCCAGGCCCCACACGCGCCACAACCGCGGATCGAAGGGCGGGATTTTTTCCGAGCGGGTCAGCCACAAGAACAGCAACGCCCCGAGCCCGACACCCGCGAGCACGGGGATCTGCGTGGCGGCGTTGACCCAGAGACCGGCGGCGCCGGCGATGCCCGACGCAACGAAGGCCCGGCGCGCGGTCACCGGGGCGCCCGTCACGGCGGCGAGCAGGAACAGCACCGTGAGCAACGCGCAACCCGCGGCGACGCCATGATGATCGAAACTGCCGGTGCCGAACTCGCCGCTGATCGGCACGACGGCGACGAGGCCCGCGGCCAGCAAGGCCGCCGGCCACGGGCCAAGACGCCGCGCGGCCCACGGCACGACGCCGAGCAGAAAAAGACCGAGCAAAAGCGGGCCCGCATAAAGCGCGGCCGACTCGACCGCCACCAGCCACGGCCGGCCGGTCGCGGCGTGGTCCGCCCACGCGACCAGCGCGAGCCACCCGTGCAGCGGCGAACACCAGTGCACCTCGCGGCCGTCGGGCGCGTTGTCGTAATCCACGCGCCGCAGCCGCCAGTCGCCGGTCGCGATCATCTGCTGGGTTTGCATGACCCAGTGGTAGCCGTCGGTGGACTGGAGGATCTGGCTGCGGCGCCCGTCCGCATAACCCGTGGGCGAATCGGCGGCGTGCGCCGGGGCCGGTCGGCCCTGTTCGCCTAGCGCGGTCGCGGCGCGGAAAGCCGCGAGCTTCCGCGCACTGTCGGCGGCGAGGAAAAGCAGCGCGGCGGCGAGCACGGCCAGCCACCCGATTTTTACCAAACGTTTTGGAGCCGACACGCACGGAGTTGTTGCCCAAAGCCTTGGAAACGTCAATCTGGCCGCCGTATGAAAATCGCGATCATCGGGGCGGGCAATGTCGGTGGCGCTCTCGGCAAGGCGTGGGCCAAGGCCGGGCACTACATCATCTTCGGCGTGCGCAACCCGGGCCAGGGCAAGACCCAGCCGCCGCTCGCGGAGATCGGCGTCGGCGCCACCGCCGTGACGCTGCCCGATGCGGCGCGCAGCGCGGACATCATCGTGCTGGCCACCCCGTGGCAGGCTGTGCCCGATGCGATCAGCGCGATGGGCGACCTGCGCGGCAAGATCATCATCGATTGCACGAACCCCCTTTCCCTGAACGGCGACGGCAGTCTCAGCCTCTCGCTCGGCTCGACGACCTCGGGCGCGGAGGAGGTGGAGAAGCTCGCCGCCGGCGCGCAGGTGGTGAAGGCCTTCAACACCTACGGCTGGGAGAATTTCGCCAACTCGGAATATCCGAACGCCGCCGGGCTGAAGCCCGTGATGTTTTACTGCGGCGACCACGACGAGGCCAAGAAGACGGTGCACAAGCTCGCGGCCGACCTCGGCTTCGACCCGGTGGACACCGGCGGCCTCGGCATGGCGCGCAGCCTCGAGCCGCTGGCGCTGCTCTGGATCCGCCTGAGCATCCGCGAGGGCCGCAACCCGAACTTCACCTGGGCGCGCCTGACGCGCTGAAGGTAGGGCGCGGACTCCGTCCGCGCCGCGGCGGGCAACGGAGTGCCCGCCCTACCGCAAGGCCCAATGCTTCTGGCGCTCCACAAGCCCTACGGGGTGCTTTCGCAGTTCACGCCCGAGCCGGGCTCGGACTGGCGGACGCTGGCGGATTTCCAGCTGCCGCCCAACACCTACGCGCTCGGCCGGCTCGACGCCGACTCGGAGGGGCTGCTGCTGCTCTCCGACGAACCGGGACTGAACTCGCGCCTGCTGGACCCGGCGGCGGCGCATCCGCGCGAATACTGGGTGCAGGTCGAGCGGATCCCGGCGGAGGCCGCCCTCGCGCAACTGGCGCGCGGCGTGAAGATCGGGGACTACACGACGCAGCCCTGCACGGTGCGGCGGCTCGAGCCCGCGCCGGCCGTGGCGCCGCGCGTCCCGCCCATCCGCGTGCGGAAGTCGGTGCCGGATTGCTGGCTCTCGCTCGAACTCATTGAGGGGAAGAACCGGCAGGTGAGGCGGATGACGGCGGCGGTCGGCCACCCGACGTTGCGGCTGCTGCGGGTGCGCACCGGGCGGTTTGCCCTGGGCGACCTGGCCCCCGGGCAATGGCGCGAGCTGACCGCCGCGGAGCGCGCGGCGGTTTTCTCGTGAGTCCCGATATCCGCGGTTCCGCGGGAAGGTGGAACCCGGCCTCCGGACGGGTTGGTTGCGTGCACCTCCGCAAAGGAGGACGAGCCTCCTGAAAACGCGTCCGGAGGCCGAGTTCCACCTGCCTGGGCGAGCCGTCTCGATTTATTTCTCCAGCAGTGTTTCGACCAGGCGGTTGAGCGTCACCGTGGCCGGCTCGCGCAGCGGCACCCGGGCGTTGAAGGTGGCACTGGCGTAGCTTTGCTGCTGCGAGGGCTTGCGGACATTGATCCGGAGGAAGACGAGGTGCTCACCGAAATCCCAGGCCCAGTGGTCCTGGAAGGTGACGACGGCCTGCGTGTCGTCGGGCATCATGGTCAGCGGGCCGACCTCGGCGGTCAGGCCGCGGGCCCGGAGCGCCTTGGCGATCTGGTGGTCGAGGGCGCGGTTGTCGTTGAGGTTGCTCACGATGAAGAAGCGCTGCACGCCCTTCAGGCTCTCGCCGCCTTCGACGGAGGCGTCGAACGAGGCGCAGCCGCCGAGGAGCAGGGCGAGGGTGGCGGCGAGCAGGACGCGGGTCAGGAGGGATTTCATGCGGAACGTTCGTGCCAGACTTGGGCGAGGTGCAGGAGGGTTTCAACCGCTTTCGCCATGTCCTGCAGGCTGACCCACTCGCGCGGGCTGTGGACCTCGTGCATGCCGCAGAAGAGATTGGGCGTGGGCAGGCCGCGGGCGGTGAGGTTGGAACCGTCGGTGCCGCCGCGGATGGCGGTGGACTTCGGCGTGAGGCCGGCGCGGCGGATGGCCTCGCGGGCGAACTCGACCGGCCGCATGTCCTGCTCGAGCCAGTAGCGCATGTTGCGGTATTGCTCGGTGAAGGTGAGGTCGAAGCGCGCGCGCGGCTCGGCCGCGCGGAGGTCCGCCACGATCTTCTCGACCACGGCGCGCTTGGCGGCAAGGCCGGCAAGCTCGAAGTCGCGCAGGATCATCCGCACGCGGGCGACCTCGGCGAACGCCGCACACTCCACCGGGTGGATGAAGCCGGCCAGGCCGTCGGTGCGCTCGGGGGAAAGCTCGGGCGGCAGCGCGGCGAGGAAGCGGCCGGCGAGGCGCGCGGCGTTCACCATCACGTCCTTCGCCCAGCCGGGGTGCGACGCCACGCCGTGGATCTCGAGCACGGCGGCGTCGGCGCTGAAGGTCTCGCAGTCGATCTCGCCCGGCGACGAGCCGTCGAGGGTGTAGCCGAAGTCGGCGTCGAGCTGGTCGAGGTTGACCTTGGCCATGCCGCGGGCGATCTCCTCGTCGGGGTTGAAGCAGATGCGGATGCGGCCGTGCGGGATTTCCGGGTGTGCGATCAGGTGGCGCACGGCGTTCATGATCACGGCCACGCCGGACTTGTCGTCCGAGCCGAGCAGCGTCGTGCCGCTGGCGGTGATGATGTCGTGCCCGAGGCAGTCGCGCAGGAACGGGGTCGTGTCGAGGGTCAGCTGTTGCGCCGGGTCGTCGGGCAGGACGATCGGCTGGCCGGCGTAGGCGCGGTGCACGAGGGGCTTGGCGAGGCCGGGCAGGTTGGGGGCGGTGTCCACGTGCGCGAACCACGCGATGGTGGGCACAGGCCGGGGCGAGGTGGCCGGGAGCGTGGCGAGCAGGTAGCCGTGCTCGGTCAGCGCCACGTCGGCGAGGCCGAGGGCCTGGAGCTCGGCCGCCAGCAGCCGGAGCAGGTCCCACTGGCCGGGCGTGCTGGGTGTGCCGGCGGACTGGTCGTTGCTGCGCGTGTCGATCCGCACGTAGCGCAGGAAACGGTCGAGAAGGTCGGCGGTGTCCGGTTGCACGGGGACACGGTTGGCCGGCCCGGCCGGCGGGACAACCCGAAATGCCGTGGCGGCGCCGGGCTTATTTCGCCGGCCAGGCCGTCAGCAGGCCGTCGAAGCCCAGCGCGATGACGCGGTCGCCCGCCAGCGCGAGCGAACCGGCCTGGCCGCCGAAGGAGTTGGCGGGTGGCAACGGCGACAGGTATTGCCATTTCACGGTGCCGGTCCGCCGGTCGAGGGCCATGAGGCCGCCGGTATGTTGGATGACCGTGCCCGGGATGTTTTGCGCGACGGTGCCGATGAAGACGGTGCCGGCCGTGACGGCGGGCCAGCCCCAGCACATGCCGGCGACGTCGGTGGACCAGAGCGCGCGGCCGGTGGCGGGGTCGAGGGCGGTGACGCGGCGGAAATCGGACGCGCCGACATACATCACGCCGTCGGCGAGCTGCGGCGTGGATTCGACCCACGAGAACCAGTAGGAGAATTTCCAGGCGATCGAGCCGTCGGCGGCGTTGAAGCCATACAGCGTGTAGTCGCGGCTGCCGGCGATGACGCGGCCCGCGGCGAACAACGGCGTGGTCACCACGCCGCCGCCGGTTTTGAAGCGCGCGGTCTCCTCCCGGGTGCGCAGGTCGAGCTGCACGACGCTGCCGTCCATGCAGCCGAAGGCGAGGATGTGCGGGGCGGGCCGGCTGATCCCGGAAAAGACGGGCGACTTGGCGTCGTGGCGCCAGGCTTTTTGCCCGGTGGCGGCGTCGAGGGCATAGAGCCCGCCATCGCTGGAGCCGCAATAGACGACGCCGTCGGCGACGAGCGGGATGGCGGTGCGGCGGTTGAAGGTGGGGTTGTCGGGCGCGGGCTGGCCGGCGAGGGCCGCGTCATGAAGCGGGAAGCGCCAGCGCAGCGTGCCGTCGGCGCGGTTGAGCGCGACGAGCTCGATTTTCCCGTCCACGAAATAAACGGCGTCACCGGCCACGACGGCGCGTCCGTCGATGCGGTGGGGGCCGGTCCAGGTCCAGACTTCGCGACCGTCGCCGGCGCGCGCGGCGTGGAATTTCCCGTCGGTCGTGCCGACGTAGATGACGCCGTCGTGCACGACCGGCGAGGCCCAGGTCGGCGAGAGCGGGCGCGTCCAGAGGGGAGCGGGGGCCGCTGGATAAACGGGCGCCGGCGGCGCGGGCGCGAAGGTGCCGCCGCGCTGCAGCTCCAGCGGCAGGTGGCTGAGCCCGAAGGCGCCGGTGAGCCGGTCGCCCTCGAGGCGGAGCGTGGTGTTGAAGGGCAGGAGGGTGTAGGTGCCGCGGTCCGCCTTCACGGCGGGGCCGAGTTTCGCGTTGTAGGTGAACATCGCCGGCATGTTGAAGGCGAGGTGCAGCCGGCCGTCGGTTCCGCGCGTGAAGGCGAAGCCGATTTCGGCCGAACCCTGCGGCGCGGTCACGGTGCCGGTCCACGTGCCCTCGATGGGATCGCGCGCAGTTTCCTGGGCCGCTAGAACGCAGGCGCACAATAAAAACAGACCGGATCGCTTCATGGGGAAGGGCGGTTTATTGCAGCGGGAAACCGTAGAGCGTGCCGTCGAGCCCGCCGATCACCAGGATGTCGCCGGCGAGGGCGAGGCCGGCGGCAAAGCCCGAGTGCAGCGCGGTGGCGGACGCCGGGTAGGGCCAGCGCCACTTGATCCGGCCCGTCTGGCGGTCGAGCGCGGCAATGCCCGGGACATGGCGGATCATGTAGGGATGGGTGCCGCCCATGGCGACGAAGACCTCGTTCGCGGTGACAACCGGCTGGCCCCACGGCCAGCCAAAGACATCCGTGCGCCAGACGACGCGACCGTCGCCGGGATCAAAGCAGGTTACCCGCCGGTAGTCAGAGGTGCCGATGTAAGCCAGACCGTCGTCCCCGGCGACCGGCGAAGACTCGACCCAGGAGCCCCAGTAGGTTTGGCGCCAGAGTTCGGCGCCGGTGTCGAGCCGCAGGGCGCGCAGCACGCTGCCGCGCGAGCCGCTGATGAGCTTGTCCCCGATGACGACCGGGTCACTGGTGGCGGGGGTCTTGCCCTCCTGTTTCCAGACTTCCTTGCCGGTGGCGCGCTCGACCATGCAGACCAGGCCGGCGAGGGTGGTGAAGATGACATGGGGGCCCTGCAGCGCGGCCGTGGTCCGGATTTTACCCTCGGACTGGATGCGCCACGTGCGTGTGCCCGTGGTGGCGTCAACGGCGTGGAAACTGCCGTCGCCGCTGCCGATGAACAGCACGCCGTCGGCGAGCACCGGCGCCGGGCCGCCGTGGTCGTAATCGTAGACGTTGGCGAGCGGCAGGATGCGCGGCACCTGCGCGTCGCCCAGGTCGTAGCGCCAGACTTCCTTGCCATCGGCGCGGTTGAGCCGGAAGAGGAAGCCGTTGTCGCAGGCAAAAAACACGGCGTCATCCGTCACCAGGGCCTCGCCGTGGATCCCGCGGCCGGCGCTGAAGCTCCACACGAAGCTGCCGTCGCTCGCCTTCAGCGCGCTGAACACGCCGCCGCCGTTGCCGACGTAGACGAGGCCGTCGCGCACGGCCGCGCGGGCCCAGACCGGCGCGCCGAGCTTGGTCTGCCAGCGCGGACCGGGCCCCGTGGGCAGGTCGACGGGCACGGGCGGGTCGACGGGCAGCCGGTCGGCGCGCTGCAATTCCACCGGGCGCTTCCGTCCGCCCTGCGTGCCGGTGATCCGTCCGCCGTCCACGGCGAACGACAGGCCGAAATTTTCAATCGTGTAAGTGCCGCCGTCGCGCTTGACCGGGCCCAGCGGCAGGTTGTCATAATGCATCTGTTCAAGATAGATGAAGGACGCCAGCGCGCCCTGGTCGTCGCGCTTGATGGTGAGGCCGAGGGCGGAAGCGTCGGGCGGCGTGCCGAGGGTGCCGAGCCAGATGCCCTCGGCGGGGTCGGCCGGCGACGGGGTTTGGGCGAAGGAAATAATGGTCGCCCTGAAGGTCATGAGGAGGGCGAACCAGCGGGCACGAACGCGAAACGGTCCATGCGCCAAAGGCATGGCCCGGGATCCAGGGGAGGGATGCATGGCCGAGTTGTAGCGCGCCGGCCCGGCGGCTCAACGGCCAATCGACCACCACCCACCGGGGCGCGGCGAGTCTCAGCGCCGGCGGCCGCCGCCGTGTCCGCCAAACCCGGCGGATCCCGGGCCGCGGAGATAGGAGCCGTCGCCCCGGAAAAAGTCGCCGCGGTCCTCGGTCCGGTAGGAGGCGTCGAGATAAACCCGGGGTGCCGCATAATACCGTGTGTCGTAATAACCGGGATAGAAGTCCGCGTAGTAGCCGCCGGGATAATAATAGCCCGGGTAATAACCGTAGAAGCCGTCGCCGTCGGAAGTGCTGATCCCCACGCCGAGGCCGAAGCGTCCGTCGGGATCCTGGTAATTCAGCCAGAGCGTGCCGGCGCGATACTCCCGGCCGCCGCGGCCCCAGCCGTAGGCGACGGTGACGGAACCGTGGATCTCGCCGCGGCGTTTCGCGCTGAGGACATCGCTTTCCTTGAGGCGCGGGCGTTCCTTGGGCGTCGGGCGCGCGGCGATGGCGGCCGCGACGAGCTCGTTCAGCTTCGCGAGATGTTCGGGCGAGAGCCGGTCGAGTCCGGCCTGCTTGCGGTCCGCCTCGGTGCGGCGGGCGACGAACGTGCTGCCGAGGTCGGTGAGGTTTTCCCGGCGGGCAAAGGCGACGTCGTCCGCCACCAGCTGGTCGAGCGCCGCGCGTTCGTCGGCGGTCAGCGTCGTCACCCCGGCGGCGGTCTTCTGTTCGGCCGTGAGGGTGGCGGTGAAGCCGCCCTCCGCGGCGCGGAGCGCCCCGGTGGCGAGCATCAGCCAGCCGGCCAGCACCAGGAGGCCCGGCCGGGTGAAAGGTGACGGTGTCATGCGGGCTGTGACCCGGTGCGGGGATGCAGGTTCCGCGGGGCCTCAGGTCTCCTTGTCGGGGATCTCCACGGCGCCGCCGGTGACCGCGTATTTCATGACGTCCGGCGAGGAATGGTTTTCGATCTGTTTCACGCGGTCGCGTTTCACGAGGAAGAGCTGGCCGCCGACGTTGTAGGCCTGCGGGACATAGACAGAGACATACCCCGCGCCGAGGGCGAAGCTGGCCGGGTCCTCGTCGGTCAGGAAACCGACCATCCAGACCTCGTCCGCCAGCACATTGACCAGCACGGCGTTGGTGAAACGCCGCTTGTGGCCGACGAACGCCTCGAAGAAATCCCGCACCGAGGTGTAGATGAAGCTCACCCCGGGGGTGTGCTCGAGCACGTTGCCGATGTGGATGGAGAAGCGCTTCACGAACCGGAAGGTGCTGATCCAGCCGACCAGCAGGATGAAGCTCAGGATCGAAAGCAGCCCGAGTCCGGGCGAGGTCACATAGGGATTCAGGATGCCGTCCACCTTGTTGAAGCCCCAGAGCAGGGCGCTGAGCGTGATCACGACGGGCGCCAGCACGAGGACGCCACGCAGGAAATACTGGCCGGTGTTGCTCCAGTGGAACCGGGGGGTGAGGCGGGGGCGGCGGGAGGTTTTGGTTTCAGGCATGGAAAGGTGCCTCTTGGACCCGTGGCGGCGGGGAAGGTTACGCGGCTGCGGTGCGGAAGCCGGTGAAACCACCGTTTGGTTACGCGGTCTATCTCTCCACACTCGGTCCGTTCCCGGGCCGGGTTCCTTCCTCCCATGAAAACAAAATTCACCTTACTGCTTTCGCTTACCGTGGTCATGCTGGGCGCCGGCTGTGCCGGCACGGGTCCCAACACCCAGCGCGGCGCCGTGGCCGGCGGCGTGCTCGGCGCCATCGCCGGCGGCATCATCGGCAACAACCGCGGCTCCGGCAACGCCGCGAGCGGCGCGGCCATCGGGGCCGCGGCGGGCGCCCTCGCCGGCGGCACCCTGGGCAACGCGGCCGACAATGAGCGCGGCACCATCTACCGCTCGGAGTCTGAGGCCACGACGCAGATCGTGGTCGACTCGCCCCCGCCGCCGCCGCCGCGCCAGCGCGAGGTGATCTACGAGCGCCCGCGCTCCGAGGCGGTGTGGATCGAGGGCTACTGGCGCTATGAGGGCCGCGGTTATGTGTGGGTGCCCGGCTATTGGGAGGTCCCGCCGGACCGGCACCGCCACTATGTCCCGGCGCACTGGGAGCGGCGCGGCCGCCACCACGTGTGGGTCGAGGGCTACTGGCGCGGCTGAGTCTCGGGCACCGGCACGCCGAAATCCGGCGTGCCGTCGGCGCGCCAGATGACCGGCTGCACGCGGGTGTGCCGGTTGGGGTCGCGCAGCGGGTCGCCGGAAATGTCGCGGTAGTTCCGCGCATGATAGACGAGCAGGTCCACGCCGTTCTCGGTGGCGAAACAGTTGTGGCCGGGGCCGTAGATGCCGTTTGCCTCGCTGGTCGCGAAGACCGGGGCGGGCGACTTCGTCCATGACTTCGGGTCGAGCAGGTCGGCGTCCTCACTGGCGGTGAGCAGGCCGAGGCAGTATTCCGCGCCGGTGCCGGCGGCGGAGTAGGTGAGGAAGAGCCGGCCGTTCCGGTGCAGGACCGTGGGTCCCTCGTTCACCCAGTAGCGGACCTGCTCCCACGGGAACTCGGGCTTCGACAGCAGCACCGCCGGGGTGCTGATGCTCCAGGGCGTGTCCATCCTCGCGAGGTAGATGTTCGTGCCCTTGATGTCGGGGTGGCGCTGCGTCCAGAGCAGGTAGCGCTGCCCGCGATGCTCGAACGTGGACGCGTCGAGCGAGAAGGACTCCCACCCGGTCTTGAGCTGGCCCTTCTCGACCCACTCGCCCTCGAGCGGGTTGGGCGAGGAGTTTTCGAGGACGTAGATGCGGATCTCCCAGATCTTCTCGGCCGCGCCGGCGGCGAAATAGACATACCACTTGCCGTCGATGAAATGGATCTCCGGCGCCCAGATGTGCGCGCCCATGATGCCGGTCGGGTGTTTTCTCCAGATCACCTTGGGGTCGGCCGTGGCCAGGCCGGCGATGGTCTGGGCGCGGCGCAGCTCGAGGCGGTCGTATTCCGGCACGGTGCCCATGAAGTAATACCAGCCGTCGCTGTGCCGGTGAATCCACGGGTCCGCGCGCTGCGGGATGAGCGGATTGGGGTGGGCGGCCGGTTCGGCGGCGCGGCCCAAAGCGAGCAGGCCGAGAAAAATGATGATCCGGGGCAGTGACATCATGCGCGCAGGCTGGCGCCCGGCGGCGGACAGGCAAGCGCGGCCGAGTGTGACTGTAAGACAGGGAATGGGTTCGACGCTCCGGGGGTTCCGGCCAAGCCTCCCCGCCATGTCACGCATCGCATTGGTCGGCCCGGGGGCAGTCGGCGGGGTCATCGCCGCGTGGCTGGAGAAAACGGGCCGGCACGAGGTCACGCTCTGCGCGCGGCGCCCGCTGGGGGAACTGCACGTCGAGACGCCCCACGGGCCGCTGGTGGCCCGGCCGCAGGTGCTGACCGCGCCGGAGCAGGCGACACCGGTGGACTGGGTGCTCGTGGCCACCAAGGCCTACGATGCGGCCGGGGCCGCGGAATGGCTGAAGGGCCTCGCGGCCGGTGGTGCGCCCGTGGCGATCCTGCAGAACGGCATCGAGCACCGCGAACGGTTCACGCCCTGGCTGCCGGCGGAGCAGATCGTGCCGGTCATGGTGGATTGTCCGGCCGAACGCACCGACCCGACCCACATCCGCCAGCGCGGGACGGCGAAGATGGTGGTGCAGGACGATGCGCGCGGCCGGGAATTTGTCGCGCTCTTCGCCGGCACGCCGGTCGAGGTCACGACGACGCCGGACCTGAAGAGCGCCGTCTGGCGCAAGCTCTGCGTCAATTCCTCCGGGGTCATCAACGCGCTGCTGCTGCAGCCCGCGGGGGTGTTGCACGACGAGCAGCTCGGCGAACTGATGATGGCGATGGTGCGCGAGTGCATGGCCGTCGGCCGGGCCGAGGGCGCGGTGTTCGAGGACGGGCTGCCGGAGAAGATCCTGGCCGGCCAGCGCGCGGCGCCGCCGGACTCGATGAACTCGATCCACGCCGACCGGGCGGCCGGCCGGCCGATGGAGCTCGACGCACGCAACGGCGTCATCGTGCGCCTCGGCCGCCGGCACGGCATCGCGACGCCCTACAACGACATGGCCGTCGCCCTGCTCGCGGCGATGGCGCGGGGCAAGTGATCAGGCCCGCAGTGTCGCCCAGACATTGCGCCAGGCTGCGCGGGTGCCGAGCTCGAACTCCGCCCTTTGCCCGAACACGAGCCGGTTGAGCGCCAGAGCGAAGCCCACGCAGGCCCAGACGGTGAGGAACATGAGGTGCAGGAAATGCGGCGGTTTCGGGAGCGAGGGGTCGGCCTTGTGCCAGACCGGCCAGCCAAAGGACAGCAGCGCATAGAAGACGGCGCCGAAGATGAGCGTGCCGATGACGGCGCGGGCGTCGACATTCCGGAAGAGGAGGCCGGTGATGAAGGCGGCGAGGATCGGCATGCTGAAGAGGCCGAGCAGCTGCTGGATGAGCTGGATGATGCTCTCGGCGCCGGCGTAGACCGGCACCATCGCCACCGAGAAGACCGCGAAGCCCACCTGGAGCCAGACGCTGAGCCATTTGATCGGCCCCTGGTCGTTGATGTATTTCTGGTGGATGTCGCAGACGTAGAGCGAGGCCGCCGAGTTGAGCGTGGCGTTGTAGCTGGTCATGACCGCGGCGAACATCGCGGCGGCGAAGGCGCCCAGCAGCCAGGTGGGCAGCACGTGCGCGACGATCCGGCCGTAGGTGGCGTCGCCGAGCGGGCCGAAGAGCTGGTAGGCGGCGAGGCCGGGCAGGATCACCATCGGCGGGACAATCAGCAGGCGGATGACGGCGGCCCCGTAGGCCCCCTTCTGGGCCTCGCGGATGTTCGGCGCGGCGAGGATGCGCTGGGTGATCGTCTGGTTGGTGCTCCAGTAGTAGAGCTGGGTGAAGATCATGCCGGTGAGCAGCGTGGGCCAGGGCAGCACGGAATCCGGGCCGCCGATGAGCGTCAGGCGCTCGGGCGGCAGGGAGGAGAGGTCCCAGTGGACGGCGTTCATGGCGAGGAAGGCCACGAGCAGCGCCATGCCGAGCACGATGACGCCGCTGTAGGTGTCGGAGATGGCCACGGCGCGCAGGCCGCCGCCAATCGCATAGGCCGCGCCGACGAGCGCCGTGCCGCCCGCGATGACGGTGAGCGGCAGGTCGAGGCCGAACATGGACTTCAGCAGCAGCGAGCTGGTGTAGAGCATCGCCGGCAGGAAGATGAACACGTCGCCCAGCAGGAAGATGCTGCCGACGGTGGCGCGGATGTGCTTGTTGTTGTAGCGGCGCTCCAGCAGCTCGGTGACCGTCGTGCACTTGTATTTGTAATAGAGCGGCACGAAAACCTTCGCGAGGAGGATGAGCCCCGGCACCCCGGCCAGCTCCCAGCAGACGACGAGGAGCATCTGGTTGCCGTTCCAGCCCACGAGCGTGTCGGTGCTGATGTTGGTCAGCGTGAGGGAGCCGGCGATGAAGACCCAGCTGAGGCTGTTGCCGGCGAGGAAATACTCCTTCGCCTCGTTGCCGCTGCGGTCGGCCTTGCGGCAGTGCCACCAGGTGATGATGCCGACCAGCGCGTTCAGCGCCAGGAAGACGCCGATTTGGATCAATGTCGGGGTGGACATGGGGTGGGGGCGAAAGCCCGGCGAGCCTGCCCGCCACCGGGCGGGCGTCGCAAGGGTCAAACCCGGTTACTAATTCTGACCGTCAGGTCCCTGCCCTGAAATCGCCGGCGGGTGGGCCCCGTCATGCCCAGGCACCACAAATCCCAACCATGAAATCTACGTTCAAGCACCTCGCGGCGATCGCCGCCGCCTCGATCAAGGGCACGGTCGAGCGTCAGGGCCGCGAGGGCAACATGATGAAGTCCGAGTGGATCGCGACCCGCGCCAAGTAACCGCTTTTTCCGGTCCCGACAAAAAACCCGCTCCGGCCTGAAGCGGGGTTTTTAATTGGGCTGGGGTAGGGCGGTGATTCCGCTCGCCGCCGGCGCGGAACGGAGTCCGCGCCCTGCCTCACAACGTTGCGAACAGCGCGCGGAGTTCTGAGGGGAACACCGGCTTGGGCAGGATGAAATCCACCTTGTAATGGCGGTAGGTGGAGTCGACCTCCTCGCTCAGTTCCGAACTGAAGACGATGATGCGGCCCTTGTAGTTCATCGCGCGCAGCTTGGCCACGAGTTCGAGGCCGCTGACGGTGGGCATGTGGTGGTCGGTGATCACCACATCATAGGCCGTCGGGTCGGGTCGCAGCAGATCCAAGGCAAGGTTGCCATCGGAGACGGACTCGACCTTGTGGCCATCGCGGCCGAGGACTACCTCAAGTAATTGGCGCAACTCGCGCATGTCGTCGGCGTAGAGAACCCTGAGCGATTTTTTTGGCGTCGGGTTCGCAGCCTGCGATGTGACAGGAGTGCTCATGAGGGATTGCACCTAGCTGATAGCAGATAACGCATTAGTTGTCTCGTCGGCTTGTTGTGAAAAATTTACGAAATTCCCGGTAGGGTCATTTAGCCCCATCAAGACCGCGGCGGGCGAGCAACGGTTTGATATCGGGGTCGCTGCCGGTGAAATTGCGGAAGAGATTCATGGCGTCGTCGCTGCCCCCGCGCGAGAGGAGCGTGTTGCGGAAGTGGTCGCCGTTGGCGCGGGTGAGGCCGCCGTGCTGCTTGAACCAGTCGACGCTGTGGGCGTCGAGCACCTCGCTCCAGAGGTAGGAATAATAGCCGGCCGAGTAGCCGCCGGCGAAGATGTGCGAGAAATACGTCGTGCGGTAGCGGGGCGGCACGGGCGGGAAATCCACGCCGGCCTTCTTCAGCGTCGCGGCCTCGAAGTCCAGCACGCCGTCGGCGGCGGGCACCTGGTCGGCCGTGAGCTGGTGCCAGGCCTGGTCGAGGATCGTGGCGGCGAGCTGCTCGGTGGTCTTGAAGCCCTGGTTGAACTTGTCGGCGGCCTCGACCTTGGCCAGGAGCTCGGCGGGCATGGGCGCGCCGGTCTGGTAGTGCTTCGCGTAGTGCGAGAAGATCGACGGCCACGTGGCCCACATCTCGTTCACCTGGGACGGATACTCGACGAAGTCGCGCGGCACGCTGGTGCCGGCGAAGCGCGGGTATTTCACCTTGGAGAACATGCCGTGCAGCGCGTGGCCGAACTCGTGGAACATCGTGTTCACCTCGTCGTGCGTCATCAGCGTGGGCTCGCCCTCGGGCGGCTTCGGGATGTTGAGGTGGTTGCCGATGACGGGCAGGGTGCCGGTCAGGCCGTCCTGCGGGACGTAGGCGTTGGCCCAGGCGCCGCCGCGCTTGTTCGCGCGGGCGTAGAAGTCGCCGAGGAAGAGCGCGAGCGGCGAGCCGTCGGCGTTGAACACCTCGAACACATACATGTCGGGGCTGTAGCCCTTCAGGTCGGGGCGTTCCTTGAAGGTGATGCCGTAGAGCTGGGTGGCTGCGTAGAAGACGCCGTCGACGAGCACGCGGCGGATCTCGTAGTAGGGGCGCAGCTGGGTCTCGTCGAAGGCGTAGCGCTCGCGGCGGACCTTCTCGGCGTAGAAATCCCAGTCGCCGGCGGCGAGCGGGAAGCCGCCCTTCTCGGCGTCGATGATGGCCTGCATGTCGGCGGCCTCCTTGCGGGCGTTGGCGACGGCGGCGGGCGCGAGCTGGGCGAGGAGCTTGTTAACGGTGCCGACGCTGCCGGCGGTCTGCTCCTCGAGCTGGAGGGCGGCATGCGTGGGATAACCGAGGAGGACGGCGCGCTCGGCGCGGAGCCGCGCGAGGTCCGACACGATGGCGCGGTTGTCAAACTCGCCGCCGCGGCTGCCGCGGGCGAGGGAGGCGGCCATGACACGCTCGCGCACGGCGCGGTTCTGCAGCGAGTCGAGCGGGGGCTGGCCGGTGGTGTTGGTGAGGCGGATGGCGAACTTGCCCTCGTGGCCGGCCTTCTTCGCGGCCTCGGCGGCGGCGGTGATGGCGGCGTCGGACAGGCCGGCGAGTTCCGCGCGGGTGTCGACGATGACGGCGGAGGCGTTGATCTCCTTGAGGACGTTCTGGCTGAACTGCGTGGAGAGCTTGGCGAGCTCGGCGTTCAGGGCGCGGAGCCTGGTCTTGTCGGCCTCGGAGAGTTTGGCGCCGCTGCGGACGAAGTCCTTGTAGTAGCGGTCGAGCAGCCGGGCGGACTCGGCATCGAGGCCGAGGGTGGCGCGGGCGTCGTAAAGCGCGGCGATGCGCGCGAAGAGCGGGGCGTTGAGCCGGATGGCGTCGCGGTGGGCGGCGAACTTGGGCGACAGCGCGGTCTCGAGCTTCTGCAGGTTGGGGTTGGTGAGGGAGGCGGTCAGGATGCCGAAGGCGCGGGAGGCGCGGCCGAGCAGCTCGCCGGTGCGCTCGAGGGCGACGATGGTGTTGTCGAACGTGGGCTGGGCCGGGTTGTTCGCGATGGCCTCGACCTCCTTGAGTTCCTCGGCCATGCCGAGTTCGAAGGCGGGGGCGAAATGCTCATCCTTGATCTGCTCGAACGGCGGCAGCTGGTAGGGCAGGGGGCTCTTGGTCAGCAACGGGTTGGCGTCTGACTGGGCCCGGAGGGCGAGCGGGGCCGTCAGGCAGAGGGTCGCCAGTAATGAGGTCATGATCGGGCCGCGGAGGGTGAATTTTTCAGTAAGCATGGGGGATGATTATTTTTACCAGCACATACGTCCGGCCCGTCCAAGGCAAGGCTGCCGCGGGAGAAATAACCCGGCCGGCAGGTGCGGGATCCGGTGGCTTATTGCACCTTGGGTGCGTCGGGCCTTGTCTGGTTCCCTCTTTTCCGCGGGGCCGGGAAGATTTTCCCCGTTACCCGCCCGGGTTGCCCGGGTCATCACCCTTGCCGCGGTTCTTCGCGGCGGGTTGCCAGGGCGAGCGCCGGATGCCTCGCCCGCCCTCATCCACCACACCCGTCCCTCATCATGAACAAATACATTCCCGCCCTGTTTCTCGCCACCACGCTGGCCTTCACCGGCTGCAGCAAGTCGGATCGCGCCGATGCCACCGCCACCGTCAAGGAGGCCGCGCACGACACCAAGATCGCCATGGTCGACGCCTGGGGCGAAGTCAAAAGCTTCACCTTCGAGCGCCGCGACGACTTCAGCGCCCGCGCCAAGTCCCTCAGCGCCGAGTTCGACGTGAAGATGAGCGAGCTGAAGGCCAACTACTCCGAGGCGCAGGCCACGGCCAGCCGCCGCGCGGCCATGGACGAGCTCAAGAATTCCGAGGCCGACTACAAGGCCAAGCTCGAGGCGCTCGGCACCGCCACCGGCGACACCTGGGACGCGGCCAAGAACAACGTGGTCCTCGCGTGGGACCGCCTGCAGGCCTCCTACCAGAAGGCGCGCGCCAACTGAGGCGCGGCGGCTTCGTCCTGATCTTCCACGCCGGCCGGTTTTCCGGCCGGCTTTTTTGCGGGCCGGATTCAGGCCGCCGGGGAGAGCAGCTGACTCAGGATCCGGCGGAGCGCATCAAGCTGGATCGGCTTGGGCAGGATGTGTTGCACGCCCAGCCGGGCATACTCCCGGTGCACGGCGGGATCGATCTCCGAGCTGAAGACCATCACCTTGCCGCGGAAGGGGACGTCCGGGAGCCGGCGCACCAGCTCGAGGCCGTTCAGGACCGGCATGTGATGGTCGGTGATCAGCAGGTCGAAATCCGCGCGGGGCTTGCGCAGCCGCCGGAGCGCCTCCTCGCCGTCGGCCACCGTTTCAATCTCATAGCCGGCGCGGTGCATGATGAGCCGCATCAGTTCCCGCAGGTCCTGCAGGTCCTCGGCATAAAGCACCCGCGCGGGCCGGCCCTGGGGCGGCCGGGAGGAAGGTGCAGGCGGATCCATCGTGGTGGTCGGCATGCATGGGTAAGACGCGGCCGGAGGCCGGAGGTTCTGCGAAAAGGCTTTGAAAGATTATGCCCCGGCGCACGCGCTGGGACCAACGGCCCGGGCGTTTTTCCGCCCGCGGGACAGGTAAGCTACCCGTGTGCGGGGCCGGGAAATTTTGCCGCCGGGTTGTTCGTCGTGCCGTCAGCGCGCGCCGCGGGCATTCGCCGCTCCGGCTTCACCGCCGGCGCAGCAGCATTCCGACCGCGATCACGACGATCGCCGCCGCGGCCAGGTCGGCGGCAGGGATGAACGATCCGGCCGATCCGGGCGCAGCGCCACAGAGTTCCGGGCCGCCGAGGCCGAGGGCCGTGCCGAGCCCGGCATAAGCCGCCAGGCAGAGCAGGCACTTCGGCGTCGCGATTACGAGCAGCCCCGTGGCCAGCCGCCGGCCGGCCGGGGGTCGGATGTCAACGGACCGCAGTCGCCCGGTCATAGCGGTCGTGATGGCGGAGCCATTCCATGCCGTATTCCATCCCGGCCTCGTCCCGACCCTTCGGCACAAGGTCGAGCAGGTGGTAGGTGGCCATAACCACCTCCACGCCGCGGCCGTAGGTGGAGTAGGTGTGATACACGGCGCCGGCGGCATCCCGGGCGAAGACGCTGATGCCGGGCGCCTCGGTCTGCGGGAAATCCATCCGGCCGTAGTTGTAGGGCACGCCGCCGCGGGCGATTTCCTGCTCCGTGAAGGACACGTGGAAATCCTGGTTGAACCCGGTGCCGTGGGACGAGACCCAGTTGACGTTCCAGCCCATGCGTTGCTTGAAGGGCAGGATCTCCGCCAGCGGGGCGTGCGAGATGGCGGCGAAGGCGACGTCGCGCGCGGCCAGGTGCGGCACGGTGGGGTTGAAGTGATCCATCATGAACGAGCAGCTCTTGCAGCCCTGTTCCCAGCCGGGCCCGAGCATGAAGTGCTGGACGATCAGCTGGCTGCGGCCGCCGAACAGGTCGGCGAGGGACACCCGGCCGCCGGGCGAGTCAAAGGTGTAGGGCTTGGTCATCCTGACCCAGGGGAGCTCGCGGCGGCCGGCGCTGAGCCGGTCGCGCAGGCGGGTGAATTCCTTTTCCTGGCGCAGCAGCTCAAGGCGGGCGGCGAGCCATTGTTCGGGGGAGACGATCTTCGGGGGATTCATGGGCGTGGTTTTCATGGCTGGTTGGAAGGAATCAGGACGGGCTGGAGCGGAGTTGCTCGTATTCGGCCTTGAGCCGGGCATGGGTCGCCCAGAACAGCGGCTGGGGCCTGCCTTCCAGCTGCGCGAGCAGGATGGCGAGGTGGGTGTGCCAGCCGGAGGCGAAGCCGGTGAGGGACGACAGGTCGTCGCCGCGGCTGCGGTGCGTGAGGATCAGGAGCACCTTGTCGTCCTGCGGGATGAGCTCGAAGGTGACGTCCGAGTTGTCGCCGAACGTGTAGCTGAGCACGCGCGGCGGTTCGCACCGGAGGACAGTGCCGGGCATGCTCTCGCCGCCATCGTGGTGGCACGCGTGCTCGGCGGGCGGCGTCTCGGTGGGGGAGATGTTCTTGTGCTGGAAGAAGAGCTCCATCTTGCCGCCCGCGTGCAGTTCCATCGGGCCGCCCGCGAACCATTTGGCGCGCTTCGCGGGATCGGTCAGGTAGGTCCAGACGCGTTCGATGGGGCCCGGCAGCGTGCGCATGATGCGGATTTCGCCGGGGGCGGGGAATTGGGCGCGGTCGTCGTTTTGTTTCATGATTTTTTCTTCCGTTGGCGTTCGTCGTCGGCCTTCAGCTCGCGCTCGAGGGCGTCGAGGCGGCGGGACCAGAAGGCGCGGGTCTTCTCCAGCCAGGCGTCGATTTCCTCCAGGCCCCCGGGATTGAGGGTCTGGATGCGCGTCTGGCCCTCGGCCCGGGTGGTGACGAGGCCGGCCTCCCGCAGGACCTTCAGGTGTTGCGAGATCGCCGGGGCGCTCATGTCGAACTCGTCGACAATCTCCCCGGCGGTGCGGTCGCGCTGCGCGAGCAGTTCGACGATGCGGCGGCGGGTGGGGTCGGCGAGGGCTTCGAGGCTGAGCATGCCCCGAAGATTAAGCAGAAACTTAATTAAGCAAGCACTAAATCAATCGGCCGGCGCGGCGTGGTCCGCATAATGGGCCGGAAACAGCTCGCGGAGCAGCCGGCGGAAGGCGGCCGGGAACACCGGCTTGGCGAGCACCACGTCGACCTGGAGCCCGCGGTAGTCCTCCTGCACCTGCGGGCTGAGCTCGGAGCTGAAGACGATGATCTTGCCGCGGAACGGCAGGGCGCGGGCCCGGCGGACCAGGGCGAGGCCGTTCAGCCGGGGCATGTGATGGTCCGTGATCAGCAGGTCGTAGGCCGGGCCGGGCCGTTCGAGCCGGGCCAGCGCGTCCATGCCGTCGCCGACCGTTTCGGCCTGGTGCCCGTCCCGCTTGAGGATGGTGGTCATCAGCTCGCGCAGCTGCTTCACATCGTCGGCATAAAGCACGCGCAACGGCCGGATGGCCGGGGGCGGGGGGGCGGAAATGGGAGGAAGGGAATTCACGGGCGCGAGCCGGGGCGTGGAGTTGGTTCAATGACGTCCCGGCAGAAACTTGGTTCTGCGAAAAATCCCTAAAAGCATACAACGTGCGCATGGCGACAAGTAATGCGCGCGCGGCGAAATCCGGGGACGAAAGCCCGGTAATCCGGGGTGAGCACGAGGTGAATGGCGGCGGCACCGCCAACAAAAAAGGCCGCCCGAAGGCGGCCCGGCTGCCTGGAGTGAATCGCGCGGCGCTCAGTTCGTGACGTCGTGCGTCGTGCTCGCGTCCCGGATCGGCGTGTAGAGTTTATACCACGCCTTCTGGGCGTCGCTGCCGGAGTAGTCGGCGAGAGCCTTCTCGTCGGCGAATTCCATGACGATGAGGTGGGTGCGCTTCTTGACGACTTCCTGGGCGTTTTGCGCCTTGAGGGTCTTGGTCCACACGCGGGTGATGCCCGGGAAGGCCGCGGGCAGCGCCTTGGCGCCGTCGAGGGCGGCCTGGATCTGCTCGGGCGTGGTGCCTTCCTTCCACGCCACGGTGACGACGTGGATCACGGACTTGGGGGCGGTGTCGCTGGCGGCGGCGGAGGCCGCGCCAAGCGAAAGCAGGGTGGCGGTCAGGAGGAGGGTGAACAGCTTCTTCATGAGGGGATCTGGGTTGGAGGTTCCGGCAGACCGGCCGGGGCCGGGCCGCCTTGCTAAGGGAACGCTAGGCTTTGGTTCCGCGCGGGCCTGTCAACGCCGGAGCCCGCCGCGGGGGTTCCGATTTCCCGGAATTTTTGTAGGTCGGCGATCAAGATCCCCGTGGCTGGGATGCCACGGGATTGACCCGCGCGGCGCGACCCGGCCTGATGCCGGGCATGGCGAGAAGCGTCGTCCTCGAAACCACCCCGCGCTGCGCGCGCTGCCGCTGCACGCCGCGCTGGTGCATCTGCGCGGGTTTCCAGGCGGTGACGTCGCCGCTCGCGGCGGACGTGCTGATCCACAAGCGCGAATACTGGCGGCCGACCAGCACGGGGCGGCTGATCAACCGCGTGGTGACGGACTCGCGCGGCCACGTCTTCTGGCAGGAGAAGCCGCCGGCGCGCGAGGCGGTCGTGCGGCCCGGCCGCGAGCTCTGGATCCTGCACCCGCGCGGCGAGGAGCTGCCGGCCGGCGCCGACCCGGCGAACCTGCAGGTGCTGCTGCTCGACGGCAGCTGGAGCGAGGCCGGCTCGATGCTCGAGGTGGTGGGGCAGTGGGGCCGGCGCATCAGCCTGCCGATGGGCGGCCCGAGCCGCTACTGGCTGCGCAACGCCCCCGGGGCGGGCAAGTATGCGACGGTGGAGGCGCTGATGTTCTTGTATGCCGCCCTCGGGCTCGCGGAGGCGGAGGCGGCGCTGCGCCTGCAGTTCGAGCTGCACGTCTATGCCGGCCTGCGCACGCGCGGGGCCAAGGCGATGGCCGACGAGTTTCTCGCCACCTCGCCGCTGCCCGCGGCGATGCCGGAGCTGCTGGCGCGGCTGGGCGAACGGCGGCCGAACCGGTGAGTCGGTTTGGATTTGCCTCCCGGAATTCCGTCGGTTGCGTCGTGGGCATGAACCCCGCACCCCGGACGATGCTGTTGGCGGCGATGCTGGCCCTCGCCGGCTGCGCGCCCCAGCCGCCGCCGGCGCCCGCCGTGCCGGAGAAGACCGAGGCCGAGGTGCGGCGCGAGCAGTATTTCGGCCCGGAGATCGCGGCGGACAAGGCCATCGCCTGGCGCACGAGCAACCTCGGCATCAAGCTCCTCGCCCCCGGCGAGGGCCCGCTGGTGCAGCTGCAGGACCGCGTGCGCGTGCATTACACCGGGCGGCTGAAGGACGGCACGGTGTTCGACAGCTCGGTCGCGCGCGGCAAGCCGTCGGACTTTGCCGTCGACCGGCTCATCACCGGCTGGTCGGCCGCGATGCTGACCCTCAAGCCCGGGGCGAAGGCGGTCATCTACATCCCGCCGCACCTGGGCTACGGCGGCATCCGTTCCGGCAACATCCCGCCGTTTTCCGGGCTGGTCTTCGAGGTGGAGGTCCTCGCGGTGAATCCCGAGCCGGCAAAGTGAGGGCGGGCCGCTGATTTTTTGACCGGAAGGGGCGGGGACGGCTTGGAACCTGCTCCTCGGCCGGTCCATGGACCTGCTCCTTCTGCAAACCCTGCCGGCGGTTTCCTGCGCCGCCGGCGCCGTGCTCATCGCCGAGGGCCGGCCGGCGGACGGGCTTTATTTCCTCGAGAGCGGCGAGGTCGAGGTCCTCAAGGGCGGCGAGCTCATCGCCGAGGTCTACGAGCCGGGCGCGGTCTTCGGCGACATGGCCTACCTGCTCGGGTCGGCCCCGACCGCGACGGTCCGGGCGCTGACGCCCTGCGTGTTCCGCCACGTGGCGGAGCCGCGCGGGTATTTCCAAAAAAATCCCGACAGCGCGCTGCACATGGCCGTCATCCTCGCCCGGCGCCTCGATTCGCTCAACCGCTACCTCGTGGACATCAAGCAGCAGTTCAAGGACCGCGCCGACCACCTCGGCATGATCGACGAGGTGCTCGATGCGTTGATGCACAAGCACCCGCGCGACATCCCGCGCCGGCCGCAGGGGGATTAGGATCCAAAGTGGGTGGGCCAGGCTTTACGTTCCGGCAGGCGTGGTAACCGCCTCCGCCGCATCCAGCGAGATCTGCTCCTCCCCGGCCTGCGAGACCCAGCGGGCGGTGCGCGCGCCGAGGTCGAGCCCGATATAGGCCGGCGGGGCGCCCTGTTGCCGGCCGGGATTGAAGACCCACGTCCGGCCGATGCGCGCGGCCCACGCGCCGCCGGTGCGGAACGGGGAATTGTGGATGTGGCCCGAGAACACGAAGTCGGGCCCCAGCTCCCCGATCGTTTCCACCAGGAAGGCGTCGCCCGCGTGCTCCCTGCCGGTCCAGCTGACGCCCACGCCGTTCGGCGGGGCGTGGTGCACCCAGAGCCAGGCCGCCGGGGCGAGGAGTTTCTCCGCCCGCAGGAAGGTCCGCATCGTCTCGCGCGTGGCCGGGCCGTCCCACCACGGGCAGACCGACAGCCGCAGCCCGGGCAGGTCGAGGCCGGTGCCGTCGACGGTCAGGCCGGCGGCACGCACGCGCTGCAGCCAGCGGGCGACGTATTCCTGCGCGGCGTTCTTCTCGTCGCCGTCGTGGTTGCCCGAGCAGACGAGCAGGCGGGTCTTCGCGCTGATGGCGCGGAGGTATTTCACGACGACCGTGATCTGCGAGTCGAGGTCGAGGTGCCCGCTGATGTCGAGCAGGTCGCCGGCGATGATGACGGCGTCATGGCGCGCCGCCTGCTGGACGACCCAGTCGAACTGGGTCAGGCCGAAATGCAGGTCGGAAACGGCGAGGAGCTTCATGGGCGGACGGCCTGCCTGAGCCTGTCCCGTGCCAGCGACGCCACGAAGCGCATGCTTCCCCCGTGGCGAAAAAACGCGCAGGCTGTGTCCGGTTTGCGAATCCCGGTTCGTAGTAGTGGTAGAAACCATCAACCCACCGCCCTTATGTCCTCCTCCGCCTCCTTCCCCGCCGACCGTGAACTCGTCCTGCAGCGCGTGCTGAACGCCCCGCGCGAGAAGCTTTACCGCTGCTGGACCACGCCCGAGCTCATCGTGCAGTGGTTCACGCCGCCGCCGTTCAAGACGACCAAGGCCGTGCTGGACGTCCGCGCCGGCGGCTCCAGCAACATCACGATGCAGTCGTCCGATGGCCAGGAATTCCCGAACCCCGGCATCTACCTCGAGGTCGTGCCGAACGAGAAACTCGTTTTCACCGACGCCTTCACCTCCGCGTGGGAGCCTTCGGAGAAGCCCTTCATGACTGGCATCCTCACCTTCGAGGACGCCGGCAACGGTAAGACGAAATACACCGCGCGCGTCCGCCACTGGACCGTCGCCGACCGCGAGGCGCACGAGAAGATGGGATTCCACGAGGGCTGGGGCATCGCCACGAGCCAGCTGGAGGCGTTGGCGCAGAAGATCTGAGTTCGCGGATGGTCGCCCTTGGAGGGCTCAGCTCCAGCTGAGCCGCGGCCCAGCTGGAGCTGGGCCCTCCACTTACGGCGTGATGCTGCGCAGGCTCGCTCCCGGGCGGTTCATTTGTTCTCTTGGGCGCACACTCTCTCATGACGCTCCATCCCGTCCTCCGCCCGTTGCTCCGTTTCCGTTCGCTGGCCGCCTCGGCCGCCTTTGTCGCCGCCTCGGCCCTGCTGCCCGCCGCCGACCCGGCCGTGTTGCTGAAGGACCCGGCCGTGCAGTCGCTGCTGGAGGTCGCCAAGCGCAACGAGCCGGACACGATGGCCCTGCTGGTCCGGCTCACCGAGATCCCGGCGCCGCCGTTCAAGGAGGAGGCGCGCGCCGCCGTGCTCAAGCAGCTCTTCGAGCAGCACGGCCTGAAGAACGTCTTCATCGACCAGGCGGGCAACGTCGTCGGCACCCGCCCCGGCGCCCAGCCGCGGCCGAATGTCGTCGTGTCGGCGCACCTCGACACCGTGTTCCCCGAGGGCACCGACGTGACCGTGAAGCGCGACGGCCACATCCTCAAGGCCCCGGGCATCGGCGACGACACACGCGGCCTGGCCGAGCTCATCAGCGTGCTGCGCGCCCTGCAGGAGACGAAGACCCCGACCACCGGCACGATCACCTTCGTCGCCACCGTGGGCGAGGAGGGTCTCGGCGACCTGCGCGGGGTCAAGGAACTCTTCGACCGCACCCTGAAGGACCAGGTCGACATGTTCATCTCCATCGACGGCGGCGGGACAAGCAGCATCACGGCCTTCGGCGTCGGCAGCTACCGCTATCGTGTGACCTTCAAGGGCCCCGGCGGCCACAGCTACGGCGCCTTCGGTCTCGTCAACCCGATCCATGCGCTCGGCCGCGCCGCCGCCGTGATCGCCGACATCCAGGTGCCCGCGAGTCCCAAGACCACCTTCAACATCGGTCGCATTGGCGGCGGCACGTCGGTCAATTCCATCCCCTTCGAGGCCTGGATGGAGATCGACATGCGCTCGCCCGACCTGGTCCCGCTCAATGCCGTGCGCGAGCAGATCCTCGCCGCCGTTGACACGGCCGTGAAGGCCGAGAACAGCCGCTGGCCGAAGGGCGCCATCACGGCCGACGTGCAGCTCGTCGGCGACCGGCCGCCCGGGCAGACCTCCGCCGACACCGCGCTCGTCCAGGGCGCGCAGGGCGTCATCCGCGCGATGGGCGGCCAGCCGGTGCTCCGGGCCAGCTCGACCGATTCGAATTACCCGATGAAGCTCGGCATCCCGGCGATCACCGTGGGCACCGGCGGCATCAGCCGCGACGCCCACTCGCTCGACGAGTCCTTCGACCCCACCGACGCCTGGAAAGGCCCGCAGCACACGCTGCTGCTGCTGCTCTCGCTCACGCGGTGAGGCGGGGGATGTAGGGCGGGATCGCTGATCCCGCCTGCTAATGTGGAGGGTCGGGCTCCCGCCCGACCGCGGCCGGCCGGGAGGCCGGCCCTCCATTATTGCGCGCTCCTCTGTTCTGCGAATGAGTGACAATGTCCGCCGTGACGGGACAATTTTGAAACATTTACCCCGCAGCGGTGTAAGGTAGGTTCACATTCATCCCCACCCCGACCTGACATGCGTTCCTTGGCCGTTTGCCGCAGTATTATTTTCCTAAGCCTGGCCGGTTTGGCTCCGGCTTCCGCGGGCTTCGCGGCGGGGGCGGCGGGCGAGGACTTCGGCAAGGACGTCCAGCTCGCGCCTTTCGTGGTGAAGGGCCAGAAACTTTCCATCTCGATCCACGCGCGCACGAACGGGGATCGGAAATACGCCACCGAGTTTGCCGAGGACGCCGTCGGCATCGCCTATGAAACCATGGGCAAGTCCACCGGCGCGGGCCTGGTCATCGTCGGCCGGGAGGGGGAACCGCATCCCGTGGTCGTCATCCGGAAGTTCCTGGCGCTGGCCCAGGCCGGGCAGCTTGACGCCGGGGTCGCGGCCAGGATGGGCGACCTGAACGCCAAGATGACGCAATGGAAGGCGATCATGCGGATGGACGAGGAGGAGGAGGAAGACGACGAGAAGGACTTCAAGATCACCTTCGACATGATCATGCCGGCCCTGCCGCTGCCGCTGGAGGGCATCGCCTCCAAGCTCTACCAGCTGTCCTGGGCGGAGGGATTCGACGACGCGAAGGTCGAGAAGAAGCTGCGGTCGCTCACCCTGGCCGACCTCGAGGGCGACGCGTTCGCGAAATACGACTGGGTCTTCTACCTGCCGCCGCGCAACGCCTACGTCGGCGTGCAGAACGCGATCATGAAGGAGGTCATGCAGAAGGAGAAGATGGGCCTGTTCAAACGCGCGGCGATCAAGAGCGCGCTGGTCGTCTTCAAGCCCGCGGTGAAGAAGGCGGTCGAGGGTTTCCGCAAGGGCATGCTCTTCATGACGGTGCTGCGGGCCCGGAGCGACTGGGGCAAGGACGACATCCGGCTGCTGACCGAGGCCTACACGAACGTGCTGATGCCGGACTTCAAGTTCAACGGCGGCACCGAGCGCCAGCGCGCCCTCGAGGCGATCGAGAAGCAGAAGGTCAAGAACGCCGAGTATGCGAAGGATCCCTTTGTCTCGCCGCCGCGCCTCGCGACCTTCGAGGCCGCGGCCTTCGCGCCGTTCGAGGGCGGTTACGGCAAGCTTCCGGTCGACAAGGAGGGCAAGCCCGTGAAGGACGGCAAACCGCCGCGCGTGCTGGCGCGGAAGGACGACGCCTGGCTGTGGCAATACCGGCGCGGCAAGCCGTCGGTGCTTTATCCCGCCGGCGACCGGCTCCTCGTGTCGGCCGACGGCAAGTTGACCGTGCAGTTCCAGGTCGACGAGCAGGGCGCCGTCACCGGCGTCGAGGAACGCCGCGAGCGCTACCGGCAGAAATTCCCCAGGACCGGGCTCGAGCCCAAGCCGGCTGCGGTCGCGGTGAAGTAAGGCGGTCGGGCCGCTGCGGGCCTCCCCTGGTCACTTCGCGGGCGCGGGGATGTTTTCCTCGACGACCTGGAGGTCGCCGAGCTTCACCGTGCCTTCGCGGTCGGTGAAGCGCGCCTTGCCGGGGAGCGTCTCGCCGAACCAGGGGGTGGCCTTCTCGACCATCTTCAGGGCGACATCGGAGAATTTCACGCCCTTCTGCCGCGGCACGGCGATGAAGGTGGACCACGCGCGGGGCGTCTTGTTGCCCTGCTGCTTGAGCGCGGCGACCTCGAAGGCGTCGACGACGATCAGGTAATAATCGTCGGTGGACATGCTGCCAATGAGACGGTCGGCCATGCCTTCCATGCCGAGGTCACGCTCGAGCTGATAGAGGGCGGATTCATCGCCGCCGGCGCGCTCGTCCCAGGCTTCGGCGGCGCTGAGCGACGTGCCGCGTTTCTTCGGCACGAGGCCATGGCTCCACTCGAGGTTATCCTTGCGCACGAAAGGATCGCGCCAGCGCCGCTCGCCGAAGGTGATGCGCAGGATGAACTCGACCTTCGCCTGGTCGGTGGTGTTAACAAAATTCTTCGCCTGGAGGGCGGGGGAGAGGAGCTTGCAGACCTCGGCATAGGACAGGTCGGCCGCGAGGGCCTCGGCGGGCAGGAACTGGTAATAGCGCACCGGGCGTTCGCCGGCCGGCGGCGGCGGCACGTCGGTCAGGTCGTCGGCCTGGCGGAACATCTTTGACAGGACCTCCGGCGGGGTCTCGGCGTAGTTGGCCGCGGAGACGATGATCTCGCTCGGCTTGGCCGGCGCCTTGGCCGCGGCGGGCAGCGCGAGCCCCAGGCCGAGTGCGAGGGCGGCAAGCAGTAACCTGGACGGGTGGCCGGCGGTTTGCACAGGTAGGGTCATAACACGAGGTCGGCGGTTTAAGTTACAAGGCTTCCGCACCATTGCGCCAGCCCGCACTGCCGGGCCTTTGAGCTGCTCGATCATGCGGGTGAGTGGCCACCGCGGTATTTTCCCGGGGACAAGGAGTGACATCATGCCGGCCACCTTGGGGCCGGTGTGTGAAGCCAGCGTGAAGTCCGGAGGGAAACGCGGTGAATTGTGTGATCTACATCCAAGCCTGTTTTATTTAACGCAAAGGCGCAAAGACGCGAAGAAAGACAAAACCCCCTGCGTCATTGCGCCTTTGCGTTAAAACAGAGTGTGATGCACCGCGCTTGCGTGATGGTGCGGGAAACGGCAGCTTGCCCGGCATGGATCGTCTCTCGTTGGCGAGGTTTGGGGTTTTCTTCCTGGCGGGTGCCTTGGTGGCTTGCGCGGCCGGCGACGAGCCGACGGTGCCCGCGGACCAGCCGGTCAATTACGAGGCCTTCGGCGCGGTCGGTGATGGCGTGGTCGATGACCTGCCGGCCATCGTCAAAGCCCATGCCTTTGCCAATATCCACGGTTTGCCGGTGAAGACGAAGGCCGGGGCCACCTATCACCTCGGCCGCCGGGCGCTCACCGCGATCATCGCCACCGACACGGACTGGGGCACCTCACGCTTCATCATCGATGACACCGACGTCGAGAACCACAAACTGTCGCTCTTCTCCGTGCAGTCGCTGCTGGAACCCGTGACGCTGACCATTCCGCGGCTGACGCGCGACCAGCGGCACATCGATGTGCTGCCGCCGCGCGACTGCTGGGTGCGGGTGGAGAACAGCAACAAGCGGCGCTACATCCGCCAGGGTCTCAACCAGAACAGCGGCTCGGCCCAGCGCGATTGCTTCATCCTCCGGCGGGATGGCTCCATCGAGGGCGACATCGACTGGGACTACGACGAGGTCACCGAGGTGGAAGCCCGCCCGATCGACGAGCGGCCGCTCGTCCTCCGGGGCGGGGTCTTCACCACCATCGCCAACCGGATGAAGCAGGAGAAGGGTTACAATTACTGGATGCGCAACATCGCCATCAGCCGCTCCAACACCACCGTGGAGGGCCTGACCCATCACATCACGGATGAGGGTGAATTCGGCCATCCCTACAGAGGGTTCCTCTCGGCGCAGGGGGCCGCGAACATCACCTTCCGCGACTGCTTTGTCACCGGCCACAAGACCTACACGACGATCGGGGCCGCCGGGAAGCCGGTGAGCATGGGCACCTACGACCTGAACGCCAACGAGGTGGTCAACTTTACGATGAGTGGCGTCCGCATGGACAACATCAACGACCCGACGCGCTGGGGCGTGATCGGCACGAATTTCTGCAAGAACATCCTGCTGGAGAACTGCACGCTGTCGCGCATGGACACGCACCAGGGCGTCTCCGGCACCTACACGATCCGCGGCTCTACGCTCGGCCACGCCGGCCTGAACGCCATCGGCCGCGGCACGCTGACGATCGAGGATTCCACGCTGAACGGCCGCTCCCTGCTGGCCCTGCGGAGCGATTATGGGAGCACCTGGGAAGGCCCGGTGATCATCCGTAATTCCCGATGGATCCCCGGCTGCGGCGCGCCGATCCAGCCCCACCTGTTAAGCGCCAGCAACAGCGGGCAGCACGATTTCGGCTATCCCTGTTTCATGCCGAGGGAGATCACCATCGACGGCCTGGTCATCGACGACAGCCAGCATCCCAAGGACTATCAAGGCCCCTACCTCTTCAATGATCCCGACGGCCCGGCCACCGCGACCCGGCCCTTTCTCTACCAGCTGACCGAGCAAGTGACGATCCGCCGCCTCACCACGACCAGCGGCCTTAAAATCCGAACCTCCCCCGACGCGGGCTTCGCCGACCGCGTGAAAGTGATCGAGCAGCTATTTTAAATCCTCGGGTCGAAGAAGCAGGTGGGTTTGTAGGGGCGTGGCTTGTGCGCGCCCGAGGGCGTGGACAAGCCACGCCCCTACAGTATCTGGCTTAGGATCTGTTCCTGTTCCGTGGCAAACCCAGCGGTTCATCCAAGCACGGCCCGTGCTTTTTGGAATACTTCGGCCTGTGACTTAGGGCTGACCTTGCCGGTTTCAAAATCCTGGGCGCGGGCGAGGGCGGCGAGATCGGCGAGGTGTTCATCGGGGCCGCCCATGCTTTTCCAAATGGCCCAAGCCACCTGCAGGCGGTCCTGCTCCGGCACCTTCAACGCCGCTTCGGTGACCTGTTTCGCTCCCTCTGTCATGCCGGCACGGTGCGCCAGCTAGCGGCTCATTTCAACCCCGTTGCGGCAGGCGGCGTCTGCGCCGACCACAAACTACAAAGCCAGCGTTAAGCCGCCTTGACTCAGGAGGACGCCCGCTAGAGTTTTACAACCGACATGATTAGCAGCCCCAAGAGTGATCCGATGGAAATCGTCACAAAGCCAGTGAAGCAACTCCGGCTAGACGAGGAGAATCCACGACTCATCTCGATAAGTAGTGGCCAAGGTCAAGATGAGATCGTCAAAGCAATGTGGCGTGAAATGGCGGTCAGTGAACTGGCTCTATCTATCGCCGCAAATGGCTTTTTTAAAGAAGAGCCGCTTTTCGTCATTCCGCAGAATCCGCGTGAAAAAGACCCAGCGAAGCAGATTTTCACGGTAGTCGAAGGTAACCGGCGGCTTACTGCCGTGCTATTGCTCACCGACGATGCGTTGAGGCGCAAAGTGAAGGCGACTGACTTACCAGAGCTGACCAAAGAACGGAAAGAGCAGCTTAAAGAGCTGCCTGTTTCCATCTACCCGAATAAAGAATCGCTATGGGAATATTTCGGCTTTCGGCATGTTAACGGGCCGAAAGAATGGGATTCGTTCAGTAAGGCGGCATACGTTGCGAAAGTTCAGCGAGAATATGGTATCGCACTGCCTGAAATTGCGCGAAAAATCGGCGATCAAAACAGCACGGTAGAACGTATTTATCGCGGGTTTGTGCTCTTGGAGCAGGCCGAGAAGTCGGCGGGCTTTTCTCGCGATGATCGAATCAAGAACCGCTTTTATTTTTCGCACCTATATACTGCTGCTGATTACGAAGAATTCCTTGCATATCTAGGCCTAACGCGAGCCACGTCTCTGCATGACAGCCCTGTAAAGAAAGCAAATCTTCCGAAGCTGAAGCAGATGATGACATGGCTCTTTGGTAGTAAAGAGCTGAGTCTTGAACCGATTGTTCAAAAACAATTCCCGGACTTGGGGCATCTCCGAGAAGTGATCGGCAACAAACAAGCGTTGGCGGCATTAGCGTCAGGTATTCCGTTAGACCGGGCCCACAAAATTAGCCAAGGGGAGACACGTAGATTGCAGGACTCTATAGCCCTTGCAAAGGATGCACTACAGGAAGCAAAGTCTGTCGTTACTTTGGGATACAAGGGCGATGCCGAGCTTTTGTATGAAGTCGAAGGGGTGACAAAACTTGCCGACAGTATTTTCCGTGAGATGCAACGCCTAGCCGAATTTAAAGAGAAGAAATGAGCAGGCGGGTGCAAAAAACAGCGGCGACATATTTCCCCTCCAACACAGCCGATCCAATTGAGCTTGCGGACTGGTTGGAGATCCTTGCGCTAACTGCCGCTGATGGTGATGCCAGCGCCGCCGATATGGAGCGGCCCCTCCGACGCCTTGGCAACGGAGCCCCTGAGCCTCTGATCGCCCAAGTATTTACTGAAATTGATCGGCGCGTGAAGGCAGCAGGTGATGCGTATCCTTTCGTTTTGAATAATGCGGTCATTACCCGACGTGGCGCGCCGGATAAATATATCCCCTATGTATTTTGCCTGTTACTCTCATACTTTAAGTGGAAGGCGAAAAAGGGGGTTCCATATAATCCCTGGCTCCTCTTCGAGGAAATGTCATGTGTTGCAGCCGGCCAATATATGGACGCATCGACGACGTGCATGCTCTTTGGCACCAGTGCGCGTGGTAAAAACGACACATTCAGAACCGCGATCAATGCCCTTTGTGGAAGTCTTCGTGAGGGAAACGGATTTCGCGAGCAAAAGACCAATGCGAAAGACGACAAATTAGACGTGGTGGTCTGGAAAAGTTTTCCGGACGCGGGGCCCAGCCAGGTTATAATGTTTGGCCAGTGTGCGGCCGGGGATGACTGGCATAAAAAAGTATCTGAGCTTCAGCCCGAAGCTTTTAGCACGCAGTGGCCAACTAGGCCTTTCATGAGCCCGATTATACGTTCTTTCTACATCCCGCATCGTGTGAACCCGGATTTCTGGGAAATGTGGGCTAGAAAAGCGGGAGTGCTCTTCGACCGTTGCCGTATTGCTCATTTCGCGCAGAAGCAGTATGGTTATTTTACGGCCAAGAATCGTTTTCTTGATTGCTGTAAGCAGGTATCCCCTGTGCCACTCAACTAATGCGCGCTGATATTAACAGTCCTCTTCGCTATCCTGGCGGCAAGGCCGTGCTGTCGGACTTCCTGGGCGCGACTATCGAGGCAAACCGGATCGCAGACTGCACATATGTCGAGGCCTATGCAGGTGGTGCGGGTGCGGCAATAAATCTGCTTCTTGCGGGCAAGGTCTCAAGAATAGTGTTGAATGATGCTGATCGGAGTGTGTGGGCCTTTTGGCATGCGATCATTAATCACACTGAAGCATTCGTTAAATTGATTCGAGAGACGCCGGTAACAGTTCGCGAATGGAAGCGCCAACGTGCGATATACCGGAGGCAGTCACGCCGTATCGTTGAGTTGGGGTTCGCGGCATTCTACCTTAATAGATGTAATCGCTCTGGGATTATGACCAACGGCGGTGTAATTGGTGGTCTCGACCAAACTGGAAAGTGGAAAATTGATGCACGATACTCTCAGGACGAATTGATTAGGAGGATCAAACGAATCGCCGCTTATCGTGAGCAAATTGAACTGCATAACCTGGATGCGATTAAGTTCCTTCGAAAGGTTCTACTTAGGAAACAGAACCGTTCCCGTTTTTTTGTGTATTTAGATCCGCCATATTATGTGAAGGGATCACGTCTCTATCTTAATTATTACGAACCAAAGGATCATGCGAATCTTGCCGGATTTTTGCGGCGGATAAGAAGACTTCATTGGTTGGTTACATACGACAACGTGCCTGAGATTCGCGCCTTATATGCATGGCGTCAGATAACGGACTTTAATCTGCATTATTCGGCAGCATCTTCAAAAGATGGTAGCGAAGTGCTGATTGTCAGCCCTGATACGCACCTGCCGATTCAGCATCTCGCTGAACTTACCGCTTAGTGGGTTTGGTGGAGCTGGTTCTCCGCGCTGCCGCGCTCCGTCAGTCAGCGTGATGCCGGTTCAAGCCGGATCGTAGTCCAGATAGGGTGCGAGCCAACGCTCGGAGACCTCCATCCATTGATCCTTCCGCAACGTGTATTCTTCGATCTGATCCTTGGCTAGCTTGCCCACGGCAAAATATTTGGACTCCGGGTGATTAAAGTAGAGGCCGGACACGGAACTCGCGGGGTGCATCGCGAAGGATTCGGTGAGGTTGATCCCCGTGGCTGATTCTGCGCCGAGAATATCGAAAAGTGTCCGCTTCTCGGTGTGGTCGGGGCAGGCGGGATAACCCGGCGCCGGGCGGATGCCGCGGTATTTTTCCCGGATGATGTCCTTCATCTCGAGGTTCTCGGTCTTGCCGTAGCCGGAATAGTCGCGGGCCTTCTTGTGCATCAGCTCGGCAAGAGCCTCGGCAAGGCGGTCGCCGAGGGCTTGGGCGAGGATGGCGTTGAAGTCGTCGGTCTTGGCCCGGAACTCCGCGGCGAATTCCTCGACGCCGTGGCCGGCCGTGACGGCGAAGCCGCCGAGATAGTCGATGCGGCCCGAATCCTTTGGCGCGATGAAGTCGGCGAGGCAGTGGTTGAACTGGCCGGCGGGCTTCTCGTGCTGCTGGCGGAGGAAATGGAAGGTCTTGAGCACCTTCGAGCGCGACTCGTCGGCGTAGACTTCGACGGAGTCGCCGACGCTGTTCGCCGGCCAGAAGCCGATGACGGCTTTCGCCGTGTAGCGTTTCTCGTCGATGATACGCTTCAGCATCGCCTGCGCCTCGGCGTAGAGCTTGGTGGCTTCCTCGCCGACGACGGGGTCCTTCAGGATGTCGGGGAAGCGGCCGTGCAACTCCCACGTCGAAAAGAACGGCGACCAGTCAATATAGCTCGCGATTTCCTCCAGCGAGAGTGACTCGATTTGCGGGGTCGGGGAGTTGCCAGAGGACAGAGGACGGATGACAGAGGACGGCTCTGAAGTCTGACCTCTGTCCTCTGACTTCTGTCCTCTGGCGCCCACGTCAGTTGAAAATACTCGTGTGCCGAAAAACTCAGGCCGCGGAATATCGACATTCGCCCAATCCGTGGGCTGGGCGCGCTTGCGGGCTTCGGGGAGGGAGTGGAGCTTGCGGGCGCCGCGGCGGTCGGCGAACTCGACGCGCTGGCGCTCCTGCGTGGCTCTCACCTCGGCGAGGTAGGCGGGCTTCTGGTCGGTGCTGAGGAGCTTCGAGACGACGCCGATGACGCGCGAGGCGTCGAGCACGTGAATGACGGGCGCGGAATAATGCGGGGCGATCTTCACCGCGTTGTGCGCGGCCGACGTGGTGGCGCCGCCGATGAGCAGCGGGATCTTGAGGCCCTGGCGCTCCATTTCCTTCGCGTTGTGCACCATCTCGTCGAGCGACGGCGTGATAAGGCCGGAGAGGCCGATGATGTCGGCGCCCTTCTCCTTGGCGGCGGCGAGAATCTTCTCGCACGACACCATGACGCCGAGGTCGATGACCTCGTAATTGTTACAGGCGAGGACGACGCCGACGATGTTCTTGCCGATGTCGTGCACGTCGCCCTTGACGGTGGCCATGACGATCCGGCCCTGCGCCTTGGCGGTGCCGCCGGACGCGACGAGCGCGGCCTTCTCGGCCTCCATGAACGGCTGGAGATAGGCGACGGCCTTTTTCATGACGCGGGCCGACTTCACGACCTGCGGGAGGAACATCTTGCCGGCGCCGAAGAGGTCGCCGACGACGCGCATGCCGTCCATCAGCGGGCCCTCGATGATCGTGAGCGGCTTGCCATATTTCTGGCGGGCTTCCTCGGTGTCCTGGTCGATGAAGGCGTCGATGCCCTTGACGAGGGCGTGGGAGAGGCGTTCCTCGACAGTGCCCGAGCGCCAGGCGTCGGCGGCCCGCAGGGACGCGGGCCCTCCAGTCTGACCTCTGTCCTCTGACTTCTGTCCTCCGGCCTTGAGGCTTTCACCGAAAGCCACAAGGCGTTCCGTGGCGTCGGGGCGGCGGTTGAGGAGGACGTCCTCGACGAGGACGAGCAGCTCCTTGTCCACTTCCTCGTAGACCTCGAGCATCGACGGGTTGACGATGCCCATGTCCATGCCGGCCTTGATGGCGTGGTAGAGGAAGGCCGCGTGCATGGCCTCGCGCACGGGGTTGTTGCCGCGGAAGCTGAAGGAGACGTTGGAGACGCCGCCGCTGACCTTGGCGTGCGGCAGGTTGGCTTTGATCCAGCGCGTGGCCTCGATGAAATCGACGGCGTAATTGTTGTGCTCCTCGATGCCGGTGCCGACGGTGAGGATGTTTGGGTCGAAGATGATATCCTCGGGCGGGAAGCCGACGGTGTCGACCAGCAGGCGGTAGGCGCGCTCGCAGATGCGGATCTTCTCGGCGTAGGAGGCGGCCTGGCCGTTCTCGTCGAAGGCCATGACGACCACGGCGGCGCCGTAGCGGAGGATGGTGCGCGCCTGCTCGAGGAACTTCGCCTCGCCCTCCTTGAGGGAGATGGAGTTGACGATGCCCTTGCCCTGAAGGCATTTCAGGCCGGCTTCGATGACCTCCCATTTGGAGGAGTCGACCATCACCGGCACCTTGGCGATCTCGGGCTCGCTGCCGATGAGCTGCAGGAAGCGCGTCATGGCCGCGACGCCGTCAATCAGGCCGTCGTCCATGCACACGTCGATGACGTTGGCGCCGTTGTCCACCTGCTGGCGGGCGACGGAGACGGCCTCCTCGTAGTTGCCCGCCTTGACGAGCTTGGCGAATTTCGGGGAGCCGGCGACGTTGGTGCGCTCGCCGACCATGATGAACGAGCCGATTTGCTGGGTGAAGGGAAGCGAACCCGAGAGCTGCAGCGGACGGGTGTCCGCTGCTGAAACCTGAAACCTGAAACCTGAAACCTGAGGATTATTGTCATCGCGAGCCCGGTCTGCCGGGCGTGGCGATCCATCTAGCTGGATTGCCGCGTCGCCTGCGGCTCCTCGCAATGACAAGTCCGGCTTCACGATCGTGACCTTGCGCGCCGGCTTGGGCTTGAGGGCCTCGGCGATGGCGGCGATGTGCTCGGGGGTGTTGCCGCAGCAGCCGCCGGCGATGTTGAGCAGGCCGCTGTCGGCGAACTCGCCCATGAAGCGGGCCATGTCGGCGGGCTTCAGGTCGAAGCCGGTCTCGGTGAGCGGATTCGGCAGGCCGGCGTTCGGGTAGGCGGAGATGAAGGTGTCGGACTTGGCACCCAGCTCCTCGAGGAAGGGGCGCATGAGGTCGGGGCCGATCGAGCAGTTGAGGCCGACGGCGAGCGGCTTGTGCGTGCGCACGGCGTTCCAGAAGGCGCCGACGGTCTGCGCCGAGATCATCGTCTCGCCGCCGCGGCCGACGGCCGCCGAGATCATGAGCGGGAGGCGGATCTTGTCCTCGGCGAAGATCTCCTCGATGGCGACGAGGGCAGCCTTGGCGTTGAGGGAGTCGAAGATGGTCTCGACCAGCAGCAGGTCCACGCCGCCGGCGATGAGCGCGCGCACCTGGCGGCGGTAGTCGGCCTTCACCTGGTCGAAGGTGACGACGCGGAAGCCCGCGTCATCGGCGTCGGGCGAGTTGGAGAGAGAGACGGTCAGCGGCCCGACGGCGCCGGCGACGTAGCGGCGCTTGCCGGAGTTGTTGGCGATGCGGTCGGCCCAGGTGCGGCACTGCTGGGCGGACTGGAAGTTGATGTCCCAGGCGAGGGTTTCGAGGAACTTGTTCTCGATGACGGACTGGTAGAACGCCGGGTCCTTGCGGCCGCCCTTCTCGCGCGGGTCCTCGATGAAGAACTCGCTCTGGCCGATGCTGGTGGCCGAGAAGGTGTTGGTCTCGATGATGTCGGCGCCGGCCTCGAGGAAGCGGCGGTGGATGTCGCCGATCTCGGTCGGGCGGGTCAGGGAGTAAATGTCGCCGTTGTTCTTGAGGTCCTTCGGGGCGTCCTTGAAGCGGTCGCCGCGCGCCTGCTCCTCGGTGATGTTGTAGCTGCGGATGGTCGTGCCCATGGCGCCGTCAATGATGGCCACGCGCTCGGCCAGGAGGCGGCGGAGGGCGGTTTCGGCGGAAGTGGGCGGGAGGGCGGTCATGAAACTACTCTTGTATGCTTGCATCAAGATTCGATGATATGAAAAGGCAAGTCAGGGCTTTGCCGATGACAAGAAATGCGTAACCCATGACAGGATTAGGGCTTGCACAAGGCGCTTGGCGGGTGGATTGGTGGTTCGCCTGAGGTTCTTTCATCAAATTCCAGGGATACAGGGAAGGCCGTGCGAATCGGCCACAGTTGCGCTGCGGTAACGCATCACAGACCCCCACCGGCGACAGGCGCCGGGCAAAGCCAATCGGGCAACCGGTGAAGGCGAGGGGCGAGGTCAACACGCGAAGGCGTGCACATGCGGAGTCCGAACATCTGCTCCCGGAAACTCACCACGCGGCCGCCTTGTGCAGGCGGCCGGGTTCAACCTTCAACGCACATTGAAGGGTGGGAGTGGAAACGTGTCTGATCGGGCGCGGGGCTGATGGCCCCGCCTCCATCCGATGGCGGTCTGCTCTTGCCGCAGCATCAGCAGATCATGAACACCACCATCGCGGCGTCGCTCCGACGCCTGCTCCTAATCGCCGGCCTTGCGCCGGCTTTCCCCGCGTTCGCGCAGACGGCCGAACCGGAAAAACTGCCGGACTATGTCTTCACCGCCACGCGGACCCCCGCGGCGCTGACGACGCTCGGCACCTATGTCGACCAGATCAGCGGCGCCGAGCTGGCCCGCATGCAGCTCACCGGCCTGCGCTCGGCGCTCGGCGGCGTCCCGGGCGCGCCCAGCTTCGCCTCCGGCGCGGCGGGCGGCGTGACGTCGCTCTTCCTGCGCGGGTCTAACTCGAACCAGACGCTGTTCCTCGTGGACGGCATCCGCTTCAACGACCCGAACACCGACTATCAGGTCTCGTTCGGCGGCATGTGTCTCGGCGCGTGCGACAACCTCGAGGTCTCGCACGGCCCGCAGAGCACGCTTTATGGCGGCGAGGCGGTCGGCGGCGTCGTGGCCATCCGCGGCCAGCGCGGCACGGGCCCGGGCAGCGTCACCCTCGCGGCCGAGGCCGGCTCGTTCGGCACGGTGCAGGGCGCGGTCAGCGCGCAGGGCGGCGATGCGCAGCGCGCTTACACGTTCTCCGCGTCGGGCGGCCACACCGACAATGAGCGCGCGAACAACGAATTCGACAGCGTCACGTATTCGCTGCGCCTCGACCGGCAGGTGACGAAGGACGTCGCCATCGGCGCGACCTGGCGCGGGTTCGTCGGCCGCTACGGTTCGCCCGGCGCCGCGATCGGCTTCGGGGCCAACGATCCCGACAACGAGGAAAGCGAGAGCAACCAGCTGGCGACGGTGTTCGCCGATCTCGCGCATTCCCCGGGGCTCACGAGCCACGTCGTGCTCGGCGGGCAGGACCGGCGCTATGTGTCCGACACCGGCACGAGCGAGACACGGGTCACCAACCGCCGCGCCGTGCTCGACTGGCAGAGCACCTACGTGCTGAACGAGCAGCATCGCGTCACCGGCGGCCTGACCGCCGAGGCGAACCACACCCGCAACAACGGCTTCGGCAACATCAACGAGCGGCAGGGCCTGCTGGCGTTCTTCGCCCAGGACGAGTGGACGCCGGTCGAGCACGTCTACCTGACGGCCGGGCTGCGCAGCGACGACCACGACACCTTTGGCCGCGCCACGACGGGACGAGTGACGGCGGCGTGGTTGTCGAAGGACTCGCGCTGGAAGGTCCGCGCCACCTACGGCACGGCGTTCCGTTCGCCGAGTTTCCTCGATCTTTACGGACAGAGCGCGTTCTACGTCGGCAACCCCAACCTGGAGCCCGAGAAGGCGCGCGGCTGGGACGGCGGCGTGGATTATTTCCTCGCCGGCAACCGGGGCGTGCTGAGTGCGACGTGGTTCGACACGCGCTACGACAACCTGATCGTGTTCGATTTCGGCGTGTTCCCCGGCACGACGGCCAACGTCGAGGAGGCGCGGACACGCGGCCTCGAGCTGGCGGGCAAGTTCGCGCTGCCCGGCGCCGTGCAGGTGCGGGTGGCCTACACCTACCTGGAGGCGGAGAACCTCACGCAGGGCATCCGCCTGCTGCGCCGGCCGCGGAACAGCGGGTCGATTGACCTGTGGCACGACTTCGGCCGCGGCTTCAGCGCCGGCACCGGCGTGGCGTTCGCGGCCGGCCGGCAGGACGTGCATGCGGCGACCTTCGCCACCATCGACGCCGAGGACTACACGGTCGTGCGTCTCTATGGCGCGTGGCAGGTCAATGACCGTCTGGCCGTGAAGGCCCGGGTCGAGAACCTGCTCGACGAGGCCTACGAGGAAGTGCACGGCTACCCGCAGCTCGGCGTCGGCGCTTTTGCGGGGGTTGAATGGAAGTTCTGACGCTGACATTGTAGGGCGGGGTCTCCGAACCCCGCCTCGAACGTGGCATGTTGTTCGCGCAAAGGCG
>JAYRXZ010000009.1:0-106141 GCA_041917235.1 Lacunisphaera sp. | reverse complement strand
TAAATGCCGGCATAACCACCAGCAACGGACAGCACCGCGAGGACGATCAACGGCAACGTCATGACGAGGCCGCTCTCGTGGGCGTGCTCCGCATCCTTGGAGCGGGCCTCGCCGAGAAAGGTGATCTTCCAGAGGCGGACCATGTAGAACGAGGTCAGGACGGCCGTGAAGGCGAGGAGCGCAAACACCGCGGTGTTCTTCTCCATCGCGAGGTAGAGGATGGCATCCTTCGAGAAGAAGCCGGAGAGGAACGGCATGCCGATGATCGCCAGCACGCCGATCGTGAAGGTGAAGAAAGTGATCGGCATCTTCTTCATCAGGCCGCCCATCCTGAAGATGTCCTGTTCGTGGTGGCACCCGTGGATGACCGAGCCGGAACCAAGGAACATGAGGGCCTTGAAGAAAGCGTGCGTGGTCAGGTGGAACATTGCGGCGCCAACGCCGGCAGCGATAATCATTTTGTGCTCCCCGTGCTCCATGGCGAGCGAGCCGAGGCCAAACGCCGCGACCATGTAGCCGAGCTGTGAGAGGGTCGAGTAGGCCAGGACTTTCTTGATGTCGCGCTGGACGATGGCGCAGAGCGCGGCGTAGACCGCGGTGACCGTGCCGATCCACATGATGACCTCGAGCGCCTGCGGCACCATGAGGACGTTGATGCGGCAAAGCATGAAGATACCGGCGGCGACCATGGTGGCGGCATGGATGAGCGCGGAGACGGGCGTCGGGCCCTCCATCGCGTCCGGCAACCAGACCTGCAGCGGCATCTGGGCCGACTTGCCCATCGCGCCGCAGAACAGCAGGAGCGGAATCGCGGCGCCTGCCGCTAATTTGCCAGCCGTGCCGAGTTCGCCCAGCTCGGTGAAGTTCACCGTGCCGTGCGCCCAGTAGCACATGATGATGCCGAGCAGGAAACCGAAGTCGCCGACGCGGTTGACGATGAAGGCCTTCTTCGAGGCATCGGCCGCGGACTGCTTCTCGTGGTAGTGGTTGATCAGCAGCCAAGAGCTGAAGCCGACCAGCTCCCAGAAGATGAAAATCATGAACAGGTTGTCGGCGAGGACGATGCCGATCATCGAGAACATGAAGATGGACAGGCCGCCAAAGAACCGGGCACGGGCCTTGTCGTCATGCATGTAACCCAGCGAGAACAGGTGGATCAGGAAGCCGACGAAGCCGACGATGAAGAGCATCAGCGCCGCGAGGTCGTCATACTTGATGCCCAGCGACACGCTGAAGGTGCCGAAGCGCAGCCACTCGACGGAGGACTCGAAGCGCTCGCCGTGCTGCAGGAGGATGACGGAGATCGCCGCGATGGCGCCGGCGACACCCGTGGAGAGCCACGAGGCGACCGCGCCCCGCTTCCGCAGGAACAGGGCGATCACCACCGCGGAAGCCAGCGGCAGCAGGAGGATCAGGATGGCGTGTTGCAGCATGGACATCGGATCAGTGCTTCAATTGGTTCAGTTCCTCGACCTGGACGGTGTGGCGCTTCCGGAACAGCGCGACGATGATGGCGAGGCCGACGGCGACCTCGGCCGCCGCGATGGTGAGGATGAAGAAGACGAAGACGTTGCCGTCGAGGGTGCCGTTGAACTTCGAGAACGCGACCAGCGCGAGCGTCGAGGCGAGCAGCATGAGCTCGAGGCACATGTAGATCACGAGCGTGTTCTTGCGGAGCAGCACGCCGAAGAATCCGATGGCGAACAGCAGGGCGCTGACGAACAGGTAGGACGGCAGGCCGTAGGCGGGGGCGGTGGCGAGGAGCGGGATCATTTGGTCTCCTCCGTCACGTCGAATTTCTTGCTGAGCACGATGACGCCCAGCATCGCGATCAGGAGCATGAAGCCGACAACCTGCACGGGCAGCAGGTAGGTGGTGAAGAGCTGCTCGGCGTAGTTTTTCATCGTCGGCACCGGCACGGACGCCGGGGCCTGGGGCAGCACGGCGCGGGTGGTGAGCGACCAGAGGCCGAGCGCCAGCAGCGCGGCGCCGAGGGCGGACGCCGTGATGGTCATCGGCTTGAAGGCCTTGAAGCTGCCCGGGGTGGTGTCGAGCAGCATGATGATGAAGAGGAACAGCGCGACGACCGCGCCCGCGTAGACCAGGATGAGCACGAAGGCCAGCAACGGGGCGTCGAGCAGCACGAACAGGCCGGCCATGCCGACGAGCGAGAGCAGCAGGAACATGGCGGCGTTGACCGCGTTCTTGTTCACCACGACGAGGAGCGCCGTGGCGACGGTGAGGACCGAGAGGATGAGGAAAAGCGTGTCAGCCATGGCTCAGTGCGCGTTGCCGTGCTCGGCGGCGGCCTTTTTCTTGTCCCACTTGAAATGCTGGTCGGGCAGCGTGCCGCCCAGCTCGTAGAGCTTCGCCTTGTCGTTGACCATCTCGGCACGGGTGAAGCCGGTCATGGAATACTGGTTCTGCAGGAAGATGGCCTCCTCCGGGCAAACCTCCTGGCACAGGCCGCAGTAGATGCAGCGCAGCATGTCGATGTCGAAGGCCTGCGGGCCCTTCTCGACGTGGGCGCGGTCGGGCTGGTCCTCCACGCTGCCCGGCGTGATGCGGATGGCCTTGGGCGGGCAGACGAACTCGCAGAGCTGGCAGGAGACACACTTCTCGCGGCCGTGCGGGTCCTTCACGAGCGTCGGCACGCCGCGATAGCCGGTCGGGATGGCCGGACGCTGCTCGGGATACTCCATCGTCACGTTCGGCGCGAACAGGTGCTTCAAGGTGACCCGCAGTCCCGCAATGATCTGCGGGAAGTAGAGCCGCTCCGAGAGCGTGAGGGGTTTGCGTTCGACGACGTAGGCCATGGGCTCAGGAAACGGGTTTCTGCAGGAACGCGATGAGGATCGCGTAGAAGAGGAGGTTGGCGATGGCGAGCGGCAGCAGCTTCTGCCAGCCGAGCTTCATCACCTGGTCGTAGCGGAAGCGCGGCACCGTCCAGCGCACCCACATGAAGAGAAAGATGAAGAACAGCACCTTGCCGAGGAAGATGCCGATGGAGAGCAGACCGAGCAGGATCGGCGAGCCCGCGAGGTGCAGCCAGGCGGCGACGTCGGCCAGCGGCACCCACGGCAGCGGGTTCCAGCCGCCGAGGAACAGCAGCACGAACACGCCGGAACCGATGAGCATGTGCGAATATTCGGCGACGAAGAACAGGCCCCACTTCATCGAGCCGTATTCGGTGTGGAAGCCGCCGACGAGGTCGGCCTCGCCCTCGGCCATGTCGAACGGGAGGCGGTTCGTCTCGGCAAAGAGCGCGACGAGGAAGACGATCGCCGAGAGCGGCATCCAGAGGCCGAACCAGGCGCCGTTCTGGGCGGCCACGACGTCAAAGAGGCTCAGCGTGCCATTGCCGCCCGGGGCGTTGACCCAGAGGAAAACCGGCAGCACGGAGAGCGTCATCGAGAGCTCGTAGGAGATGAGCTGGGCCGAGGCGCGGATGCCGCCGAGGAAGGGATACTTCGAGTTCGACGCCCAGCCGGCAAGGATCAGCGAGTAGACGCCGAGCGAGGACACCGCGAATACCGCGAGGATGCCGACGTCGAGATTGGCCAGCACGAGCGGGACGAGCTTGCCCGCCTCGTTGAGGTAGGCGCCGAACGGCACCACGGTCACGGTCGTGAGCGCGGGGATCATGCCGACGACCGGAGCGAGGTAGAAATAGAACTTGTTCACGTGACCCGGGACCGGGTCCTCCTTGAAGAACATCTTGCCACCGTCGGCCATGAGGTGGAACACGCCCAGCCGCTGCAGGAACGGGCCGACGATCGGCACCCACGCGAACCAGAACGGAATGGCACGGTTCGGGCCGGGGCGGCCCTGCATCCACGCGGAGACCTTGCGCTCGACCAGTGAGCAGGCTCCGCCGAACGGGAACATGACGCCGATGACCGCGAGGCCCTTGATGACGGCCTGCAGGAGCGGGTGAAGCCCGGACCAGAGTTCGATCACGGCGGTCATGCGGTGGCGGCCGCGGCGGCCGGTTTGAAGTGGAGCGTCTCGCCCTCGCAGAAGGGCAGCGCGGCCCACGGCGCGGCGTCGAGCAGCAGGCCGGTGGCGGGAAGGTTGGCGTAGGTGACGGTAGCGAGCGGCTTCACCTCTGCGGCGATGACCGCCCAGAGGGAACCGAGGTCGGAGGCCACCGTGGAGCGGGTGACGGCGCCGACGAGGGTGGCCAGCGTGACGAGATCGTCCGCCACGCCCGCCGGACCGGGGACGGCCTTGGCGAACTTCTGCAGGCGGAACTGCTGGTTCACGAGCGTGCCGGACTTCTCGAAGGTGGTGAGCGTCGGGATGACAACCTTGGCGGCGTCGCTCGTGGCATTCTTGTGCGTGCCGAGATAAACGACGGAGACCTTCGCGAGCTGCGCGGCGGTGAGGCCGGCGGCGGTCAGGTCCTCGCCGACGGAGAGGACGGTCTTCACCTTGCCGGCGTCGATGTCGGCCGCGAGCGAGGTGAGTTGCTGCGCCGGGAGCGTGGAAATGAGGCCGGTGACGAGCGCACCGCGGACGTTCGGGTTGCGGTCGGCGGAGACGAGGATCTTGTCCCCCGCCCCGACGCGGCTGACCAGCGACACGGAAACCTTGAGCGCATCGACGAGCTTCTTCGTGAGGAACTGTTCCTCGACGGAGCTGCGGCCGGAACCGACGATGGCAACGGAACCACCGTTCAAAAGATCGGCGGCGGCCTTGCGCGCCATCGGGGCCGCGGTGGCCGCGCCGTTGATCGCCGGGGCGAGCAGGCGGTTGTCGGCCTTCACCTGCTTGTAGAGCATGCGGCCGGAGTCGGCCATCCAGGTGTCGTTCACGCCGTCGTTCTGGCGCGGGGTGACACGGTAGATGACGCCCTCGCGGCTCCAGACCTCGGTGTTGGCGCCGACGGAGGACTCCGTGTCAATGGACGGCGTCTGCTTGAGGAACCAGACGCGCATCTTGAAGCGAAAGTCGGTGCTGGTGAGCGCGCCGACCGGGCAGATGTCGACGGTGTTGAGCGAGTAGTTGTTCGCGAGCTGCTTGCCGGGATAGCAGGTCAGCGTGCTGTAGCTGCCGCGGTCCACGAAGCCGAGCACGTCGTCCTTCGCGACCTCCTTGCTGAAGCGGACGCAGCGCGAGCAGAGGATGCAACGCTCGTCGTCGAGGGTGACGCGCGGCCCGAGCTGGGTGCGCTTGGGCTTCACGTTCTTCTGCTCGACGAAGCGCGAGTAGCCGCGGCCGTAGGCGGTGGAGTGTTCCTGCAGCTTGCATTCGCCGGCCTGGTCGCAAATCGGGCAGTCCAGCGGGTGGTTGATGAGGAGAAACTCGGTGACGCCCTCGCGGGCCTCGCGGGCCATCGGCGAGTTGGTCTTCACGTGCAGGCCGGGCGAGGCGTTGGTGGCGCAGCCGATCTGCGGGCGCGGGATCCAGTTGATCTTCTGCTTGCCGGTGGCCGCGTCGACGATCGGCGCCTTGGTGGCGGGATCCATGGCCGGCATGCCCATTTCGATCAGGCACATGCGGCAGTTGCCGGCGACGGTCAGCTTCGGGTGGTAGCAGTAGTGCGGGATCTCGATCCCGAGCTGTCGGGCGGCCTCGATCACGTTCGTGCCCTTCGGCACGGCGATGTCCTTGCCGTCGATGTTGACGGTCACGAGGTCGGGTTTGGGCGGAGCGATCATTGCGGCGGGAAAATCAGATGAGCGGGAGGGCGTCGGCGGGCTTCGCGGCCTTCTTGTCCTGGTGGTAGTTTTTGAACTCGTCGCCGAACTTCGCGATGAAGCTCTGGGTCGGCCACGAGCAGGCCTCGCCGAACGCGCAGATGGTGCGGCCGGGGATCTGGTCGGCCACGCCCTTCAGCAGCGCGGCGTCCTGCTCGCGCGCCTCGCCGTGGACCATGCGGGTGGTGATCTTCTTCATCCACAGCGAGCCCTCGCGGCAGGGCGTGCACTGGCCGCAGCTCTCGTGGGAGTAGAACGCGTTGATGTTGGCCAGCGCCTCCACCATGTTGACCGAGTCGTCCATCACGATGACGCCGCCGGAGCCGCCCATCGTGCCGATCATGGCAAGCGAGTCGAAGTCCATCGGGACGTCCTCGACGCCCCAGTCATACTCGACCATGTCCGCGCCGACCTTGCGCTTGCCCTTGTAGCGCTCGCCGAAGCGCATGATCTTGGCGGACGAGCCGCCGGGGATGACGGCCTTGAAGGTGCGGCCGGGCAGCGGGCCGCCGCAGACGTCGTTGAGCAGCTGGCCCATCGTGATCTTGCCGGCCTCGAACTCGTAATAACCCGGCTTCTGCACATGGCCGGAGACGCAGAAGATGCGCGTGCCGGTGTTGTTCGGCGTGCCGATCTTCGTGTAGGCCTCGCCGCCCATGTCGACAATGTGCTTCACGTGGCAGAGCGTCTCGACGTTGTTGACGATCGTCGGGCACTGGTAGAGGCCGAGGACGGCGGGGAAATACGGCGGCTTGATGCGCGGGTTGGCGCGCTTGCCCTCGAGCGACTCGATCAGGCCGGTCTCCTCGCCGCAGATGTAGGCGCCGGCGCCGCGGTGGACGTAGATCTCGCAGCTGTAGCTCGACCCGAGGATGTTCGGCCCGACGAGGTTCGCCGCGCGCGCCTCGGCGATGGCCTTCTCGAGGATGCGGGCGCCGTGCGGCATCTCGCCGCGGATGTAGATGTAGGCCTGCTTCACGTTGTTCGCGAAGCAGGAGATCATCGTGCCCTCGATCAGCTGGTGCGGATCCTGGTGCATGATGTAACGGTCCTTGAAGGTGCCCGGCTCGGACTCGTCGGCGTTGACGATGAGGTAGATCGGCTTGCCGCTCTTGCGGTCGACCAGCGACCACTTCACGCCGCAGGGGAAACCTGCGCCGCCGCGGCCGCGCAGGCCTGACTTCTTGACCTCGTCCATCAGCTCGGCCGGCGGGCGGGTGAAAGCCTTCTTCATGACCTCGTAGCCGCCGTGCTTGAGGTAGCAGGCGAGGTCATTGGTGTAGCCGGGCTCATCGATGTGAGCGAAGATCAGGCGGCGTTGGGCGGGAGCAGGCATGAAAGGAAAACGGGTCAGTCGTTGATGACGATCTCGATGCCGCCGGTCCACCGGGCGGCGAAGTTGTAGACCATGGCGAGCAGGACGCCGAACACGAAGCCGCCCACGGCGTGGATGAACGGCATGAACAGCGCGCCGGCACCGGCGAAGAGCCACGGGATGCCGAGGAGCTTGGGGGCAATGGCCAGGTCGGCGGCGGTCGCCGCCGCACCGAGCGTGAACAGCAGGATGGGCGCGACGATCATGCCGATGACGCCGTTGATCAGCCCCAGCACGAGGCCGAAGCGGATGGGCGGGACCTGCAGGATGCGCACCTTCTTCATTTCTTCAGGGCCTCCCGGCGGATTTGTTCGCTCAGGGCCTTCACCTTGGCGGCATCGACCTTCTCGTGGAGGTCGTCGTCGATCATGACCACCGGGCCGGTGCCGCAGCTGGCCAGGCACTCGACAAAATCAATGGTGACCTCGCCGTCGGCGGAGACCTCGCCGGTGTGGCAGCCGAACTCCTTCTGGAAGGCCTCGCAGGTCTTGTAGCCGCCGGTGAGGGCGCACGAAAGCGTGCGGCAGACCTTGATGTGGCGGCGGCCGATCGGCTTCTGCCGGAACATCGGGTAGAACGTGACGACCTCGTAGACGTTGATCGGCTGCAGCTCGAGCTTGGCGGCGATCCACTCGATGGCCTCGGTGGAGATCCAGCCGACGTCCTCCTGGATGAGGTGCAGCAGGGGCAGCGTGGCGCTGCGCTTCACCGGGTAATGGGTGATGACCTCGTCGATTTGCTTGAGCGTTTCGGGTTTCAGTTTCATCGACGCGGGAAATCAGCGGTCGCACTCGCCCATGACGAAGTCGAGCGAGCCGAGGATGGAGACGACGTCGGACACCATGTTGCCGACGCAAAGTTTCTGAAGGATGGACAAATTGCAGAACGAGGGGCTGCGGATCTTCATGCGGTAGGGCACGCCGCCGCCCTTGCTGACGATGTAGAAGCCGAGCACGCCCTTCGGGTTCTCGGCCTCGAAGTAGACCTCGCCGGCCGGCATCTGCGGGCCCTCGGTCACAATCATGAAGTTGTTGATGAGCTCCTCCATCGAGGTGAGCACCTTGTCTTTAGGCGGGGCGAAAATCTTGCGGGCGTCCTTCGCATACCAGTCGCCGCCCGGAAAATTCTTCACGATCTGCCGGATGATGCGGATGGACTGCTTCATTTCCTCGCCGCGGCAGAGGTAGCGGTCGTAGCAGTCGCCCTTCGAGCCGACGGGGACGTCGAACTCATACTGTTCGTAGCCGGAGTAGGGCTTGTCCTTGCGCAGGTCGTTCGGCACGCCGGAGCCGCGGAGGTTCGGGCCGGAGAGGCCGTAGGCGATGGCGTCGGCCTTCGAGATGACGCCGATGCCGACGGTGCGGTCGAGGAAGATCTTGTTCCGGGTCAACAGGCCGAGGATCTCCTCGAGGATCGGCAGGAACTGGTCGCAGAACGCGTCGACCCGCTGGATCCAGCCCTCGGGCACGTCGCGCGTCAGGCCGCCGATGCGGGTGTAGCTGGTAGTGAAGCGCGCGCCGGTCAGCTCCTCGAAGAGCTTGTAGAGCTTCTCGCGCTCCTCGAAGCAATACATGAACACCGACCAGGCGCCGACATCGATGCCGTAGGCGCCGAGGCCCATCAGGTGGGACGACACGCGGGCCATCTCGGCCGTGAGGACGCGGATCGCCTGGCAGCGGGGCGGCATCTCGAGGCCGGCGAGGCGCTCGACGGCGATGGCGTAGGCCATGTTGTTCGCGAGCGGGGCGATGTAGTCCAGCCGGTCCGTGTAGGGCACGAACTGGTTGTAGGTCATGTTCTCCGCGATCTTCTCGTCGCCGCGGTGCAGGTAGCCGATGACCGGGTCGGCCTTCGTCACGATCTCGCCGTCGAGCTCGAACTGGATGCGCAGCACGCCGTGGGTGGACGGGTGGGACGGGCCCATGGAGAGGGACATCTTCTCCGGGTCGAACTCCTTGGGGAGGTTCGAGGCGGCTTTCGCGGCGGCGTCGGGATAGGAAAAATCGGTGGCCATGTTACTCGGGTTTCTCGCTCTTTTCGTTCCAGGCCTCGTCCTTGGCGCGCGGTTCGGCGTCGCTCATCGGCTCGCCCGGGGTGGCCACGAAGGGGCCGCCGGCCATCGGGGCGGGAATGACGCCGACGCCGATCTCGGCGTTGATGTCGGCGTCGGACATCTCGGTCGGCAGGCCGGCGAGGGGGAACTCCTTGCGGAGCGGGAAATACGGGTAGGCGTCCCACATCAGGATGCGGCGCAGGTCGGGATGCCCGGTGAACTTGATGCCGAACATGTCGTAGGTCTCGCGCTCGTGCCAGTCGGCGCCGGCCCAGAGGCCCGAGGTGGTCGGCATGGCCGGCTCGGCGTCGGAGGCGCAATTGGCGGCGAGGCGGACGTAGGTGTGCTTCGTGCTCGAGTAGAGGTGCCAGACGACGGTGAAGCGCGGGGATTGCTCGGCGCTCCAGTCGATGGCGGTCAGGTCCATCAGGAAGTCGTAGGCCTGGGTGTCGCGCAGGTATTGCAGCACGGCGAGGACGTCGCCGGCGGGGACATTGAAGGCCGGGCAATCGAGGCTCGGGCGCGGGGCGGCCGAGGGGAACTGCTGGCTAACGGCGGTCGGAAGGTCGACGTCGGTGGTCATGCGCGGCAGCAAGGCGTCAGGCGGCGGTGAACTGCTTCTTGAGCGCAGGTTCGCGGCGAACCTTCGTCTGGAGCTTCATGAGGGCATCAAGGAGGGCTTCGGGCCGCGGCGGGCAGCCGCTGATATAGACGTCCACCGGCACGATGCGGTCCACGCCCTGCAGGGTGGCGTAGCTGCGATACATGCCGCCCGAGCTGGCGCAGGCGCCCATGGCGATGACCCATTTCGGGGCGGCCATCTGGTCATAGATGCGGCGGACGACCGGGGCCATCTTGTAGGTCACGGTGCCGGCCACGATCATGCAGTCGGACTGGCGGGGGGAGAAGCGCATGACCTCGGCCCCGAAGCGGGCGATGTCGAACCGGCTGGAGGCGGTGGCCATCAGCTCGATGGCGCAGCAGGCCAGGCCCATCGGCATGGGCCACATGGAGTTCGTCCGGAGCCAGTTGATCGCGGAATCGAGGCGGGTGACGGTGACGTCCCCCTCGATTTTGCTGTTATACGTGACTTCCTGGCTGGCGGTGACCATGTGTGTAAAAAAATCGACCCAAGCTACCACCCCACCCCCCTCAAGCAAGGCACTTTCGGCCGTTTTGGGGAGAAATTTCCAGAACAGGATTTGCCGTTGACCGCGGCGGCGGGTTTTCCCTTTACTCGACCCCTTTCGCATTCACGGAGAGGTGGCAGAGTGGTCGAATGCGCGCGCTTGGAAAGCGCGTGAACCGCAAGGTTCCGGGGGTTCGAATCCCTCCCTCTCCGCCACTTTTCTTTCGGGAGCCGAAAGAAAAGTGTCCTCCGTAGCCTTGGCGAAGGAGGACCTTACACGATCGATGGCGGCGTAGGCCTAGAAGAGGCGAGTTTCCTTCCGCCCAACCCAACCCCGTATTGCCTTCCGCCCGCCCTCCGGCAGTCTGGCCCCGCACGCACCCCATGCCCGCGAAACGCATTGTCATCATCGGCGGCGGCTTTGGCGGGGTGAAGTGCGCCCAGACCCTGCGCGGCCAGCTCCGCAACGGCGACGCCGAGATCATCCTTTTCAACAAGGAGAACCACCTCGTCTTCAGCCCCCTGCTGGCCGATGCCGTCGGCTCGTCCCTGAGCCTGGACGACGTCATCGTCCCCCTCCGCCAGCTCCTGCCGGGCGTCCAGTGCCGCACGGAGGAGGTGCGGGGGGTCGACCTCGCCGCCAGCCGGCTGGAGTTCGAAAGCCACGACGGCCAGCCGCGCACGCTCGATTACGACCAGGTCGTCCTCGCCTGCGGCAACATCTCCAATCTCAACGTCGTGCCCGGCATGGCGGACCACGCCTTCCCGCTGAAGACCGTCGGTGACGCCGCCGTCCTGCGCACCCACGTCCTCTCCTCGATGGAGAAGGCCGAGGTCTGCGACGACCCGGAGAAGCGCCGCTGGTATCTGTCCTTCGTCGTCGTCGGCGGCGGCTACAGCGGCGTCGAAACCGCGGGCGAGATCAACGACCTCGTCCGTTCCAGCCTGCGCTTCTACTCCAACATCCGCGACGACGACGTCACCGTGACCCTCATCCACTCGCGCGACCAGCTGCTGCCGGAGATCAGCCCGCAGCTGCGCGAGTTCGCCCGTCGAAAGATGGAAAAGGCCGGCGTCACCATGCGGCTCAATGCCCGCGTCATGCTCGCCACCGGCGAGGGCGTCGGCCTGAAAGACGGCTTTGTCCGCGGCGGCACCATCGTCTGCACCATCGGCAGCACCACCGCCCCCGTCGTCGAGCGGCTCGACACGCCCAAGGAGAAGGGCCGCATCCTCACGCAGGCCGACATGCGCCTCCGCGAGCGGACCAACGCCTGGGCCATCGGCGACTGCGCCAACATCCTCAACGCCCACGACGGCCAGCCCTCCCCGCCCACGGGCCAGTTCGCCGAGCGCCAGGGCCGCCAGTGCGCCGACAACATCATCCGCGTCCTCGCCGGCGAGGCGACCCGCCCGTTCTCCTTCAAGGTGCTGGGGCAGCTCTGCTCCATCGGCGGCCACAGTGCCGTGGCCGAGATGCTCGGCTTCAGGCTGTCGGGCTTCTGGGCCTGGTTCACCTGGCGCGGCGTTTACCTGTTCAAGCTTCCGTCCTGGTCTCGCCGCGTGCAGGTCGGCTTTGACTGGGCGTGGCTCCTGATCTTCCCGCGCGACCTCAGTTGCATCAAGACCGACGTCACCGAGCGCATCTCGCACGCTCACTTCGAGCCGGGCGACTACATCATCCGGCAGGGCGAGCCGCCGTCCGGCTTCTATGTCATCGAGCACGGCGAGGTGGAGGTCGTGCGCGCGTCCCCGGAAAAACCCGACGGCGAGGTCATCGCCACGCTCGGCATGGGCAATTTCTTCGGCGAGCAGGCGCTGATTACCAACCAGCCCCGCGGCGCCTCCGTCCGCGCCCGCACCGCCGTCGAGGTCGTGGTCATGGGCCGCAACGTCTTCACCACCATCTCCAAGTCGCTCGCGCCGCTGCGCAACGCCCTCACCGCCGCCATCACCCGGCGCTCCGCCGCCTCCTGGCAGGAACGCCCCGCCGTGCTCGCCGCCCTGCGCGACTTCCAGCTGGCCGAGTTCATCGAGCCCGCCCCCACGCCGCTGCTCAAACCCACCGACACGCTCTACGACGTCACGCACCAGTTCGCCCGCCATCCGTCCGACTTCTTCTTCGTCTCGCCTGACGGCGCCCGGCTCGACGGCATGATCACGTTGACCGACCTGCTCCGCGCCCAGAGCAACGGCGTGAAACCCGCCACGCCCCTCGCCGACTTCATGATGAAGGATCCCACCGTGCTCGCCGCCACCGACAGCGCCCTCATCGCGGCGTCGGCGTTCCAGGAACACGGCTTCAAGACGCTCCCCGTCGTGGCTGACAAGACCAGCCGCCGCATCGTCGGTGTCGTCCGCGTCCGCAAGCTCATCGCCAAGGTCCTCGAGGTCGTCCCGCCGCCCACCGGCCTGACCGCCCCGCCGATGCCGCCGGCGTAAGGTGGAACGCGGCCTTCGGACGCGTTTTCAGGATGTGCGCCAAACAAACCCGTCCAGAAACCGGGTTCCACCTCAGACAACCCCTTATGTCCCGAAACTCTGTTTGCCAAACGGCCGCCCTGAAGTAGCCTCTGCCCTTCCCTTTCCGGCCGATGCAAGACCTCACCGACCTCTACCAGTCCGTCATCCTGGACCACAACCGCCGCCCGCGGAACCGCGGCAAGCTCCCCACGGCCAACCGCGTCGCCCACGGCGACAACCCCAGCTGCGGCGACCAGTGCACGGTCTACCTCCGCCTCGACGGCGACCGCATCGGGGACATCTCCTTCGAGGGCTCCGGCTGCGCCATCTCGCAGGCCAGCGCCTCCCTCATGACCCTCAACCTCAAGGGCAAGACCATCCCCGAGGCCGAGGCCATCTACGCCGACGTGCACAAGCTCGTCACCACCGGCAAGGTGGACGAGGACAACCTCTCCGACCTCGCCGCGCTCGCGGGCGTCCACCAGTTCCCGGCACGCATCAAGTGCGCCACGCTCGGCTGGCACGCCGCGCTCAACGCCGCCAAGGGTGACCCGATCACGGCCACGACCGAAACCCACAAGGATTGAGCATGCCCTCCGCCTGGGACAACGTCCGCGCCGACTTCCCGATCCTGCACCAGCAGGTGAACGGCAAGCCGCTGGTCTATCTCGACAACGGCGCCACCTCGCAGAAGCCGCGCCAGGTGATCGAAGCCCTTGTCCGCTACTACGAGCGCGACAACAGCAATGTCCATCGCGGCCTGCACGCGCTCTCGACCCGCGCCACCGACGCCTACGAGGGCGCCCGCGCCCGCATCGCGAAGTTTATCAATGCCGCCGACCCCGCCGAGGTCCTCTTCACGCGCGGCACCACCGAGAGCATCAACCTCGTCGCCCGCAGCTGGGGCCACGCCCACCTCAAGGCCGGCGACGTCGTGCTGACGACCGAGTTCGAGCACCACTCCAACCTCGTGCCCTGGCAGCAGGCCGCCAAGGCCTCCGGCGCCACGCTGAAATACGTGCCGCTGCTCGGCGTTGATGGCGAAGGCGGCCTGGATATGGCTGCGCTCGACCAGCTGCTCACGCCGCAGGTGAAGCTCTTCGCCTTCACGCACATATCGAACACCCTCGGCACGATCAACCCCGTGGCCGAGCTTTGCCGCCGCGCCCGCGCCGTCGGCGCCGTCACCGTGATCGATGCCGCCCAGTCCGTCGGCCACGCGCCGCTCGACGTTCAGGCGATCGGCTGCGACTTCCTTGCCTTCTCCGGCCACAAGATGTGCGGCCCCACCGGCATCGGCGTCCTCTTCGGCCGCCGCGCCCTGCTCGACAAGCTCGCCCCCGACGAGACCGGCGGCGGCATGGTGGTCAGCGTCACCTACGAGGGCGCCACCTGGAAACCCGCCCCCGAGCGCTTCGAGGCCGGCACCCCCAACGTTGCCGGCGCCATCGGCCTCGGCGCGGCCTGCGATTATCTCGACCAGCTTGGCCGCGACAAGATCGCCGCGCACGACGACGCGTTGATCAGGATCGCGATGGAAAAGCTCACCGCCCTGCCCGGCATCCGCATCATCGGCCCGCGCAAGGGCGCGGAGCGCAGCGGGCTCGTTTCCTTCGCCTTCGAGAATGTCCACGCGCATGACATCGTGACCTTCGCCGACGAGGACGGCGTCGCCCTCCGCGGCGGCCACCACTGCAACCAGCCCCTGATGCGCAAGCTCGGGCTGACCAGCACGACCCGCGCGAGCTTCTACCTCTACAACACCGAGGAGGAGATCGACCGCCTCGTGAAATCCCTCCAGCGGATCCAAAAGTTTTTTATCGGCTAAAGCGGACTTGGGCGCCGAAGCCTTGGCGAAGGCGGCTCCAGAAATTCTTCGCGGGCTGAGCCCGCCGCGCCGCGCTGCTTTTGGCCGCCGCGGACGAGTGTTTCACCGCAATCGTTTTGCCCCGTGGCGCGGCTGCGACAGGCTCGGGGCATGAAATCCCCCGCCCCGCTCCGTTTCATTCTCCTGCTGTTTTGCTGCACCCTGCGCGCCGCCGCTGATGACTCGCTCGATTTCCTGATCGGCGAATGGGACATCTTCAACGCCGCGGGCAAGCCATCCGGCACCACCAAGGTCGAAGCCGCCCTGCCCGGCGCGGCCCTCACCGAGGTGCGGCGCGGGCTGGACGGCAAGGAACTCAAGCTGTGGTATTTCTATTCGGAAGCCGACAAGGCGTGGAAGTCCGTCTTCGCCGGCCCGAACGGGGCGATGCGCGAGCTCCTCGCGACCGAGAGGATGCCCGACGGTTCCATCCGCATGCAGGGCCGTTTTCCCAACGCCACCGGGCCCGCGTCCCAATCGCGCTTTACCTATTACAAACAGGCCGACGGCTCCGTCCGCCGCCACCTCGAGACCTCGGCGGACGACGGCGCGACGTGGAAGACCATCGTCGACGCCACCTACCGCAAGCAACCGTAGGTCATCGCCTCGCGAGGTCCCTGCACAGGATCCAGAACTTCCTCGCGGGTTGAACATGGCAGGGCTCCGGCGGCTGGAATCCCCATGCGGAATTCCAGCGAGCGCGGGCTTGCCCAATTGAAACCGGTTCCTCTATCTCCCCCGCATGGCCAAGCCCGACTCTCGCACGGAAAAACTGCTCGAAAAAACCATCTTTGCCAGCCGCTGGCTGCAGGCGCCGCTTTACCTCGGCCTGATCGTCGCGCAGGGCATCTACGTCTACCAGTTCTTCACGGAGCTGTGGCACCTGCTGCACTTCGCCATCCAGCACCCGGCCGAGGTCAAGGACCCGAGCACGCACATCATGCTCGGCGTGCTCGGCCTGATCGACGTCGTGATGATCGCCAACCTCCTCATCATGGTGATCATCGGCGGTTACGAGACCTTCGTCTCCCGCCTGCACCTCGACGACGAGGAGGACCAGCCGGAGTGGCTCAGCCACGTGAACGCCGGCATGCTCAAGGTGAAGCTCGCCACCGCGCTCATCAGCATCTCCTCGATCCACCTGCTCAAGACCTTCATCGAGATCCGCTCGCCCGAAATCGCCCTCAACCCCGACGGCGTGAAGTGGCAGGTCATCATCCACATGGTCTTCGTGCTCTCCGCCGTCGTGCTCGCCTGGACCGACAAGCTGATGATGGCCGGCGCCGCCGCGGCCCACCCCGCCGAAAAGCCGGCGCATTAATTGGGACTTTGCAGCCGGGGCGGTTTGCCCTTGGGTAGCGGCATGGATCCCAAGCACGTCAGGCCCGCCAGCGCCACCGCCCAGGCCCTCGGCTGGGTGGACGAGAAGACCCGCGCCGTCACGCCCGCCATCCACCCGTCGACCACCTACCTCCGCGACGAGGACAACCAGTATCGCTCCGGCCGCGGTTACATCCGGGCCGACAACCCTTCCTTCGACCAGGCCGAGGCGCTGCTGACCCACCTCGAACAGGGCGCGGGCGCGATGCTTTTCAGTTCCGGCATGGCGGCGGCCACGGCGGTTTTCATGGCGCTCAAGCCCGGCGACCACGTCGTGGCGCCGAAGGTGATGTATTGGGGCCTGCGCAGCTGGCTGCAGGGTTTCGCCCGGGACTGGGGCCTCGACATCGAGCTGGTGGACACCACCGATCAGGCCGCCCTCGCGCAGGCGATGCGGCCGGGAAAAACCAAGCTCGTCTGGATCGAGACGCCGGCCAATCCCACCTGGGTCATCACCGACATCGCCGCCAGCGCCCGGCTGGCGCACGCCGCCGGCGCGCGGCTCGCGGTCGACTCGACCGTGGCCACACCGGTGCTCACGCAGCCGCTGGCGCTTGGCGCGGACATCGTGATGCATGCGGCGACCAAATACCTGAACGGCCACTCCGACGTGATCGCCGGCGCACTGGTCACCGCCCGGGACGACGATTTCTGGAAACGGCTCAAGGCCATCCGCCACGAAATGGGCGCGACCCTCGGCTCGTTCGAAGCCTGGTTGCTGCTGCGCGGTATGCGAACCCTGTTCGTGCGCGTGCCGGCCGCCTGCCGCGGCGCACAGTTGATCGCAGATCATTTCGCCAGACACCCGAAGATCACCGCGGTCCTCTACCCCGGGCTGGCGTCAGCCCAGGGCCATGCCGTGGCGGCGCGGGAAATGTCGGGCGGCTTCGGCGGCATGCTCTCCCTGCGGGTGAAGGCCGGCGAGGCCGCGGCCATCGCCACCGCGGCGAAGGTCCGCCTCTGGAAACGCGCCACCTCCCTCGGCGGCGTGGAAAGCCTGATCGAACATCGCGCCAGCGTGGAGGGCCCGACCAGTCCCGTGCCCGCCGACCTGCTGCGACTGTCGGTCGGGCTTGAGGATCCGGCGGACCTGATCGCCGACCTGGAACAGGCGCTGGCTGCCAGCTGAGCCGTCAGGGGATTCTAAGCTGCATGCCGACCTTCAGGTCGGTCTCGCTTTTCATCACCCCGCGGTTGGCGGCATAGATATCGCGCCAACGCGAGCGGTTGCCGTAATACTGCTGGGCGATCTTGAAGAGGGTGTCGCCCGGCTGCACCGTGTGCCGGCGGTTGCCTGCGACCGGTTGTGCGGCCGGCGCGGCGGGCGTCGACGGTTTGGTGGTCGTCGGGGCGGCCCGGGTGGGCGCGGGCGCCGTGGTGCGCGCCGGGGGCGGAACCGGCCGCGTGCGAACCGTCGGGATCGTCTCCACGTTGAAGCTGAGTCCCGGCGCGGCCGCGGTGTCGGTTGCGGCCGGGCCGGCATCGAGCCCGCCCACCGTCACGGCGCTGCGCCCGGCCTTCACGTCGGCCAGCTCCTGCTTGAGCGCCTCGTTCTCCTGCTTGAGCTTGTCCAGGGTGGCCACGAGGTCGACGCGCTGCAGCTGGTTCTCGAGGGGCTGGGCCGGCAGCGTGCGGGCGAACTCGCGCGTGGCGGCGTCAATGCGCTGCCGGACAAGCGGGGCCTGCGGGCTGTTGGGCCGGAGCGCGAGGTATTTCTTGAAATGATAGATGGCGGAGAGCGGGTCGTTGATGTGCTGCGCGTAGAGCAGGCCGATCTCCAGGTGTGACTCCGGCGCATCGTTGCCGCGCTTGTCGATGACCTTGAGGAAAGCCGACAAAGCCTCCTGGCGGCGCCCCGTCTTGAGCAGTGACTGGCCCTCGCGGTAGGCCGGCTCGTCAATCTCCGCCGCGGTCTTTACCCGCTCGCTGTCGGTGCAGCCGCCCAGCCACAAGGCCGCGAGGCCCAGCAGGAGGCGCAACCAGCGGACGGACAGGGAGACAGGGCGTGGCACGGTTGGAAATGAATTGAACGAGGATACGTGACCGCTAGGTTTGCGCCAGCGTTCCGCCAACACAAGTTTTTGATGCCCCTCACCGACAAGACCATCCTCGCCCAAGCCCGCCAATGCCTCGCCATCGAGCGGGAAGCACTGGAAGCCACCGCGAAGCTGCTGGACCGGGACTTCGTCGCCGTGGTGCGGGCGGTCGAGGCGGCCGTCGCCACCGGCCACAAGGTGATCTTCTCCGGCGTGGGCAAGAACGCCCATATCGCCGAAAAACTCACCGGCACGCTCAACAGCATCGGCGTTCCCTCCTGTTTTCTCGATCCGACCCAGGCGCTCCACGGCGACCTGGGACTGTGTGCCGAAGGCGACCTGGCCATCCTGCTGAGCAACAGCGGCGCGACCGGCGAGATGCTCCGGTTGCTGCCGTTGTTCGAGAAATTCGGGCTTAAGACCGTCGCCCTGACCGGCGCCCCCGACAGCGAGCTGGCCCGCGGGGCGGACCACCGGCTCATCTACTCGGCGCCGCGCGAGGCCTGTCCCCTCGCCCTCGCCCCCACCGCCAGCACCACGGCCGCCCTCGCCCTCGGTGACGCCCTCGCCATGGTGCTGCTCGAGAGCCGCGGCCTGACCCGCGAGGAATTCGCCAAGTATCACCCGGCCGGCACGCTCGGCATGACGCTGCTGCTCCGCGTGAAGGACATCATGCGCACCGGCGACGCCTGCCCGGTGCTGCTGGAGACCAAGACCACGGTGCAGGCCGCCATCTTCGCCATGACCAAGGCCAAGGCCGGCGCCGTGGCGCTCGTGGACGGCAGGGGCCGGCTAAGTGGCATCTTTACCGACGGCGACCTGCGCCGCAGCGCCCTGAGCGGCGGGACGGATTTCCTCAAGAAACCGGTCGGCGGCTTCATGACCCGCGGCGGCAAGACCGTGCCGGCCGAGGCGCTGGCGGTGGAGGCCCTGAAAATTTTCCAGCAGTTCAAGATCTCGGACCTGTTCGCCCTCGATGCCAAAGGCCGGCCCACCGGCTACATCGACGTGCAGGATCTGCCCAAGCTGAAGATCCTGTAGGCCGGGTAATGCGCCCCAAACGGGCCGTTATACACCGCCGGCATGCCCGCCCCGACCCCGGTTCCGTGTTGCAGCCAGCGCCCCCCTGCCTTGTCCTGAGCGTAGCATGAACTTCCGCATTGAAACGGACACTATGGGCGAGGTGCAGGTGCCCGCCGACAAATATTGGGGCGCCCAGACCGAGCGCTCCCGCAACAATTTCCGCATCGGCCCCGAGGCCAGCATGCCCCGCGAGATCATCCACGCGTTCGCCGTGCTCAAGAAGGCCGCCGCCCTGGCCAACCACGAGCTGGGTGTGCTCCCCGCGGAGAAACGCGACCTCATCGCCCGCGTGTGTGACGAGATCTCGGCCGGCAAGCTCGACGACCAGTTTCCCCTCGTGATCTGGCAGACCGGCTCCGGCACCCAGAGCAACATGAACGCCAACGAGGTCATCGCCAACCGGGCCCATGTTCTCACGGGCGGAAAGCTGACCGACGCGAAGAAGGTGCTGAACCCGAACGACGACGTGAACAAGTCCCAGTCGTCGAACGATACCTTCCCCACCGCCATGCACATCGCGGCCTACGAGGTCGCCGTCACGGTCACCCTGCCCGGCCTCCAGCGCCTGCGCGACAGCCTCGCCGCCAAATCCGCGGCCTTCGCCCAAATCGTCAAGACCGGCCGCACCCACTTCATGGACGCCACGCCGCTCACGCTTGGCCAGGAGTTCAGCGGCTACGTGCAGCAGATCGACAACGGCATGCGGGCCATTCGCAATGCCCTCGAGATGATCCGCGAGCTGGCGCTCGGCGGCACGGCCGTCGGCACGGGGCTCAACACGCCGGCGGGCTACGACGTGCTCGTGGCGAAGAAGATCGCGGAACTCACCGGCCGCCCCTTCATCACCGCCCCGAACAAGTTCGAGGCCCTCGCCGCGCACGACGCGATGGTCGAACTCTCCGGCGCCCTCAAGCGCGTCGCCGTGTCGCTGATGAAAATCGCCAACGACATCCGCATGCTGAGCTCCGGCCCGCGCTGCGGCATCGGTGAGATCATCATCCCGGACAACGAGCCCGGCTCCTCGATCATGCCCGGCAAGGTCAACCCGACGCAGGCCGAGGCGCTGACGATGGTCTGCGCCCAAGTCATGGGGAACGATGTCGCGGTCGGCATCGGCGGCGCCACCGGTCACTTCGAGCTCAATGTCTTCAAGCCCGTCATCGCCGCCAACGTGCTGCAAAGCGCCCGCCTGATCGGCGACGCCTGCGTGTCGTTCGCGGAGAAATGCTCCGACGGCATCGCCGCCAACAAGCCCGTGCTGCAGCAGCACCTTGAGAACTCGCTCATGCTAGTCACCGCCCTCAACCCGCACATCGGCTACGCCAAGGCGGCCGAGATCGCGAAGAAGGCGCACAAGGAAAACACGACCCTGAAGGCCGCTGCCATCAAACTCGGCCATCTTACGGCCGAGCAATTCGACGCCTGGGTGCGGCCGGAGGACATGACCGGCTCGCTCAAGACATAAAAAAGCCCGCCGGAGGACGGCGGGCACAGGTGGCGACAATCTCGCGTTAGAATCGGAGCGCCACGATCTGAGGCATCGGCGTGCTGAAGGTGTCGATTTCCCGAGCCAGACGGTTGCCGCGATCGCTGGTCTCGGTGTCGCCCAGCCGGCGGGCGAGACGCTCGCGCACCACCGCGGGGGGCGCAGGTTCGGGATTGAGCTGCCGGCCGCCATACTGGGCGAGGAGCCGGTTGCGTCGCGTCGAACTGGTGGGCACGGAAGCGAGTTCCTCGGTCGCCGATGCGACGGCTTGCTCGCGAGCAGGCGCACTTAGGCGGGCATTGAGGCCAAAGTCCGCATCCGGCTGTTCCAAGCGGGTGAGATTGGCGGCCAGCAGACGGGCGGAGGGCGTTTCCTCCGTCCGCGGCGCCACCAGCAGGGGCATCAATTCAACCACCTCGGTGGAGGCCTGGTCCGAAACGGGCGCAGCGGACGCCACGACCGTCTCAACCGTCGCGGACTCGTTGGACTCGCTGCGATTGACCAAGGGAGAGCTGACCGGGGCGACCACCCCGCGGTCCACACTGACAGGAGATCCGGCCGGCGGGGTTTCCACCTGGGCGAGTTGCGCCGGCGCATAGTATTTCACCGAGACCAGCGTGAAGGCGAGAATGGCGGTGGCCCCGACCGGCAGGTAGGCGCGCCGCGCGAGAAATTGCGGAATTTCCTGCCACCACGGACGCTTCTCAAGCAAGGCGGTGAGTTGCTTCTGGCGCAGCTCGCGCTCGAAATTACCCCAGAACTCCGGCGCCGGGCGCTCGGCACGCTTGAGGCGCAGGAGGTCCTCGACGGTCACTTTGGGGCGTTGATCGAGTTCGGGCATGGGTTCAGGAGCGGAGATATTTACCGAGTTCGCCTTGCAGGAACTGCTTGGCGTAGTGAAGACGCGAGCGGACGGTGCCTTCGGAGCAGCCCATGACTTCGGCGATTTCGGAGTGGCTGAGGCCGTCTATCTCAAAAAGAGTAATCACAGTTCGGTGTGGGATAGACAGTTTTTGCAGCGCTTCGTTCAATTTTTCCTTGAGCTCCTGTAGGTAGGTATCCCTATCCGCACCCTTCTTATCGGTCAGCTGTTCAAGGACTTCTGCGTTCGTGCCATCCTCGTGAAGCTTCTCCAGGCTGAAAAAGCTGCGCAAGCGGTTCTTCCGGAGATGGCTGAGGGTGGTATTGACCGCAATCCGGTAGAGCCAGGTGAAGAAGGAACAATGGCCCTGAAAGCGATTGATCGACTGGAAGGCCTTGATGAAGGCGTCCTGCGTCAGGTCCGAGGCATCCTCACGGTTTGCGGTCAGGTTGTAAACGACCCCGAACACCCTCTCGCGGTATTTGAGGATCAGTTTGTCAAAAGCCGCCACATCACCCGCCTGCACCTGCTTGACCACCGCGAAGTCAGCATCCGCCTCCTGCTGGCGCTCGGGGGAGCTTATGATGGCCTTGGTGAAAACCTTGGACAGATTCATCGCGCGGATCGACAGGTTAGAGCGGCGGCAGAGCCAAGCAAATGCAAATTATGGTGAACCCGCCGGCACGGACAGGGCGGCGACCTGCTTGTGCAGCATGTCAGCCAGCTGGAGCATGAGCGGAACCGGGGCCAGTTTCACACATGGGGCCAAGGCCGCGCGGGCTGCCGCCAGTTCATCGTCAATGGCGCGCACCACGCCAGCCGCGATGCCGAGTTCCTGCATCCGTTGCTTGCTGGCCGGCAGGCCCAGGGGCTGGCCGCCTCGGAGGGCCGCCACCATGGCGGCCCGTTCCTCCGCGGACACTCGCTCCAGCAACAGCATGAGGGGCAGGGTGAGTTTGCCCGTGGCCAGGTCGGTGCCTAGCGTCTTGCCGATGCGCTGCTCCTCTCCGACAAAATCCACCAGGTCATCGTAAATCTGATAGGCGATGCCGAGATGGTGCCCGAACCGGTCCGCCGCCGCGGCAAACGCCCCGTCGTGACCCGAAAGCCGGGCGCCCAGGAAACAGGAGACACGAAAAAGCTCGGCGGTCTTCAGGTCGATCATGCGCCGGTATTCGGCCAGCGTGATGTTGATGTCGCGCCGACGCAGCGTCTGCATGATCTCCCCCGAGCAGACCTTGCGGGTGGATTCCGACACGAGCCGGCAGACCTCGGTCGTGGGAAATTGCGAGGCGATATGCAACGCCTGTGAAAACAGCGCGTCGCCGAGCAACACGGCCGCGTCCGGGCCGAACTCGCGCGCGGCCGTGCGTCGGCTCCGGCGGATCTCGGCGAGGTCCATGATGTCGTCGTGCACCAGCGTGGCGAGGTGCACCATCTCGACCACGCCGGCCGCGCGCACCAAGTCATCCGCCACCACGCCCTCGCCCTGCCAGCCGCTGACGAAAACCATCGTCGGGCGCAGGCGCTTGCCGGTGGTGTCGAGACAATAGGCCGCCATTCCGCGGATCTCGGGCTCGAAGTGCTCGACCTCGCTGCGCATGAAGCGGTCGAGCGCGGCCATATGCGGGGCCACGCGCTCAAAAAGCGTGGAAAAATCCGACGAAGGTGGAGTCGGCATGCTGGGGGAGGTCACTACGCGAGCCATCGGGTGCAACCTAGGCGCGGCGCCCCAAATGGCTAACAAATACTGCACGGCAGTCTTGCCATGAATGGATGTGATAACATTTCGTTAACCCATGGCTCCGGACAACCCTTGGCTGCTCGCCGGCATGATTCTCGCCGGCGGCGCAGTGGCCAAGTGGTGGCGCGATGACTACCAGGCGGCGCGGCGGGGCAACCCGGCGCCCCAAGCCTTCCCGGGGGCAACCCCGGCCAGCAGCCAGGCCCTGCTGATCGCGGCCGGCGGGACCCTCGTTCTGTTGGCGGGCGAGACCGCCGGGGAATACGCCCTTGGCCTCACGGCCAAGCAAAGCCAGATGACCGTCCTGTTCGGGCTCTACACGCTGGTGGCCGCATTCGGGGAGGAACTTGTTTTCCGCGGCTACCTGGTGGTAGAAAATCGCGGACGCGCAGCCTTGATCGCAGGCGTCGTCGGGGCCTCGCTCGGATTTGCCCTGCTGCATCCTTTTTTCTGGAACTGGGAGGGAGGCAGGCTGAGTTTCCAAGGCGACGCCAAGGCCTGGTTCAGCACCGCCGCGGTCTTCGCCGGCTCATTGTGGTTCTATGCGGTGCGCTTCCTGCCGATGAACCCGACCCGCTCCCTGCTGCCGTGCGTCATCGCGCACCTGACGAAAAACCTGGGCGTCTTCGCCATCAAATACATCCAGGGGTTCGTGAGCGGCTGGTGGTAGCGGCGGGGCGCCGCCATAAAAAAGGCCGGCGGAAAATCCGCCGGCCTGAAAGGAACGAAACGTCGGAGCTTACTTCTTCGCCGGGGCCGCAGGCGCCGCGAACACTTCGACGCCCGCCGGGGCGCGGAAGCCGGGCAGCTCGTCGCGGGTCATGCCGGTCGCCTTGATGGAGCGCGGATCGAAGACCTGCTCCGGCGGAGCACCGTCCGCCGTGACCGTCTTGGCGGTGATGAAGATCAGCAGGTTGGTCGAGGTGTCGTTGACGTTCTTCGAGGAGAAGAGCCGGCCGAGAACCGGGATGCTGCCGAGGACCGGCACCTTCGTGCCGCCATGGTCGCGGGAATCGGTGATGAGGCCGCCGATGCCCATCGTGAAGCCGTCCTGCAGCGAGACCTGCGTCTTCACCTTGCGGGTGGCGATGATCGGGATGGAGGCGCCGCCGGCGCCGCCGAAGGTCGTGGAACCGTTCTGCTGGCTGACCTCGGGCTCGAGGTTGAGCTTGATGACGCCGCGGGCGTTCACCTGCGGAGTGACCTTGAGGATGATGCCGATCGGCTTGTAGGTGAAGCCGGACACCTCGAAGGTGCCGCGCTCGCTGTTGTAGTTGTAGCTCGGGACCGGGAACTCCTGGCCGATGTTGAGGATCGCCTCGGTGTTGTTGAGCGTCACGACCGTGGGATTCGACATCACCTTGGTGTTCGACTGCGTCTTGAGCGCCGAGATGATGACGTTGAAGTCGGAGGAGGAGAACACGGCGGTCGCCACGCGGGAGGTGCCACCGGTGTTGATCAGCGAGTTCAGCGAGTTCAACGCACTCGTGACGCCGTTGGTGGTGTTGGTCTGGGAGCTGGCGGGGGAAGAGGTGCTGTTAGTCTGGGTGACGGCCGGGCTCGAGGTGGTGGTGACATTGGTCACCGGCGGGACCGAGGTCACGGTCGGCAGGTTCGTGACCGGGTTGAAGGTCAGCAGGTCGCCTTGGCTGGTGGTCGTGGTCTGCGTGCTAGTCGCGCCGGTGGTCGTGGTCGTCGAGGTGTTGGTGGCGCCGGTCACGTTGGTGGTGGAGCCGTTGGTCGTGGACGTGTTGCCGTCGCTGCCGTTGCTGAAAGTCTGGCCGCGATCACGATTGAAGGTCTGGCTGATGCCGCCGACGCCGAACTGCATGCCCTGAAGCGAGGCCCAGTTGACGCCGATGTTGCGGACGTCGCGATCGGTCACCTCGACGAACTTGGACTCGATCATCACCTGGTCGGTGGCCTTGTCGAGCTGCTCGATGATGGTGCGGATGCGGCCCATGCGGGAGGGACGCTCGGTGATGACCAGCGCGTTGCTGCGGGCATCGATCACGATCTTGCCGCCACCGGCGGCGTCGATCAGGCCGTCGATGGTGGGCTTGATGTCGGCCGCCTTGGCGTTGTTGAGGACGAAGACCTCGGTGGTGCCGGGCTCAAGCTGCAGGAGCTCGTTGCTCACGATCTTGATGATGTTGCCTTCCTTGACGTAAGTGTAGCCGACCGGGGCGAGCACGACCGTGAAGATCTGCTCCCAGGTGACATCGCGCAGCTTGATGGAGGTTTTGCCGGTCAGCGTGTCGGGCACCACGAGGTTGAGCTCGAAGAGATCGGCCACGTTCCGGAGGATGGTCTTGATGTCCTCGTCGGGGAAATCCACCGAGAGGGTGTCCTTGTCGCGGCTGACGGGCGCGGCGGTGGGCTCGGCACCCTGGACGGTGGCCACGGGCGCCGCCGCCTCGGTCGGGGCGGCCGGGGTGGCGGGGGCGGTTTCAGACTGCGCCAAGGCCGGCAGGGTCAATGCCGTGGCGAAGAGCGCGGTGAGGAGGGTGCGTGTGCTCATAGTTCGTTCCTTATTTGATGGTCCGGGTAAATTCCTCGCGGTTCAGGCGGAGGGTAAAGTTGGGCGGAGTGATGGCGGTGATTTCTACGGTGTAATCAGCCCCTTCAAAGTTAATAGTCACGCTGCCACCGGCTTTGACCCGCTTTTGACCGAAGACCAGGGTGGGCTGGCCGCCGAGCGTGAAGAAGCCGCTGGGCTTGAGACCGGCGGCGATCGCCTGCAGCAGCTCGCGCTCAGTGCGCGGGCCCGCCGGAGCGCGGGTGGCTGCCGTTTCACCACCACCATCATTGGCCGGCGTCGTGGTGCCGGGCGACACCCGGCCCATGCCCGCGACTGCCTCGGCAAAGGCCGTCGGATAGAATGGGTTCACCGCAATCGGCGTGATCTCGCGGGGGGCGATGAGTGCCTTGCCGCGCTCCAAAGCCTCCTGCCGCTTGGCCGGGCTCAAGACCGTGTCGCCGGCCGCCGCGGCCGCGCCACCCAACAGCAGTAAGGCTGTGCCAAGGATGCGAGTGAGGTTGTTTTTCATGGCTGGCCGAGAAGGTCGAGGCTGAGAGCGAGCGTCATGGAGCCGTCACCGGTTCCGACAAACTTGGTGAAGCTGGCACCGTTGATGCGGCAGAAATGCTTGCCCTTCTCCAGCCGCTGCAGGAACGCCATGACGTTCTTATAGGGGCCCTGGATGTTCACATTGTAGGGAACGCCGACGTAGAGGGTCTTGGTGTTCTTCGGGATCGGGTTCTGCCGCACATCCAGCAGCTTGACCTCGTTTTCGGCCTCCAGCTTGTAGAAATACTGCAGGTTCACCGCCAGCTGGCCGGCCCGGACAAGCCGCACATCCATTTCCTTGGTGAGGGCCTGCAGCTCGGCCACCTGCTCCGGCAGGTTCTTGGAGATGGCCACGTTGGAGATGAACTTGGCCGCTTGTTCGGATTTGGCCCGGTATTCTTCCTGACGGGCGTCAATTTCGCCGCTGCGATAATAAAGCCAGCCTCCGGACAGGAGACAAATCACCACACAGGCAAAGCCAATGGGCTGCTTCTTGATGCGGGCTAGGAGGTCGGCGAAGGTCATTATTTCTTCCCCTCGGTTTTGACTTTTAGCGTGATCTCAAAGGACATGAAACCCGTGCCTCCGTCGGGGGTGAGCTTGTCCAGGGTGATGGGATCCAGCACCGCGCCGAGCCGGGGGTGGGCCCGCAGTGAATCCACATAGCTGGAGGCGGTGCCGGCGGCCTGATCCCGGGTGCCGGCAACCAAGCCGCGCAGGACATACACCATGGGGGTCTTGGGGTCGGAAGGCATGCGGGCGTCGGCGAAATCGATGGAGATCTCCTTGGGCAGGGTCTGGCCGATCAGCTCGATGTATTCGGAAACCGGAATCGGGACCTTCAGGAAGGCCTCCGCCTCCGCCAGCTTCTTGTCCTCGTCGGTGAAAATCTTGGTCAGGCGCAGCGCCTCGGCATTCTGCTTCGCGTTGGCATCGATCTGGGCCTGGGCCTCGGCGATCTGTTCGCCGAGACTGTGGATGGTGTATTCCCGGTAACCCAGCCAGAGCAGCAGGGCGAAGGCCACGGCGCCGGCGCCCACGTTGACGAAGAAGGTCGTGCGCACGACCTTCGTGTCCGGCAACCGTTCAAAGTTGCGGAAGTTGGGGTGCCACAACGGGGCGGCTACCGGCACGTCACTTTTTTTCGTCAGGGACAGCATTTTGGTAAGAAGCCATCAGGGAGAAGAGCCCGGTCCAGCGTTCCTCGGGCTGGCCCAGGGTCACGCCATCGGCGAGCTTGATGTTGAGTGATTCCAGCCAAGGCAGCATGTCCATCTTCATGGTCGGCACGCCGAGCGACCCGGCCATCGTGGTGCTCAGCCAGCCCAGACTGACGGGCAGCTGGGTGCAAAGCACGCTGCCGATCGACTGGCCGGTCTGCACCTCGTAGAAACCGATGGAAGACTGCAGCTCCTTCAGCAGCTTCTTGACGAGCGCGCCGCCCATGCTGGTGAAATCAAAGGTGTTTGAATAAAACAGCTTCTTGGCCGACTCCTCGTCCTTGAGCCCGAGCTCCTTCTGCACGACCGGGATCATAGCGGCGATACCGCTGGGGATCGGCCGGGAGATATCCACGCCATCCGCACTCAGGATGAAGCTCTGGGTCGACTCCTCGCCGATCTCGAGCAACAGGAGCGGGGACTTGCTCTGCTTGAACTTCAGGTAGTTCACCATGCCGCCCAGTGTGGCGACAGTGCCGAGCTCCAGATGCTCCGGGTAAATCCCCTGTTCCAGCAGTTTGTCCTGCAGCGTGATGATTTCTTCCGACGGCAGGCCGCAGAACAGGACTTCCTTCTGCGAAGCCTTTACCATGTCGTAATCGCCGCCATCATCCGGGTTAAGCGGCTTGATGGTATACTTTTCCGATTCGACGCGAAATTGCTGGGTGTAGATCTCGTTGAAGTAGGCCGGTTCCTTGACCTTTTTCAGGTCCAGGGTGTGACGCCGGATAATCCGCTTGTTTGGATAAACTCCGCAAGTCGCGTGCGCATAACCGGTCGAGCCCTTGCCATCAGTGCCTTTGACCCAATCGGTGATGGCCGCAAGGTCGGACGAAGGAAACTCCTTGAGCTCCTCGACAATGTATGGCGCTTCCGGCTGCGACAGGCGCGCCAAGAGGGTCGAATATTCGCCAATTTCGACGCAAAAGCCTTTCGATTTTTTCGCGAGAAACATGCTCAGTGCCAGAGAGGAGGTGGAGTGTGTGCTTACGGTTTCAACGGGCCTTCTGCGGGTTAGGTGAACCTCAGAAAAGTCCGGACAAAACTCATTTGCAGGACATGCTGGATATGGGGCACTTACCCACCTGACAAGACGAAAACCATTATCGGGCCATCCGTCCCTAATAGTTTCCCTAATGTTTTACCTTCAGGCATTTTTGCCCCAAATAAGCAAAAAACCCGCCAAAACTGGCGGGTTTGTGAAAAATCAGCCTTTTACAGGCCGGCGCGGGCTTATTTCTGCCAAGTGCGCTTCTTGTGGCGGTTCGCCTTGAGGCGCTTCCGGCGTTTGTGTTTCGACATCTTCAGACGTCGTTTCTTCTTAAGATTTCCCATGGTGAAAGTTGGTTTTAGGTCGGCCAACGTGCGATTCACCGCCGACGCTGTAAAGCACAATTTAAGCGCCTGCGACCAGCGCCACTTTCCTGGCTGTCTCGGTGAAAACCAGCTCCGCCCGGACAGCAGCCACCGGTAACCCCGTCAATACGGCCACGACCCGTCGGTATAGCGTGATCTGGCCCTCATGCCGAGCCACCGCCCTGGCCCGGCCGGGATCACCCGCCTCCCGGTCGGTCTTGAAATCATACACCGCGGCATGGACCGCCCGTCCTGATCCGTCGAACTCCACCACGACGCGGTCAAACACTCCGGTCACCCACGCGCCTTCCAACACGATTTCGAACGCGCGCTCCCGCCACACCTCCACCCGCGCCGCACCCGGTTTAGTCCACACCGCCGCCAGCTCGGGCGCCCGCAGACAGCCCAAAGCTTCCAACCCGGCCGCACCCTCGGCCCGCCAGGCAGCCGTCCTTTTCGCCTCCTCCGCCGCGCCACCCCACTCCACCTGTGACAGCAGGCCGTGCACCGCCCGGCCAAAGCGGACCGCTCCGCCCCCTCCTTCCAAGGCAAACAGCCGTTCGCCTGCCACCTCCACCGCCTTGGCCTCCGAAGGCGTCCGGGCCGGCCGGCGCGGCACCCTCGCCCCCGCTACGGTTGCCAGGCGGACTTCCGACCCCAGCTCCACCCTCGCGGGTGTGATGGCGTTGAACCAGTGGGCGTCACCCGTTGACCACTCCTCCCCAAGCGTTTCCTGCAACAACCGCGGGAAATTGTGCGACTGCGACGTGCCCACCGGCTCCGTGATCACATACATCGCCCGCTTGGCCCGCGTCATCGCCACGTAAAGCACCGCCAGTTCCTCATAGCAGGCATCAGCCTCCGCGGCCGCCACATGGGCCGCCAGCACCTCGTCCTGCGCATAAAAAGTCTCCGGCGGCAGGTCGAACACCCACTCCACCGTCCGGTCGGCTGCGCGCTGCACCGCCAGTCCGCGCCGACGCGCCGCCAGCCGCGTGCCTTCCAGGTCCGGCAACACCACCAGGTCAAAACCCAGCCCCTTCGCCTTGTGCACCGTCATCACCCGCACCACCGCCGCCGTGTCGGCGTCGCGCACCGTGTGCCGCTCCACAAATTGCACGAACTCCGCCACGTCCCGGCTTCCCGTCTCGTCGAACAACCGCGCCGCCTCGGCCAGCTGGCGCCCGCGTTCCCGGCTGAACGCGTCGTCCGCCGCCAGCGCCGGTTCCAGCTTGCGCACCCACGCCTCCACCGTCCGCTCAAATCCCTCTGCATGGATCTCCCCGAGCAACCGCAAAGCCAGCGTGTCACGCTCGCCGCACTGCTCCGCCGCCAGCACGGCTTGCAACGGCGTCATCTTCACGTGCGCCCACGCCGCCTTGTCGCCGGGATGCGCCGCCGCCCGGAACAGCGCCAGCAGCGCACACGCCAGCGGGTTGTCCGTGCCGACGTGCAGGTCCGACTCCGCCACCGCCGGCAGCCCGCCCTCGCGGCGGAGATAATCCGCCAGCTCCGCCGCGGTGCTGTTTTTCTGCACCAGCACCGCCACGCTGAGGCCGCGGCCCAGCGCCTGCGTCTCCTGGATGATTTTCAATGTCTCTGCAAAACGCCCGGCCTCGTCCTCCGCGGTCCGCAACGCCGCATAACCGCCCAGCCCCGGCTGCGCGCTCTCATGGTCGCGCCACTCGCGCGTCCACCGCGCCACCGCCTCCGCCGGGAACAGTCGCGCCAGCGCCTCGCCGTCGCCCATCACCCGGTTGACCATCGCGATCACCGCCGGGCCCGACCGCCACGACCGGTCGAGCCGCTCCTCGCGGATCGTGCCGGGTGCCTCCGCATTGTATTGGTCGAAAATTTCCCGGAACAGCCGCGAGTCGCCCTCGCGCCAGGCATAGATCGCCTGCTTGACGTCACCCACATAGAAGAGGCTCCGCGCCTCCGTCGGATCCTGCACCGCCTCGTCGATCAGGTTCCGCAACACGCTCCACTGCCCGTAGCTCGTGTCCTGGAACTCGTCCAGCAGCCAGTGGTCGATCTGCGCGTCGAGCCGCCAGTCGATGAACAGCCGCGCCTCCGCCGCCGCGTCGCGCGTCAGCAGCCACGTCCCGTCCGGCGTGTCGGGCCGCAGCAGCCGCTGCACATCGGCAAACGTCAGCCGCCCCGCGCGCCGCACCGCGCCGTCATAGACCTGCTCGTAGCCGCGCAGCACGGCAAACATGCCCTGGGTCGTCTCCAGCCGGCGCGCCAGCTCCGCCCCCACGATGCCGCTGACCAGCGCGCGCAGCGCCCGGCCCGCGTCCGGCGCCAGCGGCACTTTCTTCCGCTCGACCGTGATCTCCGCCAGCCCCGGCCAGGCCTTGAACGCGTTGCCGACCACATACGCCACCGGCTTGGGCAGCGGCGCGCCGGGCGCCCAGTCGGGCAGCGCCGCGAAAAAATCCTCCCACCGCGCCCGCTGCGCATCGCTGAACGTCGCCCAGGGCAGCGCCGCCTGCAACACCGCGGCCGCCGCGGTGCGCTTCTTCGCGTCGGCCGCGGCCAGCCACTCGCTGCCCGCCGGCCAGATCCGCTCCGCGCGGCCCCACGCGGCCGCGTCGGGCGCGGCGAGATACACCTCGGCGTGCTCGTCGAGGAATGCGTCCAGCCGCGCGCCGAGCCGCTTCTCCTCGGTGCCGAAGGTCGCGCGCTTGAACGCCTCGATGAAGTCCTGCCGCGCCGTGCCGCCGTCGGTGTGCGCAAACATGCGCCGCAGCACCCGCCGCCGCTCCAGCCGCGCCGCGTGCTCCTGCAGCACCTCAAAGTCGCCGGCCAGCCCGAGCTCCAGCGGGAAGGCGCGCACCACCCGCGCAAAGAAGCTGTCGAGCGTCCCGAGGTTGAGCCGGTGCATCGCCTCCGTCATCCCGCGCAGCAGCCTCAGGAAATCCGCCGCGCGCAGCGCCGGCACGGCGATCTCCGCCGCCAGCCTTTTCGCCACGGCCTCGTCCGCGGCCGCGCCCGCCAGTTTCTTGAGGATCTCGTCGAAGAACTCGCCGGCCGCCTTGCGGGTGAACGTCAGCGCCGCGATCCGCTCCGGCTTCGCCCCGAGCGCGAGCAGGCGGACGTAGCGGTTCGTCAGGGCGTAGGTCTTCCCCGAGCCCGCCGACGCGAGGATCATCACATGGCCGGTCGGGTTCATGACGCGCCCCTCCAGTCCACGCTGTCCGCCGTGCCATGGTGGAACAGCCCGGTAAAGACATCGTCCTCGTCCCGCGGCGGCACTTCCGCCGGCGGCCAGAAGATCCCCGCCGCCACGCCCGCGGCCACGCCTTCCGCGCACCGGCGGGCCGCCGCGCGCCAGGTGCCGTCAAAATCCTCCCACCGCACCAGCTCCGTCTCGCCGACCGCCTTGGGCAGGTTGAAATAGCCCGCGCCGGCCGCGACGCCCAACTCACCGGCCAGCGCCTCGAGGTAGAGCGGCAGCTGCAGGTCGGTCCACACGAGTTCCTTGCCGCCCGCCGCGAAACGCGCCCAGGCTGGCGCGGTCTCCGCACGTCGCACGCTCCGCACATGCGCCGCGAGCGGCGACACGCCCTTGTCCGAGGTCTTGTAGTCGATCACCCGCACCGCCCCGGTCCCGGCGTGGCGCTCGATGCGGTCGATCTTGCCGCTCACGGTGACCGCCCCGAGCGCGAGCTCGAACTTGCGCTCGACATGCTCGATCACCCAGCCGGCCGCGCGCTGCTCCGCCTGCACCTCGGCCGCGCGCGCCAGCCGCTGCCGCGCCGACTCGAGCTGCACGATCAGGGGCAGCGTGAGCTCGGTGCCGTAACGCTCGCGCGCCCGCCGGTCCACGCGCGCCAGCAGGAATTCCCGCAGCACCGCCGCGTCCGTGCAGTCGCGCAACGCCGGCTCCTTCCCCATCGCCTCCAGCGCGTCGTGGCACAGCGTGCCAAAATCCAGCGCGTCCAGCTCGCTCTTGAACGGATCGATCGTCTCCATCCTCAGCGCGTGCTTCAGGTAGAAGCGGAACGGACAGCGCAGGTAGTCGCGGAAGGCCGTCACCGAAACCCGCGCCGGCGGCGTCACCACCGGCGGGGCCAGCCGCCACGCCCGCCGCCACGGCAGGCCGGGCTTGGCCGCCTCCACCGGCCGGAACAGCGCCGCCACGCGCCGCGGCAGCTCCGCCTCCGCGCAGGCCAGGAGCAATCGCGACGGTCGCAGCGGATCGCCGGCAGCCGACACCTTGCCCACCAGCAAATCCAGCCGGCCCGTCGCCGTGCGGCACGCCGCGAGCGCCGCGAGCAGATACGCGTCGCGGGCGAAACGCGCCTCGTTGGTCTTCAACCCGAGACGCCCGCGCAGCGCCTCCGGCAGGAACGCATCACCCGCCACGGTCTCCGGCACCCGGCCGTCATTCAACCCGGTCACGACAAGGTGCGGCGCGTCCTCCCACAGCAATTCCAGCCAGCCGAGCAGGTCCACCGCGCCCGCCGCCCGCGCCTCGAAGCGCAGGCTCTCGCCGAACCGCGTCAACACCAGCTCCCACCACTCGGCGGCGGTCAGGCCGGGAAAATTGCCCTGCGCCTCGCCGGCCTCGCGCAGCACCTCCATCCAGGCCTCGGCCGATTCCGCCAGCGCCGAGTCCCCTGCCACGCGCCGCGCGCCGAACAGCGTGCCGAGGGCGGCCGACGCATTCGCCGGAAACTCGCCGCCCATCAGCTGCGCGCGCAACTCAAGTGCCGCCTCCAGCGCCGCGCGCGCCGCCGGCCGTTGCACCGTGTGACCGAGCGCCGCCGCAATCGTCGCCGGCAGGTGCCGCGCCTGCAGGTCATCGAGTTCGCTGAGCACATCCGCCGCCGAAAACGCCCCGGCCGCGCGGATTGCCAGCCAGGCCATGAAATCCGGGCAACGGGCCAGTGCCTGCGCCGTGTCGAACGCCGGTTCGCGCACCAGCGCCGCCAGGACCGCCAGCAGCGCGTGCAAACCGTCGCGCCGGCGCGACCGCCCGCCGGGATTGAACACCGCCAGCCCCGCGCCGCGCAGGCCGTTCTCCAGCGCCGGCGCAATCTCCGCATCGGCGACGCCGACCGCCAGCGCCCCCTCGGGTTCGCCGTAGCCCCGCGCCAGCGCCGTCACGCGCAGCGCCTGCTCCGCCGCATCGGCGCACAGGCGGACCTGGCCCGCAAAGTCCGGCAGCTCCAGCGACCGGCGCGACCAGGCGTCCTCGAGCGGCCGGCCCCATTCATCAAAGAGGTGCGCGCCATCGGCCGGGCCGAACACCGCGATGTCCACGGGCCGGGATTGCGCGAATTCCGCCAGCACGCCGACCGCCAGCGGCAGCGGGTCCGGCGTGGCCAGCAGCACGATGCGCGTGATGCCCGCCGGCAGGGGCAGGTCGCGGGCCATCGCGATGCGGGCCGCCTGCGGTTCGATCCGGCCGCAATTCTTGAGCACGGCGTCGCAGCGGCGCTCCAGCTCGGCGAGCTGCGTCCAGCGCTCAATCTCCGGCAGGCCGTCGCCGGCGCGGCGCACGACGTCGCGCAACCGCAGCCCGTTTTCCCCGAGCGTCGCCTGCAGGCGCTGCAGCTGCGCCGCGAGCCGCGCGGCCCAGGCGAAATGACGCGCCGGGGGATCGACGGGAAACACGGCGCGGAATTCCTCCAGCTCGGCGTCGCGCAAGACCTCCGCCCAAGCCAGCTGCGTCTCCAAGGATGACGCCACGGCGGCCGCCGGAGCATCCTCGGCCGGCGCGAGCAGGTCCTCGGGCAACACGACGCGCGGCGCCAGCACGGCCGAGCGGCGGGTCGCGGCATGCTCCGCCAGCGCTTCCCGCAACCGGCGGCCCGATTGCCGCGTCGGCACGATCACCAGCACCGCGCTGAGATCCAGCGGCCCGGGGCCCGCCCAGTCCTGCGCCAGCCACGCCGCCGCCTGCGCGGGCAACGGCCGGTCCCACGGCAGGAAATGACGGCGGACGTTGGCGGTCGGAGGCACGGCCGCCCATGAACGCGGATTGGCCGCGCGAATTCAACCCCGCAGAACCGGGCAACAAAAAGCCCCGCGGCGGTGAGGCGCGCGGGGCAAAGGTTTCGATCTCGGTCCGCTTACTTCTTCGCGGGGAAGATATACTTGGCGACCTGCGCCTTGTGGTTCGAGGCCGAGTTGCGGTGAATGACGTTGCTCTTGACGGCCTTGTCGAGGGCGGAGCTGAAGGCGATGGCGGCGGCGCGGGACTTCTCGGCGTCGGTGCCCTTCGCGGCGGCGGCGACGGCCTTGGCCAGGGACTTCAGGCGGGTCTTGATGGCCTGGTTGCGGGCGGCGTTGCGGAGCGACTTGCGGGCGGCTTTGATAGCGGACTTGGTATTGGCCATGGTGGTTGGAAAATTTGGAAGGGCGAAAGACCCAAAATCCCCCCGGTGAGTCAAGCGCTTTCCTCCCGGAAGTCAGAGGTGGAACCCGGCCTCTGGACGGGTTGGGTGAGCCCGAAAGCGTGCCCAGAGGTCACGCTCCACCCCAAACCTGTAAAAATGGAGCGGGGCGCGCCGCTTTTGGCAGCGCGCCCCGCGTATGGTCTAGTTCCGAAGCCGATAAGCCGGATTTTGTCGGGCGCCGCGAACGGCGCCGTGATCTTCATTTCTCTAGGCCCGCCCGAAGGCGGACCTCCCCAGGCTGACGGCTTGCGCCGGCGTCTGGAGTGCGACTAACCCGGGACTGTCCGACGGGCCGCCGAGTCCCCTATTTAGTCTTGCACCGGATTGGGTTTTTCATGCCGCCGTCGTTGCCTTCGGCGCGGTGGGCTCTTACCCCACCTTTTCACCCTTACCTCGCGGTTGCCCGCGGGGCGGTATATTCTCTGTGACACTGTCCGTCAGGCCGCCTTGAAGCGCCCTGCCCCCGCTTTCGTGGGGAATCCCGCCCTGTGGTGTCCGGACTTTCCTCTCCTGGTTCAAAGAACGCGGAGCGAAGATCTGGCTCCGAAACTAGGACGCCCAATAGACCACCCGGCCGCACTGGTCGCAAGTGGCAATTTCCGCGCCCGTTTTCGCGGCTGAGACAATGTGGGTCGGCACCTTCAGGTGGCAACCGCCGCAGAGGCCGCCATTTACGGTCACGCAGACGGGGTGCCCGGGCTTGATGGCCACGCGGTCGTAAATCTTCAATTGCGGCGCCGGCACGGCCGGGCGGGCCGCGGCCACCGCGGCGAGGGCCGCCTTGTGCTCGGCCTGCAGGTGAGCCTCGCGCTCGCGCAGGGTGCGGATCTTACCCTCGTGACCCGAAATGTTCTGCTTCAGCTCGGCCTCGGCGGCGGCGAAGCGCTTCTTCGCCTCGTCGATCGAATACATCACCTTCAGTTCCTCCTCCTCGAAGCCGCTGATGGCGGCCTCGGTGTTCTCGATCTCATGCGTGAGCGCCTTGTATTCGTCGTTCTTGCGCACCTCGAGCTGCTGCGTGCGGTATTTGCCCGCCTTGTCCTCGGCGCTCTTGATCTCCACCTCGAGCAGCTTCTTCTTCGATTCCAGGGCGTGCCACTCGGCCTTCGCGGCCTCGATGGCGGCCTTTTCCGCCGCGATCCGGGCCTCGACCGCCGCGATTTCGCGGGGCGCCGCCTGCAGCTGCTGCTCAAGCGCGAGGCGCCTCGAGTCGGATTCCTGGAGCGCCAGCAGCTTGGACAAATCGAGAGCAGCCATGAAGGCGACATTGCGGGGCCGGTCGCCCTGCGGTCAAACGAAACTTTCCACGGTGAGCGCGGTCGTTTTCCGGGCCCGATTTCCGGTCAAAAACACGACCAAAAAACGGGTTCGCCGCGGCCTTATTTTTTAAACGAAAAGGGGCTATTTTTAACCATTGGACATCAATGCTTTAAACGCCTGTTTTTTACCGTAAAAATAACTCGGAAAATCGCGAGAAAACCCTTGTCGGAGCGCACCTTTTGCATGACCTTTTTTCAACCCATTTCCGCCCTAAATGTCCGCCTCCGAAGAAGCCTCCTCTCTCGCCAAATCCAACGCCGCCGCCGCCGACTACGACGCCAATAAACTGGGCCAGCTGAAGGGCCTGGAGGCGGTCCGCAAGAAGCCCGGCATGTATATCGGCGGCACCGACGAACGCGCGTTGCACCACTGCGTTTCCGAGGTCCTCGACAACTCCGTCGACGAGCATCTCGCGGGCCACTGTTCCAAGATCGAGGTCGCCATCCACGTCGACGGTTCGATCAGCATCCGCGACAACGGCCGCGGCATCCCGGTTGATATCAACAAGGACTCCGGCCTGCCGGGCGTCGAGCTCGTGCTCACCACGCTGCACTCCGGCGGCAAATACGGCCAGGGCGGCTACAAGTTCTCCGGCGGCACGCACGGCGTCGGCGCGAAGTGCGTCAACGCCGTCTCCGAGTGGTTCGAGGTCGAGGTCTCCCGCGGCGGCCAGGTCCACCACATGAAGTTCGAGCGCGGCAAGACCATGAAAAAGCTCGAGGTCATCGGCAAGGCCAAGGGCACCGGCACGCTCATCACCTTCAAGCCCGACGCCGAGATCTTCCGCGAGACCACCGTCTTCAAGGCCGACACCATCGCCCAGCGCCTGCGCGAGCTCGCCTTCCTCAACTCCGGCCTCGAGATCGCCTTCACCGACGAGCGCCCGTCCACGCCGAAGACCGAAGTCTTCCTCTACAAGAACGGCGTCGTCGAGTTCGTGAAGCAGATCAACACCGGCAAGACCGCCCTGCACCCCGTGCCGGTCCGCATCACCAAGGAGCTCCAGACCACCCTCGACGACAAGCCGATGGAGATCCACGTCGAGATCGTCCTCCAATACAACGACACCTACAACGACCTCGTCCTCTGCTACACCAACACCATCCACAACCCGGACGGCGGCACGCACCTCTCCGGCTTCCGCAGCGCCCTGACGCGCGCCATCAACCAGTTCTCCAAGGCCAACAATCTCCTCAAGGACAAGGATCCCCAGATCACCGGCGATGACGTCCGCGAGGGCCTCGCCGCCGTCATCTCGATCAAGCACAGCGACCCGAAGTTCGAGTCGCAGACCAAGGTCAAGCTGCTCTCCCCCGAGGTCGAGAGCATCGTCGGCTCCCTCGCCTACGAGGGCCTGATGTTCTACTTCGAGAGCAACACGCCTGTCGCCAAGCGCATCGTCGAGAAGGCCCTGACCGCCGCCCGCGCCCGCGAGGCGGCCCGCAAGGCCCGCGAGACCATCCGCAAGGGCGCCCTGCACGGCGGCGGCCTCCCCGGCAAGCTGGCCGACTGCTCCGAAAAGGACCCGGCCATCTGCGAGCTCTACATCGTCGAGGGCGACTCCGCCGGCGGCTCCGCCAAGCAGGGCCGCGACCGCCGCTACCAGGCCATCCTCCCGCTGCGGGGCAAGCTCATCAACTCCGAGAAGGCCCAGCTCGACAAGGTCCTCAACAACGAGGAAATCCGCACCCTCATCACCGCCATCGGCACCGGCATCGGCACCGGCGAGGACGAGTCCGCCTTCAACGCCGACAAGGCCCGCTACCACCGCGTCATCATCATGACCGACGCCGACGTGGACGGCTCCCACATCCGCACCCTCCTCCTCACCTTCCTCTACCGGCAGATGAAGGGCATCATCGAGCGCGGCTACGTCTACATCGCCCAGCCGCCCCTCTACAAAATCAAGCGCAAGAAGCGCGAGCAATACGTCGACAACGACGAGCAGCTCAACCGCATCCTCCTCGAGCTCGGCTCCGAGGAGATCGTGCTCGCCCGCGCCGGCGACGCCCACGTCTTCGCCCCCGCCGCCATCGACCAGATCATCGAGATGCTCGGCGCCCTCGAGAAGCTCGGCCATGGCATCACGCGCCACGGCGCCACGCTGGCCGAATACCTCGACCAGTCCGACAAGGCCTCCCACGAGCTGCCGCGCTACATCGCCCGCGTCCGCGAGGGCAACAAGGAGTCCCACCAGTTCCTGACCGACGACAAGGCCCGCGCCGACTTCCTCAGGAAGCAGGGCATGGACGCCGAGCTCAACAGCGCCGCCCCGGGCGCCACCACGCCGGCGGTGCAGGTCACGCGCCGCGTCACCATCCACGAGATCTTCGAATCCACCGAGATGACGAAGCTCCTCAAGGCCCTCGCCAAGGCCGGCGTCGACACCGCGCAGTTCGCGCCGACGGAGAAGGCCCGCTACACCATCACCGAGAACGCCGGCCAGAAGTCCGAGGCGAAGACCGAGCTCTTCTCCCCGCTCGACATAATCACCCAGATCCGCGCCAACGGCCGCAAGGGCCTCTCCATCCAGCGCTACAAGGGCCTCGGCGAAATGAACCCGAAGCAGCTCTACGAGACCACGATGGATCCCGACCACCGCCGCCTCCTCAAGGTCAGCATCAACGACGCCGCCAAGGCCGACGCCCTCTTCACCCTCCTCATGGGCGACGAGGTCCCGCCCCGCCGCCAGTTCATCGAGGACAACGCCCTCAACGTCCAGTATCTGGACGTCTGAGCCCTCCGCCCCTCGCCTTTCTCCTCCAGCCTCTCGCCTCCCACGTGTATACCGCGAACGAAAAACTCTCCTCGGCCAACATCACCGACATCATGCAGACGGCCTACATCGATTATTCGATGTCGGTCATCATCTCGCGCGCCCTGCCCGACGCCCGCGACGGCCTGAAGCCCGTCCAGCGCCGCATCCTCTACGCCATGCTCCGCGAGGGCCTGGTCCACAACCGCGCCTTCGACAAGTGCGCCGGCGTCGTCGGTGAAGTGCTCAAGAACTACCACCCGCACGGCGACTCGTCGGTCTACGACACGCTCGTCCGCCTCGCCCAGAACTGGGTCATGCGCTACCAGCTCATCGACCCGCAGGGCAACTTCGGCTCCGTCGACGGCGATCCGCCGGCGGCCTACCGCTACACCGAGGCGCGCCTCAAGGACATCGCCGAGGAACTCCTCAAGGACATCGAAGAAGACACCGTCGACTTCGCGCCCAATTACAAGGAGTCGACCACCGAGCCGACCGTCCTCCCGTCCGCCCTGCCGAACCTGCTGATGAACGGCTCGACCGGCATCGCCGTCGGCATGACGACGAACATCCCGCCGCACAACCTCTCCGAGATCATCGACGCCGCCTGCGCCATCATCGACCGCCCCGGCATCACGGTCGAGGAGCTGGTCAGCTACATCCCCGGCCCCGACTTCCCGACGGGCGGCTACATCAACGGCCGCGCCGGCATCAAGTCCTACCTCACCACCGGCCGCGGCATCGTCCGCATGCGCGGCAAGGCCCACACCGAGGAGCTCAAGGGCGGCGGCGAGCAGATCATCATCACCGAGATCCCCTACAACGTGAACCGCGCGACCCTCGTGCTCCGCATCGCCGAGCTCGTCCGCGAGAAGGAGATCGACGGCATCCGTGACCTGCGCGACGAGTCCGACGAGAACACGCGCATCGTCATCGAGCTCAAGCGCGGCGAGCAGGCCCAGATCGTCATCAACCAGCTCTACCAGAAGACCGCCCTCGAGTCCTCCTTCGGCGTCATCCTGCTGGCCCTCGACAAGAAGCGGCCGAAGCAGATGAACATCAAGGAACTCCTCGAGTGCTACATCGACCACCGCCGCGACGTGGTCACGCGCCGCACCCAGTTCCGCCTCGCCCAGGCCAAGGCCCGCGCCCACATCCTCGAGGGCTACATCATCGCCCTCGATAACCTGGATGACTTCGTGAAGATCATCCGCGCCTCGAACAACCGCGACGAGGCCAAGGTGCGCCTGATGGCGAAGTATCCGCTCTCCGAGATCCAGACTAACGCCATCCTCGAGCTCCGCCTCTACCAGCTCACCGGCCTCGAGCGCGGCAAGATCGAGGCGGAATACCTCGAGCTCATGAAGCTCATCGAGGAGCTCCAGGGCATCCTCGACTCCGAGGCCAAGCTCCTCGCGCTGATCAAGTCCGAGCTGCTGGTCCTCCGCGACAAATACGCCTCCCCCCGCCGCACCGAGATCATCGACGCCGAGGGCGAGCTGCGCATGGAGGACGTCATCCCCAACGAGGGCTGCGTCATCACCGTCTCCCACCTCGGCTTCATCAAGCGCACCCCCGTCGCCGCCTACCGCGCCCAGAAGCGCGGCGGCAAGGGCGTCATCGGCGCCGAGACCTACGAGGAGGATTTTGTCGAGACGCTCTTCACGGCCTCGACGCACGACTATGTCCTCTTCTTCACCAGCACCGGCCAGTGCCTCGCCAAGAAGATCTACGACATCCCCGAGGGCACCCGCACCGCCAAGGGCAAGTCCGTCTCCTCCTTCCTCCGCCTCAACGCCGGCGAGAAGATCGCCGCCATGGTCTGCGTGAAGGACTTCTCCGAGTCCTCGCACATCGTCATGGCCACCAAGGCCGGCATCACGAAGAAGACCAACCTCGCCGATTACGCCAACGCCACCCGCGAGAGCGGCCTGCGCGGCATCAAGCTCGAGGAGGGCGACACCCTCATCGGCTGCGTCCTCACCAACGGCGAGAACGAGGTCGTCCTCGTCTCCGCCAAGGGCCAGGCCGTCCGCTTCGTCGAGGCCGACCTCCGCGACCAGGGCCGCGACACCGTCGGCGTCACCGGCATGCGCTTCAAGTATGACGGCGACTACGTCAAGGCCATCGAGGTCTGCGACGCCCAGGCCCGCCTGCTCATCGCCCGCGAGGACGGCATCGGCAAGCGCACGCCCTTCGAGGACTACCGCCTCATCTCCCGTGGCGGCACCGGCGTCATCGCCATCGAGCTCCCCGAGGACGGCTCCGTCAACGTCGCCGGCGCCCTGAGCGTCCGCGACACCGACGAGGTCATGCTCCTCACGGCCAAGGGCCAGAGCATCCGCACCCGGGTCGCCGAGATCCGCGAGACGGGCCGCGGCGCCAAGGGCGTCCGCCTCGTCAACCTGGAGGAGGGCGACAAGCTGCTCGCCATCGCCAAGGTCGTCGAGTCCGACGAGGAAGAGGCCGCCAACAGCACCCCGCCCGTCGAGCCGCCAGCCTCGGCCTGATTGTAGGGCGGGATCGCTGATCCCGCCTTCCTCGCTTCCAAGGCGCGCCTGACCGGCGCGCCTTTGTTTTGAGCGGGCTTACCGCAGCTTCACCGGCTGGACCTTCACCCGCAGGGGCGCCTCGCGGATTTGCAGCCAAAAGGTGCCCATGAAGCCGGGCGTGATCCGCACGACCGGCATGTCCAGCTCCGGCCCGTGATAGCTGCCGCCCTCGATCATCTTCCACACCTGCCCGTCCTGCAGCTCGAAGCTCCGCAGGCCGCTGAAAGACTTGAGCTTCCCGGCCAGCCGCCCTTCGAGCACTTCGCTCTTGTCGGCCTTTTCCCCGGCCTTTTGCAGGGTAACGAGCGCACTGAACCAGCCGGGCTTCTTGTCGCCTGGTTTTTCCTCCGCCGGGCGCTGGGTCTCCGCCTGCTGCACCCTGGCCTCCGCCACCGCGATCTTTTGCTCGGCTTCCTGCTTCACCGTGGCGACCTTCTGCTCGGCCTCCTGCTTGACGGTGGCCACCTGCTGTTCGGCCGCCTGACGGACGACCGCCACCTCGCCGCCCTTGTAACGCTCGACCACGGCCTTGAGCCGGGCCAGTTCCCCGGGCGTCAGGCGGTCGATGCCCGTGGCGGCCCGTTCCTCGGGTGTCATGATCGCGGTGAAGTCCTCCGCCCGCCCCACCCCGGCCAGCACGAGCAGTCCCAACAGCAGCAGTTTTCGCATGCCGGCAGCCTGATGCAAACGCCTCGGCTCGCAACGCGATTCTGCCCCGGCCCCGGCCGGCCCACTCCGGCCTTGCAACCGCCCGGGGCGTGATTCTCCTTCTGTCATCCGTCACCTGCATGGCCGCCCGTCTCTCCAGTCTCCTTTCACCGGAACGCATCAACCTCTCGCTCGGCAGCGCCAAGCGCACCGCCGCCATCAACGAGGTGGCCAAGCTGCTCGAGAGCGACCCGAACGTCGCCAACTTCCAGGGCTTCTACAACGAGCTGCTGGCCCGCGAGCGGCTCGACACCACCTGCCTCGGCAACGAGATCGCCCTGCCCCACGCGCGCACCGAGCACGTGAAGAAGATCGTCATCGCCGTCGGCCGCAGCGAGACCGGCGTCCACTTTGAGAACAGCAACCAGAACGTCCGCCTCATGTTCGTGCTCGGCACCCCCAAGTCGAACCCCGGCGACTACCTGATGCTCGTCGGCTCGCTCTGCCGCCTGATCAAGGAGGCCCCGCAGCGCGAGGCGATGTTCGCCGCGAAGACCCCCGAGGAGTTCATCGCGACGGTGAAGGAGCTCGAGGACAAGGTCCTCGGCCCGGCCAAATAAGCCGCCCACCGCGGGCTTGCCACGGGAATGACCCCGGGCAGCATCATGCCCCGAACGCATGATCCATTCCTTCATCTTCAGCGAGGGCAAGCTGGTCGGCCGTGACCTCGAGCTGGAGGCGCTGCGCCTCGTCCACGGCGACAAGGGCCTGATCATCTGGGTCGACCTCGACACCCCGACCGACGACGAGATCCGGAACGTCCTCGAGGGCCTCTTCCAGTTCCACCCGCTGGCGATCGAGGACTGCGTCACCCCCAGCCCTCTGCCCAAGATCGAGGATTACGAGGACTACCTGTTCATGGTCACGCACGCCGTGGATTATTCGCGGCAGGACAAGTTCGCCACCACCGAGCTCGACCTCTTCCTCGGCCACGAGTTCATCGTCACCTTCCACCGGCAGCCGCTCCGCTCCGTCAACGCCCTGATCGAGCGCCTGGCCAAGAACGCCGGCCCCGGCCCGCGCGGCCCCGACCGCATCGCCCACTCCCTGCTCGACCTGATGGTGGACAACTACACCCCCATGCTGGCCGAGCTCCACACCGAGCTGGAGGAGATCGAGGAGATCGTGCTCAGCAAGTCCTCCGACGAGAAGTTCGTCAGCGAGCTGCTCTACGTCCGCGGCGATTTCTCGAAGCTCCGCCAGATCGTGCGCCCGCAGCGCGACGTCATCGAGCGCCTGGCCCGCGGCGACAGCAAGTTCATCCGCGCGAAGCTGCTGCCCTATTTCCGCGACCTGCGCGACAACCTCGCCCGCCTCGAGGAGACCGTGACCGGCTACCACGAGCGCCTGATGATGGCCTTCGACATCTACCTCAACAAGGCCGCCTTCGAGGCCAGCAAGGGCATCAAGTTCCTCACCGCCATCACCGCCATCACGATCCCCGTGATGGTCATCGGCACGTGGTATGGCATGAACTTCGAGCACATGCGCGAGCTGCAGTCGCCGCACGGCTACACCTACGCCCTGGGCCTCACCCTGGTCACGACGGTGCTGATGGCCATCTACCTGAAGAAAAAAGACTGGTTCTGAGCGGCCGTTCCGGCCCGTTGCCGTGTTGTTCGAATTCTTCCTCTGGCTCGACCGTGGCTTTGCGCAATACTGGGCCTTCCAGTGGGGCGCTTTCGCCCTGTGCCTCGCCGCGGCCCTGTTGCCCTGGCGGCGGGATCGCTGGTGGGGCCGCTGGAACCACCCCGTGCTTTTTGCCGCGCTGGCCCTCCTGCTCATCATTGCCCACCGCTGGACCTGCATCGGCGGCACGCAGGAATACAATCCCGATGAAAGCCAGATGCTCGCCGCCGCGATCACGATGGCCCGCCATCATGCGCTGTGGTCGATCGACCTGGGCAACACCGGGCCCCTGGCGGCCCTGCCCCTGACCCTGCCGGCCCTCGTCGGCCTGCCGATCGACTACACCACCGGACGCGGCGTCGCCCTGCTGATGAATTGGGGCGTGCTGCTTTGCTTCTGGGGTCTGCTCCGCCATCTGTTTTCCGACTGGCTGGCCCGGGTCCTGGCTCTGCCGTTGCTCTGCGTGCTCGCCTTCAACCGCTTCGAGGAATTCGTGCAATATTCGAGCGAGCAGGGGCCGCTCTTTTGCTTCGCCGCGGCCCTTTTCCTCAGCGTCACCGCCTTCGACGCCGCCGGATCGGTGATCAGCCGCGCCCGCCTCTTCGGGGCGGGACTGCTGCTCGGCCTGCTGCCCTTCGCCAAGCTGCAGGCCGCCCCGCTGGGAGCGGTGCTCGGGCTCTTCGCGCTCGTGGCCATCCTGCGGCAGCCGGAACGGTCCTGGGCACAACGCGGACGCGAAGCCGGCTGGCTGGTCGGCGGCACTTTGCTGGCCATCGGCGGGAGCCTGGCCGCCATCGCCGCCAGCGGCTCGCTGCATGATTTTGCCGTGTCCTATCTGCAGATGAGCCTCATCTACGCCGGCAACCGGACCTTTGGCTGGAACCAGCTGGGGGCCGAGTTGTGGAGCCTCGCCATCACGGCCTGGGGCTTTACGGCGTTTCTCTGGCCCACCTGGGTTCTGGCCGGGCTGGCCCTGCCCTGCTGGGGCCTGGTCCGGGGCGCGGCGCGCCGTTTGCTCGTGCTCGCCGGCCTGTTGCTCGTCTGCGGATACTATGTGACGGGGGCACCCGGCCGCCAATTCCCCCATTACCTGCAGTTCCTGATCCTGCCCTCCGTCTTTTTTCTCGCCGTGCTCTATGGCGGCTTGGTGACCCGCCCCGCCTGGCCCTGGTGGGCCCGCCTGGGGTGGCTCATCCCCTGGCTGGCCCTGGGCGTCTGGCCGCAGTTCGATTTCTTTTTTTCCGCCAAGTCGACCGGCTATCTCGGCACGCTGCGCGAATCGCGGGATCACGCCGTCGGTCCGCTGGCGCAGCTGATTGTCCCGCGCATCCAGCCGGGCGACACCCTTGCCGTCTGGGGTTGGGCCTGCGGCTACCATGTGCAGACCCAGCTGCCGCAGGCCGCCCCCGAGGCGCACACCGAACGGCTCATCTCGGCCAATCCGCTGCGGGAATTCTACCGCGCGCGCTACCTCGCCGCGCTGCAACGCGACCGCCCCGCCTTCTTCATCGATGCCGTGGGCGAAGGCCAGTTTGGCTTCAAGAACCGCGCCGTGGACGGCCATGAGTCCCTGCCCGCCTTGGGCGCCTTCGTGGCCGAGCACTACGTTCAGGTCGGTGATCTCGAGAACGCGCGTCTCTACGTGCGCCGGGACCGGATACCCGCGGCCGGGCCGTAGCCCGCGCACTCCCCGCTTGCCAGAAAGCGCCCGCGGACAATCTTGCCCGGATGCGCCTGTTGTCCCGCCTCGCCCCCGTCGCGCTGTGTGCCGCGACCCTCTTCCACCCGGCGGTCGCCGCCGAGGATCCATCCGCCGACGAGCAGATGCTCCGCGCGCTCTACACCGCCGCGCTCACGACCAGCCCGGCCTACGGGCAGCTGCGCGACCTGACCACGAAATATCCCGGCCGCCTCAGCGGCTCGAAAAACCTCGAGGGCGCCGTGCTCTGGGGCGAGGCCGTCCTGAAGGCCACCGGCGCCGACCGCACCGAGCTGCAACCCGTGATGGTGCCGCATTGGGAGCGCGGCGCCCCGGAGAGCGTGCGCTATTTCACCAAACAGTTCGTCAGCCTCGTGCCGCTCAAGGCCGTCGCCCTCGGCGGCTCGGTGCCCACGCCGGCCGGCGGCCTGACCGCCCCGGTCGTCGAACTGCAGAGCCTCGACGCCCTCAAGACGACCGACGTGAAGGGCAAAATCGTGTTCTTCAACCGGCCGATGAACCCCGTGCATGTCGTCCCGGGCCGGGCCTACGGGGAAGCCGCCGACCAGCGCAGCAAGGGCCCGGCCGAGGCCGTCAAATACGGCGCCGTCGGCGTGCTCGTCCGTTCCCTCACCCACGCCCGCGATGACATTCCGCACACCGGCAACACCAGCTATCCGCCGGACGGCCCGCGCATCCCCGCGGCCGCGCTCAGCACCATCGCCGCCGACAACCTCAGCGCCGCGCTCAGGCTCGACCCGGCCCTCACGGTGGAAATGAAGATCAACTCCCGCTGGCTGGAGGACGCCCCGTCGCACAACGTCATTGGCGAGCTCAAGGGCTCGGCCTCGCCGGAAAAGATCATCGTCATCGGCGGCCACCTCGATTCCTGGGACATCGCCCCCGGCGCCCACGACGACGGCACCGGCATCGTCCAGTCCATCGAGGTGCTGCGCCTGCTGAAGGCCGTCGGCTACCAGCCGCGCCACACCATCCGTGTCGTGCTGTTCACCAACGAAGAGAACGGCCTGCGCGGGGGCGCCGCCTACTCCACCGCCGCCAAGGCGAAGAACGAGATCCATGTGCTCGCGATTGAGACCGACACCGGCGGTTTCCAGCCGCGCGGCTTCAACCTCGGCAACCCCGCCGCCGACGCCCACCTCAAGGCCACGCGCTGGCTGCCGCTCTTCGAACCCTACGGCATCCATTATTTCCAGAAGGGCACGGGCGGCGCCGACGTCGGCCCGCTGCTCGCCCACGGCGCGACCGTCGCCGGCCTGCAACCCGACTCGCAGCGCTACTTCGACCTCCACCACACCGTTGAGGACTCGTTCGACAAGGTGAACAAGCGCGAACTCGAGCTCGGCGCCGCCGCGATGGCCGCGCTCGTCTACCTCGTGGACCAGCACGGGTTGTGAAGTGACTCCGTGGGCCAGCGAGCTTGCTCGCGCCTCTATCTGCGCCCGCAAGCGGGCCGCCCACCCGGACAACTCAGAACAAATCGCCCTGCTGCAGCGCGCCGCGCTTGTCGGCGTCCAGCGTGCTCATCTGCAGCAGCCACGGGATCGTCGCGTCCCGGCACTCCGGCCGCTTGAGCAACGCCTGCAACAGCAGCGTGCCGGCCAGCGCATCATAGAGCGCGGCATGGTAGCGCCGCCGCTCCGGCGGACAGTGCCTGCGCGAGACAATCTCCAGCTCGGGTTGCAAACCCTGCCGGGCAACCAAGTCCTCCAGCCGCACCGATCCGAGTTGCGGAAAAAGCTGCGGGTAAAGCCGGCCCGTGTCGACCCACGGCCCCCACTCCGTCGCCGTCTTGCCCGGACGGGCGAAATCCGGCGACTCGCGCGGATAAGGCCACACCTTGCGCAGCAGCGAATTTTCCACGGGTGCGAAATGCGCCGCCAGCGGGCCGCTGGCCCGCAGGCCGGCGAAGCGTTCCCACTCGGTCGCGAAATAATCCTGACTGGCGAGCCCGTCGGCGCTCAGGCCGTGCACCTTCGTGTCGTCCGCGGCGACCGGCCCGGTCGCCCGGCACAGCCGCGTGTGCGTCGCGGTAATCGCGCCGCCCTGCAGCGTCACCACGCCGAACTCGAGGATGCCGGACGCGGCGCTGCCCTCGAAATCGATGAAGTGGATCGGGGTGTCAGTCCAAGGCATGGGTCACCACTAATGCCCACTAATCACTCACTAATCAGGGCCGCTGTTTTCATTAGTGCCCCGTTAGTGTGGATTAGTGGTGCCTATCTTTTCTTCTTCCACTCGGCCGTGACGATCGACGAGAAGCCGCCGCGGGCCTTCCACTTCGAGATGATTGTCAGGCTGCGCGGCTTGAGCGCGGCGCCGAGGTCGTCGCAGATCTTGTTGGTCGCGGCCTCGAAGAAGATGCCTTCGTTGCGGTAGGCGTGGAAATACAGCTTCAGCGACTTCAGCTCGACGCACTTCTTGTCCGCCACGTAGCGGACGGTGATGTCGGCGAAATCCGGGTGGCCGGTCATCGGGCACACCGAGGTGAACTCGTGGTGCGTGTGCTCGATGAGAAAGTCGCGGTGCGGCGCGGGATTCGGGAAAGTCTCGAGGATTTTTGGGTCGGCCATAAATTCAGAGGACGGAGGTCGGAATACAGAGGACAGTTTTCGGTCAGGTTGGCGACGGAAAATCTGTTCTCCGTGCTCTGCCTTCTGTGCTCCGTCAGGTCGCGGTTTCGGTGTAACGCTGTTCGCGGATCACGGTGATCTTGATGGTGCTCGGGTAGTCGAGTTCCTCCTCGATCTTTTTGCGGAGCGTCTTGGCCAGCTGGTGGGCCTGCTCGTCGGTCACGACGCTCGGCTGCACCACGACGCGCACCTCGCGGCCGGCCTGGATGGCGAAGGCCTGTTGCACGCCAGGCATCGTCATCGCCAGCTTCTCGAGCCGGCCGAGGCGCTCGATGTAGGAGGTCATCGACTCGGCGCGGGCGCCAGGGCGCGAGGCGGAGATGGCGTCGGCGAGGATGACCAGGCCGGCGTAGATCGTCTCGGGCTTCACCTCGGCGTGGTGCGCGGCGACGGCGTTGACGACGATGGCGGTCTCGCCGTAGCGGCGGACGAAGTCGGCGCCGATCAGCGCGTGGCTGCCCTCGTATTCGCCCTCGATGGACTTGCCGATGTCGTGCAGCAGGCCGGCGCGCTTGGCGACGTTCGGCTCGAGCCCGAGCTCCGCGGCGAGCATCGAGCAGAGCTGCGCGACCTCGATGGAGTGGTCGAGGACGTTCTGCGTGTAGGAAAAGCGGAAACGGAGCCGGCCGAGCAGCTTGATGATCTCGGGGTGCAGGCCGGAGATCTTCAGGCGGTCCACCGCCTCCTCGCCGATCTGGGCGACGTGCAGGTCCATCTCCTGCCGCGCGCGGTTGACGAACTCCTCGATGCTCGCCGGGTGGATGCGGCCGTCCTTCACCAGCCCCTCCAGCGCGAGCTTGGCGACCTCGCGGCGCACGGGGTCGAAGGACGAGATCAACACCATCTGCGGCGACTCGTCGATCAGCAGCGTGGTGGCGGTGGCGGCCTCGAAGGATTTGATGTTGCGGCCCTCGCGGCCGATGATGCGGCCCTTCATCTCCTCGCTCGGCAGCTGGACGATGGTGGCCGTCAGGTCGTTGTTCGGCTTGCTGGCGAGGCGCTGCATCGTGGCGACGAGGATGCGCTTGCCCTCTTGCACGAGGTCCTGCTCGGAACGCTCCATCAAGTCCTTGCGCAGGGCGCGCAGCTCCTCCTGGCACTCGAAGATGACTTCCTCGCGCAGCTGCTTGCGGATCTCCTCGCCGTCGAGCGAGGCGACGCCCTCGAGGCGTTTGCGGAGGCTTTTCGAAAGGTCGCGCATGGCGTCGCGCGCCTGCTTGATGGCGCTGGCCTCGCGGGCGAGGCGCTCCTGGCGCTGTTCCAGCTGGTAGTCGAGCAACGCGAGGGACTCCTCGTGGGAGCGGATCTCGCGCAGCATCAGCTCGATCTCGATCTTCCGGCGGTCGAAGTCGCGGTTCATCTCGGCCTCGCGGCCCCGGATGTCCTCCTCGGCCTTGCTGAGGAGCTCCTGGGCGGCGACGGCGGCCTCGCGCTTGGCCAGCTCCATATGGGAGGCGGCGCTCTGCTCGGCCAGCCGGCGGCTCTGCCGCATGATGAACCAGACGCCGAAGAAACCGCCCATGACGCCGACCAGTCCAGCCGCCAGCAAGGCCCACAAATACGGCTCGGCCGCACTGGACGTAAGGACAGGCTTGGTGGCTGCGATGAAGGTCAGCATCTCAGGGGTGGCGAACCTACGTGGGTCACCCGGCTTGGCAACCATACAAAGGGCCTGTTTTACAAAGACAGCCGGCCAAAAGGTGGAGCCCGACCTCCGGGCGGGCTTTCAGGATGAGCGAAGCGCCATTGCCAATCCAAACGCCATATCGACTACCAAGGGACCATTTTGAGCATGAGCTAAACCTGCCCGGAGGTCAGGTTCCACCCCAAGGCACCAAACCCGCACTGCGCCGTTGCCAGCGACCGACCCGGGTGTTTAGTGGCGGGTCTTCCCTTGCCGTGAAGTTTCTCCGCAGCCTCGATCTCGCCAGTTTTTTCAAGCTCACCACCCGCGAGCGGTTCGACGGCATCACGCCCGCGGCCCTGGTGGTGCTGAGCCTTTTCGGCGTGTTCTTCATCTACAGCGCCCAGCTCGCCACCGACCAGCAGCAGTGGGTCAACCAGCTCGTCTGGCTGGCCATGGGCGCGGTCATCTACCTCACGACCTCCCTGCTGGATTACCGGCTGTGGCTCAAATACGCCCACTTTGTCTACCTGTTCGCCCTCGCCCTCCTGCTGCTCGTCCTGATCCCCGGCGTCGGCACCACCCACGGCATGGGCGCCCAGCGCTGGCTGGACATCCCCGGCCTCGGCGCCTTCCAACCCTCGGAATTCGCGAAAATTGCCGTCCTTTTCGCCACCGCCTCCATCCTCACCGGATCCCGCCTCGGCACGGTGAAAGACTCGCTCCAGGTGCTCGTAAAATTGGCCCTTGCGGTGGGCATACCCATGCTGTTGATAATGGCCGAACCCGACCTTGGCAGCGCCCTCGTGATTGCGCCGATGGTCTTCGCCATGCTTTACGTTTCCAACCTCTCGATGCGGTTCTTTGCCGGGGCCTTGGGCGTGTTCGCCCTGCTCATCGGCATCGTCGCCCTCGACGTCTGGAACTACTCCAAGTTCATGGAGGAGAACAAGCTGAGCTACAGCCGGGACCGCGGCGCCTACGAGAAACACTCCTGGCTCCCCCTCAAGGACTACCAGCGCAACCGGGTCCTCTATTTCGCCCTGCCGGACAAGGTCGACCCCATGGGCATCGGCTGGAACAGCCGCCAGTCGCTCATCTCCGTCGGCTCCGGCGGCCTCACCGGCAAGGGCTGGACCGAGGGCACCCAGGCCAAGCTGGGCTACCTGCCGCGCGCCGTCGCGCACAACGACTTTATTTTCTCGGTCATCGCCGAGGAGAAGGGATTTTTGGGAAGCATCACCGTCATCGGACTGTTTGGCGTGGTGTTGTGGAACGGACTGCGGATCGCCGGGCTCGCCCGCGACCGCTTCGGCGCCTTACTCGCGCTCGGCGTCACGGTGCTCTTCACCGTGCACGTGTTCGTCAACATCGCCATGACCATCGGCCTGATGCCGGTTAAAGGCATACCGCTTCCCTTCATTAGCTACGGCGGCACCTTCGTGCTCAGCTGCTGCTTGCTGCAAGGACTGGTCCAAAGCGTCTATCGGTTTCGGAGGGACTTCTAACATGGGTCTCCTGCCACACGATATGGACCGCTCTGCCGGAATTTCCTGCGCACAGCCCGCTGCTCACGGGTGCCCCGTGTCCACAACCACCCGGGATACACCCCAACATGAACGACCAGCCCACCAACTCCGGCGCCCCCCAGGACGCCGCCTCACGCCATGAAGAGGAACTCCAGCAGCCCCCGCCGCAGAAGCACACGGAGCCCCTTACCGCCGAGCAACTCCGCAAGGAATCCAAGGAACGCGCCGCCGACCGGCCCATCCTCCAGAAAATCCTGAGCATTTTCCGGAAGGAAAAGGGCACCTTCCGCGAACTCGTCATCAACTCCGAGCCCCTCGAGAAGCGCGTCGCGCTCCTCGTCGACGGCACCCTCGACCGCTTCGAGATCGAGCGTGACTCCGACTCCCGCATGGTCGGCGGCATCTACAAGGGCCGCGTCAAGAACCTCGACCCCGGCCTCAAGGCCGCCTTCGTCGACATCGGCTACAACAAGAACGCCTTCCTCCACTACTGGGACATGCTCCCGGCCGCCGCCGACTCCTCCGTCGAGGTCGTCCGCGTCAACAAGAAGAAGGACGCCGGCCCGCGCAAGGCCGAGCCCACCGTCAAGGACATCCCCGGCCTCTACCCGCCGGGCTCCGAGATCGTCATCCAGGTCACCAAGGGCCCCATCGGCACCAAGGGCCCGCGCACCACGACGAACCTCTCCCTGCCCGGCCGCTACCTCATCCTCACGCCGTTCTCCGACGGCTGCGGCATCTCCCGCAAGATCGAGGACCCGGCCGAGCGCAAGCGCCTCAAGACCCTGATCAACGAGCTCACCATCCCCGAGGGTATGGGCGTCATCGTCCGCACCGCCGGCGAGGGCAAGAAGCCCCGTTACTTCGTCCGCGACCTGCACCTCCTCCTCACCAAGTGGCAGGAGATCCAGCGCAAGATGGAGACCGACCGCGCCCCCGCCTGCCTCTACCAGGAGCCCGACATCGTCGAGCGCACCGTCCGCGACTTCCTCACCGAGGACATCGACCGCGTGCTCGTCGACAACGAGGACGACTTCAAGCGCACGCAGGAATACGTCGGCCAGATCTCCAGCCGCTCCAAGGGCAAGATCGTCTATTACAAGGACTCCATCCCGGTCTTCGAGCGCTACAACATCGAGCGCCAGATCGAGCAGACTTTCCAGCGCCGCGTCCCGCTGCCCTCCGGCGGCGAGATCGTGATCGACGAGACCGAGGCCCTCATCTCCATCGACGTCAACACCGGCTCCCACAAGAGCCGGTCCGGCGACGAGAAGAACACCATCTTCCAGGTCAACATGGAGGCGGCCACGGAGATCGCGCGCCAGATCCGGCTGCGCAACATCGGCGGCCTCGTGATCATGGACTACATCGACATGAAGGAGCGCCGCCACCGCAACGCGGTGTATGACCGCATGGTCGAGCTCATGTCGGAGGACAAGGCCAAGACGCACATCCTGCCCATCTCGTCGCTCGGCATCATGCAGATGACCCGCCAGCGCCAGCAGGAGTCGCTCTCGGCCAACCTTTACACCAGCTGCCCTTATTGCCGCGGCCGCGCGGTGGTGAAGTCGGCCACGACGATGTCAGTCGAGCTGCAGCGCAAGCTGTCGTCCGTCGCCCGCCGCCTCCAGGCCCGCAAGGACGGCAAGGAATACTCCCTCCGCGTCCACGTGCACCCGAGCATCCTCGAACGCCTGCGCGTCGAGGACTCCGAACTGCTCGTCCGCATTGAGAAGACCTTCGGCATCAAGTTGGCGTTCCGCGCGGACCCCAACTACCACGTCGAGAACTTCAAAATCATTAACGCCAACACCAACGAAGAGTATCGTTGAGGTAGGGGCGGTTGCCCCCAACCGCCTTCAGCCGTCAGCGATAAGCGTTCAGCTTTAAGCCCACTTTCAAACGCCGGCCCAAAAGGCCGGCGTTTTTCTTTGCCCAATCCGATGGGTGCGAGGTGACCTCACCTCGCACCCCGGAGGGCCCAGCTCCAGCTGGGCCGCGCTGTAGGGCGGGATCTCCATATCCCGCCTCCTTTCGCCACCCACACCCAACACCCTTCAGGTTTCAGGTCTCAGCTTTCAGCTTTCCGCTCGCCACAGCGGGCAGCATCCCCCATCAATTCCCCGGGCCACACCTCCGAGCACACGGGGGTCGTGGCTTTTTTTATACGCAAATCTGCGGGCCAATCAGCATACCGTTGCGGCGCTTCCCCATCGCCGCGCTCGCCGCGCTTTCGCTTTTCGTCGCCCTCCCGCTCGCCGACGCCGCCCAATGCCTCGGCACCACCCGCCAAGGCAACCGCTGCAAACGCCAGGTCAGCAACGGCAGCTACTGCTACCAGCACAATCCCGCCGTGAAGCACTGCGCCGGCAAAACCAAGGACGGCTCTTCCTGCCGCAACCTCCCCGAATCCGGCAGTGACTACTGCAGGCTTCACAAGCCGGCGCCTCCAACCTCAGCGCCCCCAAGCCCCAAACCCTGACCCTGTTTTTTCGTCTTCGCTACGCCGCACATCTGATGGCGCAAGAAATGAGCATTAAGCCAAAAAAACAATCCTCCCTTGTCTAATGGACACGGATATATTTCTTTCACGCAAACGAGCAAGGGCCATGCGCGTTTCAATTCAACAAAGGAACTCACATGGCTGACAAGAAAACGGTCTTTGTCGCTTTTGCTATCGAGGACGAGCGCCAAAGAGACCTCTTAAAGGGACAGTCTCTCAATACCGCGGCCCCATTCGATTACGTGGACATGTCCGTCAAGGAGGCCTACGATTCGAATTGGAAAGAGAAAGTCAGAACTAGGATTCGCCGTTCTGATGGAGTAATTGTTCTGGTTAGTGAAAATTCGCTACACTCCAGTGGGCAGCGCTGGGAAATCGACTGCGCCAACGAAGAGGGTAAACCAATTCTTGGCATTTGGATTTACCGAGATGATCGCACAGCTCTCAGCGGAGTGAGGACTGTGACATGGGCCTGGGATACAATAACTCGTTTCATCGATGGACTCTAGAGGAGGGATAAAACATGCGAATCGCCCTTATTGTTGGAATTAACTATTATGAGTCTGCAGGGCAGCTCTTCGGTTGTGTTAATGACGCCCATTCCGTTAAAGCGATTTTGGAACGCCATGATGGCGGAGACATTAATTTTGAATCCCGTATTCTTACCGGCACAGGGCCGGCAGATCGCGTTAACAAGGCAGACCTCAAGGATGCTATCGAACAGCTTTACCGAACTGATGCCGAGATAGCTCTCTTTTATTTTGCAGGACACGGGCATATTGAATCCGCAGGCGGTTACATTGTAGCCTCTGATGCGAAGCGAGGAGATGATGGTGTTTCACTCAGTGAAATTCTAACATTTGCGAATAATTCCCCCGCTAAGAATAGAGTCATTATACTAGACAGTTGTCATTCAGGGTTTGCAGGAACCCTGCTGGCAGGAGCAGGGCTTTCAGCGATATCTGAAGGGGTAACAATCCTCACTGCTTCAACAAAGGATCAATATGCCACCGAAGAGAATGGGCACGGTGTCTTCACCTCGCTCTTGGTTGATGCTCTGCATGGAGGCGCAGCAAACCTCATGGGCGATATCACCCCAGGAAGCGTTTACGCTCATATCGACCAATCGTTGGGTGCCTGGGAGCAAAGACCTATATTCAAAACAAATATACGTCAGTTTGTTTCCCTTCGGCGCAGCACACCGCCGATTACCAGAGCTGAGCTACTCCGCATTACAGAGTTTTTTCCAAAAGCAGGGTTCGAGTTCCAATTGGATCCAACCTATGAACCCTCCCTGAAAGGTCGCGACCAAGGAATGCCGGCTCCCATTTCCGAGAACGTGCGCAAATTTGAGATTCTTCAGCGCTACAATCGCCTTAATTTACTAATCCCGGTTTCTGTTCCCCATATGTGGAACGCAGCTATGGAAAGCAAAACCTGTCGCCTGACGGCACTCGGTGAGCACTACCGCAGACTAGCGGAAAAGAAACGCATCTAGATTCAGTTTTCGGTTAGAAATATTCATGGCGCTATTTTCCAAAGCCGAACTGAGATCGCTCGGGGTCATCCGGGCGAAGATGTCCGCGATAAATGAAGCGACGGTGCTACTGGCGAATGAAGCTAGAGCATTCGTAGAATCGAAAACCTATGATGTTTTTCTGTCTCACAGTTTTGATGATGCTTCGGTGATCTTGGGTCTAAAGGTGAAGCTCGAGGCGCTCGGGTTAAGTGTCTATGTAGACTGGATAGACGACCCGGCGCTGGATCGGAAAAATGTGACGAAAGCAACAGCCCAACAAATTCGCCATCGCATGAAATCCAGCAAGAGCTTGTTATATGCTCACTCGCTGAATGCTTCCCAATCGAGATGGATGCCATGGGAACTCGGTTTCATGGACGGATTTCGCAATGGACGAGCAGCTATACTACCCATTTCAGATTCGCACACAGAGGTATATCAGTTTCAAAGACAGGAATATCTCAGCTTGTATCCATTTGTCGCTCCTTCTCCGGATGGAACAATAATCTATGTCTGGGAGAGCGAAGGCGGATATAAATTGGCGCGCCTCCCCGATTGGATAAATGGCCAAGATCCATCCTGACCAATGGTCCCACAAAATCCGAATTGCGACAGCTCTAAGAGCCCAAATATATAACTGAAGCACTCTAAGGAATTATGGACTCCGAAACGATATGCTCCACAAACCTTGACGGAACTATTTCGATCGGGCTTCTCGTAATTATGGCCATCGCCATAGTGCTGGTCTTTGCCGAAAGATTAAAATCCGGACGAGGTTTAGGTGCGCGTTCTATCCAAGTTCTTGCAGTGGTGATGATCGTTCCGGCGATATTACTTCTGGCGATCCGCGGAAACATTAAAGGTGAAGCTGTTGCTAGTTTGATCGGCGCTCTTGTAGGCTACGTCTTGGCAGGAGTTGGTGACTACAAACCCAAGACGAAACCAAAATCGGAAACTCCGGGCGCCAACACAGAGAGCAATCAAAACGACTAAGTAACGGGATATCTCAGGTGAGCCGGCTTCGGGCGAATGCGTAAAACGTGAAAATTGAACCGCTGGTCGAAAAAGGGTTCCGGTTGTCCAATATCACGGTCTTCATTCGTTGTTATGTTAATGAAAAAACAAAAGACCCCCAAGAACCTCGTCTGCATTTGGTATGACAAGGACGCCCTCGCGGCTGCGAAATTTTATGCAAAGGTCTTTCCGGACACCAAGGTGACAGGCGTCCACAAGGCGCCGAGCGACTTCCCGTCGGGCAAGAAAGGCCAGGTCCTGACCGTCGAGTTCACCGTCCTCGGCATCCCCTGCATCGGCCTCAACGGCGGCAAGGCATTCAAGCAGACCGAGGCCTTCTCCTTCCAGGTCGCCACCGACACCCAGCAGCAGACTGACCGCTACTGGAACGCCATCATCAAGCACGGCGGCAAGGCCAGCTACTGCGGTTGGTGCAAGGACAAGTGGGGCATCTCCTGGCAGATCACCCCGCGCGTCTTGACCGACGCCATGGCCGCCGGCGGCCAGACCGCCAAGCGCGCCTTCGATGCGATGATGGATATGAGCAAGATCGACATCGCGAAGATCAAGGCGGCAGTCCGAGGCGATTAACGCCTCGGAGAAACCTGAGACCTGAAACCTGAAGGTTCGAGCGAGGGTAGGTTGGACATCCGCAATCTTCTCTTCTTCGCGCCTCAGCGTCTTTGCGTTAAATAATCTCAGGTTTCAGGTTTCAAGTTTGCTTCGCCATCTCCGCGTAGCGCTCCGTCAGGTTTCTTATTCCTCAAGGCACTGGGGAAAATCCGGGAATTTACCTTCAGCTTTCAGCTTTCAGCCCTCAGCTTTCGTGGATGTCCCCTTTTTCCACGATCCTCACTCACCCGGGCAGCGCCCACAAAGATGAGTTCCTCGCCTGCTGCGTCCTGCTGGCCACCGCGCCCTGCCTCATCCTCCGGCGCGAGCCGACCGACGCCGACCTGGCCGATCCTGACATCGCCGTCGTCGATGTGGGCCACCGCCACGAGCCGGCGCTGAACAATTTCGACCATCACCAGCTGCCGTCCGACGCCGCCCCGACCTGCGCCCTGTCCCTTGTCCTCCAGCACCTCGGCCTCTACACCGACGCCCGCGCCTTCTGCGAATGGCTCGAGCCGGCCGAGTGGTTCGATTGCCGCGGCCCCAACGTCACCGCCAAATGGCTCGGCGTCGAACGCGACATCGTCAGCAAGATGCAGTCCCCCATCGACGGCACCCTGCTCCGCCGCTTCGCCGCCGCGAAGCAACTGTTACCCGGTGATCCGCTGTGGCAGATCATGCACTTCGTCGGCACCGACCTCCTCGACTACGTGCGCAACCTCCGCGCCCGCCTCACCTTCATCGGTCAACACGCCCAAGTCTGGACCTTGCATGAGCTCTCAGCTGTCAGCGATCAGCCTTCAGTCGCCCGGGAATTAAATCCTCAGGTTTCAGGTTTCAGGTCTCAGGTTTCTCCCGCGGTCCCCGCGGTCGTTTTTCTGCCGCGCACGGAGCCCCTGCCGGAGGATCCCTCGGCCGGGCTTGATCGTTACGTGCAAGAACAGGGCTTGGACGACCGCGTCGTCGCTATCATCGCCCCCGACCGCCGCAGCGCCGGCTACGGGCTGTCCCGGCATCGCGACCATCCGCGCCTCGACTTCACCCGCATCAAGGTCGAGCCCGACGTCCATTTCACCCACCAGCGCGGCTTCGTGGCGAAAACCTCCGCCACCGACCCCCAGCGCCTCCGCCAGCTGCTGATGCTGGCGGCCGGGTAAAGAGCGGTAGGGGCCGTTGCCCCCAACGGCCTTTCCCCACCCCGGGCGGGCGGTTGAGGGCCCTACCCGCATCCTTCCCATTTTGCGGTCACCCATAGCAAGGTTCAGATTAGTGATGATTAGTGGCCATTAGTGGTTAAACGTCAGCTCTGCCGATGCCGCCCCTGCCCTCCGATCCCGTCATCCTCCTCGATCCCCACCCGCGGCGGATCGACCGCATCTTCGATGAGGCCACCAAGCGTCGCCTCGAAAAACTCGGCCGCGTCCTCTGGCACGACGGTTCCCCCGCCGCAAGGGAGCACATCGACCAATATCTGCCGCAGACGATTGCCCTGATCGGCCAGTCGCCGCTGGACAAAGCCCGCCTCGACCGCGCGCCGCACCTGCGCGCCGTCTTCAACGTCGAGAGCAACTTCCTGCCCAACGTCGACTACGCCGAGTGCGCGCGCCGCGGCATCCCCGTCCTCTCCACCGCCCCCGTCTATGCCCGCCCGGTCGCCGAGCTGGCGCTGGCCATGGCGATCTCCCTCGCCCGCCGCATGCACGAAGCCGACGCGGCCCTGCGCATCGGCAAGGAATTCAAGGGCGACAACCACGACTCCTTCCTCCTGCACAACAAGCCGCTCGGTATCGTCGGCTTCGGCAACCTCGGCCGCGCTCTCCTGCCGCTGCTGAAACCGTTCTCCAATGAAATCCACATCCACGACCCGTGGGTGCCGGAGTCCAGGCTGCGGGAGGCCGGCGCAATCCCCGCCTCGCTCGACGGGTGCTTCGCCCTTTGCCGTGTGGTCTTCATCCTCGCCGCCATCACCGAGGAGAACGCCGGCAAGATCGGCGCGAGGCAGTTCGCCAGCATGCAGCCGGGCAGTGTCGTCATCCTCGGCAGCCGCGCCGCGCTCGTGAACTTCCCCGAGCTCCTCGCGGCCGCCCGCAGCGGCCAGATCCGCGCCGGCATCGACGTCTGGCCCGAGGAACCCATTCCACCCGACGAACCCGGCCGCAATGTGCCCAACACCCTCGTCCAGGCCCACCGTCTCGGCAGCGTGCCGGAGATCCAGACGCTCATCGGCCAGTTCGTCGCCGACGACCTCGAGGCCATCCTCGCCGGCCGGGAACCGTCGCGCTGCCAGCGCGCCGACGTCACCACCGTGAACAAACTCCGCAGCATCCCCGTCGGCGCCTGGTCGCTCAGCGACCAAAAGACGAAACCTGAAACTTGAAAGCTGAAACCTGAAATCAAACCAATGATCCTATTCCGCAATCCGCCCGATCGAGTTCGCTGTTTCTCTTTCAGCTTTCAGGTTTCAGCTTTCAGCCCTCTGTCTTTATGAAGATCCTCTTCATCGGCGGCTCGGGTGTCATCAGCCGCGCCGTCACCGAGCAAACCATCGCCGCCGGCCATGAGCTCTGGCTGCTCAACCGCGGCCAGCACCGCCCGGTCGCCGGCGCCCGGACCATCACCGCCGATATGACTGACGTCGCCGGCACCCGCGCCGCGCTCGCCGGTCACACGTGGGACGTCGTCGTGCAATGGATCGCCTTCGGTCCCGACGACATCCGCCGCGACCTTGACCTGTTCCGCACCAGCACCCGGCAATATGTCTTCATCAGCTCGGCCAGCATCTACCAGAAGCCCGCGCAGCCGCCGTATCTCATTACGGAGTCCACGCCACGCGTAAACCCGCACTGGGATTATTCCCGCAAGAAGATCGCCTGCGAGCTGGAGCTCGAGGCCGCGCACAAGGCCACCGGCTTCCCCTACACCATCGTCCGCCCGTCTCTCACCTACGGCGACGACCAGATCCCGCTCGTGCTGAATGCCTGGCAGCAGCCTTGGACCGCCATCGACCGCCTGCGCCGCGGCGCGCCGCTGATTATTCCCGGCGACGGCTCCTCCCTGTGGACAATCACGCACAACAGCGACTTCGCCCAGGGTTTGATCGGTCTCTTCGGGCACCCGCAGGCGATCGGCGAAGCCTTTCACATCACGTCCGACGAGGCGCTCACCTGGAACCAGATTGTCGCGCAAACCGCCGCGGCCGCCGGGGTGGCCGCACCGAAGATCATTCACATGACCTCCGACTTCATCGTCTCGTGTGTGCCGGCCGTGGAAGGCTCCCTGCTGGGTGACAAGTCTGTGTCGGCCGTGTTCGACAATTCCAAGCTCCGGCGCCTCGTGCCCGGATTCGCCGCGAAGACACCCTTCGCCGAGGGCATCCGCCGCACGATCGCCTGGTTCGAGGCCGACCCCGCGCGCCAGACCGTCGACGCCGAGCTGAACCGCCGCTGGGACAAGCTCATCGCGGCGTATGAACGGGGGATCGCCGCAGCCAAAGCGGAGTTCAAGAAATAGCTCACACGAAGGGCGCTGTCTTAAGGTGGAACCCGACCTCTGGGCGGGTTTGTGAAATGCGCGTGTGCACAACCCGTCCAGAGGCCGGGTTCCACCTCGGAGAAATCCCTTCGCGGGAGTTCAATCCAAGTTTTGCGTTTTTTGTGCTTCTTGTGGCCATCATTGCTCGGTTCACTGCCGCATGGAACTTTACTACATGCGGCACGGCGAGACGGCCTGGTCGCTGACCGGGCAACACACGGGCAAGACCGACCTCCCGCTGACCGAACACGGCGAAGCGGAGGCGCGGACTCTGGCTCCCCTCCTGAGCGGGATTGCCTTCGACCACGTGTTCACGAGCCCGCGCCGACGGGCGCGACGCACGGCCGAGCTGGCCGGACATGTCACCGCCGTCGTCGAGCCTGACCTCTCCGAATGGGACTACGGCGACTACGACGGCATCCGCGTCGACGAGATCCGCGCGACGCGTCCGGACTGGGACATTTACGTGCACGGCTGCCCCGGCGGCGAGTCGCCGGAGCAGATCACGGCGCGCGCTGATCGTCTGATTGCAAAGTGGTCTTCGCTCACCGGCCGCGTGGCGGCTTTTTCGCACGGTCACTTCGGCCGCGTGCTGGCTGTCCGCTGGATCGGCCTGCCGCTCGGCATGGCCAAGCACTTCGCGATCAACACTGCCTCCTGCGGCATCCTCGACCGCGACCCCGCCCGCGGCGGCCGCGCAAGGATTGTGCAGTGGAACATGACGGCGCAGACGCGCCGGGAGACCTGAAACTTGAAATCTGAGACCTGAAGGGTTTATGGCCCCGCTATTTCCCGCCACCGAGCAGCCGCGCGGGCAGGAACAGGATCGCAGTGACCAGGGCGATGATCGAGCTCATGAGCGCGCCGACGATCCGGAACGGGATCGAGAGCAGCCAGAGCAGCGGCCAGAGGACCACGAGCAGCAATGCCAGCGGCCAGCAGAGCACGAGCAAAATGGCCCAAAGCAGAAGTGAGATGAGAACTTTCATGGGAGACCTTTGCCTTAATAACCCCGCCGCGGGCTCCCAGGTTGCAGATTCCTGTGTAGGGGCGACCCTTGCGTTAGAAGCTCCCTGCTCCCTGCTTCTTACTCCCCGCTTCCACCTTCCTCAGCCCATCCGCCGCCGCACCGCCCACGCGTAATAAACGACCGGCAGCAGCGAAAACACCGTGACCACCGTGATGAAGGTCAGCGGGTTGTGTCCGGCATCGGGATTCGCCAGGATCGCCCGGGCGGCCGCATCATTCGCATGCGCCGCGAACGCCACCGGCCCCTCCGCCGCCCGGCCGGCCAGGGCGAAGCCGCCGCTCTGCGCCGTGTCCCAGCCGAGCGCCGACAGCCAGCCAAAGGCCTTCATGCCAACCGAGGTGCACCCGATCGCGATCCAGCCGAGCGACACCGTGCCCAGGCTGAACAGGCCGAAGCTGCAGCTGCCCACGGAAAACAAACCCACCGACACCGCGCCCACGCTGACCGGCGCCACCGCCAGGCCGCCCCACGCGAAAAGCAGGCCATAGGCGCGGTCCCCGCCCGCGATCCAGCCGAACTGCGGCGGCTCCCCCTCGTCCGGCGAGGAATACCGGAAGTGCACCAGTGGCACGCCGAACAACTTCAGCCGGCTGCGATACTCCCCCGCCGCCGACCCCACCTGGTCGCGGGCGGCGCGGAAAAGCTCCGGATGAGCCCGCCGCTCGGCGGTGCGCAGGCGGCGAAAATACGCCATCACGCGAATCACGCCGACCGAAAATGCGACGAGAAAGCCGATGACCAGCCCCTGCGTGACGCCGGCAAACAGCGCGCGGTGGTCCCACCACCGCCACGACGCCGCGCGCAGCAGCCACCAGGCGCCGATGAAGGCCAGGGCGCCAAAAAAGAAAACGGCCGTGACCTTCACCACCGCGCGCCGCTCGCGTGGCGTGCGCGACTGGTCGAGGTTGGCGCGCAACGCCAGCAAGGCGCTGATCACGCCGCTGCATGACGCAACCAGGGTCGCGAGCGCCGTGGCCTTGGCCAGGCCGCCGCCTTTGGCCGCGAGTCCCGCACCCGCCGCCCCCATCGCCGCCGCCTGCACCGGCACCGGCGCCACCAGGGTCGGCAACGCCGCCAGCGTCGCCAGCGTGAAAAGCCTGCCCGGCGTGGTGCGGGCCAGGGCGCCTTCCACGAAGGCCAGCACCTGCTCCTGCAGGATCTTCCGGCCGCGCGCCAGACGCTGTTTCACGGCGTCCTCCGTCAGGTCCAGCGCCGCCGCGACGTGCTCCACGGAGCGGTGCTCGCGGTAATAAAGCACCAGCGGCTCACGATAAATCTCCGGCACGCGCTCGAGCGCGCTCCACATCAGCGCCTGCTCCTCCTGGTGGACCGCCTGGTCGGGGATGGCTTCGTCGGCCGACGGCACCGCCGCCGCCTCGTCCAGCGGGTCCGCCCGGCTCACCGGTTCGCGGCCGTCGGCACGGCGCAACCGGCTCACCTTGAAACGCAGGATGCCGCACAGCCAGGACCGCAGCTTGTCCGGTTCGCGCAGATCCGCCAGCTGGCGCCAGGCGTCGATGAAGGTTTCCTGGGCCAGGTCCTCGCTCTGCGCGAGACCGCCCGTCGCCGAGAACGCCAGCGAGCAGAGCAGCCGCTGGTAGCGCTCCACGATGCGGCCATACGCCGACCGGTCGCCAGCCAAGGTGGCCGCGACGAGGTCGGCGTCGCTGGTCATGGTATCGAGGACGGGCATGGTTCCGAGGGTCGGGCGCATAGTAGGACTGCCTACGGGTGCCCGAAAAGCTCCAATCGGTGACAGGATATTTTCAAAAACCGCGATTTTTCGATCCGGCACCGAAACGTTGTCACCGCGCGCCCCGGTTCGGGCACTCATGGGCGAACCTCTGTATCAACCCATCAAACGTCCGTCCCATGCACCACCTCCTCCGCTGGCCCGTGTTCTTCCCCTCCGTCCTCATCCTGCTTGCCGCGGGCAGCCCGGCGCAAAGCGCCGCCGCGCCCGCGTTGGTTGACGACTTTTCCAACCCCGCGCAGACCGCGCGCGGCGCGGGCCGGCTGCTCTTCACGGACAAGGACGCCGGCAGCCAGTCGCAGGCCACCCAGCGCTGCGCCGACGGCGTGCTGATCGTGCAGGGCGAACTGAAACCGGGCCGCGGTGCGCCGGCCTTCATCTCGATCCCGCTGCTGCTCAGCCCCGTCGCCCAGCCGGAGGACGTCGGCGCCTACACGGGCGTCCACCTCCGCGTGAGGCTCACGCAGGGCACGCTGACGGTGCAGGTGGCGAGCGCCGACGTGGACAACTACGACTACCACTCCGCGCCCGTCGTGGCGAAGCGCGGGGAATTCGCGGAGGTGCGCCTGCCGTTCGCCGACCTGAAGCGCGCGTGGTCAACGCAAACCCCGCTCAACGTCAAGGTGGTCACCAGCGTGAACCTCGTGGCCTTCGCGATGGCGCCGGGCGCGTTCGCCTTCGAGGTGGACGAGATCGGGTTTTACTGACCGCGCCCCGACCGTGCCGCTCCCCGCCCCCATTCCATCCGTGACCCCGCAGGAAACCGGCGCGAGCCCGCGGCTCGACTACCTCGACGCGGCGCGCGCATTCGCCCTGCTGCTGGGTGTCGTCTTCCACGCCAGCCTGTCGTTCTCGCCGTTTTTCATGGGCTGGGCGGTGCAGGACATCTCGACGAGCCCGCTGGTCGCGGGCTTTTTCCTCGTGAGCCACTCGTTCCGCATGGCGCTGTTTTTCCTGCTGGCGGGATTCTTCAGCCAGGGGCTGCGGCGGCGCCAGGGAACGAGCGCGTTCCTGCGCTCGCGCGCGGTCCGGATCGGCGGGCCGTTCGTGGTCGGCTGGTTCCTCCTGCGGCCGCTGCTGGTGTCCGGCTGGATCATGGGCGCGGCCAGCCTGCGCGGTGACTACGATTTCTGGGCGGGCCTCCGCGGAGGCTTCGCCACCTTGCGGCAGCTCCCCGCCGGCCTCTTCACGGGTTCGCATCTCTGGTTTCTTTATTACCTGCTGGTGGTGACCGGCCTGATGCTCCTCCTGCGGCCGTTCGTCCCGGCCGGCCTGCGGCCGCGCCTCGACGCGGTGGCCGGCTGGCTGGCGCGCTCCGGCTGGGGGTTGCCCCTGCTGGTGCTGCCCACGGCGGCGGCCTTGTGGGGCATGCGCTACTGGGGGATGGACACCCCGGACCAATCGTTGCGCCCGCACCTGCCGGTGCTGGCCGTGTATGGCGGCTTCTTCGCCCTCGGCTGGATGTTCGGGCGCCAGCCGCCGGAAACGATTGCCGTGTTCGGCCGCATCACGGCCACCCGCGTCCTGCTGCTGGCCGCCGGCCTCATCGGCACGTTGAAACTCAGCGCCATCAAGGCTGATCCGGGGCATCCGCATTTTACCGCCGCGCGCGTGGGTTTCACCCTCGGGTATGCCATGCTGATGTGGACGCTCGTGGCGCTGACCCTCGGGGTGTTCCGGCGCTTCTGTTCGCAACCGCAACCGGTCGTCCGCTACATCGCCGACTCCTCCTACTGGATGTATCTGGTCCACCTGCCCGTGGTGGTGTGGCTGCAGGTGGCCGTGGCGGAGGTCCCGCTGCACTGGTCGCTCAAGCTGGCCTTCGTGTCCGGCGCGAGCATCGCCTTCGCGCTGCTGACCTACGATCTCTTCGTCCGTTCGACCTGGCTCGGCCAGATCCTGAACGGTCGTCGGCGCGATCGGGTGGCGGCCGGGGTGCGGAGGTCCGTTTAGCCCCCAGGAATCTCCCCCGGGTAATTCACGGCTATTTCTCAAAATAACCCGTTGCCCGGGGGGTGGACTGGATTAGAAAGGTCCACGGCCCTCACTCATGGACAAGAAAGAGCAGTCTCCGGCTGGCGCCGAACCGGCAAAGCCCGGCGGAAACGATGCCGCGGCATCCCCGCTGCGCATGCGGCCGTTCCTGAATCCGGCCACCGCTCCGGTTCCGGCGAACGTCTCGGCCGCGCAACCTCCGCCACGGGCGCCCGTGAATCCGCCGGCTCCCGCCAAGGACGCTCCTTCCGCCACTCAACCCGCCCCGGTAGCGAATCCCCCCGCCCCTTCCCCCGCAAAACCGGCGGAACCCGGAGCGCCCAGGACGGAACCCGCGGCAACCGGCGGCGGCGCAACGGATGCGGCCGCCCCCGCGGCCTGGAACAAGGCGAAGGCCGCCTACGACCGCCTGTTCCCCCCGGAGTCGCCCCAGCGCAAGGCCGGACCCTGGGTGGTGACCGCCGCTGTGCTCATCGTGCTGCTGCTGGCCAAGTGCGCGGTGTCCTCCGCGGGCGACAAGATTGCGGCCGTGTCCCACGCCCGGGCGGAGGAGAAACGGGTGCGGACGACCGGCGTGCTGCTCGTGAAATCCAACCGCCCCGAGGCGACGGTCGAGGCCGCGCGCCTCGCGTCCGCCGACGATCCGTCAACCGTCCAGGTCAACGGCGCCCTCGGGCAGGCGATGCCCAACCTGGCGCCGGGAAAATACGCCGTGACGCTCCGGGCCGAGGGCTGGCCCGACGCACACGGCGAGGTGAACGTGCCGGCCGGGCAGCAGACCGAGGCCACGGTCAATTTCAAGGCCGGCTCGCTGCGGTTGGATAGCATTCCTTCCGGCGCCACAGTCCGGCTGGGCAAGGCCGTGCTCGGCAAGACGCCCTTGCTGATCCCGCAGCTGCCCCCGGGCGAAAACTCGCTCTCGCTGGAATACCCGTTCTGGCCGGTCCGGTTCCTCAAGACCACCATCACGGAGAATGTCGAGGCCACCGAGACAGTGCGCCTGCCCCACGGCAAGCTGACCGTGGAATCCTTCCCGGCGGGTGCAACCGTTCTCCAAGGCAAGCGCAGCCTCGGCCAGACGCCGCTGGTCCTCGAGCATGCCCCGGCCGGCCCCATGAAGCTGACGCTCCAGGCCAAGGGATTTCCACCGATGGAAATATCCGCCACGGTGGCCGATGGCGGGGAAGCAAGGGTGAGTCCCGCCCTGGGCTCCGTCTTCCCGATGCTGGACCCGGCCGAACTCCTGCGCGCCGTGTGGCTGCCGGACGACTCGACGGTGAATCGCGCGACCACCGGCATCTATCGCCCGAAGAACGATGTCGTCAAAAACCTTCGCCGCGAGTGGCTCTACAACGGCTGGTTGAACAAGGTCTACCGTTACTCCGGTCCGGTCAAATCGCACGACGTCGCCAGCGGGCGCGTGGAATTCGCCGAGCAAAGGAGCGAACTCTCCCGCTATCGCGTGCTGGCCCAGGTCCGGCCCGGCACGAAATCACCCCTGCCGCCCAGGAAGGATGCAAAGGACAAGGAGCCCGTGGTGCTCACCCTTTATGGTCACCTCACCGCCGTCGAGGAGCCCGCCTGGCCCGGCCGCGTCATCACCCTCGAGCTGACCGAGGCGGAGTTCCTGCCGGACCCGACGCCGTGAAGTGCGGCAACCGGCACGAGACCTGAAATTTGAAACCTTAGGATATCAGAGGTCCGTGATGCTCCCACTTCGCGCCTTTGCGATCAGGTGTATTATTTTCAGGTTTCAGGTCTCAGGTTTCCAAAGCGGCGCTAGCCGATAAACGTCAGCACGACATTCCTCGTGTGCGCCGCCTTCCGGTGTTCCCAGAGGAAAATCCCCTGCCACGTGCCGAGCAGGAGGCGGCCGTCGGCGAACGGTATCGTCTCACTGGTGCGCGTCAGCGCCATCTTGATGTGGCTGGGCATGTCGTCGGCGCCCTCCGCCGTGTGCGTGAAGTGCGGGTCGTTGGCCGGCACGAGCCGTTCCAGCCACGCCTCGAGGTCGCGCCGGGCGGAGGGGTCGGCGTTCTCCATCAGCACGAGGCTGCAGCTCGTGTGCTGGCAGAACACCGTCGCGATGCCCGAGATCATCCCGCTCGCCGTCAAAGCCCGCGCCACCTCGTCCGTGATCTCATAGGTCCACGCCCCCTTCGTGCGGACCGTCAGCGTCGTCTGGTAAACAGGCATGGCGCTGACGCTACGCGTGCCGCATGAAACCTGAAAGCTGAAACCTGAGACCTGAAAGTGGTCTTCCGCAAACTTGCGGGCACAAAAAAGGGCGGCCGAAGCCGCCCGAATGTCCGTGATGTCGCCGCGAGCCTCAGGCCCGGGTGGCGTTTCGACGGCGCCAGACCGCGAGACCGAGCGCCAGCGCGCCCGCCATCGCCGCATAAGTCGAGGGCTCGGGGATGGCCGTGGTAAGCGCCAACTTGTCGAAAGTCATGCGGAATGCGGGCGAAGGCCCAGCCGGGGGCGTCAGTCCGCCACCGATGTTCCAAGCCTCAATCGTTGCCGGATCAACCGTCCACGAAACTGGAATGTAGACGGTCGTGAAAGTGCTGGTGTTGAAACTACTGGCTAGGAATTGAAAGGTCTGGGGAGAGGCACCACCATCATCAAAGGTCACGAAGATGTCTGTAGCCGTGTTGCCGACCGACAGTTTCGCCGTCAGCGCAAGAAAGGTGTAAGAAGTCAGATCTGCCAGTTGAGCCCCGGCGTAGCCCCAGCCGCTGTCGGCACCGGCCGTGCCTTGCACTGTGATGTCGTTGGCATTGATCGCCAAGTTTCCACCAGTGGCCCAGGAGGTGCCACTAATCACCGAGCCGGCTGCCTGATCACCGCCTCCGCCAAAATTATCTAGAATGAAGGTCTGGGCATAGAGCCCGGAAGCCAAACCAAGGCTGAGAAACAGGAGCGTCAGGCGAGACAGAGTTTTCGTGGAGGCTGTCATTTGTAAACAGGCTGCAATTAGTGTTAGGCTTAGCAAGGAAATCCTATCGTGCGATTGCATAGTTGAGGGGAATATTGATCAGGGTGTTGGAAGCGGAACTAACCACCCGACGAATCATCATGGGACGGCCAGCCGGGACGGATACGCCGTTCCTGCTGGGGCTCGCAGCCGAGTCGGTCGACCGCTGCCAGCTGCCCTTGGTCGAGTCGTAATAATATGTCACCCAAGCTGTGTTGCTCCAGAGCTGGATATAGTCGCCGCTGCCTGAAGTCGCCGCATCGGCACTGGCAAGCCAGCCACTTGTTGAAGTATTAACCCCCAAGTCACCCAGCGTGATATCCTTGGGCGTGGCTAAACTCAGGAAAGTGACGCCCGGCCGAGCATGCACATATCGGCCCCCCGTATCAGGAATCTTGCCCGCGACAGGCAACCGCAACTCTGTCGAGGCCCGTCGTGTAATCATAATACCACGATCCGGGCGCAGCAGCACGTTGCTTCGGTCGGGAGAGGCTCCGGTATCCGTGCTGCGCTCCCACCGACCGCGGCCAGTATTGAAATAATAGGTGACCCAGGCCGTGTTGGACCAAACTTGGACATTGTCGGCCGTCGCCGCATCCCCGCCACCCTGCAACCAGCCGCCGAAAAGATCGCCGAGGGTGTCGGCCAGAACCAGTTCGTAGACGTCGCCACCGGCCCCAGTTGCAATCCCCGCCGCGGTGAGGTCGGTTCCATCATTGGACAGAAATACGCGGGTGGAGGTATTGGCCGTGGTGCTCACCATCAGCACACGACCTGCGGCCGCACCAGTCTTGATGCGCAGGTAATAGGGATTGGCCGCCGAACTCAGTTCGCCGGCCACCCAACCGGCCGCGGAATCCTCGATATAATTGGAGCCCACCGCCGTGATCCGGCCAAGAATGGCCCCACCGGCAGTCGTGTCATGCACCAGCGGCAACGCGACGGAGCGCGTCTGGCCGGCCGGCACCACGATGGTCATGCCACCCACCGGCGGCGCGTAAGCCGTGTCGGTCGCGAGGGCCGGAAGGCATAAGCCTAGGAAGAGGAGGATCAGGCGGCGCATGGTGACATCAGGGTTGCGTGACTTTGAGCCGGAAGAAGGCGTTGGGGGTGTTGGCGAGCACGTGGCGGGCCGTCCAGGTTTCGATGCCACCGGAGGAGGCGCTGAGCCCATGTGTGACGCCGGCCGTGCTCCAGTTGACTAGATCGGTGGAGAATTCAACCGTGTAGGTGACCCCGGCGATGTTGTCCGGCCGGGTGTAAGTGTAGACCCAGTCGGAACCCTGCACCCCTGCAAAGGGCAGGCCGGTCTTGATGTTTTGCTTCGGCTCAAGCCCGAGGGCGTATTTCACCAGATTGGGCAGACCATCGAGACCATAAACGGCGTTCGGCCCGCTGATGTTCGTGTCGAGCAGTTCGCCGGCGGTGAACTTGGCCAGGCGCCAGGAGGCGAAATTGGCCGTGACCGTGAAAGTCTGGTCGATCGCGGGCGCGGCGTTGCGGTTGGCATCGCCGCCCTGCGTCGCGCGCACCGTGACCGCGCCGGAGCCGGTCAGGGTCAGCGAGTCGCCGGCCACCGTGGCGGGACCGGAGACCACGGTGAAGGTGACCGCGAGGCCCGAGCTGGCCGTGGCGCTGAGCGTGATGGGCGTCGTGCTGAAAGGCTGATTGGCCGGCCCGGTGAAGGTGATCGTCTGGTCCGCCTTGGCGATGACCAGCGTGCCGTTCGCCGTGCCCTGGTAGTTCGCCTCGTTGACGGTGCCGACCACGGCGTAGCTGCCGGCGTTGGTCGGCGCCGTGGGACTGCCATCATAGCTGAGGTCGACGGCCAGGCCGGCCGGGGTCGTCGTGGCCGTCACACTCTTCGCCGTGCCGTCATAGGTGGGCGTGAGGTTGCCCAACGTCACCGTGGCGACCGCCTTGGCAATCACCAGCGTGCCGCTGGCGGACCCCTGATGATTGGAATCACTGATGGTGCCGACCACCGCGTAGCTGCCGGCGTTGGTCGGGGCCGTGGGACTGCCATCATAGCTGAGATTGACGGTCAGGCCGGCCGGGTTCGTCGTGGCCGTCGCGCTCTTCGCCGTGCCGTCATAGGTGGGCGTGAGGTTGCCCAACGTCACCGTGGCGACCGCCTTGGCAATCACCAGCGTGCCGCTGGCCGTGCCCTGGTAGTTCGCCTCGGCAATCGTGCCGACCACGGCATAGCTGCCCGCGTTGGTCGGAGCCATCGCACTGCCATTGTAAGTGAAGGCGACCGCGAGGTTGGCGGGATTGGTGGTGGCCGTCGCGCTCTTCGCCGCGCCGTTATAGGTGGCCGCGAGGTTGCCCAACGTCACGGTGGCCGTGGCCTTGGCAATCACCAGCGTGCCGCTGGCCGTGCCCTCGTAGTTCGCTTCCGTGATCGTGCCGACCACGGCGTAGCTGCCGGCGTCGGTCGGCGCCGTCGCACTGCCGTCATAAGCAAAGGTGACGTTGAGACCGGCCGGACTCGTCGTGGCCGTCGCGCCCTTGGCGGTCCCGTCATAGGTGGTCGTGAGGCTGCCCAACGTCACGGTGGCCGCGGCCTTGGCAATCACCAGCGTGCCGCTGGCCGTGCCCTCGTAGTTCGCCTCGGCAATCGTGCCGACCACCGCATAGCTGCCCGCGTCGGTCGGAGGCGTCGCACTGCCGTCATACGTGAAAGTGACGTTGAGACCGGCCGGATTCGTCGTGGCCGTCGCACTCTTGGCGGTCCCGTCATAGGTGGACGCCAAGCTGCCGAGTGTCACGGTTGCCGCTGCCTTCGTGACGGCAAAGCTGCGCTCGACGCTGGTCGCGGCGGCGTAGGTCGCGTTACCGCCCTGCGCCGCGCGCACGGTCACCGTGCCGACGCCGGTGATGGTCAGGTCACTGCCGGACAGCGTCGCCGGACCCGACACAATCGAGAACGAAACCGCGAGCCCGGAACTGGCCGTGGCACTCAAGCCGAAGGGCACCGTCGTGTAGGTCCGGTCGGCGGGCGCCGCGAAAGTGATGGTCTGGGCGAGCTGGTTGACCGTGAGCGTCGCCGCGGCGGAAGTGGCGCTGCCCGCGCCGTTGGTCACGATGACGTCGTAGTTGCCGGCATGGGAGGTGGCGGCCCCGGTGATGGCGTAGCTCGAGGCGGTGGCGCCGCCGATCGGAGTGCCGCCCTTCCGCCATTGGTAGGTGAACGGCGCGGTGCCGGTGGCGGTGACGGTGAAAGTCACGTTCGCGCCGACGTTCACCGTCTGGCTGGCGGGCGGCACAGTGATCGTGGGCGCAACCAGGATCACGCCATAGGAGCCGGTGTCGGATGCGCCGAATCCGGTCACCCCCGCCCCGTTGGCGGACTTGATCCAATACCGGTAAAGCACGCCCGTGGTCGCCGTCACGTCCTCGAAAAACGTGCCGGGCAGCAGGGTCGCGATCCGGACCGCGTCGCCGGACTGCGCGGTCGTGCTGCGCCAGACCTCGTAATAGGTCGCGCCGACCGCGGCATTCCACGAGAGCGCGACCCGGTCGGAGCTCACGAGCTCGGTGGCCGCCAGGTTCGTCACGATCGCGGGGAGGGAAACCGTGCCGGCGATGAGCTGCACCGGCGTCAGGCGGTTGGTCGTCGTGCCGTCGCCGAGCTGGCCGAAATTATTGCCGCCCACCACCCAAAGGCTGCCGTCGGACTTGATGAATGCGCCCTGGTAGCGGCCGGCGCCCAGGCCGGTCACCCCGGTCGCTAGCTGGTAGGGAACAGAGCGATGCGTGGTGCTGCCGTCACCGATCTGGCCGAAATCATTGTAGCCGGCGGACCAGAGGGTGCCGTCGGTCTTGAGATACATGCCATGGTGGAAACCACCGCTCATCGCGCGCACCCCGGTCGCCACCTGCACCGGCGCCGGCCGGTTGGTCGTCGTGCCGTCGCCCAGCTGGCCGAACCCGTTGAACCCGGCCGCCCACAGCGTGCCGTCCGTCTTGAGCAGGAAGTTGAAGTAGCCGCCCGCGGAAATGCCGGCGACGCCGGTGGCGATTTGCACCGGCGTGAGGCGGTTGGTCGTCGTCCCGTCGCCCAGCTGGCCGAGGCTGTTGTCGCCCATGGCCCAGGCGGTGCCGTTGGACTTCAGGAACAGGCTGTGCGACACGCCGCCCGCCACGGCGATGACGTTGGCGGCGACCTGCACGGGCGTGAGGCGGTTGGTCGTCGTGCCGTCGCCCAGCTGGCCGGTGCTGTTCCAGCCCATGGCCCAGAGCGTGCCGTCGTTCTTGAAGAAAAGGCTGTGCCGGTGGCCGGCGGCGATGCCCGCGACACCCGTCGCGATCTGCACGGGGGTGGTGCGGCTCGCGGTGTCGTTAGTGCCGAGGGCACCGAAGGTATTGTAGCCGTTAACCCAGAGGGTGCCGTCGGCCTTGAGCAGGAGCTGGTGATCGGTGCCGGCCGCCACCGCCGCGACGCCCGTGGCGAGCGCGACGGGGGCCGTGCGGTTGGTGGTGGTGCCATCACCGAGCTGGCCCTCGGTGTTGGTGCCCGTGCCGAACAGCGAGCCGTCGAACCGCAGGTAGCTTGTGAAGGTTCCGCCCGCCGCGACGGCGATCGGGGCGGGATTCACGGTCACGGAAAGCGAGGCGGCATTGGAGGTGACGGAGCCGCCGGCGTTCGTCGCCACGCAGCGGTATTGGTCGCCGTTGTTCAACGCCGCCGTGGCGCCCGAAACGGTCAGCGTCGCCGTCTGCGAGCCGCCATAGGTCGCCCCGTCCGCCGTGTTGCCCCACGAACCGCCGCCCGCCGGCAGCACCTGCCACTGGTAGGTCGGCGCGGGACTGCCCGTGGCCGTGATGCTGAACTGGGCCGTGGCCCCCTGCGTGATGAGCCGGTTGGCCGGATGCACCGTGATGACCGGAGGGGCGATGTTGACGGTGAGGGTCGCGTCATTGGACGTGACCGAGCCGGCGACGTTGGTGACCACGACGGAGTAATCGGCGGCGTCGGAAAGCTGCGTGGCCGCGATCGTGTAGGTCGCCGCCGTGGCCCCGCCGATCGGCGTGCCGTTCTTGCGCCACACATAACTGAGCGGCGCGGCGCTCGTGGCCGCCACCGTGAAGGAAGCCGGCTGCCCCGCATAGACGGCCTGCGTCGCGGGATGCGTGTTGATGATGGGCGTCGTCGCCACGACCACCGTCGCCGCGTTGGAGGTGACCGAGCCGGCGCTGTTGGTGACCACGACGGTGTAGTCCGCGGCGTCCGTCAACTGGGCCGAGGCAATGGCATAGGTGCTCGAGGTCGCCCCCCCGATGTTGGTGCCGTTCTTGCGCCACTGGTAGGTGAACGCGACGGGGCTGCTGGCGGTGACGCTGAGGTTGATCGGCGAACCTATTGCCACGGCCTGGCCCGTCGGTTGCGCCGAAATGGTCGGCAGGGGAACCGTGACGGTCAGGGTGGCGGCGTTAGACGTGGCTGACCCCAATGCATTGGTCGCCACGCAGCGGAACTGATCACCGCTCATGGCGAGCGTCGCCCCATTGATTGATAGCGTTGGAGTGGTTACTCCCGCGTAGACACCCGCATTGTTAAGATCCGACCAGACGCCGCTGCCGTTCAGCCTGTGCTGCCACTGTAACGTCGGCGAGGGGGCACCTGTCGCGTTGATGGTAAACGAGGCGTTTCCACCTATCGGTATGGCAAGGTCAGTTGGCTGTGCCGCAAATGCCGGGGCTACCTGAGGCTGGTAATTAGTCTGCGACAGGTCATTTGGTCGCAATATGGAGTAGGTTGGAATGCCACCGTTCAAGGTAACCAAAACCAAATAGTCTCCAGGTAGTGCAAATAATCGCACCGGCGTGCCAGAAAACGATGCTCCTCGTTCAAGCTGAAAAGTCGTCTGCGACCACGACTCTACCTGCGTATTTCCGCTCACCGCGCGTATGGTGTGAAGCAAATTTCCGGACCATGCCATATCCACTGGCGTCACCGCCAATGTGCCCACTTGCGAAAGCGAGGTTCCGGTAAATATCTGGCCGGATCCTAAAATAATGCGTGTGCCGTCTGGCGAAACCCGGATCGGGTATTTGGCAACAACTTCGCTGTTATAAGGAGAGTCGCCCGATGCGGTGATAATACCCGCCTGAGAGACTTCGGTAAATAACAAATCGTTTGGACTAATATTGTCTCTAAACTGGTAGAAGCGGCGAGTGACTGAACTCCACGGAAATTCCGAAGACTGATAACGGTTCTGTCGCGACAATAAGGCCCCGTTCGGCGATAATATTTTATTCGTCGTTGTGGTCCCTGCATAATCCGAGACCAGCAAATACTGATCCAGCATTTGCAGACCCCATACAATCTGCCCCGCGGTATGCACAGGCTGCTCGCCGCCCCCTGCCGTCACCGCCCGCACCTGGGATCCCGCCGTCGTAAAATACAGCTTGTCCGTCGCATCAATTGTCAAGCTGTCCGATCGACCAGAAATCGGTATCGATGACAGATAAGATTGCGTGAGCGGCGACCAGCGAAAAATATTTCCGTCGATCTTGCTGTAAACATACAGCATCCCGTCAACGCCCATCACAATTTTGGTCGGCAATATCTGGCGGCCAACGGGGTTGACCGATGTCGCTCGCGGCGGCGGCTGGATCTGACTCAAAGCCGTTTTTTGCACCACAGGAACCGCGCCGGCTGCAGCGGGCTGCGCAAACGTGAAAACACTCCCCTGATAGTTGGCCAATTTGGCGAAAGCTCCTGAAAGGCGCACTGAGCCCGTCGTGCGGTATTGCGAATCAAAAGCGATGACGTCAATGCCGCGAAGGACCAGATAACCTCCATTGCCGTCACTGACAATATCGTTCAAAAATGCACCGAAGCTTCCAACCTCGGAAAGGTCGGTTACTGATTGCGCGATTCCAGACTCGCCGATCATGATATTGGGAAAACCTACCGAGTAATTGCGCACCCTCGGGCTACCATTAAAATAGCCGGGGAGTGAGGGTCCGTCTGAATAATTCGAAAAACTGCCGTTTGACTGCAGCGTCAATTTTCCCACTGACCCGCCAAATAATGTTCCCGTGGAAGGTTCATAGGCCAATCCATACAGGAAACCGTATATTTTTGTGAAAGTTGAAATCGAAGCCCCAGTTTGTAGCAGATACGAAGAGTATGTGCTCTGAGAACTGTTGTCGGTGGGATAAGATGTCGTGACCAAGTAGTTGCCCGCAGCAATAAGCGCTTTAATCGGATTAACCCCGCTCACGAACGTCGTGGCTCCGGTGAAATCGCGATTGTATCGCAACACGTTGTTTCCAACCCCCAGATATAAATGACTATCAGTGAAGGCAAATCCGGCTGGAACGCCCGGCAGCGTCCAACTGGACAGCCATGTCTCCGTCGCGAGATTATACCGGGCAATTCGTGGCGTATCGGCAAAAAGAAAATACACGCTTCCGGCGACTTCCCGGGCATCTATCCAGTGTCGGCTAAGCGTCCACTCCTGAAACCAACGGAGTTGTGCAGTTCGGCTTACCGCTGTGCCAAGGGAATTGGACGCAACCAGGAAGTAATCGCCGTAATCCGCAACTGAGACGCCGTTTATCGGGAAATACGGCGTCGTAGCGCCCGACACAGCAACGCCGTTACGATACCATTGATAAGAAAGGCCCGTTCCGCTAATCGTTGTCGAGAACGAGACATTCTCCCCCGGCGCTGCATAGTTATCGGCTATGCCAGAAATTACAGGCGCCTCCAAAGCTTGAACCGTGAGGATACCTATGCCACTGGTTGCGCTCCCGGCACTATTGCTTACCACACACCGGAAAACGTCACTGTTCATTGCCATCGTAGCCGGGCCAACAATTAAAGTGGGAGTGGTGACACCTGAATACGCAGGACCATTACTTAGGTCACTCCATGCTCCGCCGCCGACGGGAAAACGCTGCCACTGATAAGAGGGGGCGGGATTCCCCGTAGCCGCCACGTTAAATTGAGTTATCCCACCGGCCAGAACCGTGCTGCTTGACGGATGCATGGTCACCACCGGCGCCGTCGCTCCCCCTCCCGCGATCTGCAGATTTAGCAGGATCGCGCCAAAATAACCGTCCCACCCATCAACCGCGATGTAGTAGGTAACGCCATTCGACGTCGCGAATGCCACGGAGCTGGTGCGAACGCTGGAATTGGGCGCATCGTCATTCGCCGCCACTGGCGTAAGCGAGAAGACCGATGCGCCAGTATATATTCCCAATACGGTGTCAAAATTACTGCCTTGGGTCGTGATGGTGACGCTGCCATCAGCTGGGGCCGTCCACTTCCACCAGACGGATCGGCGCGCGGTTTCCCCCGCATGGGCGGGCTCGCCATTCTCAGCGGTTGCGGCGACATTCGTGCCCGCCACCTGAATTGACCCGCTGCTCAGACTGATTGTAGTCGCATTCGCGAAATTGTTGTTCGCCGGCACGAAGCCCGGCCCCCCGTAGAGCGCCTGCCCGCCCGTGATGTCGTCGGTTTGCAGGGCGGCGATGTTGCTCACCGTGCTGTTCATGATCGCCGTCACGGACTGACCGGCCTGATCGGGGTGGTTCAGGCCCAGCACATGACCGAGCTCATGGATGGCGACGCGCCGGATATCCTCCGCGGCCTGCAGGTTGCCCCGGTAGGAATCCCAGGTCCAAGCGGTGTTGAAGATGATGTCCGACTCGATCCGTTCATTGCCACTCCGGAAGGAGACAGTGACCGCCAGCGTGTTGCTGCCAAAGGCTTCCCCGTCGATGGTGCTGTCCATCGCGATTTCGTTCACACCGTTGCCCACCCCGTAAGCGCCGGGCCCGAGTTGTGTCGGGGCGAACTGAACCACCCCGAGCTGGGCGTTCCAGTCGTTCATCGCCGCCACGACGCTGCTGCTCTGGTTGAAACCATCCCCATACACCGGACTCGTTGGCAACTTCACCTGCATCGGGATCGAACCCGGGGCCCAGGTGACGACATAACCACCGCTATCCGTGATCAGGGAATAGCTCCAAGCCACGGTCGCCAGCAGCAGGGAGAACGCGCAACCAACCAAGAACCTGCCCGGCCGTTTATTTTTCACGCAGGCGGGTGTTGCTGGGTTTCACCGCGGCACGGATCTGCTGGACAAACTGCGTGGGGGTCAGCGCCTGGTCGGTGCGGCGCATCCGGCGTTGCAATTCAGCGGCTCCCCCACTGGCCATGGGCTGGACCACCTCGGCGGTGTCCTGCAGCGGCACCTGGTTGCTCCGGACGATGAACTCACGTCCGCCCGTCTCCCGCTTGATGGGATACAGCCCGTGCATCATGGCCACCAACGGGTAAATCTGCCGGCCGTTGCCCTGCACAAAGAAGATATTCTCATCACCGACCTTATACTGCGGCGCCCCCTCGAGAATCATTTCATCTTCACCGATCTTGCCGCCCATCATGCGCAGGACCAAGGGCTGCGGCGGTTTGCCCGCAATGACCTCTCGGATGTCCAACTCGACTTTCGTGATGATCTTGCGGCTGCCAGGCCTGGCGTATTCAGAGACGACCGATTTCACTACCGCCCGGACAATGTAGTCCGACTGGTTGACCAGATCGGTGAACTCCGGCGGGCTCACCGTCGTGGCCCCCAGCCGGGCACACAGTATCAGGCAACCGAGCAAGTTCAACAAAGCCCGCCATGCCCCCCCTCTGAGGAAGGAGGGCCGCGAGGAAGATTGGCCGGTGCGCACTGCGGCCCGGGAATGGCTCATCAATGGATAGGTTTGCCCCGTCCCATGACGAAGCGGGATTGCGTGGATTGTGCATCATCCCGCCTTGGCCCCGGCTGTCCGATGCGTTGAGGAATCTGCCTCAGCCCGGAACCCCGGCAAGTCCGTTTTTCATGCTTATTAAGGCCGGCCCACCGCTCCACCTGCATAGTCCCGGCGTCCTCGGGCAAGCCGCCCTCAGCATACTTGCGATCGAATGCAAGGGGCCGCCTAACACCGGCCGGCCGGGGCATCCGCCGGCGGTGACTGCGCGAACCAGTGACGCGACCGATGGACTTCGTTCATCCGGCCGCGTCACATCCCCAACCCGCATATCCAGTCATCATGAAACTCCGTTCCCTGTTCGCCACCCTCGCCCTCTGCACCGGGCTCGTCTCCGTCGCCTCGGCCAAGAATCTCGTCGAGATCGCCGCCGGCTCGCCCGACCACACCACCCTCGTCGCCGCCGTCAAGGCCGCCGGCCTCGCCGAGACGCTCAGCGGCCCCGGCCCGTTCACGATCTTCGCCCCGACCAACGCCGCCTTCGCCAAGCTGCCCGCCGGCACGGTTGAGTCCCTGCTGAAGCCCGAGAACAAGGCCCAGCTCGTCGCCATCCTCACCTACCACGTCGTCCCGGCCAAGGTCCTGGCCGCCGACGTGAAGTCCGGCGAGGCGCCGACCGTCAACGGCAAGAAGCTCACCCTCAAGGCCGATGGCATGGGCGTGACGGTCAACAACGCCAAGGTCACCGCGACGGACCTCGTGGGTGACAACGGCGTCATCCACGTCATCGACACCGTCATCCTGCCGTAACGCTTTGCTCCGCCCGTCCGCGGGCGCAGCCAGTTGGCATCCCCGGCGCCCGGCGTTCAACCGCCGGGCGCTTTTTTGCGTCATTCGCGCGACGGCCCGTCGTCCACGAAGACGAGGAGCGTCATGGCGCCGAGCAGGAGGGTGGCGATGATCATGGTCAGAAGGTGTCGGGCGGAAGACCCAGCCGCCGCAGGTCCGTCTCGAGCCTGGTGGCGGTCATCCGGTTGTTGATCTCATGGCCGAGCGCCTGGGCGCGCTCGATATCGCAGGGCTGCTCCGCCGGCGTGCCGAGCCGGGCTTGCAACACCTGCAACGCCACCCGCAGCGACTCGACCTGCAGTCCCGGCAGGCGGCGCACGAACTCGTCCACGACCGCAGTGCAGTCGGGACGGGATTCGGGCGCTTCCGGCAGGGCGGTCATGACGGCGGAACGGGGACCGTTTCAGTAGATGCCGCCGCCGACGCGGAGCAGCTCGCCGGTGACCCAGCCGGAGTCGTCGGAGGCGAGGAAAACCGCGGCCTTGGCGATGTCCTGCGGCTGGCCGGCGCGACCGAGCGGCGTCTGCTTGATGGCATTTTTCTCCATGTCGGAACCGGCGATGCCGCCGGTGTGTGTGCCCTCGGTGATGGTCAGGCCAGGGTTCAGCGCGTTGACGCGGATGCCCTTCGGCCCGAGTTCCTTCGCGAGGACGCCGGTAATGGCATCGACCGCACCCTTCGTGCCGGTGTAGACGGCGCTCATGGGCGGCGTGAGATCGGTGACGACGGAGCCGACGTTGATGATGCTGCCGCCGGTGGCCGGGAAATGCTTCACCGCCTCCTGCGTGGTCAGCAGCAAGCCGAGGACGTTGATGTTGAAGATGCGGTGGTAGTGCTCGGGCGTGATGCCCTCGAGCGGCTGGAACTCGTAGACGCCCGCATTGTTCACGAGGATGTCGAGGCGGCCGAAGGCGGCCTTCGCCTCGGTGACGAGGCGGACGATGTCGGCGGGCTTGGAGACATCGCCGTGGATGGCGACGGCCTTGCCACCTTCCGCGATGATCTCGGCGACGACCTTGTCGGCCCCGGCCTTGCTGGAGGCGTAGTTGACGACGACGGACGCACCCGCGGCGGCGAGGTGCTTGGCAATGGAAGCGCCGATGCCCTTGGAGGCGCCGGTGACGAGGGCGGCTTTACCCGCGAGCTTGGACTGGATGTTGGATTTCATGGTTTGAAGGTAGGGCGGGTTATCCTTAACCCGCCGTGATTGCGGCTATGTGTTCGTGGGCGCGGCGCGTTAGGGATAACGCGCCCTACCCTGGGTTTGATTAATGAACGGACGCGACGGACTGGCTGTTGTGCCAGCCGCCGCCGAGGGCCTTGATGAGGCCGACGCTGTTCACGAGGCGCTGGGCCGAGAGCTGGGCGGAGGCCCGCTCGGCGGTGAGCACGGTGCGCTGGGCGTCGATGACCTCGAAATAGTTCACGAAGCCGGCGTCGTAGCGGGTCTGCGCGAGATCGCCCGCCCGGCGGGCAGCGGCGACGGCGCGGTCCTGCGCGGCGGCCTGGTCGGCGAGCAGCTGCGTGGCGGTGAGCGCGTCCTGCACCTCGCGGAAGGCGACGAGCACGCGCTGGCGGAAGAGCGCGACGCTCTCCTCGTAGGCGGCGCGGCTGCGCTCCAGATTGGCTTTGTTGCGGCCGCCCTGGAAGATCGGCAGGTAGAGGCTCGGCCCGATGGACCAGAGCTTTGAGTCGGAGTTGGTCAGCCGGTCGATGTCGCCGCTCGCGTAGCCGAAGGAGCCGGTCAGCGAGATGGCGGGAAAGAACGCGGCCTTGGCCACGCCGATGCGGGCGTTGGCCGCGGCGAGCGCCGACTCAGCTGCCGCAATATCCGGACGACGCTCAAGCAGCTCGCTGGGGATTCCAGCCGGGACGGCCGGAACCGTTGGAAGTTCGACGTTCGACGTTGAAAGTTCGAAGTTCGGCGCGGCTTCCCCCAGAAGCACCGCCACCGCGTTCTGCAGCGCGGCGCGGCGGTTGGCCAGGGCGGCGGCGTCCGCCTCGGTGGCGGCGAGCTCGGCCTCGGCGCGCGCGACGTCGAAGTCCGTGGCCGCGCCGTTGGCGCGGCGCGAGTTGATCAACTCGAGCGTCTTGCGGCGCAGGCCGACGCCGTCGTTGACCAACGCGGTCTCGCGGTCGAGCGCGCGCAGCGAGAAGTAGCTGGAGGCAACCTCGGCGGTGAGCGCGAGGCGGACGTTCTCGAAGTCGGCGGCGCTGGCCGCAGCCTCGGCGCGGGCGCCCTCGTTCAGGCGGCGGACGCGGCCGAAGAGGTCGAGCTCCCACGTGGCGTCGAGCGCCGCGCGGTAGGTTGTGCTCTCGGTGACGGGAAACCTGTTGTCCGTCGTCTCCGAGCTGCGGCTGCGGTTGACGGAGGGATTCAGGCCGACCGACGGCAGGTAGCTGCTGCGGGCGATGCCGGCGGCGGCGCGCGCCTGTTCGACGCGGGCGGCGGCCGCCGCGAGGTTCTGGTTGGCGTTCAGCGCGCGGGCGACGAGGTCGTCGAGCGCGGGATCGTTGAAGGCTTTCCACCAGTCGCCACGCGGCAGGGTTTCGGCCGGCGCAGCCAGTTTCCAGGCCGTGGGCGATTGGACAGCGGGACGTTGGTAATCAGGACCGACCGTGAGGGAGCCGGCAAAGGCAGGCACGGCAGCCAAGAGGAAGAGGAAGGGTTTCATGGTTGGAACGGGTTGATGGTTCAGGCGTGTTCCGGGAGAGCGGGCGCGGTCGGCGCGATAGGCGCGGCTTTGCGCACGCCCAACTTTTCGAGCACGGTGTAGAACACCGGGGTCAGGAAGAGGCCGAAGATCGTGACGCCGATCATGCCGGCGAAGACAGCGACACCCATGGCGCGGCGCATCTCGGAACCGGCGCCGGTGCTGACGACCAGCGGGAAGACGCCGGCGATGAAAGCGATCGAGGTCATGAGGATCGGCCGCAGGCGGAGGCGCGAGGCCTCGATGGCGGATTCGACGATCCCCTTCCCTTCCTCGCGCAGCTTCACGGCGAACTCGACGATCAGGATCGCGTTCTTTGCCGCGAGGCCGATGAGCACGATGAGGCCGATCTGCGTGAAGACGTTGTTCTCGCCCTGCGTCAACCAGAGGCCGACCAGCGCGGAGAACAGCGCCATCGGGACGATGAGGATGACCGCGAACGGGAGGCGGAAGCTCTCGTATTGGGCGGCCAGCACGAGGAACACCAGGAAGATGCTCAGCGGGAAGATGTAGACGCCCGTGTTGCCCGCGATGATCTTCTGGAAGGTCAGCTCGGTCCAGTCGAGGACCATGCCCTTCGGCAGGTTCTCGGCGGCGAGCTTCTCCATGATGGCCTCGGCCTGGCCGGAGCTGTAGCCCGGCGCGGGCGCGCCGTTGATCTCGGCGGCGGGATAGCCGTTGTAGCGCATGACGCGGTCGGGCCCGTAGGTCTCGTGGACCTTGACGAGCGAGCCGAGTGGCACGAGCTGGCCGGCGGCGTTGCGGGTCTTGAGGCGGAGGATGTCCTCGGGACCGTCGCGGAACTGCGCGTCGGCCTGCGCGACGACCTGATAGGTGCGGCCGAAGCGGTTGAAGTCATTCACGTAGAGCGAACCGAGGTTGATCTGCATCGTCTCGAACACGTTCGCGAGCGGCACGCCCTGGGCCTTGGCCTTGGCGCGGTCGACGTCGGCCGAGAGCTGCGGCGTGTTGATCGTGTAGCTGGAGAACAGGCCGGTGAGGCCGGGCGTCTGGTAGGCCTTGCCGATCAGGCCCTGCGTCGCGCCGTAGAGGGCGTCGAGGCCGTTGTCGCCGCGGTCCTCGACGTAGAGCTTGAAGCCGCCGATGGTGCCAAGGCCCTGCACGGGCGGCGGCGGGAAGATCGCAATGTAGGCGTCCTGGATCGCGCCGAACTCCGCCTGGAGCTGCTGCGCGATGGCCTGGCCGGCGAGTTCCTTGGTCTTGCGCTCCTCGAAGGGCTTGAGCGCGACGAAGACGATGCCGCTGTTCGGCGAGTTGGTGAAGCCGTTGATCGAGAGGCCCGGGAAGGCGATGGCGTTGGCCACGCCCGGGTGCTTCAGCGCGATGTCGCTCATGCGGCGGATGACGGCGTCGGTGCGCTCGAGCGAGGCGGCGGTCGGCAGCTGGGTGAAGGCGACGAGGTATTGCTTGTCCTGCGTCGGCACGAAGCCGGTCGGCGTATGCTTGAAGAGCAGCGCGGTGGTGCCGACGAGGCCGAGGTAGACGACAAGCGCGACGACGGACACGCGCAGCAGGCGGGCGACGCCGTTGGAATACTTCGTCGAGGCCCACTCGAAGAACCGGTTGAACGGGCGGAAGATCCAGCCGAAGGCGAAATCCATGCCGCGGGTCAGGCGGTCCTTGGGGGCGTGGTGGTCCTTGAGGAGCAGCGCGCTGAGGGCCGGCGAGAGCGTGAGGGAGTTGAAGGCCGAGATGACGGTCGAGATGGCGATGGTCATCGCGAACTGCTTGTAGAACTGACCGGTCAGGCCGCTGATAAACGCGGTCGGGATGAACACGGCCGAGAGCACGAGCGCAGTGGCGACGATCGGGCCGGTCACCTCGCGCATGGCCTGGCGGGTGGCCTCGTAGGGCGTCTTGCCGAGGGCGATGTTGCGCTCGACGTTCTCGACGACGACGATGGCATCGTCGACCACGATGCCGATGGCCAGCACGAGGCCGAAGAGCGAGAGGGCGTTGATGGAGAAGCCGAGGGCGTGCATCACCGCGAACGTGCCGACCAGCGACACCGGCACGGCGGCCAGCGGGATGATCGAAGCGCGCCAGGTCTGCAGGAACAGGATGACCACGAGCACCACGAGCAGGATCGCCTCGAAGAGCGTGTGGACAACGGCCTTGATGGAGCTGCGGACGAACACCGTCGGGTCATAGACGATGTCGTAGCTCAGTCCCTCGGGAAAGGACTTCACCAGCTCCTTCATGGTGCTGCGCACGGCGTCGGAGGTGGCGATGGCGTTGGAGCCCGGCAGCTGCGCGATGGGCAGCGCGACGGCGGGCTTGTTGTTGAGCAGCGAGCGCAGCGCATAGGCGTTGGCGCCGAGCTCGATGCGGGCGACGTCGCGGAGCTGGACGCGCTCGCCGGCCGGGCCGGACTTGACGATGATGGCGCCGAACTCCTCCTCGGTGGCGAGGCGGCCCTGGGTGTTGATCAGCAACTCGGTGTCGACCGGGCGCGAGTTCGGCTGCTGGCCGACGGCGCCGGCGGCGACCTGGACGTTCTGCTCGCGGATGGCGGCAACGACGTCGGACGCGGTCAGGCCCTTGGCGGCGACCTTGTTGGGGTCGAGCCAGACGCGCATGGCATAGTCGCCCGAACCGAAGACGCGGACATCGCCGACGCCGTTGAGGCGGGCGAGGACGTCGCGGACCTGCAGGGTGGCGTAGTTGCGGACGTAGATGTCGTCGTAGCGGTTGTCCGGCGAGAAGAGGTGCACGACCATGAGGAGGTCGGGCGAGGCCTTCTGCGTGACGACGCCGATGCGGCGGACTTCCTCGGGGAGCTTGGGCAGGACCTGCGAGACGCGGTTCTGCACCTGCACCTGGGCGTTATCGAGGTCGGTGCCGATGGCGAACGTGATGGTGAGCGTCATCACGCCGTCGCTGGTGGCCTGCGAGAACATGTAGAGCGAGTGCTCGACGCCGTTGATGGCCTGCTCGAGCGGCGCGGCGACGGTCTCGGAGATGGTCTTGGGGTTGGCGCCCGGGTAGGTGGCGCGGACGATGACGGTCGGCGGGACGACCTCGGGATACTCGCTGATGGGCAGGCGCCACATCGAGATGAGACCGACGAGGAAGACGACGATCGAAAGCACTCCCGCGAGGATCGGGCGCTTGATGAAATAATCGGAGAAGTTCATGGGAGTGGAAATTCGGGCAAGGCGGTGGCCTAGGGGGCCGTTTGGGGACGGCCCGTTAGGGCGGAGACGTGGTGGGCGGGTGGCTCCGGGCGGTTAGCGGAGGGCGGCGACCTTGCCGGAGTTGGACGCCGGGGCCGGGGTGGTGGCGAGGGCCTGGAGTTCGGGCGCCACGGTCATGCCGGGACGCACGCGCTGGAGGCCGTTGACGATGATCGTCTCACCGGGCGACAGGCCCTCGCGGACGACACGCTTGCCGTCGATGACGGAGCCGAGCTTCACCGTGCGGTAGGTGACGGTGTTGTCGGGGCCGACGGCGAAGACGAACTTCTGGCTCTGGTCGGTGCCGATCGCGCGCTCGCTGATCAGCAGCGCGGAGGTCGGCGCGCTGACCGGGACGCGAACCCGGGCGAAGAGACCGGGAATCAGGGCGTTGTCGTCATTCGGGAACACGAGGCGCACGGCGAGCGAGCCGGTGGCGGGATTCACGCGGTTGTCGGTCGACTCGATGTAGCCGTGGCGCGGGTAATCGGTCTCGTCGGCGAGCTGCAGGTCGACCGGGATGCGGCCGTTGCGGGTGAGGATGCGACCCTCGCGGGCGAGGCGGTTGAACTTCAGGAGCGTGGCCTCGTCGAGGTCGGCGTAGACGTAGGCGTCGCCGGTCGTGACGATGGTCGTCAGCAGCGTGGCGTTGCCGGGCGAACCGGCGACCAGGTTGCCCGGGGTGACGAAGGCGCGGCTGATGCGGCCGGCGATCGGGGCGCGGACCTCCGTGTGCTCGAGGTCGAGCTTGGCGGTTTCAAGCGCGGCGCGGGCCTCGGCGGCGGCGGCACGGCGGGACTCGGCCTCCTCGCTGGAGATGGCGGAGGCGGCGAGGAGTTTCTCGGCGCGGGCGGCCTCGCGGGTGGCGACCTCGGCGCGGGCCGTGGCCAGGTCGAACTGCGCCTTATACCAGCGCGGATCGATGGTGAAGAGCACGTCGCCCTTGTTCACCAGCTGGCCGGCCTGGAAGTGGACGGTGTCGAGGTGCCCCGAGACGCGGGCGCGGAGCTCGACCGTCTCCATGGCGTCGACGTGGCCGGTGAGTTCCTCGTAGTCGGTGACGAGCTGCTGCTCGACCGGGGCGACGGTGACCTTCGGCGCGGGCGGCGCGACGGGAGCGGAGGCCTGGGCGGCATGCGCGGGAGTGGCGAGATAGAACCCGGCGGTGATGGCGGCGAGAACACCCGCGGCGGCGAACAGGAAACGCGGCCGGAGGCGGTGGAAGCGGGAGTGAGACGTAACGGTCATGGATTGGCGTGGGTTAAGATTGGAGCGAGGGATCAGTTGGAAGCGGAGGTCGAGCTGGCATCGTCAGCGAAAACGAGGAGCGTCAGGGCCCCGAGGATGAGAGTGGCGGTGATCATGGTGCGTGGAGGTTGAGAAATGGCGGGGGAGAAGCGGGCTCAAGCGGCCGTGACCGCGGCGCCGGCCGCATCGAGGCGGCGGAGAATCTCGGCCTTCGGGTGGACGCCGACCATCGAGTCGACGACCTCGCCGGCGCGGAACACGAGCAGCGACGGGATCGAGCGGATGCCATAGCGGGAGGCGAGCTCCGGGTGGGCGTCGACGTCGACCTTGGCGATGACGGCCCGGCCGGCGCGCTCGGCGGCGATTTCATTGAGCGCCGGGGCGATGGCCTTGCACGGGCCGCACCAGGACGCCCAGAAGTCGACGAGCACGGGCTGGTGCTGCGAGGCGGCGAGGACGTCGTCCGCGAAGGAGTTGTTGGAGACGGAAACAGGATGGGAAAAGGTGGTGTTCATACGGGTGATGGTTGGTGGTGGCGGAAAATCAGGCGGGTTAATCGCGGTAGCGCGTGAGCGGCGCGTGGAGGCGGTCGAGCAGGTAAGGATCGCCCACGCGGCCGAGCGGCGGCAGGGGCAGGCGGGCACGCGCGGCCCCGGCGTGGGTGAAACGCTGCACAAAATGGGACGGCGTGAAGTGGGAGCTCATGCGATTTGTGGAAGCTGACGAAAGGGAGTTTTGAATCTTACCGTTCATGATTTTTGGCGGTTATAGTTGACTGGTTATCTAGTATTTGGGCGAAAAAAGGGCGCACGCGGAGAACGTGCGCTGAGAGTGGCTCAGGCTTGGGTGGTGGCGGTTTGGGCGGGAGATTTGGCGCCGAGGATGCGCATCGCCAAGTCGGGCAATGCACGGAGCACCTCGGGATCGTTCATGATCCTGGCCTGGGTGAGAATGCCCTCGATCAGGCCGGCGACCGCGCCGGCTTTTTCGGCCGCATCACCGGGCTCGATCAAGCCCTCGGCCAGCGCGTCGCGGATCGCGGACTCGTAATAGCGGCGCTTGCGGAGGAAAAGCTCGCGGATCTTGTTGCCCACGGCCTGCTCGTCGGGGCAGGTGCAGGTCTCGGAGCCGACGGACATCACGGGGCAGCCCAGCACCTTGCCGTGCTTCCGCTTAATCTCGGCCTGGAATTCATACATGCTCGCCAGGTAGGTCCGGATCCGGGTCAGCGGTTCAACCGACGGGGAAAAAATACTGTCCATCTTCGGCTTGCTCTCTTCCTGCCAGAGGCGCTCCAAGGCCGCGACGGCCAGGTCGGACTTCGAACTGAAGAAGTAATAGAAACTGCCCTTCTTCACGTCGGCCCGCTTGCAGATGTCATCGATCGTGACGGCGCCGTAGCTCTCTTCCCAGATGAGATCGAGAGCGGCGTCCATCAAGCGTTCGTTGGCGTCTGAGGTTCTACCCATGGCCAAGACGAATAGTTGACCGTTTGGTCTAGTCAACTCTGTTTTCGAAATTTCCCCAGAAAACCTGCGGCCAAAGCCCGGTTCAGAGCCCTCTGGCGCACAGCCAACCATCCGGTAGACCGTGAATTTGAAGCACTTGGACGAAAAGGGATGGAATTTCATGCCCTTCTGGCTTCTCTTACCTTCCCTATGACCTCACTGCTCCGTCCCCTCGTTGCTGTCATTGCCGGGTCGGTCCTCGCGACCGGTCTGTTTGCCCAAGCCCCCGCGGCCAAGCCGCTTGAGTTCCCCGCCGCCAGTCCCGCCGCCACGATCAAGCAGCGCGTCGGGCTCACCGACATCGAAATCAACTACTCCCGCCCGAGCATGCGCGGCCGCGAGATTTTCGGCCGCCTCGAGCCCTACGGCGCCGTCTGGCGCACCGGGGCCAACAACGCGACCCGCATCACCCTCAGCACGCCGGTGAAGTTCAACGGCACCGAGGTCCCCGCCGGCACCTACGCCCTCTTCACCATCCCCGAGCGCACCGAGTGGACCGTGATCCTCAACAAGGTCCCGGGCCAGTGGGGCGCCTACGCCTACGACGCCAAGAACGACGTCGCCCGCGTCAAGGCCGTGCCCGTTCCCCTCGCCCAGCCGGTCGAGACCTTTGCCATCACCTTCACCGACCTCGCCAGCGAGTCCTCCGCCACGCTCAACCTCATGTGGGAAAACGTCCGCGTGCCGGTGAAACTCGAGGTCGACGTCGCCGGCATCCTCGTGCCGCAGCTCGAGGCCGTCATGGCCTCGGCCGAGCCGAAGAAGCCCTATTTCTCCGCCGCGATGTTCTACTATGAGAACAACCTCGACCTGAAGAAGGCCGCGGCCTGGATGGACGCCGCCATCGCCGAGCGCCCCAACCAGATGTGGATGATCTACCGCAAGGGTCTCATTCTTGCCAAAATGGGCGACAAGGCCGGCGCCATCGCCGCCGCCCAGCAGTCGCTCGACCTCGTCAAGAACGACACCCAGTCGCCCGCCTCTCTGAAGGAAGAATACACCCGGCTGAACAACGCGCTCATCGCCAGCCTCAAGTAAGCCGCCGGGCCGTTCCGAAACCTTGCCGCGGGGATGCCGTCTCACCGACGGCGCCCCCGCGTCCCTTTCGCCCCGCATCCACCCGGCCTCAACCTGGAGATACCATGAAGCTCATCCGCCCCACTTACGTCCTGCTCGCCGCCCTCGCCGGCACCGCCTCGGCCAACGCGCAAACCGCGCCCGCCCCGGCCGCGCCCGCCACGCCGGCCGCCACTCCCGCCCCGGCGCCGCGCCAGCGCACCAGCCCGCACGACACCATCAGCGCGCGCATCGACACCTGCCGCATCACCGTCGTCTACGGCCGCCCCTTCTCCAAGGACCCGAAGACCGGCGAGCTCCGCAAGATCTGGGGCGGCCTGGTCCCGGCCGGCAAGCCGTGGCGCACCGGCGCCGACGAGGCCACCCTCTTCATCACCCAGCTCCCGCTCGACCTCGCCGGCACCCACCTGCCCGCCGGCGCCTACACGCTCTACACCCTCCTCGCGGATGACGGCTCCGCCCAGCTCCTCATCAACAAGAAGCTCGGCCAGTGGGGCGCCGATCCCTACGACGCCAGCCAGGAATTCGCGAAGGTCCCGCTCACGAAGGAGGCGCTCGAGCCGCAACTCGACCAGTTCACGATGGCCCTCGACCGCAACCCGGCCGGCGGCGGCTTCCTCCGCCTGAAGTGGGAGACCACGCAGTTCTCCGTGCCGTTCACGGTCAAAAAGTAACCCGCCCCGCCCATGGCTTTCCCCTCCTGGCGCCGCGCGCTCCTGCTGCTCGGCGCCGCCGCCACCGTCGCCCCGGCCGCCACCACCCCGCCCGCCCCCACCGAGATCCGGCAGGAGCTGCGCAGCCTCGGCACCACCGGCACCGTCCTGCACATCGCCGCGCACCCCGACGACGAGAACACCGAGCTCATCACCTGGCTGTCGCTCGGCCGAGGCTACCGCGCCGCCTACCTTTCGCTCACGCGCGGCGACGGCGGCCAGAACGAGCTGGGCAAGGACTTTGACGAGAAGCTCGGCGTGCTGCGCACGCAGGAACTCCTCGCCGCCCGCCGCCTCGACCACGGCCGCCAGTTCTTCACCCGCGCCATCGACTTCGGCTTCTCGAAGACCCCGGAGGAGACGCTCCGCTTCTGGAACCGTGACGCCGTGCTTGGCGACGTCGTGCGCATCATCCGCCAGTTCCGGCCCGATGTCATCGTCACGCGCTTCCCCATCCCGCCCGGCAGCGGCGGCCACGGCCATCACACCGCGTCGGGCATCCTCGCGGTCGAGGCCTTCAAGCTCGCGGGCGATCCGACCGCCTATCCCGAGCAGCTCGCCCAGGGCCTGACCGTCTGGCAGCCGAAGCGCGTCCTCTGGAATTCCTTCCGCATCGGCAGCGCCGGCCCGGGTTCGCTCAACGGCCCGGTCTTCAAGCAGGACATCGGCGGCACCGACCCGGTCAGCGGCCAGGAGTTCGGCACCATCGCCGCGCGCAGCCGCGCCATGCACCAGACCCAGGGCCTCGCCGGCGCCGTCAACCGCGCCCGCACCGGCCCCAACGAGCAGAGCTTCATGCTGCTCGCCGGTGAACCGGCCACGGCCGACCTGATGGACGGCGTCGACACGACCTGGGCCCGTTATCCCGGCGGCGCGGAGATCGGCGAGCTCACCGCGGCCGCGCTCGCGCAGTTCAAGCCCGACGATCCCGCCGCCGCCGTGCCGGCGCTCCTCGCCCTCCGCACCAAGCTCGCGTCGCTGCCGTCCGATCCGCTCGTGGCCGACAAACGCGCCCAGCTCGACCGCATCCTGCAGGCCTGCCTCGGCCTGAAGATCGAGACCGTCATCGACCGGGCCGAGATCGTGCCCAAGGAGACCGCCCAAATCAGGTATGCTATCAGCCTCGCCGCCCGGAATGTCCCGGTCCGCTACCAATCCACCCGCAGCCCGGTCTTGAAAGGCTCGGTCGAACTCGACCGCGACCTCGTCGCCGGCGAGGTGCTCGAGGGCAACCTGAACGGCGTGCTCCTCGCCGACACTCCGGTCACCCAGCCCTACTGGCTCCGCGCCGACGGCGCCGCGGGCATCTCGCGCGTGGATGACCCGGCCCTCATCGGCCGGGCGGAAAATCCCCCGGCGGTGCCGCTTTACCACAGCTTCCTCGTCGACGGCCAGACGCTGGTCATCGCCGGCGAGCCCGTCCCGCGGACCCCCGACGCGCGCCGCCAGCGGCTCGATGTCATCCCGCCGGTCTCGTTTGCGTTGAATTCCGATATCTTCCTCGTCGCTCCCGGCGCTGCCAAATCCGTCACTGTCGAACTCACGGCGGCCCGCTCCTACACCCGCGGCGTCCTGCGGCTCGAGACGCCGGCCGGCTGGAAGGTCGACCCGGCGCCGCAGAATTTCCAACTGGCCAACGCCGGCGACAAGGCCGCTTTCACCTTCACCCTCACCGCCCCGCCGGCGGGTGGCGCCGGCCGGCTCACCGCCATCGCCCGGATCGACGGGCAGGATTATTCCAACCTGCGCCAGGAGCTCCGCTATGACCACCTGCCCATGCAGCTGCTCCAGCCTCCGACGCGCGCCCGGCTCGCCAGCTTCCCGCTCGCCACGAAAGGCCTCACCATCGGTTACCTGCCGGGCGCCGGCGACAGCGTGGCCGAGTGCATCGCGCAGATGGGCTTTGTCGTCCGCCCCCTGACGGGCGCCGACCTGACGCCCGAAAAACTCAAGGGCCTCGACGCCGTCGTCATCGGCGTGCGCGCCTTCAACGAGCGCACCGACCTGAAGGACGCCTTCCCCGGCCTGCTCGCGTGGGTCGAGCAGGGCGGCACGGTCATCGCCCAATACAACCGCCCCAACGGCCTGCAGGCCCCGGTGCTCGGACCCTATGCGCTCTCGATCGAGGGCCCGGCCCCGGCGCTGCGCGTCACCGACGAAACCGCGCCTGTCACGCTGCTCGCGCCCGACCACGCGGCGCTCAACACGCCGAACAAGATCAACCCCGCCGACTTCGACGGCTGGGTGCAGGAGCGTGGCGCGTATTTCCCCAGCAAATGGGACGAGGAACGTTACACCGCCCTCCTCGGCATGAGCGACCCGGGCGAAGCCCCGCTGCGCAGCAGCGTCCTGGTCGCGAAGCACGGCCAGGGTCATTACGTCTACACCGGCATCGGCTTCTTCCGGCAGCTGCCCGCCGGGGTGCCGGGGGCCTACCGGCTTTTCGCCAATCTCGTCTCCCTCGGGAAATGATGCCGCGCGTGAACGTCCTTTTAACCACGGATTGCACGGATGGAAACGGATATACGGATGGCATCATCCGTCTTTATCCGTGAAATCCGTGGTCAAATAACTGCCCGCCCGCGCCATGCCCCCCGCTCCTGAAAACGATCCTGGTGACTCCCCCGGCGTGCCAGGCTTCCGCACCTGGCGCGGGGTCTATCTGTTCGTCTTCGGCTGTTTCCTGCTGGTGGTCATCGCGCTGACCCTGTTCGCGCGCTTCTACGCATGAGCGCCCTCGACTGGTTCGTGCTCCTCGGGACGATGATCGGCATCGCGGCCTACGGCACGTGGCGCACGCGGCACACCGACAACCTCAACACCTATCTGAAGGGCAACCACTCGACCAAGTGGGGCACCATCGGCCTGTCGGTCATGGCCACCCAGGCGAGCACCATCACCTACCTCTCGCTGCCCGGCCAGGCCTACGAGAACGGAATCGCGTTCATCCAGAATTATTTCGGCCTGCCGCTGGCGCTGATCCTCGTCTGCGCCGTTTTCCTGCCGATCTACCGCAAGCTCGGCGTCTACACCGCGTATGAATACCTCGGGAAGCGCTTCGACCAGAAGACGCGCCTTCTCGGCGCCGGCCTCTTCCTCCTCCAGCGCGGCATCCAGGCGGGCATCACGATCTATGCGCCGGCCATCATCCTCTCGACCGCCTTCGGCTGGCGGCTCGACCTGACGATCGTCTTCACGGGCCTGGTCGCCATCGTCTACACCGTCACCGGCGGCAGCGCGGCGGTGAACCTCACCCAGAAATGGCAGATGGGCGTCATCTTCGGCGGCATGATCACGGCGTTCGTCATCCTGCTGACGAAGCTGCCCGACAACGCCACGCACATCGCCGGCGTCATGGGCAAGCTGCAGGCCGTGGATTACACGCCGGACCCCAAGCTACGCTACACCTTCTGGAGCGGCCTACTCGGCGGCTTCTTCCTGTCGCTCTCCTACTTCGGCACCGACCAGACGCAGGTGCAGCGCTACATCGGCGGGGCCGCGCTGCGCGAGGGCCGGCTCGGGTTGATGTTCAACGCCCTCTTCAAGATCCCGATGCAGTTCTTCATCGTGATGCTCGGCGCGCTGCTTTTCGTCTTCTACCAGTTCCAGCCCGACACCCCGCTCGTGTTCAACCAGTCCGCCTGGCAACGGCAGGTGCAGGGCCCGGCCGGCGCGGAATTCCGCGCGCTGGAGGAACGGCACACCGTCCTCCATGCCGCCAAGCAGGAGAAGATCCGCGCCTGGACCGCCGCGCAGGCCGGCGGCGACGCGGCCGCCGAGGCCGCGGCGCGCACCGAGCTCGCCGCGGCCCAGCGCGCGTCCGACGCCCTGCGCAAGCAGGCCCGCGACACGCTCTACGCCGCCGCGCCCGAGGCGAAGAAGACGCGCGACTCGGACTATGTCTTCATCACCTTCATCCTCACCCAGCTCCCGCACGGCGTCATCGGCCTGCTGGTCGCCGTGATGTTCGCCTCGGCGCTCTCGTCCAAGGCCGGCGAACTCAACGCCCTCGGCACCACGAGCACGATCGACCTGTGGCGCGCCTTCCGTCCGCTCGCCGCGCACGACGAGGCCCGGAATGTCCGCAACGCGAAGTGGTTCACCGCGTTCTGGGGCCTCTTCGCCATCGGCTTCGCCCTCTTCGTGAGCTTCGCCGAGAACCTCATCGAGGCGCTGAACATCATCGCGTCCGTGTTCTACCCGCCGCTCCTCGGCGTCTTCCTCGTCGCCTTCTTCCTCAAGAAGGTCGGCGGCACGGCGGTCTTCTGGGCCGCGATCGCCACGCAGCTGCTCCTGCTCGGCCTCTTCTTCTTCGGCAAGGACACCGTCGCCTACCTCTGGCTCAACCCGATCGGCTGCGCGGCGTGCGTCGGCTTCGCGCTCCTCTTCCAGGCCCTGCGGCCCGCCCGCCCGGCCGCCACGCCATGAGCAACCCCATCATCTGTTTCGGCCAGCAGCCGTGCGGGTTTTTCCCGCGGCGGTTCCTTTACGCCAAGTTCGTGACGGCCCGCCGCCTCCAGGCGGAGATCGGCGGCGAGATCGTGTTCTTCCTGCACGACAGCGACCACGACTGCCGGGAGACCCAGACCACCCTGCGCCACCGCAAGACCGGCGAGCCGCAGACCTTCAACTTCACCTTCGTCAACAAGGTGCAGCGGAAATTCTCGCCGCTCTTCCTCAAGCGCCTGCCCGCCGACTGGCAGCCCAACACCGCGCGCCAGCTGCCGAACTTCGTCGACCCGCGTTGGGTCGAGGCCTTCAAGCAGGTCGCCGCGACGAATGCCGCCGACTTCTGCCTGGAGATGTATCGCGCCATGGGCCTGCTCGACGGCATCCGCGTCGTCCGCTCCGGCGACCCCGCGGTGCGGCGGGCCGCGTGCGACATCACCGACTTCTTCGTCGACGTGCCGCACGAGGGCGAGATTGTCCGCGCCCGGTGCATCAACGGCACGCTCAAGCTCCACGAGGGCGGCGACCGCTACCTCGACCTGCCGCCCGCGACCTTCACCAAGGAACAGGTCAGCCCGACCCGCGATAGCCGGTTGCGTTGGATGCAATCCGTGCTTCACTGCACGCACTACATCTGCGGCGCCGGCGAGCAGGCGTATCTCAACCCCGCCGACGCCCCGGAAATCACCTTCGTCCCCCGCGACCCCATCGACCGTTCCGATGAAGCCTACACCGACTGATCTCCCGCCCCTCCTCGCCTTCGGGGCGCACCCCGACGACCTCGAGTTCGGCGCCGGCGGCATCATCGCGCGCGAGACCCGCGCCGGCCGGTCCGTCCACCTGGTCGTCTGCTCCCGCGGCGAGGCCGGCACCAACGGCACCCCCGCCCTCCGCACCCGCGAGGCCGGGGCCGCCGCCAAGATCCTCGGCGCCACCCTCGAATTCCTCGCGCTCGACGGCGACGCCCGCCTCGAAATCAAGACGGCCCACGCACTCGCGCTGGCCAGGATCATCCGCCGCGTCCGACCGGGCATCGTGCTCGCGCCGACCACGGAGCCGAACCAGCATCCCGACCACTGGCGACTCGGCACGCTGGTCCGCGACGCCACCCGCCTCGCCCGCTACGGCGGTCTGGCCGCGCTCAAGGCCCGGCCCGCGCACGCCATCGGCCAGCTCTTCTTCTACGCCCTCGGGCCCGGCAGCGAGCCGGCCACCCCGCCCGTCCTGATCGACCTTTCCGCGCCGGGGCTCGTCGCCACCTGGACCAAGGCCATGGAGGCACACGCCTCGCAGATGAAGACGCGCAACTACGTCGAGCTGCAGCTGGCCCGCGCCCGCGTCCTCGGGCTCGACGCCGGCGTCGCCCACGCCCAGGCCCTCTGGCCGAACGACCCGCTGGTCTTCGACTCACTCGCGTCCATCAACCGCGGAGCCCGCCGTTTCTGACATGGCTGTGTTATCCAGTATGTCATGGGTAGGGCGCGTTATCCTTAACGCGCCGGCGCACGACAGCGGATTAAGGATAATCCGCCCTATCATTCATGCCTGACCGCCCCCTCAAGATCGGCATCACCTGCTACCCGTCCGTCGGCGGCAGCGGCATCCTCGCGTCGGAGCTCGGCGAGGAGCTCGCCAAGCGCGGCCACGAGATCCACTTCATCAGCTACGAACCGCCGTTCCGCATGCCGGCGGGACCGAACGTTTCCTTCCACCCGGTGGTGGTGAGCAGCTACGACCTGTTCAAGTATCCTGACTACACCCTGCCGCTCTCCGTGAAGATGGCCGAGGTCAGCCGGGACCACGGGCTCGACGTCCTCCACGTCCACTACGCCGTGCCGCACGCCACCGCCGCCATCCTCGCGCGCGCCATGCTGCACGAGGAGCACCGCCTCCGCATCATCACCACGCTGCACGGCACCGACACGACGCTGCTCGGCCGGGACCCCGGTTACGGCCCGGCCATCCGGCACGCGCTCGAGCACTCCGACGCCATCACCACCGTCTCCGAGTTCATGCGCGGCGAAACCGTCCGCCTGCTCGGCGTGCAGCGCCCCGTCGAGGTCATCCCCAACTTCTTCGAGCCGCACGCCGCCGCCCACGACCGCGCCGCGGTGCGCCGCGACCTCGGCCTGGCCGACGGCGAGGCGATGCTGCTGCATCTTTCCAACCTGCGGCCGCTCAAGCGCACCGACCTGCTGCTCGACATCGTGGCGAAGCTGAAGCCGCGCCTGCCCTTCAAGCTCGTCGTCCTGGCCGGCGGCGATCCCGCCCCGCTCCTGGGCGAGGCGAAGCGGCTCGGCGTGGCCGACCGGCTCGTCATCCGCGAGAAGGTCACCGACATCGAGGGCTACCTGGCGGCCGCCGACCTCGGCCTCTTCACCTCCGAGGTGGAGAGCTTCTGCCTCAGCATCCTCGAGCTCATGAGCGTCGGCTGCCCGAGCGCCGCCTTCGCCGTCGGCGGCATCCCCGAGGTCACGGTTTCCGGCGAGACCGGGTTGCTGGCGCCCTTGGGCGACACCGCCGCGCTGTCCGCCGGCATCGAGGCGCTGCTGCGCGATCCCGCCCGCCGCGCCGCGCTGGGCCGGGCCGCGCAACGGCGCGCCCGGGAGAAATTCTCCGCCGCCACCATCGTCCCGCGCTACGAGGCGCTCTACCGGCGGGTTTGCGAAAAGTGAGGTGGGAGGGGTTTTATACCCCGACTTCTGGTTTCGCGCATTCCTTGTCGGGGTGTGAAACCCCTCCCACCAAAGGCATCATGGTTTAAGGCTGCATTTCCGCCGCCGCCTGCCAGTCTGCCCCCGCATGGAGCCCGACGACCCGCCGCCGAAAACCTACGGTTTCAAGGAGCGGGAATGCCCACGCGACAACGCTCCCTCGTCGGCCGCCGCCCCCATGCCCACCGCCAAGGAGCTGGCGAAGCTGGCCGGGCCCGTGGTCCGCTCACCGACGGGCGCCACCGGACCCAAGGCCGGCGACCCCAATGACGTTTACAACGCCCTCCTGAAGAACCGCGCGAGCGAACAGGCCCACGGCCTCGACCAGTTCGAGATCCGGCAGATCAAGCGCCGCAAGATGCGCGACTATATGATCATCATGGTGCCCACCCAGGTCCTGCTCGGCACCATCACCTTTCTGGGCCGGGGCAACCCCATGGTGTTCGTTTGCGGCCTGGCCGGCATGGTGACGCTGGGGGTCACGATCACCTGGATCATGTGGCAGCTGATGGACCGTTACTGACCGGGCGGGGGCCGACCGCCTTAACTAAGGCCGACAAAGAAACTTCCCTTTGCCCGGCCCGTCTCCAAGGCTTCCGGGGCTATCCTGTCCTCCTGTTACGCCCATTTCTCCATGGCCCGATCCCGTTTCCGCCCACTCCTGCTCCTCGCTTGCTTGCTCCTGCCAGCCGTGATGAGCCAGGGGCAAGCCGCCCCCGACCAAGCCGCAGCCGCCCCATCAGCCGAGGCCACCATCGGGCCGATCAAGTTTGGCGACATCACGATCGACGCCGCCCTGGAGATGCTGGAGCGCTGGTCCGGCCGCACCGTCCTGCACCCGGCCGGCCTGCCCGCCACCTCCCTATCCTTCTCGCTCAATGAAAAGGTCACCCGCGCCGAGGCCCGCGAGGCGCTCGAGACCCTGCTCACCCTGAACGGCATCGCCGTCACGCCGCTCGGCACCCGCTTCCTCAAGGTCATGCCGCTCAACGTCGCGCGCACCGAGGCCCCGGACTTCATCGAGGGTTCCACCCTCGGCCTGCCGCCCAGCGGCCGCATCGCCAGCAAGCTCTATACGCTGAAATTCCTCCGCGTGGGCGAGTTCGCCCCGCAGATCGCCGGCCTGCTCAACGCCGGCGCCGCCAGCGCCCCCATCATTTTCGAGAAGACCAACGCCATGCTCCTGACCGACGCGCTGTCGAATCTCCAGCGGGTCGAGACCCTCCTCGCCCAGCTCGACCAGCCCGCCTTGGAGGGCCTCGTCCCCAAGTTCTACAAGATCAGCAATTCCACCGCCAGCGCCCTCGTCACCAAGCTCCAGGCCCTCCTCACCGGCAACACCGCCACCGCGCTGGGTTCCAACACGGTCTACCAGGCCGACGACCGCACCAACCAGATCATCCTGCTCTCCGACCCGCGCCAGCATCCCTTCTTCGACGAGCTCATCGCGCGCCTCGACACCGCCGGCGAGTCGAGCACCCGCCAGGAGGTCATCCCCCTGAAGCACGCCACCGCCACCGAGGTCGCCACGCTCCTCAGCTCGCTCATCTCCGGCCAGAACTCGGTCAACGCGCGCACCGGTGGCGCCCAGACTGCCAACCAGCAGCTCAACGCCGCCCGCAACGCCGCCCTCGCCGCGGTCAACCAGGCCAACAACCTCGCCCGCCAGGCCGCCGCCCAGGCCCAGAATCAGGCCAACAACGCCAACCGCCCTGCCAACGCCCAGCAGGCCGCGCCCGCCCCCGCCCCCAACATCATCTTCAACCCCGGCAACGTCGGCGCCCCGGCCGAGTCCCAGCAGTTCAGCAGCATCCTCACCGTCGTGGCCGACGAGCGCAGCAACGCCCTCGTCGTCTCCGGCACCGTCGAGGACCTCCGCCTCATCAAGGACATCGTCACCCAGCTTGACGTCCTCCTCGCCCAGGTCCGCATCGAGGTCGTCATCGCCGAGATCACCCTCTCCAACGCCGCCTCCACCGGCATCGAGGCGCTCGGCCTCACCGTCCAGGCCAACAAGCTGGTCGGCTTCTCCGGCACCACGCCCGGCCTCGTCGTCACCAACGGCACCCTGGTCGACGCCACCACCGGCGTCCGCGACCTCTCCGCCACGCTCGCCCTCAGCACGACGCCGCGCAAGTCCAACACCAACATCCTCTCCGTCCCCAACATCGTCACGACGCACAACAAGGAGGCCAACATCTTCGTCGGCGAGTCCCGCCCGGTCATCAGCGGCTACCAGAACACCGGCGTCAACCAGGGCAACGTCGGCACCGGCTACAACAGCACCGTCAACTACCGCGAGATCGGCATCCGCCTCACCGTCAAGCCGCTCATCGGCCACGACGGTTCCGTCCAGCTCGAGATCAAGCAGGAGGTGAACGACATCCTCGGCGACGTCCTGATCGACGGCAACGCCCAGCCCATCATCGGCAGCCGCACCACGGAATCCTTCGTCAGCGCCCGCAGCGGCGAGATCGTCGTCCTCGGCGGCCTCCAGCGGAAGACCCAGTCCCGCAGCACCAGCCGCCTCGCCGGCATCCCGCTGATCGGCGACCTGTTCGGCAAGCGCAGCCGGGAGAACACGCGCACCGACCTGGTCTTCTTCCTCCGCCCCTACGTGCTGACCAACTCCGACGCCGACAACACCGAGGCCATGGAGCGCCTGCAGCGCAGCCCGCAGCGCGAGGAGGTGCAGTCCGCCCTCTCCGGCACGCTCCTCACCAAGCCCTGACTCGCATGCCCCCGGTGCTGATGGATTCCCTTCCCGCCGCGCTGGCGGGCCGCCTCGCGGAGCCGGCACGCCAGGCCCTGCAGGAAAGCCTGCGCGAGAAACGCCTCGCCCTGCTCGCCGCCGGCCTCGGCCTCGGCGAATCCGGCGCCCTCGCCGCGCTGGCCGCGGCCACCGGCCTCCCTGTCCTCGAGGCCCCGCAGATCGACCGCACCGCCCTCCCCCTCTTCCCCGCCCGCCTCGCCCACGAATACCAAGTCGTGCCGGTGCTGCCGCCCGATCCGTCCTCGGTCGTCAGTCCTCCGTCCTCCGGGGCGTTGCATCTGGCCACCCCGTGGCCCCCCGACGCCACCATCTCCGACTGGATCGCCACCTTCACGCCGCGCCCGCTGGTCTGGCACCTCGCCCCGGCCGACCGCGTGTCGGCCCTCATCAACGAGAACTACGGCGTCGGCTCCGGCAGCCTCGACGATGCCGACGAGACCGCCCTCGCCCCGGTCGCCGGCGCCAACGAACTTGAGGCCGATGCCGACGCCGCCGTCGTGCGTTTCGTCACCGAGGTCATCTCCCAGGCCGTCGAGGAGAACGCCACGGACATCCACTTCGAGCCGCAGGAGGGCGAACTCACCATCCGCTACCGCGTCGACGGCCTGCTCGTGCCCGTGCCGCTGCCGGAGAACCTGCTGCGCTTCCAGGACGCCATCATCTCGCGCCTGAAGATCATGGCGCGCCTGAACATCTCGGAAAAGCGCCTGCCGCAGGACGGCCGCATCGACTTCCGCGCCAACGGCGCCGCGCTCGACATCCGCGTCTCCACCATCCCGACCATCTACGCCGAGAGCGTCAGCCTCCGCCTGCTCAACCAGCGCAAGATGGCCTACACGATGGACGGCATCGGCCTCACGCCCGCCGAGCAGGCGCAGATCGTCAAGGTCCTCGACTACCCGCACGGCCTCATCCTCGTCACAGGCCCCACCGGCTCCGGCAAGTCCACCTCGCTCAACGCGTTTCTCCGGAAGATCAACTCGTCCGACCTGCGCCTCGTCACCATCGAGGACCCGATCGAATACGAGGTGCCCGGCGCCAACCAGATGCAGACGCGCGCCGAGATCGGCCTGACCTTCGCCAGCGCCCTCCGCCACGTCCTGCGCCAGGATCCCGACGTCATCATGGTCGGCGAAATCCGCGACCTTGAGACCGCCGAGATCGCCATCCGCGCCTCGCTCACCGGCCACCTGGTTTTCTCCACGCTCCACACCAACGACGCCCCCGGCGCCCTCACCCGCCTCACCGACATGGGCGTCGAGCCCTTCCTGGTCGCGTCCGCCGTCGAGCTCGTCATCGCCCAGCGCCTTGTCCGCCGACTCTGCCCGGACTGCGCGAAGCGCGAGCCCGTCGACCTGACCGGGCTGCGCGCGACGCTCGAGTCGCTACAGATCGACCCGGCCGAGGCCGACAGCGTGCGCGAGCTCGCCGTGCCGGTCGGTTGCCGCAGTTGCCGGCAGACGGGTTTCCGCGGCCGCATCGGCCTGTTCGAGATCCTGTCGCCCAAGCCGCTGCACGACCTGATTGTCCGTCGCGAATCGAGCAAGGCCCTCGGCGCCCTAGCCCGGTCGCAAGGTATGCGCACCTTGCAGCAGTCCGGCTGGGAGCGCGTGAAATCCGGCCACACCTCCCTGCAGGAGCTCCTCCGCACGATCAGCACCAGCGGGGAATGAGGGAGCAGAAACCTGAAACCGGAAACCTGAAACCTGAATAATTTCTTCCATCAGGTGGATTTGTTTCACCTTAGCATTCTTGCCCACTGCCAGACCGGGCTTGGAACTTCGGTAGGGGCGCTCTTGTCAGCCATAGGCTCAGCGAAGGCTGATGCCCCCAAGCGCCCTCGGGCCGTTGAGGGCAACGGCTCCTACCCGTCCGTCCTCTGTCCTCTTCCGCCAAGTCTCAGGTTTCAAATTTCAGCTTTCAGCTTTCAGCCCTCAGCTTTCTGAATCGTCATGCCTCGCTACACCTACACCGCCCGCGCCGCCGGTGCCGCCGCTTCCACGGCCGGCACGCTCGACGCCCTGTCGCGGCGCGAGGCGCTGCACCTGCTGCAGGCTCGCGGTCTGCAGGTCGTGCGGCTTGACGAGGAAGGCGGCCCGGCGCGACCCGGCGTCTCAGCCGGTGGCGATGGCAGTCCCGCCGCTTCTTCCCGGCAACTCACGGCCAAGCAACGCCTGCCGTTCCTCGAGGCCTTGGTGGACCTCGTCGGCGCCGGCATGTCGGCCGGCGAGGCCGTGCGCCTGCTCGCCGTGCGCCTGCAGGAACCGAAATTGAAATCCCTCTGCGCCGCGCTGTGGGCCCGGCTGGGCGAAGGCAGCACGCTCTCGCTCGCCATGGCGGAATACCCGGCGGTGTTCGACCGGCAGACCGTCAACCTCATCGCCGCCGGCGAGGCCACCGGCAACCTGCGCGAGGTGCTGGAACGGCTCATCCAACACCTGACCGAGCAGCGCGACCTCCGGCAGAAGTTCCTCGCAGCCCTCGCCTACCCGGCGCTGATCTGCGGCATGAGCGCCGGCCTCGGGCTGTTCCTGCTCTTCTACCTGCTGCCCAAGCTGCAGACGATCCTCAGCTCGCTCGGCAGCAAGCTACCCTTCGCCACCCGGGTGCTGGTAAGCGGCACGAATTTCCTGCTTTATTACGGCCCGTTCCTGGCCGGAGCCCTGGTCATCGGCGTGGTATTTTTCCTCCGCTGGCGGCAGACGACCGACGGACGCAAGCAAACCGACGCGTGGCAATTGAAGCTGCCCATCGTCCGCGACTTCGTCGTGCAGACCGCCGCGCTGAACTTCGCCCACACGCTGGCCGTGCTGATCGAGAACGGCGTGACAACCGCCGAGGCCCTGCGGCTGACGGAGCGCGCCGTGAACAACACCCGCATCCAGGAAATCCTGCACGAGGCCACCGACCGCGTGATCGAGGGCGCCAGCCTGAGTGCCTCGCTCGCCCGCACGGGGCTGTTCCCGCCGCTGTTCCTCGACCGCCTGACCGTCGGCGAACAAACCGGCAACCTCGCCCCCAGCCTCCGGCAGATCGCCAAATCCTATCAATTAAACCTCAGCCGCCGCCTCGACACGGCGGTGAGTGTGAGTTCCGGCATCGTGCTGGCTTTCACGTTCAGTTTCGTCGCCTTCCTCGCCTACGCCATCGTGATTGCCCTGCTCCAGGTCAGCGCGAGTTTTCGGCTTTGAGCCGTAGTTTGTGTCAACAATGGTGCCTGTCTGCCATTGGCCGCAGGGCGCCAAGGTAAAAGATAAAGCATGCCCCCTTTGCTTGGCCCCTTCGGATCGGCCCTCAGAACATCAAATAGTAGGCGAAGCCGGCGGCGGGAAACTGACACAAGCCCAATACGATACAGGTGAGTTTCCTGCGACTGGACATGCAAATCCAATACGTGCTGACCGCGAACCGGACGGCCCCGACGGCCAAAAACAAGCGATTGTCGATCATCAAGTATTCCGAAATTATTCTTTCGTAAGGGAAGACGATTACCACAAACCAACCCGTTCCGTCCCGGAGCAGCAACATGGCCAGAAAGCTGCCCGAAAAAACAACGATCCCGATGATTATGGATAAAAGGACTGCGAGGCCCTTGTTCATTTGCAGCAAGACCCTTTCAGTTTCCTCAATAGGCATAAAGGGGTCATGCTTTACCTTTAACCTTTTAAACCAGTCCGCTCATTTCGTGATCTGCGTGGCGGAGATTTGGAGCGTCGCGTTGAGGGCGCCGGGGGCGGAGCGGTCGGTCTGCAGGGCGATGGACTCGAGGTTTAAATACGGCGCCTGCTTGGCGAGCTCGTCGTAGAACTTTAATAGCGCTGGCAGGTTGGTGCGGCGGAAGGTGACTCGGGCCGTGTGATAGGCGAATTGCGCCGTGCGCTGTGTCTGGGGCGGATCAATTGCCACCCCCATGCCGGCGGATGTCGCCAGCGAATTCACCGTGCCGACCAGCTTCGTGGCATCATAGGTGCGCGCGGGCTCGAGGTTGCGGACGGCCGCGGCCGAGCGCGTTTCGATGTCAGTCTGGCGATCGAGCCACAGCTGCTGCGCCGACAGCGCCGCCTGCGTGGAGCGCCAGGCGGCCACCCGCCCGCGCACACGGCCCAGGGCGCTGAACAGCCAGATCGCGGCGGCCAGCACCACGAAGAGCGTGACGAGCACCTGCTCGCGCCGATGACGGGCTTCGAACCAGGCCCTCATGGCGCACCTCCGTTGCCCGCCGCGGCGTCAGGCTTGAAGGCGAGGCTCAGCCCGAAGGTCGTCACGCCGTCGCGCGCGCGGAGATCGCGGATTTCCACCTTGTCGAGGGCCGGCAGGTTGCGGAGCGCCGCCTCGTAGGCCCCGACATCGTCCGCATTGCCGGTCTGCGCCTCGATCTCGAGCCCGGTGCGCCCGTTGGTGCCGGTGCGGGTGAACTGGATGGACGCGGGCCGCGGCTCGTTGACGGCGGCCAGCATCTCAAAGAAGCGCAGCCGCCGGTGCGTCAGCTCGTCGATGCGGCTGGCGAGCCCGTGGGCCGTCTCGATTTTCTCCACCACGGGCGCCTGCGCCGCGAGGCGGGATTGCTGGGCGCGGTCGAGCAGGAGCAGCGCGACCGACCCGATTTCAAACACCAGTGCCAGCGCCGCGGCCTGCGCGCCGGTGCGCAGCACCTTCCAGAGCAACTCGCCCCGGCGGCGCTCGGTCCGGCGGCGCTCAAGGAAGGCGCGATCGCGCACGTCCAGCGCATCCTGCTCCGGCTGGCGGGTCGTGGTGGCGGCGAGCACGGCGCCGGCCGCATCGACCTGTTCAAAGATCAGCTTGTCACCCTCGCGACGGGCCTGGGGCCGGCCGTCGAGCCAGGTGACCGGGGCGTCCGCCAATCCGGCGCGCGCCGCCAGCTCGGCGGCGAATTGCCGGCGGTCCTGCTCGGTGGGCGTGGCGACGCAGGCCCGGGCGTGCACCGCCGCCGGCCAGTCCCGGCGCCCGGCAGTCCAGGCCGCACCGGCCAGGTGGGCGGACCCGGTCACGATGATCAAGGCCGGTCCCGCCGGCGCGGCGCCGAGCAAGGGCAGCAGGTCGGGCACCGCGAGGTCGGCGCGTTCCCAGTCGGCCGTCTCCTCGGCGGTGAAGCGCCGGCGGTGCGCGGCATAAACCAGCGCCGAGGCCCGGTCGGGCGCGACACAGCAGCCCCAGTAAAGCTGGCCGGGCGGGAAAGGCGCGAGGCCCTCGAGCGCCAGCCCGGCCTGGTCGAGCGCCGGCAGATCAGGCGCCAGCGGCACGAACCGCAGGAAAAACCGGTCGGACGGCAGGAAGCGCGCCGCAACGGCGGATCGAAGGTTGAAATCAGGCAGCAGGCGCATCGGGCGGAGGCGTGGGATCAGGCAGGGTGTTCTCGGAAATCTCTAGCACAGTGAACGGATAGCGCAACGTATTCGCGCCGCTTGCGGGGGCGGGATTGGCGGCCGGCGCCGGCTGCACCGGCACCGTGGCATCACCGGGGGCGGCGGCAACCGGCGGCGGCAGCTTGGCCTGGCCCGCCCAGGTGACCAGGGCGGACAACCGCAGCTGCGCGGCGCCCTGCCTGGCCGTGACGTGGATGCGCAGCAGCTGGATCTGCGCCCCGAAGTTGCGCGAGGCGGCGTTGCCCACCTGCGCGCGCGCCTCCTGCAGCGAACGCAAGTAGGGCCGCGTCTTGGTGCTGCTCACGGGGGTGGACAGGTATTTCTGCAGCTGGCCGCTCTGGCCCGTGTCCCAGCCCGAGGCGAGCAACACCGTCTCGCCGGCGGAGTTGAGGTTGGTGGCGTTGAAATCGTAGAGCGACACGGCCTGCTTGAACGCGTCGAACAGCGGCTTGGGCCGGCCCTCCTCGTCGAAGAAAAATTCCCGCGCCACGGCGATCGACGCCAGCTCATCGAAGGAACGGAGCGAACGGTGCGGCGGCTGCGCGGGCGGATCGGCCTGGGCGTAGGCCCGCTCGCTGGTGGCCGACTCGGCGGCGATGTGCCCGTTGCGCGTCCAGACCAGCAGCGCGTCGGCCACGCGGGCGGCGTCCGGCACCGTCAGGCCCAGCTGGACCAGCAGGGTGTTGAGCGTGTCGGCATTGAGGCGCGGGAGGGAGAGCTTGGCGCTTTCGTCCTCGAACGCGACCTCCACGGTCACGCCCTCGCGGGGCGTGTAGCCGGCGTAACCCAGCGGGTCCGACCAGCCCTGGCTGGGCGCATAGAGCCCGCCGTCGACGGTCCGGAAATCCACCAGGGCCGCAAGCGTGGTCTCGAGCGCCCCGTGGGCGTCGGCCCGCAACCGGTCGCGATCGGCCAGCCGCATGGCGATCAGCAGGTCGGGCGCACCGGTCTCGATGAGCCGCGTGAGCAGCACGGCGGCGAACAGCAGCGTGACCAGCACGACGACCAGCACGGAGCCGCGGCGCGGGGAATTTCCGGACTTGGAGGCGGGACCATCAGTCCCGCGTGTTGCAGGCAGCGCAGCGGATGTCCCGCGGGACTGATGGTCCCGCCGCCAACGGGTGAAAAATGAATGCTTCGGCCGCA
>JAYRXZ010000008.1:0-110630 GCA_041917235.1 Lacunisphaera sp. | reverse complement strand
ACGAGGCGGATCTGTTTCAACGCCCTAGGACTGGCTTCCTGTGAGGGCCGGTCTCCTGACCGGCCGCGGTCGGTCAGGAGACCGACCCTCCATTTGAATACGGATGCAGTGGCCCAAAAAAGGCGCGCCGTTGCGGGCGCGCCTGGATGTGGGAAGCGTCGTGGCTTACTTCGCCGTGACGGTGACCGCGACCGAGCTTTCGCCGGCGCTGCTCGTGAAGAACAGCGAGCCGGTGCCGGGCTTGCCGCCCTGGACGGGGACGGTGACGCTCGTGGCGTTGGCGGGGACCATCACCTCGGGCATGATGATGCTGTCGGGGACGTCGGTGCGGACGTCGATCAGCATGCCGCCGGCGGGGGCCGGGCCCGGGATGGTGAAGGTGAGGGCCTGCTGCTCGCCCTGGCGCAGGTAGAGCGCGGCGGGCGAGACCTGGAAGCTGATGGCGTCGACGCGGAAGGTGCCGACGTCGAGGTTGCCGGCGAGGGAGTTCATGATGCTCAGCCGGTAGGTGTTGCCCGGCGCCACGGCGGGGACGAAGAAGCTGAGCGAGCTCGGCGACTCGAAGACCGTGCGGGTGGGGGTGGAGTTGAAGTAGACGAGGTCGGCCGTGGTGAAGCCGGCGCCGAGGACGCTGACGCGCGAGCCGACCGGGGCGCGGGTGGCCTCGGAGCGGATGACGTAGCGGCCGGTGATGTTCATCGTCTGCAGCTCGGAGGTCACCTCGCTGGGCACGCCGCTGGTGCTGTTCTTGGCGGAAAACTCGCAGATGAAGTAATAGGAGGCGGACGTGCGGCCCGCCGGGATCTGGTATTCGAATTCCCAGATGTCCGAGCCCGCGATGCTCTTGTTCATCTTGTAGACCGAACCGTCGATGATGATGCGCGGGACGATGCTCTCCGGGTCGATCTGGCTGCTCGTCGGGCGGAAACTGGCCGTGATGGTGTAGATCTGCGACGGGTTGGCGGGGACGGTGCCCGGCGTCAGGTTCGTGATCTGGAAATTGCAGCCCGTGAGGACCAGCAGCGCCACGGCGGCGACAAGCGCCGACAAAATTCTGCTCGCGTGAAGGAAGGGAGTCTTGTGCATTTGGGTAAAGTGATCGCCGGGGCCGCGTAGGCCGTTGGCTGGTCGTAAATTGACACATTTCATAATGGTCCAGTTCCCCTCAGGGCAAGAAAAAGCTCAGGACGCGCCGGCGGTGCCGCTGGGGGTCTACGTGCACGTGCCCTTCTGCGCGACGACCTGCGACTTCTGCGCGTTCTACCAGACGGTGCCGAAGGGCGACGCGGTGCGGCGCTATGTCGATGCCGTGGAGGCGGAAGCGGCGCTGGTGAACTGGGACTCGCGGCGCGCGGCCACGGCGTTCTGGGGCGGAGGCACGCCCGGCCTGCTCAAGCCCGCGGAGATCGAGCAGCTCGGCCGCATCATGCTGCTCTATTCCGGCCAGCCCGCGGAGTGGACGGTCGAGCTCGCGCCCGCCACCGTGACGGCCGACCGCCTGGCGGTGCTCAAGCAGCTCGGCGTGACGCGCATCTCGATGGGCGTGCAGAGTTTTGACGACGCCCTGCTCGACGCCCTCGGCCGGCAGCACACGACCAACCAGATCTACCGGGCCTACGACCTGATCCGCGGCGCGGGTTTCGCCAGCGTGAACCTCGACCTGATGTTCGCGCTGCCCGGCCAGACCGAGGAACAATGGCGCGCCGACCTCACCGAGGTGCTGCGGCTCGCCCCCGACCACCTGTCGACCTACTGCCTGACCTTCGAGGAGGACACGGCGCTGTGGATCAAGCTCTCGCAGGGCAAGGTGAAGCTCGACGCGGACAAGGAGGCGGCGTTCTACGTGAAGACGTGGGAGTTCCTCGATTCGTCCGGCTACGCGCAGTATGAGGTCTCGAACTTCGCGCGCAAAGGCCACCGGTGCGTGCACAACCTCAACACCTGGAACATGCAGGAATGGGTCGGGCTCGGGCCCTCGGGCGCCTCGCAGCATGCCGGCTGGCGCGCCGCCAACCCGTCCGATTTGACCCAATGGCACGCCGACCTCGACGCCGGCCGCCGGGCGACGACTGACCGCGTGGCCCTGACCAACGACCTGCTCGCGGCCGACTCGGTGATCTTCGGCCTACGCATGAACGAGGGCGTGTCGCTCCCGCGGCTCCGCCGGCGCTTCCCGACATCCGCGTGGAGCGGGCTGGAGGATCTGTTGCCCAAGCTGCTTTTCGGCGGGTTGCTCGTGGCGACGGTGGAGGGCCGCATCAGCCTGACCCCGCGCGGCCGGCTCGTGGCCGACGCCATCGGTGCGGAAATCCTTGAGGCTTTCGAATCTGCTGCAAAGGTGGCTGGCAAATGATCCGCTTCCGCCTGCTCCTCGTCCTGCTTGGCCTCGTGTTCGTCTCGGGTTGCCAGACGACGGAGCCCTCGCCCCTGGACCAGCCGCTGGTCGCGCGCTTTTTCCTGGAGCTCCGGCCCGGCACGCCGGGGGTGCGGGTGCAGCTGCCGGTCAGCAAGGTCGTGCTGACCGTCAGCCCCAAGCCGGTCCTCGTCGAGTCCGACATCGCCAACGTCGAGTTCGCCAAGGTGGACTTGGGCTGGTGCCTGTATTTCCAGTTTTCGCCCGCCGCGGCGCGCGATCTCTACCGGCTGAGCGCGGCCAACCTTGGCGGGCGGCTGGTGCTGACGCTCAACGACGCGCCGGTCGGGGCCCGGGTGCTGGACCAGGCGATCGTCGACGGGAACCTGCTGATTTTCGTCGAGGTGCCGAACGAGGAGCTGCCGCCCATCGCGGAGCGCCTGAAGCGGACCTCGGCCGCGACGGCGAAGAAAGGCCGCTGACCGCCGTGCCCAAAGCCACGCTGCTCGCCTTCTTCCTGCTGGCCGCCCCGTTTGCGAGCGCGCAGCGCCTGGAGTTCAGCTGGCCGACGCCCAACCGGGCCTGGGAACAGGGACGCGACTACACCGCCTGGGTGCAGCCGACGGTGTCGGGGGTGGAGGAGTCCGGCCTGTTCGGGTGCGTGCGCAGCAACGGCACGCAGTTCCACGAGGGACTCGACATCCGGCCCGTCGCCCGCGACCGCAGCGGCGAGGCCGCGGACAAGATCACGGCGGCGATGGACGGTGTCGTCCGCCATGTGAATACCTCGCCCGGCAACAGCAGTTACGGCCGCTACATCGTGATCGAGCATCCCGACCAGACCCCGGCGGTCTACACGCTTTACGCCCATCTGGCCCGCATCGAGGCCGGGGTCCGGCCGGGCACGCCGGTGCGGCGCGGCGATGTCATCGCCACCATGGGCCGCAGCGCCGGCGGCTACGCCATCCCGAAGGACCGGGCCCACCTGCATTTCGAGATCGGCTTCGTGGCGACGCAGAATTTCTCGGCGTGGTATGCGTGGCGGAAGTTCGGCAGCCCCAACGAGCACGGCATTTTCAACGGCATGAACCTGATGGGCATCGACCCGCACGACTTCCTGCGCGAGCTGCGCCGCGGGCGGGTGGACAATGTGCAGGAATACCTCGACCGCCTGCGCAGCGTGGTGCGCGTGCGCGTGGCGACCAGCCGCACGCCGGATTTCATCACGCGCTACCCGTCGCTGCTGCGCAAGCCGGTCAGCGGCCTGGTGGCGGGCTGGGAGGTGGAGTGCAACGCCACGGGCCTGCCGTTTGCCTGGACGCCGCTGAGCGCGGCCGAACTCGACGGCCAGCGGACCGGGACGGCGAAGATCGTCTCGGTTGATGCCGCGCAGTTGCGCGCGAGCCGGTGCAAGTCGCTCGCCAGGTCGCAGCGCGGTGGCGGCTACACCCCGGGCTCCGACCTGACGACCATGCTGCAGCTGGTGTTCGGATTGAGGTAGGGCGCGTTATCCTTAACGCGCCGCGGCGGCGGATTAGGGATAATCCGCCCTACCAGAACACATTCAGCTCTGCGGCTTCAGCTTGCGCAGCAGCTTCCGGAACTCCGGGTCGGTCTTGAGGATCTCGAGGTCGGGGTCCTGCTGCATCCAGTCGAGGTCGTCGTAGCCGAGCGACACGGCCTTGCGCAGGGAACGGAGCGCGTCGGGGCGCTTTTTGCAGAGGGCGAGGGAGCAGGCCAGGTTGTAGTGCGCCGTGGCGTTGTCCGGCTCGAGGCGCACCAGTTTGCGGTCCATCTTCAGCCCGTCGGCGATGCGGCCGACCTTGGTGTAGAGCCCGCCGAGCAGGCCGACGACGTCGACATAGTCCGGGCAGCGGCGGTGCACCGCCTCGAAAAACTCGATTTCAAACAGGGGATCGGGCTTGGGCTTGCTGGACATGGCTACTTCTTCAGGCGGTTCGGGCAGCGGCCGGACTGGCGGAAGGCGATGCACTGGGCGCTGACCTGCAGGCGCTGCGAGACCGGCTTGAGGCCGAGCTTGAGCGAGACGGTGCTGCCATACCATTCCATGAACGGGGCGCTGATTTCGAAGATCTTGTCACAGTCCACGCAGACCACCTGCGCGACCTGGGTGTTCCCGCCGGTCGCCGGCAGGTAATATTTCTCGCCGGAGCCGATGTCCACCTCCCGCAGGATCGCACTTTCGGTCATCAGGGGCAGGGTGCGGTAGACGGTGGCGCGGGACACGGAGTCGTCGATCTTCCGGGCGCAGTCGAGCAGCTGCTCGGCGGTGAAGTGTTCCTTCTGGGCGAAGGCGGCGTTGAAGATCGCCAGGCGCTGGTCGGTCACGCGCAGCCCCTTCTCGGTCAGGTAGGCTTGGAACTTTTCGCGGGAAGATTCGACACTCACTGGCGGGAATGTCGTCCCGGGCGGCTCCGCCTGTCAAAGGGAAATTGGTAGGGCGAGTCCTCCGGACGAGCCGCGGCTCATCGGGACGATTCGCCCTACCTGTTGACTCCGGTCGCGTGCCTCGGTCACATGGACCGATGATCGTGGGCGTCCAGCCGTTGGCCGGGTTCGACAAGCTCCTGCACTACACCGTGCCGGAGACGCTGCGCGGCGCCGTGCGGGTGGGGTCGCTGGTGCGCGTGCCGATCATGAACCGCTCGCACCTCGCCCTGGTGCTGGAGAAAGACACGATCCCCGACGTGCCGCTGGCCCGGCTGAAGGCCCTGAGCGGCGTCCTGCACGAGTTCCCGGCGCTGACGCCCGACCTCCTCGAGCTCGCGCGCTGGATGCATCAGTATTACGCGGCGCGGATGGAGGCCGTGCTGGAGGCCATGATCCCGGCCGCCGTGCGCGACGGGGCCCACCTCAAGTCCGAGAAATACCTCGAGGTGGCGCGGACGATGTCGCCGGACGAGCACGCGGCCCTGGCCAAAAAGGCGCCCAAGCAGGCGAAGCTCTACGATTTCCTGAAACAGCAGTTCCAACCGCAGAAGAAGTCGCTGGTGCTCTCGCGCCTCGGCGCGACCGCGGCGGTCGTCAGTGCGCTGGTCAAAAACGGCCTTATCCGCGAGGAGGCGCGCCACGTCGAGCGCGTGGCCTACGCCGACAACTGGACGGGGGGCGAAATCGTCACCGGCCTGCCGCCGAAGCTCAACGACGAGCAGGCCGCCGTGGTAACCTCGGTGGGCGAGAGCCTGGAGAAACGGAAATTCGCCGTGCACCTGCTGCATGGCGTCACCGGCTCGGGCAAGACCGAGGTTTATCTCCGTGCGGTCGAGCAGGTGCTCGCGGCCGGCGGCAGCGCCATCTACCTCGTGCCGGAGGTCGCGCTCACGCCGCAGACCGTCGCGCGGCTGCGCGGACGCTTCGAGGCGGCGGGGCACAAGACCGTCGTCTGGCACAGCCACCTCGGCGAGGGCGAGCGGCTGGACGGCTGGACCGCACTCGCCTCGGGACAGGCGCGGGTCGTCGTCGGCGCGCGCTCGGCGGTGTTCGCGCCGGTCAAGGACCTGCGGCTCATCGTCGTCGATGAGGAGCATGAGCCGGCCTACAAGCAGGACGAGACGCCGCGCTATCACGGCCGCGATGTCGCCGTTTACCGGGCCAAGCTCGCCCACGCGGTCTGCCTGCTCGGTTCGGCGACGCCGTCATTGGAGTCCTTTGCCAACGTGCAGGGCGGCAAATACCGGCTCAACACCCTCAGGAAGCGCGTCGATGACAAGCGGATGCCCGACATCCAGATCGTCGACATGCGCATCGAGGTCATGCGGTCGCGCGGGATGGTGACGCTCTCGCGCCTGCTGGTGGACCACATGCACCAGCGCTTCGCGCGGAAGGAGCAGATCATTTTGTTCATCAACCGCCGCGGCTACTCGTCCAGCATGCAGTGCCGCAAGTGCGGCCACGTGGAGGAGTGTCCGCATTGCAGCGTGTCGATGACCTATCACCGCGCCGACGAGACCCTGAAGTGCCACCTCTGCGGCCACCAGCGCGGGGCGCCGGCGGTTTGCCCGTCGTGCGCGGCGCCCGACATCCGCTGGCGGGGCCTTGGCACGCAGCGCGTCGAGGAGGCCGTGCGGCGGGTGTTGCCGCGGGCGCGGCTCGAGCGCATGGACACGGACACGATGTCCAAGAAACACCGGTTCCGGCAGATCCTCGGCGACTTCCGGGCCGGCAAGATCGACATCCTCATCGGCACGCAGATGATCGGCAAGGGGCTCGATTTCCCGAACGTCACGCTGGTCGGGCTGGTGGATGCGGACCTTTCGATGCACGTGCCGGATTTCCGGGCGAACGAGCGGACCTTCCAGCTGCTCGTGCAGGTGGCCGGCCGGGCGGGGCGCGGCGACCGGGCGGGGGAGGTGGTCGTGCAGACCTTCACGCCGAAGGCCGACGCCATCCAATTTGCCAAGCGGGCGGACTTTGACGGCTTTGCCGAGGCCGAGCTGGCCGTGCGCAAGAAGTTCGCCTATCCGCCCTACCGGCACCTCATCCACCACATCTTCCGCGGGCCCAACCCGGAGAAGATCCGGTTCTTCGCCGACCACTGGGTGAAACAGGTGGAGAAGGCCCTGGGCGGCGCCGTTGAGATCCGCGGGCCGACCCCGTCGCCCATCGAGAAGGTGAAGGACGAATACCGCTTCCAGGTCTGGTATTTCTGCGCCCGGGCCACGAAGGTCGTGCCCGAGCTGGTGAAACTGCAGGCCACGGTCCAATGGCCGGATGATGTCACCCAAGTGCTCGATGTTGACCCGATGAGCATGCTTTGAACTATACCGGCATGCGGATCTACTTCATGGGCATCTGTGGGACGGCGATGGGCAACGCCGCGTTGCTGGCGCGCGCCGCCGGGCACGAGGTGCTGGGGGCCGACACCGGCGTCTACCCACCCATGAGCACCGTGCTGGCGGCGGCGGGCATCACGCTGCACGAGGGCTACGATCCCGTGCGCCTGGAGAAGCTCGCGCCGGAGCTCGTGGTCGTCGGCAACGCCATGTCCCGCGGCAACCCCGAGGTCGAGTGGCTGCTCGACACGCGCGCCATCCCCTTCACCTCGCTGCCGGCCTTCCTCTACGACGCCGTGCTCTCGGTGCGGAAAAACATCGTCGTGGCCGGCACGCACGGCAAGACCACCACGACCGCGCTGACGGCCTTCCTGCTGCGCGAGAACGGCCGCGACCCGGGCTTCCTGATCGGCGGCGTGCCGCTCGACCCGCCGGTGGGCAACCACCTCGGCGCGCTGACCGACCCGTTCGTCATCGAGGGCGACGAATACGACAGCGCCTTCTTCGACAAGCGCAGCAAGTTCATCCACTACGCCCCGCACATCGCGGTGCTGAACAACCTCGAGTTCGACCACGCGGACATCTTCCGCGACCTGGCGGACGTGCAGCGGACCTTCCTCCACCTCACGCGCATCGTGCCGCGCAACGGCTGGGTCGTGCTCAACGGCGACGACGCCAACCTCAAGGCGCTCGGCCCGCTGGCCTGGACGCGCGTCGTGCGCGTCGGCCTGGAGGAGGGCAACGACCTGCGCATCGCCGGATTCCGCGAGTCCGCCGACGGCGCGGCCTTCCGGCTCGTGTGGCAGGGCAAACCGTGGGCCGACGTCAAATGGGCGCAATCGGGCATCTTCAACGCCCGCAACGCCGCCATGGCCGCGCTTGCGGCGGGGCTCGCGCTTTTCCCCGACGACCCGACGAAGCTGAAACTGGACTCCCTGGAGAAATTCCGCGGCGTGAAGCGCCGGCAGGAACTGCTGGTCAACACGCCGAAGCTGAAGGTCATCGAGGATTTCGGACACCACCCGACGGCGCTGGCGGAGACGCTGCAGTCGTTCCGCGCGCGTTTCCCCGGACATGTCATCCACGCGGCCTTCGAGCCGCGCAGCAACACGTCGCGGACGAAGGTCCTGCAGACCGCCTTCATGCGGGCGCTGGCGCAGGCGGACGAGGTTTACCTCGGCGCCATCGCGCGCCCGGAAAAGCTGAAGCCGGAGGAGCGGTTCGACGTGGAGGCGGTGATCCAGCACCTCGCGACCCAGGGCGTGGACGCCTACACCGCGCCGACGCACGCCGGCCTGCTGGACATTCTCGCGGCGAACACCGCCGAGGAAACGGAGCGGCCGCAGGTCGTGGTGTTCTTCACCAACGGCTCCTTTGACGGAATCATCGGCAAATTCGTGGCGACGAACAGCAAGGGGTAATGGGATTGATTCAGAAGCCATGAAACCAGAAATCGAATTCCTGGTTTTCTGGCTTCCGAATAACCCGGTTCACTGTGCCTGCTTGGCGACCTTGAAGGCGGCGGGTTTCTCGCCCTTGGGCAGGGCGAGCAGGTCGTAATCCTGGTAGCCGGTGATCTTGACCTCGACGAATTCGCCGACGGGCAGGTCGCGCGGCACGTAGACGCGGCCGTCGATGTCGGGCGCGTCGGCCTCGCCGCGGGCGACGCCGGGCTCCTCGACGAGGACCTTGAGGGTCTTGCCGACGTAGCCCTTGCTGACCTCGGCGGCGATCTGGCGCTGCAGGCCCATCAGGGTGTGCCAGCGGGCTTCCTTCACCTTGGGCAGGATCTGGTCGGGCATCTTGGCGCCGCGCGTGCCTTCCTCCTGGGAGTAGCGGAACACGCCCAGGCGCTCGAACTTCGTCTGCTTGATGAAGGTGCTGAGCTCGGCGATGTCGGCCTCGGTCTCGCCGGGGAAGCCGACGATGAAGGTGGTGCGGATGGCGATGCCCGGGATGCCGGCGCGGATGCGCTTGAGCAGGTCGCGGATGTAGTCACCGCTCGTCTCGCGCTGCATGCGCTCGAGCATGTTGTCGCTGATGTGCTGCAGCGGGATGTCGATGTAGCGGGCGACCTTCGGGCACTCGGCGATGGTCTTGATGAGCTCGTCGCTCCAGTGGGCCGGGTGCGTGTAGAGCAGGCGGATCCAGAAGTCGCCCTCGATGGCGTTGAGCTCGCGGAGCAGGGTGGTGAGGGCGGTGCCGCGCGAGGAATCGACCGGCGTGCGGGGATTCGGGCGCTGCTCCCAGGTGTCCATGCCGAAGAAGGTCGTGTCCTGCGAGATGAGGTTGAGCTCCTTGACGCCCTCCTTGACGAGCTGGCGGGCCTCGGCGACGACGCTCGCGACGGTGCGGCTGCGGTGGCGGCCGCGGATCTGCGGGATGATGCAGAAGGTGCACGGGTGGTTGCAGCCCTCCGCGATCTTCATGTAGGCGAAATGCTTCGGCGTGAGCCGGAAACGGGGCGTGTCGTAGTCCGGGATGTAGGTGGACTTGCCCTCGATGAAGTTGGCCGGCGCCTCGGCCTTGTCGCGCGACTTGGCGTAGATGCCCTCGATGATCGGGGCGACCTTGGTGATCTGGTCGAGGCCGATGAAGGCGTCGACCTCGTCGTGCAGCGAGGACGACAGGTCCTTCGAGAACCGCTGCGACATGCAGCCGGCGACGATCAGCTTCTGCTCCTTGCGGCGCTTGGTCATGCCGCGGCTCTGGTGGACCTCGAGGATGTGGCCGATCGACTCCTCCTTGGACGAGTCGATGAACGAGCAGGTGTTGACGATGACGACGTCGGCCTTCTCGGCGTCGGGGATGACGGCCATGCCCGCCTGGTGCAGGTGGCCGACCATGATCTCGCTATCGACGAGATTCTTGGCGCATCCGAGGGAGATGAGGCTGACCTTGATCATGGGCTATAAAAACAAAGCGCGCCGCGAAGGGCGCGCGCTGGAGGAGGAAAAACGGGCCGGCGCCTTACTTCTTGGCCTTGGCGATCTTGGCCTTGATGGCGGCATTGCGACGCTTGTGGTAAGCGAGGCGGCGTTTCTTTTTGATGTGCTTGTTGGTTTGTTGACCCATGGTGAGATGAATTGAGGGGAGACTTGTGCCTGAAAGCCGGGGTCGGAGTCAAGCGGTGGATTGGATGGTAGGGGCCGTTGCCCTCAACGGCCTGAAGGAAGGGCGCTTGAGGGCAAGCGCCCCTACCGGGGTGCCGGTTGCTAATTCAGTATCGCGCCAAGGTCGGGTCGATTTGCTCGGCCCAGGCGTCAATGCCGCCGGCCACGTTGGTGACGTTGGCGAACCCGTTGGCCCGCAGGAACTGGGTGACCCGCATGCTCCGGCCGCCATGGTGACAAAGCACCAGAATGGGCTGGTCCCGGGGCAGGGTGGGCGCGTTTTCGGGGATCTGGCGCATCGGGATGTGCCGGCTGCCGGCCACCGCGCAGGTGGCGACCTCGTCCGGCTCGCGGACATCGAGCAGCAGGGCGCCCGCGCGGACCTGGGCCGCGGCAGAGGTGACGTCGATTTCGAGCGGTGTTTCCATGAATGGGGGCAGCCAAGGCCAAAGGCGCCGTTTGGCAACCCGTTAACCGAGGATCAGGGCTTGAATCCCATGGAACCTATGCGTCCTATACGCCTTATGCCTGAGAGATTTGTCGTGATCATGGCCGGCGGCCGCGGAGAGCGGTTCTGGCCCCAAAGCCGCGAAGCCACCCCCAAGCACCTGCTGCCCATCGTCGGGGACAAGCCGATGCTCGCCCAGACCGTGGACCGGGTCGCTGGCGTCGTGCCGCCCGCCAACATCTTTGTCATCACCACGCAGGCCCAGCTCGCGGGCTGCCGCGCCGCCTGCACCGGCCTGCCCGCGGCCAACATCGTCGCCGAGCCCATGGGGCGCGACACCGCGGCCGCGACCGGCCTGGCCATGCTCCTGGTCAAGCAGCGTAACCCGGCCGCCGCCTTCGCCATGCTCCCGGCCGATCATGTCATCCACGACACGGCCGAATACGCCAAGCTGCTCAACGTGGCCTTCGAGTCGGCGGAATCGGCCGATGTGCTCGTCACCCTCGGCATCAAGCCGGCCGCGCCCGAGACCGGCTTCGGCTACATCCAGCAGGCCGGCCCGTGGAAGAAGGTCGGCGGGCGCGACGTGTTCGCGGTGAAGCGTTTCGTCGAGAAACCGAACCTGGAGACGGCCAAGGGCTACCTGGCCTCGGGCGAATACTTCTGGAACGCCGGCATGTTCGTCTGGCGCGTGGCGGTCGTGGAAGCGGCCTTCAAGGCGCATGCCGCCGAACTCTACGCCGGGCTGGCCAGGCTCGAGGCCGCCGCCAAGTCGGCCGGCGGCTGGGCCACGGCCCTGGCGGAGATTTATCCGACGCTGAAGAAAATCTCGGTGGATTACGCCCTGATGGAGAAGTCCACCAATGTCGTCGTGGTGCCCGCGACCTGCGACTGGGACGATGTCGGAGCGTGGCCGGCGATCGCCAAGCATTTCACGCCGGACGCCGCCGGCAACGTGTTGCGCGGCCTGGCGATGGTGGAGGGTGGCTCCAACAACATCGTGGTCTCGACCGACGGTCACCTGACCGGGGTCGTCGGCGCCAGCGACCTCGTCGTGGTCCATACGGCCGAGGCAACGCTCGTGTGCCCCAAGGACCGTGCGCAGGAAATCAAGGCGCTGCTCGAGCGCCTGAAGCAGGATCCGGCGAAGAAGAGATTCCTCTGAGCGCCATGCGCTGCCTGGGCATCGATTACGGCACCAAGCGCGTCGGCCTGGCCCACGGCGACGAGATCGGCGTCGCCACGCCGCTGCCCGCGCTGACCGACGCCGACGAGGCCGTGCGCTGGACGAAGCTCGGCGAGGTCATCAAGCAGCGCCGCATCACCGACCTTGTGCTCGGTTACCCTTACAACATGGACGGCTCGGTCGGCTTCAAGGCGAAGGAGGTCGATGCCTTTGCCGCGAAGCTGAAGGCCGCCTTCGGGCTGCCGGTTCACCTCATCGACGAGACGCTCACGAGTTCCGAGGCCGAGTCCTCGATCGCGAAGAAGGACCGGCGCTCCGTGCGTGACTCCGGCCTGATCGACTCCCGCGCCGCCTGCCTGATCCTGCAGGACTACCTCGACCAGAAATTTCCTCCGACTTTAACGGGCCAAGAATAAACCACGGAATACACAGAACACACGGAATGGAGAAGCCCATGACTAAATTGATCCATGCTGATGAGACGCATGCCCTGCTTGGGGCGTGCTTTGAGGTTTATAAGGAGAAAGGATGCGGATTCCTGGAGGCAGTCTTTCAGGAATGCCTTGAGTTGGAACTCACGGACAGGCGTATTCCATTTAAAGCACAGGCTCCCTTACAGCTGCAGTATAAGGGAAGACCGCTAAGGCAGGTCTATCAGCCAGATTTTCTCTGCTTCGATAAGGTCATACTGGAGATCAAGGCGGTGACAAAGTTGGCGGACGAACATAGGGCTCAGCTCCACAATTATCTGAAGGCCACTGGGTGCCGTGTCGGTTTGCTGGTCAACTTCGGCCACCATCCACTGGTTGAGCACGAACGGATTGTGCTCTGAGCTTTCCGTGTATTCCGTGTGTTCCGTGGTTAAATCATCTGCACCCACCCGCTGGAAGTGCGTCTGCGCCTATGACGGCACCCACCTGCATGGCTGGCAGAGCCAGGAGGGCGGCAACACGGTCCAGGACCTGATCGAGAAGCAGCTGAAGAAGATCTTCGGCCGGCAGGTCCGCATCGAGGGCAGCGGGCGCACCGACTCGGGCGTCCATGCCCACGCGCAGGTGTTTCATTTCGACGCGGTCTGGAAGCACGGCGCCGACAAGCTGCGGCTGGCGCTCCAAACCGGGCTCCCGCGGAGCATCCAGCTGAAGACGCTGCGCGCCGTGTCGGCGAAATTCCACGCGCGCTTCAACGCCAAGGGGAAAATCTACCGCTATCACGTGCATCTCGGCGCGGCGGATCCCTTCGAGGTGAATTACTGCTGGTCGCTCAACCGCGAACTCGACTGGCCGGCGGTGCAGGCCGCGGCCAAGGTGCTGCGCGGCAAGCACGACTTCTGGGCCTTTTCCGGCGAGAACGACCGCACCTACGAGACGACCGTGCGCGACCTGCGCCGGTTGGATGTGAGCAAGAAAGGCCAGCGCGTCACGTTCACGTTCGAGGCCGATGGATTCATCTACAAGATGGCGCGCAGCCTGACGGGGGCGCTGGTCAACGTCGGCCTCGGCAAGCTGAAGCCCGCGGACCTGGCCGACCTGATCAAGAGCCGCCGCCGCATCCCGATGGTCGTCACGGCCCCGCCGCAGGGGCTGTTTTTGGTCAAGGTGCTCTACTGACCACCCGGAAGCCGGCGGTTTGGGGGAGCGGACGCTTCCGGCAGTGGATTGGTATATCGCTGCTTCCTTCGCAATTTCCGTCCTACCACAACTCTGGCGTGACAAACTTGTCGGGCATAGCTTCCCCGCTCCCTTGCCTGAGGGCGCCAACCGGGTCCACTACGACGAGCTCTACGTGGCCAACTGGTCGCTGGGCCTCGACCTGAGCATCCTGTTCCACACCGTCGGCCAGGTGGTGTCGCCGCCGCGCTCGGCCTACTGATGACCATCGCGGAACCCACCGTCCTGTTGGTCGAGGAGAGCCACGACGATGCGCTCCGGCTGGGCACGGCCTTTGCCCGCGCCAGCCTCGGCCGGCCGCTGCGCTTCGCCCGCGACCGGGGCCAGGCCATGGCCTACCTGCGCGGCGACGGGGAGCACGCCGACCGCGACCGCTTCCCGCTGCCGGCGGCGCTGCTGATCGACGTGAAGCGCTCCGGCCGCGACGGCCTCGAGCTTCTGGCCTGGATGCGGTGGCAGCCGCGCCTCGGTCATCTGCGCATCTATGTGCTCAGCGCGACGAGCCAGCCGGAGGAGATCGAGCGGGCGTATGCCCTGGGCGCCAGCGCCTGCCTGCGGAAGCCCGCCGATGCGGAAGGCCTTGCCCACCTGGCCGGCGCGCTCATCACCTGACTCAAGCTCTGTCATTTCCCCTTTCACGCCGGGACCGACGAGGAGAGGGCCGCGGCCGTCCTGGCGGCCCGCTCCACCGCGAGCTGACGCCGCCCCTGTATACCGCCGTGGTGGCTCGGCCCGTGAAGCCTTACTGGGGTATGGCGCGTCGGGCTTTGCTGAATCCAGGAGGAACGCGTGCACATGTGGCCCGTGAATGAGAAGTTTTATAGCCTCCGGGCCATTGACATGAACAACTTGACGCGATGGATAAGCTTCTCAGCCCGCTCTGGCTTGATGATGCTTTGCAACGGTTCAAGACAGAGCACTACGCGAAGTCCGATAAATATACCGAAAGCCCTGTGAGCTCAGGCTGTTAGCTTTAGTCATCCGCACCTGATTCGTGGCTCACGATCAACTTTAAGGTATCAAGTGACGAATTGAGGTGCTCTCTTAATGCCAGAACCGCAACGATGGAATCGCCCGTGAGTATGGCCTTTATGATCGTGATATGCTGATCCAAACCCACTCGCGCCCGATCCATGGAATAGTGACTGTTCCTCATTTGAAACTCAATGAGTAGATAGATAAACTGATTTCGCTCCAGAAGCATTGGGTTATTGGCGGAATCAAGCAACCACTGGTGAAAAGTCTTATCGAGTTCAAGGAGCTCTCCTAGATCCTCCCTCTCGGGGTTGCTGAACTCCTTAGTAAGTTGCAGGTGTTCCTCGAGAAATTGCCTATGGTTCTCTGCCAGTGCCTCCTGAAAGAGCTTTTTGAGGCAATATTCTTCAACTAACATGCGCATCTCTGTCAGATACTCCCATTGTTTGGCGGTGAATGATATCGCCTCCCATTGACGTCGCGCACGTTTCTTCAACAACGCCAGTGGCGCAAGATGCAGCAGTCCTTCGCGCACGGGTCCGGTAGAAAATCCCAACTCGGCGGCGATCTTGCTTTCGCTAATTCGGTCGCCAGGTGAAATTGCGCCACTGCCGATTTTCTCCAAGACATAACGAACCACGCAACGGTCCCGGCTTAGTGGCTCTCGTTGTGATTTGGCGGTTTCGGATTTCCTGGCCTTACGGAGCAAGTATCTGCGCCCATTCTCTTCGGTGCGAAGAAGCCCTTCTTTTTCCATCGAAAATAGTGCCTTCCTGACTGTTGTGCGGCTTACTCCGCACTTTGAAGCTAGCTCAACTTCGCCCGGGATTATGTCACCGACTCCGAGATTCCTCATCTCATCGGAGATCTGCCTTCGCACATGAGTCACTAGCTGGGAACTGTTTTTTGTTGGTAACATATTAAACTAAAATCTGAGTAGTCTCCTATCCCGGTTATGCAAGATTCATCCTTTCAGGATCACACACGTCTAAGTGTCACTTTAGCCCAGGTTCAGCCGGTCCATGCTTCGTATGGGTAGCGGGGAGAGTATGGGGTAGGCGGATGGCTGTTGCGTTTGTGAAATGCACCTCAATACAGGTGCTTGTTCAGCAAACCGTGACCCTTGGCACTAGGCGACGCTGCGTGTGCTCTGATCTTTTGCAGGGTTTCAGCCGGGAGGCGCCAGTGGCAGTTGCCGTGTTGGTGCAAGAGGTAGAAGCCGAGCTGGGTGATGCTATCCAGTAGGAACATATTCCTTCAGGGAATTTAGGGATCAGTGTCGAGCGGCCTGCCTGCTGAGGCGCTTATTTCGAATGTCAGGTAGTCTAATCAAAATGTTTTTTATTGACAAAGGTCAGAGCGGCTTGAATCTAGCGCCACCCCGCAAGTCCTATTACCCCGCTGCGTATGTGTCTCATTTTAGCGTCGATCGCGCAGATCCCAGTCAACGCCCAATGAAAACACACTCGGAGCTTTGTTCGGATCTTAAGCTCAACCTCAACTACACCGCTCGCATGACTCAGACTCTTAAGCTTTCTCGTATTCTGAAATTGCTAGGGCGCGCAGCAGTCATCGCGCGCGCCGTTGATGCTAGCTTGGCTCGACGTATTGTGCCGGCCGTATTCGCGCTGCTTTTCAATGTTGCTTTGGCGGGCAACAAGAACGGGGAAGATTTGATTGTCGCATCGGCGCCAAGCGCCTTGGCCAATGCCATAAACGCTGGATTGCCTGTGCAGGTAAAGATTGGAGGCGAAACGCTTTCCTTTCAGGATAACGGGGCCGGGGTGCTAGAAAACACTAACGGACGCTTGGTCACCCGGATAAAGTATCAGCGCGATTCCAGTTACTCCGCGCTTGCATACCAACTTGAGTTCATAAATCGCGGCGACCAACCGATTGGCGGGATCAGTGTAGATCCGTTCGCCGTCCGAATCGCTGTAGAGCCACCGAACACAGTTCCGCGGATTCGATACCTCACTGGCAGTCAGCATTACGATGCAACTTACCCCAGTCGGGCCTTTGAAGTGGTTGACCGCTCGATCATGACGCCGGACCACGCGAAGCCCATCGAGATCGGGGGGGAGCTGAGCCAGGAATACGTGCAGATGATGCAGTTCGCCATCCAGACCGGTGATAAGCTTGCCGGCTTCATGGTATCATTCGAGTGGAGTGCGGGATGGTCCATCAAGGCGGGCTATGCCAAACCCGTATTTCAGGAAGCCCCGCCCAAGCAGAGTGAGTTTGAAATCACGGCCAAGCTAAAGCTGGGCGACCTGGTGGTGCCAGCGGGCGCGACTGTGGAGCTGCCGCGGGTGCATCTGGTCTTTTTCGAGGGCACAGACTGGACTCCGCTCGAGAACAACGGGCGGCGCTACATCGCGGACCGGGTCGCCTATCGCCAACCGAAGAATGCCCAGGTGAACAAGGTCACCTACGATCACTGGTTCGGCATACAGGGAAATTTCGACATCGAGGACCTGCTTCGCCAGGCGCGGCGGGCAAAGGAGCTGGGTTGCGAATATTTCTGTCTGGATGCCGGCTGGTATGGCAAAGGGGCGTTCGGTTCTTCGGGGAAGGGTGTTTGGGATGAACCCGATCCGACTAAGTTTCCGCAAGGCGTGGCGGATGTGCAGCGCTTGAGTGCCTTGTGCATCGACTCGGGTATGGGTTTCGGCCTCTGGTCGCTCCTCCTGGTAAAGAACCAGGCCGGGAAGGTGGAGCAAGGGCCGGAAGCGGCATTCGACCTGACCAAGCCCGAGGGCGTAAAAGCGGCGCTGGATGTGTTACGGCGCTGGATCAAGACCTACAATTTGACGTGGTTTCGTTTCGAGATGCTCGGACAGGGAGAGCTGGGCTACCAGCGCGGCTACCAGGAAATCCTCGCCACGATCACCCGCGAGTTCCCTGAGTTGCACATCGAGTGCTGCTTGGGCGGCGGCACTCGTTTTGACCTGGCGAACATGCGCTACAGCACCAGCACGTGGCTGAGCGACCACACGGGCAGTCCCGATGTGTGCCGCGTCACCCAGACCGGCGCTCTCCGCTTCTGGCCCAGCTACATGCTCAACCTGGCGGTTCGGGTTCACCGCAACACGGGGGATAGCGAGGCGACCGCCTATAACGTGATCTCGCGCATGCCGGGCACGTTGTCGTTCAACGGAGACATTGCACAGTGGAGCACCGAGGCGACGCGGCGGATTCGCCAGCTGGTGGACAAATACAAGACCATCCGTCATCTCCAGTCGCAGCCGGTCTACTTTCCGCTCCCGCAGGTCCGGAAAATCGAGGACTGGGACGTGGTCTGTTTTGGGGACGGCAAAGGTGAGGCGCAACTCATGTATGTATTTCGCGTCGGCGGATCGCCGACCAGTTTCGTGCAGGTTCCGGACGCGCCCGGCGAGTGGTCGCTCGTCATGAGCTCGGACCCGGATGTTTCCATCAAGGCTTTCGGCAATGGGTTTACCCTGTCGCAGCCAGAGCGGTCGGCCGCCGTCTGGATTCGCAAGCGCTGAACCACGGGGGCACCCATGGAGACCGTTAAATTCCCGATGATCGTTCGCGGCCTCAGCCGGTTCTATCTGGGTGCCTGCACTGGGCTGGCCTTGGCTCAGGTCCTTTCGGGGGCGACGGTCGTCCCTAAACCCAACATCATCGTGATCATCGCCGATGATCTCGGCTACGCGGATCTCGGTGTAACGGGGTCAACGGAAATTCCTACCCCCAATATCGATGCCTTGGCGGCAGGGGGGGCAAGATTCACCGACGGCTACGTGACCTGTCCGGTCTGCGCGCCAAGCCGCGCCGCGCTCCTAACCGGCCGTTACCCACAGCGATTCGGCTTCGAGACGAACCCCGGGCTGGATGCGATCCACAAGCCGACCACCGGTCTGCCGGCCTCAGAAGAGACGCTGGCTGCGCGATTGCGCAAGCATGGTTATGTCACCGGTCTTCTGGGCAAATGGCATCTGGGATCGCATGATGATTCCGACCCGCTCAGCCGGGGCTTCGACTACTTCTACGGTTTCCGGGGAGGGATGAGGAATTACTTTCCGAACGCGGAAGGAGCCAGAGCGCAAAGCGCCTATTTTGGCGCGAAGGATTATCTCTACGACCAAATGGAGCGGAATCGCCAGCCGGTTGCGGAGCCGGAGTATCTCACCGATGCGATCGCGGCGGAGGCTGTCAATTTCATCCAAAAGCACGCTGGGCAGCCCTTCCTGTTGGTGGTGGCGTTCAACGCGGTCCACAATCCGTTGCAGGCGCCGCCGCGCTACCTAGATCGCTTCAAGGGGATTTCGAGCGAGAGGCGCCGGCATTATGCGGCCATGGTTTCCGCGATGGATGATGCGGTCGGTTCGATTTCCCGGGCGCTGGCGGCCCAAGGGCAGAGCGGCAACACCCTGATCACGTTTCTCAGTGACAATGGAGGTGGGGGCAACGGCACGGCCGCCCACAGTGCCAACACCGGCCGCAACTTGCCGTTCCGGGGATTCAAGTTCGATGTCTACGAAGGTGGAATTCGTGTCCCGCTGATCATCAAGTGGCCCGGACATGTCCCGGCGGGCAAGGTTTATGGCAAGCCGGTTTCGGCACTGGATATTTTCCCCACAGCATGTGCGGCGGCGGGTGTCGGCTTACCGCAGGACCGAGTGATCGATGGAGTTGATCTGACCCCGTTCTTGAACGGCACCAACGCCGGCCTGCCGCACGGCCATCTATACTGGCGGTGGACCTTCCGCGGCGGCGAATCTGCGATCAGGCGGGGAGACTGGAAGCTGGTGATGCTGAAAGACGCCGCCCCGCAACTCTTCGATCTCAGCCGCGATATCGGCGAGCAGCATGACCTGGCTCCCGAATACCCCGAACTCGTCGCCTCCCTGCTTGCCGAGTGGAAATCATGGAGCCGCGGCATGGCTGAACCCCGATGGTAGCGTGTATTTTTAAGGCAGCTGCGACCGCTGCGATCCTAGCTGAATCTTCCGGCTTTTTTACCCCAACCCCAACCCCAACCCACAACAAACAATGAATCCGACACGAAAGACCGCGTGGCTTATTGCCATTGGCCTGTTGGCTGCTACCTCAACGATAACGGCGCAGGTGGTGGCAAGCGATGCCGCCACAAACTCTAACAACTCCACGGACCGTGCCGCCGACGCGCCGCTGGTCCTGACGCCGTTCACTGTCACCTCGTCTGGAACCGGATACGGCGCCACCATGGGCACGAGTGGCCGCCTGGCCACGCCGTATATCGATACGCCGCAAGCCGCCTCGATCGTGACCAGTGAATTCCTGCGGGATGCTATTCTGACCGGTTCCAACGAAGCCCTGATGTTCGTGCCGTCGGTGAAAAACGGCTCTCAAATCCTGAACAGCCAGGTCATCCGAGGATTCAGCGCGTCGGCGACCTACAATGACGGCTTTCGCAACACCCCCAGCACCTCGTTCGACACCTTTTTTGCCGACCGCATCGAGGTCGTGAAGGGGCCGAGCTCGGCCTCCTTCGGGCGCGGTGATCCGTCGGGTTTCATCAATTACGTTTCCAAGCGGCCGACGTTCAAGACCCAGACGGAGATCAGCCTGCTCTGGGGCTCGGGCAACGACGAGCAGGACACCTATCGGGCAACCCTCGACTACAACGGCGTGTTATCCTCGCAGACCGCCTACCGGTTTGCCTCGTTCTTCGACGACGGAGCGCAGTCCATGGGCTACAGCGACTATCGCAAGGCCGGCGCCCACCTGGCGCTCGCCCACAATTTCAAAAACCGGAAGGGTCGCATCGATGTGATGGCTTCCTTCATGAGCACGGAGAACCCCGGTGTCGTCAACCGCAGCGACATGTCGCGCCGGTTCTACCGCGATCTCTACAGCTACCTCTTCCGCGAAACCGGCGGCGTCATTGTCCCGGACTTCCCGCTGTTCGATGACAACGATGTCCGGGGCATCGACGGCCAAGGCTACATTCAGGACGCGTTCAAGATCACTACGGTGCTCGATTACGAGCTCTCGCCGAACTGGCGGACACGCCAGGCGTTGAACTATTCCCACCTGTTTGCCGACGGTGCCTTTGCCTCCTGGCAGAGCTTCACCGTCACCAAGGCCTCAGATGGCACGTTCTTCGTGCCGATGTCGCTCACGAAGTTCCTCCTGGGTGAGAACCGCCGGACGTGGCAGTCCGACTTCCTGGGCGAATACGACCTGTCCCGCCTGAACGCCAAGCTCTCGATCGTAGCCGGCGGCGACGTCAGCTCCGGTTCGAATTTGAGCGGTTTGGGGGCGACCACGACCGCGAGCGTGCAGATGCCGCTGTTCGCCTGGAACCCGCACATCCCGCTGGGACCCTGGCTTGCGAATCCGAGCGAGCGCGGGCTGGTCACCTCCGGCTGGAACTGGAGCTATTATGCACAAGCCCAACTGAAATTCCTCGGCGACAAGATCCAGTTGACGGCGGCCGAAAGAAAAACCTACCAAGACACGCGGACGCGGAACCGGGCGAACAACGCGATCACCAAGACCAAGATCCAGTCGCCCATGATGCCGACCTACTCGCTGCTCGTTAAACCGAAGGATTGGATTTCGGTCTTCGCTTCCGCGTCCGAATACTTGGAACCCGCCGCGGTGTCGAATCAATACACGAACCTGGCGCCCGATGTTCCCGCCAATGATCCCCGTCGCACCGCGACGATCGCTTCCCAGCCGAAGACTCACATGGATGAGTTCGGCATCAAGGTTAACCTGCCGAACGGCCGGCTGGCGCTCTCGCTCACAAATTTCAAGATCAAGAAAACCGGATCACTGAACAGCCGCACCGTCGCTTATGTGGCGACGGATGGCACGAGCCGGTTTTACTCCGAGTTCTTCCTCTCGGAAGCGGAGAGTTCCGGCTGGGAGATCGAAGGGTTTGGCCAGGTGTCGAACCGGCTGACCTTCATGCTCGGCGGCGTGTTTGGAACCGACAGTCACATCCTCGGCCTGTGGAAGAACAACTTCATCGTCACTCCGATCAACGACGTCGGCGATTCCGCCTACGCCTACGCGACCTACAAGTTTACCGAAAAGGGCCAGAACGGATTGCGCGCCACGGCCGGCTTCAAGACCCTGTTCTCGGGGTGGAGCGCCAACGCCATGCCGGAAAATAACATTTACCCCCACGATGAGACCATCGTGGATCTCGGCCTGGCTTATGGCTTCAAGGACAACTACGAAGTGTCCTTCAAGGTGAACAATGCGTTCCACGAGGGCGCCGTCCCTTACGGCAACCAGTCCGTGATCTCTGGGCGGCAGTTCTACGTCGGTTTCCGCGCCACCTTCTGATGCTGGGGGCTGGATCGGCGCGGGCGGTCGCGCCCGTCGCCTGATCACGCCTGCCCCGTTCGTGACCCGCGGGTTGCGGACGGGGCAGGCAAGCGGGCGCGGGCCTTGCCCTCAGCGGTCGCGGGCGAAAGACAGCCTCCCGCGGCGCATCGGCCACGCCTTTTGCTAGACGAGCTGCATCTCAATCAACCTGCCCGAAATACCATGAATTCAGCGAACTATTTGACAATCGTGCGACGCAAACTGCCATCCATTGTCTCTGCAGGCCGCGCGGCGCGCGGAGGACGGTGGTGGCTGGCGCTGGGCCTGTGCTTGCTTCCGGCGGTGACCGCACCTGGAGCGATCGAGTTTCCCTCCACCCGGCTGAAAGCGAGCGATCCTGCGACCTGGAAACCGGTCCCCTTTGCCGCGCAGGTCCCGACGGGCGGGGTTACCTTGTCGCCACGCGGACTATTCCAACCGGTGCTCCAAAACAACATCGAGTATTTGCTGAGTTCATTTTCTGTCGATCACATGCTGGCGCCTTTCCGCCAGCGGGCGGGGCAGCTCAATCCCCCGGATGACCAGCCCCAGGTGCCGTTTTGGGACACAGAGCTCCGCGGGTCGAACGCTGGACGCTTCATGATGGGAGCCGGCAACACGCTTCGCTGGATCAACGACCCTGAACTGCGCCGCCGGCTTGATCAGTTGATCGACGGAATCGAATCCTGCCGTGAACCCAACGGATACATTCTCGCCTTCAATCCTAAGTTTCCTCGTAGCGAGGAGCCCAACTATGGACGCGCGTGGTTCACGCACGGATTGATTGAATCGGGTATCGCCGGAAATCCGAAGGCGTTCGACCTGCTGCGCGGCCACGCCGATTGGTTCAACCAATGGGACCTGCTGCCCGAACTGCTATACTTTCAAAAGAACAGCCATCAGGGGCATATTGCCAGCACGCGCACTTATTTCAGTCCGGTGGGCAAGCCTGCGGATCTGCAGGTGGCCGAAAAATACTACCTGGCCGACTGGTGGATCGATGGCTTGGCCGGGCGCAACCCAGAGTCGATTTGGAAATACCCGCTGCAGAATCCCCACAGTTACCTGATCACCAGCTTCGAGGCGTATCTCGATCACTATTTGGCCACGGGCGAAGGGAAATTGCTCGAGGCGTCCAAGGGGGCGTGGGATATGATCCATGACAATTGGGAGCATGTCGGCGGCAGCATGGCGATTTGTGAATCCCACTGGCACATGATCGACGGCAAGTATCGACTGCCGGAAAATCCCGGCAATGCGGACTTGTCGCACGGTCAAAGCCATCCCCCGAAATCCTATTTCCTGAGCCGGCGGGGTCACACCGGCGAGACGTGCGGCACGGTTTTTTGGATCAAGTTCAACCAGCGGTTCCAGCAGCTTTATCCCGACCAGGAGAAGTTCACCGCCGAGATAGAAAAATCCATCTACAACGTCCTGCTGGCGAACCAGCAGTCAGGAAAAAACATCCGTTATCATGCCGTGCTGCAGGGCAGGAAGGAGAACGGCAACCGCAACCGCCCGCCCCCGGCGCCCCATAACACCTGCTGCGAAGGGCAGGGGACACGCGCTTTCGGATCGCTGCCGGAGTATATCTACTCACTGGCCAAAGACGGCCTCTACGTGAACCTGTTCGAAGGATCCACGATCTCCTGGACCCATGACGGCGAAGCCATCTCGGTCGAGCAAACCACACAGTTTCCCTTTGATCCCCGGGTGTCGCTGCAGATCCGGCCCACCCGCGAGATCAACGCCACTATCCATGTGCGTGTTCCTTCCTGGGCCGCGGGCGAAATGCCGATCTCGGTGAACGGTGAGAAGGTCGCTTCGGGAAAACCCGGCACCTTCGTGCCCGTAAACCGTCGGTGGCGCCCGAATGACCGGGTGGATTTCACCCTGCCGATGGAATTTCGCGTCACCAAGTATGCGGGCCTCGAGCAGATCAAGGGGTATTCGCGGTATGCGATCGAATATGGACCGATCCTGATGGCCGTCACGGGCGAGCTCAATCCCGACTCCTCGGTCGTGATTGGTCACGAGCCCGGGAAGGTTGCGAAGTGGCTGAAGCCTCTGGCCAACCGGCCGCTCGCCTTTTCCATCGAAGGTAATCCCGCCCACGAGGTGATGCCTTACTGGTTGATCGATGCGGAGTCCTTCGTCGTATTTGCGCAGTTCAAACCATGAGTCCAGGGCGCGCCCCGGAAGCAGCTGAGTTTTTCCCACGGCTTGATCCCCGTCGACCGGTCCGTGCATGAAGGAGACGTCTAACTCGGAGATCGTAAACCAGGCGATCAAGCGGAGCACGTGGCGGCTGCTGCCGTTCCTCGTCCTGCTCTACATTATCGCGTTCATCGATCGCGTTAACATCGGCTTTGCCAAGCGCGAATTCCAATCTGACACGGGCATGAGCGAGGCGGCCTTTGCGTTCGGCGCCAGTATTTTCTTCATCGGCTACGCGCTGTTCGAGATTCCCAGCAATCTCGTGCTGCATCGCGTGGGGGCCCGCAGATGGATCGGTCGCATCATGGTGACGTGGGGCACGGTGGCCGCGTTGATGGCTTTCGCCTGGACCGAGAAATCGTTTTATGTGCTGCGATTTATCCTCGGCGTTGCTGAGGCGGGCTTTTTCCCGGGGGTGATCCTCTACCTGACCTATTGGTTTCCCGCGAGTCGGATGGGTCCGGCGGTCGGCGTGTTCTACTTTGGAGCACCGTTGGCCCAGGTGGTTGGCGGGCCCCTTTCCGGCGCCTTGATGGATCTGCACGGGCTGGGCGCGCTCACGGGTTGGCAGTGGATGTTTCTGGTCGAGGGCATTGCCGCTGTCGTGGCCGGGGTGTTGGTTTATCGCTTTCTCCCCGACCGGCCGGAGGAAGCCCGCTGGCTCTCCTCGGAGCAAAAGAGTATGCTGACGGCGGCCGTCCGACAGGAGCACGCGACTGCCGCGACGACGGACAAAACCTGGCGGGCAATCTTGAATCCCGAAGTCATCCGGCTGGGGGTCGTTTATGGCATGATTCAGGTTGGGGTGTATGGCGTCGCTTTCTACTGGCCCGCCAAGGTGGCGCTGTTTCTCGGACTGAACGCCGGATTTGTCGTTGGCCTCTGGAGCGCCATCCCCTGGATGTTTGCTCTGGGCGCGGCGTATCTCGCGCCGCGCTTGATCGGGCGATTGGCCACGGCGCCGGGCATCGTGGCGGGACTGCTGGGTGCTGCCGCGTGCGGGGTGGCATTTACGTCAAGCGAGCACGCTTGGCTGGCGATCCTGGCGACCACGCTGGCGCTGGCCGGACTGATCGGCGCACAGCCGGTGTTTTGGACGATCCCGGCCAGGTTGATTTCACCCACGGCCGCCGCTGGCGGCCTGGCACTGATCAACTCCATGGGGGCCATGGGTGGGTTCATCGCGCCGAACTTGAAGGTGTGGGCCGAATTCACGTTCCAATCTGCGGAAGCCGGCGCTCTCGCGCTCGCGGCCTGCGCGCTCGGAGCCGGCGTGCTCACTTTCAAACTCTGGGGTGGTTCGGCCTCCCATCTTCCGCCGGCCGTGCAGCGGTAGGATCATTTCAATTCACACCATCATGAAACTTATTCGCTTCGGGAACAAGAAACAGGAAAAGCCGGGTCTGCTCGACGCATCCGGCGTCAGGCGCGACTGTTCGAAATATTATTTTGATTATGATGCGTCTTTCTTTGCCAACGGCGGTTTGGAGCAACTGGCAAGCCTGGACATCTCCAGCCTGCCAACCGTGCCCAAGGACGAGCGTTGGGGAGCGCCGGTCGCGCGGCCGGGAAAGACGATCTGCGTCGGACTCAATTATCGCGATCATGCCGAGGAGTCGAACATGCCGGTGCCGGCCGAACCGGTGCTTTTTTTCAAGGCGCCCAACAGCGTGGTTGGTCCCCATGACGCGCTGCTCATCCCCCGAGGCAGCGCCAAGACGGACTGGGAAGTGGAGCTCGGGCTCATCATCGGGCGGGAGGCCCGCTACCTCGCCAGCCGCGAAGCTGCCTGGGATTGCATCGCCGGCTATTGCATCAGCCACGATGTGTCGGAACGCCATTTTCAACTCGAGCGCGGCGGCCAGTGGATGAAAGGGAAGTCGTGTGATACGTTCAATCCACTGGGTCCCTGGCTGGCCACACGGGATGAAATTGGAAACGTGAATGACCTGGGGATGACTTTGCGGGTCAACGGGCAGCTCCGCCAGAATGGCAATACGCGAACCATGATCTTTCCCGTGGACGAGATTGTCCGCTACACGTCGCAGTTCATGACCCTCGAGCCGGGCGACTTGATCACTACGGGAACTCCGCCGGGGGTCGGCCTCGGAATGAAGCCGCCGATGTTCCTCAAGGCCGGCGATACAGTGGAACTCTCTATCACGGGACTCGGCACCCAGTGCCAAGTCTGCGCAGACGCCTGAGCCGCGATCGCGCCGCCCGCTGCGCTGAACCGGCACGAGCGGGCTTTTCCAAACAGGCCCTAGCTCTTCAATTCGCTGTTGTGGATATCCTGCGCGGCGGACCGCAAGTGATCGAGCATGGCCTGCGACGCCGCGGTCGCGTCGCGATCCTTGATCGCCGCGATGATCTTGAGATGTCCTGCAACCGCCTGATCGACCCCGGAGTAATTCAAGGTCTTTGCCCGGGATTCCTGGAGCAGCGCATCCAGGGCTTGGAGCAGCAGGACGAACACCGGGTTTCCGGTGGCTTCGGTAAGGACGCGGTGAAAGCGTGAATCCGCTTCGACCCGGGAGGGCAAATCCGGCGCGGAGGTAAGTTCGTCAATCGATTGCTCCAATTGCCGCACATGTTCGTCGTTTGCTCGCCAGGCGGCAATGGCGGCGATGGCGCTTTCCATCGGCCGGCGAACTTCGAGAAGATTGGTGAGTGAGGCGCGATTTCGCCGCAGCAGCAAATCGATGGCAAACACCGCGTCCTGCAGGGAAGGGGGTTTGACCTGCGGACGCCGGCCACGCGACATCCGGATGAGCCCGTGCGCGCGCAAGGTGCGCATGGCCTCGCGCATCACGGTGCGCGATACCCCGAACGACTGGGCCAGGGTTCCCTCGGCCGGGAGTGCCTCGCCGATCGCCAGTCTGCCGGCGACGATGTCGTTGGTGATCCGATCCAGCACCACGGCAACCAGGTCGTCTCCTTCCTCCACCACGGCGGCAGCGGCCGGTTGGGGGGGGGAGGGCTTTTTCTTGCGGGTGGAGCTCATTACGTCGGGCAGCAACGCTATCTGTTCACGACGTTGAGGAGCGGCAAGTCATTTAGTGCCCGGACCGCTTCCTCCGCGGCGAGCTGTTGGAGTCGCGGGACGCTGGCTTCGCTGAACCAGGCGGTGTGGGAGGTGAGGATCGTGCGCGGCGCGGAGAGCAACGGGTGATTGGCCGGGAGTGGCTCCTGTTCGAAAACATCGAGGCCGGCGCCGCCGACCTGCCCCTTCTCCAGCGCCGAGGCGAGTGCGACGGTGTCGATCAGGCCGCCCCGGGAGGTGTTTACGATGATCGCCGTCCGCTTCATGCAAGCAAGGCGCTCCGCCGAGACCAAGTGACGGGTCTCACTCGTCAGCGGAAGGTGCAGGGAAAGAATGTCCGCGGCCTTGAACGTTTCGTCGAGTGCGAGGGGCTGGGCATTAGACTTCGCCGCCATCCAGGCCGGCTGCATGGGATCGTGAGCCGCCAGCCTGAAGCCAAAGCCACCCGCCCGGTGCAACACGGCGCGACCGATGCGTCCGAGCCCAATGACCGCGAAGGTCATCTCGCGGAAGGCGGGCATCGTCGCCGGCGGCGTGATTTTCCATTGGCCGCCGAGGAGCCGTTGATGGGTCGCCAGCAACTGCCGGCCAAGGGCGAGCGCCAGAGTTACGGTGTGATCGGCAACTTCATCGATGCAGTAATCCGGGACATTGGCTACCGCGATGCCAAGCTCCCTGGCGATGGCCAGGTCGACGTTGTCGACCCCGATACCATAGCGGACGATTGCGCGACAGCGCTTCAACGAGCGGAGGACGGCTGCATTGATGGGCGCCCACTGCACGATCAGCACGTCGGCCTCGGCGGCGGCCTCAATCACTTGCTCGGGGGATTTGCAATTCGCCACGATGAGTTCAGCGCCGGCGGCGCCGATGATGCGCCGCTCGTGATCGAGATTGGGGAAGCCGTGGTCGGTGATGACGATCCGGTGAGGTTTCATGAGGGAAGAATTACGGATTTGATGCTTTTGGCGGTTAGGGCGTCTTCAAACGCGAGCAGCCCGTCGTCCAGTTTGTGTGGCTTGATCAGGCCGCTCACCTTGAAGCGTCCCGAAGAGAGGATCTGCGCGGCAGTGGCCAGCTCGCTCATTGTGGCGGCATAGGTCCCGAGGATCTGCTTTTCGGGGAGGGTGACCTCGTAGGAATTCAACGTGACGGGATCCTCGTGCAAGCCGATCCACACGCAGGCGCCACCGGGACGGAGCAGTTCGAGCGAATCGCGCTTGGTGGCGCTCGAACCGACCGCGTCTACGATGACGTCAAAGCCTTCGCCCGCTTCGGTCTTCAACCATGATCGAAGCTTCGCCGCGTCGGCCTCGGGGCCCGTCACGACGCCCAACTCGCGCGCGACGCGCAGTCGCTCGGGGTTGAGATCGGTGATGCGCACGTTTGCCCTCCGCTGTGCGATCAGGGCGACCGCGCACATCAAGCCGATCGGGCCCGCGCCGATCACCAGGGCTTTTTGGCCAGCGACATGGGCCAGCAGGTTGTTCACATGAACACCGTTGGCCAGCGGCTCCGTCAACACCGCCTCCTCGCGCGGAAGCGGCTCGGGCCATGGCACGAGCACGCGCGCCGGCACATTCACGAACTCGGCAAAGGCGCCCGGGCGGTGCATCCCGAAGACTTCCCGGTTCGCGCAAAGGTGAGTGTGTCCGCGGGCGCAAGGCGCACAGCGGCCACAGTGCACGATCGAGTGCGAAATCACGCGGTCGCCGATTTTGAATTGGGTGACCGCGGCGCCGACCGCCGACACCGTGCCGCAGAATTCATGGCCCATCACCAGGGGCGGCTGCCGGCGGGGACTTCGCTTCCTGTAGGTCTCGATTTCGCTGCCGCAGATACCGCACGCTGCTACGTTCACCACAACGCAGTCGGGCTCGGGAAGAGGGGTGGGAATCTCCGCCATGCACAGGCGGCCATATTCGGGGTAGAGTAGCGCTTTCAACGAACAAATACTATAAGTAACGGGAGGCTGAGCTCAAGAAGAATAGCTGCCAAACCAGTCATAAAATGTCGGAAATAAGAGCTTGCTTTCGTCCATCCTGAGCACCTTCATACAAAACATATAGTATAAGAAAGCCCATGGAGACTGGTCTCTTTTTACCTCGCCAGCGTCGACTTCCTTGTTGTGCGGCTTCTCGGCCGCCTGAATCCATGGGGCGCTTGGTCGCAGCCCGCCAAGGATGAGCGGAACGTCCTCCTCTTTATGAGCACAACCATACTGCTTGGACTATTACTGGTTACCTTGGCCGGGGCGTTGGAGGGCCTCTTTTCGCTTGGTGTCACCCGCACGCCGAAGTGGGCCTGGGAGAATTCCTGGGGATTAGGTTCGTTGATCGCCCTTGTGCTTGTGCCCTGGCCGCTGGCCTTGCTTACCGTTCCAAGCTTGGGGGAGATTTATGGGAGCGTTCCGGGAATGAAGCTCATGCTGACCTTCCTCTTCGGCATTGGCTGGGGTTTGGGCGGTATCTTCTGGGGTAAGGCGATTGCCGCGGTTGGCATGGCCCTGGGAGTTTCGCTGCTGATGGGGCTGATCAATATTTTCGGAAGCCTGACGCCGTTCGTCATTTTCCAAGGCAACAAACTGGGCACGAGCGGTGGCATGGCCCTGATCGGCGCCATCGTCCTCATGGTGGTGGGCGTGGTCTGCATGGCGCGGGCCGGCAGCATCAAGGAGCGTGATATGAACAGCGCCCCCGCCGGTTCAGGAAAATCTTCGACGCCATTCGCCGTTGGCCTGCTATTTTGCGTCCTGTCCGGGGCGCTTTCATCACTCGTGAACTTCAGTTTCATTTTCGGGGATGACATTGCTAAGCAGGCGTCGCGTAGCGGCGCTCCCGGTTGGGCGACGGGTTTCGCGATCTGGGCCCTGGTGTTCACGGGAAACTACCTGGTCAATTTTAGTTACGCACTGGCCTTGCTGATCAAGAACCGCACGTTCGGGCGTTTTCGAGAGGGCGGGATCTCTCATTGGTTCTGGGCCTTGTTCATGGGTCTCGCCTGGCCGGGCGGCATCGCCATCTACGGGATCGCGGCCTATTTGCTCGGGGAATACGGGGCTTATGTTGGCTTTCCCATGATGCTCGTGATCTCGATCCTCTTCGGCAATCTCGCCGGGGCCCTGTCTGGCGAATGGAAGGCTGCGTCGCGGAACGCGATTTCCTGGATGGTTGGCGGCGTCGCGGTGCTGGTCTGCGCCTTGGTGGCGATGGGGTGGTCCAACAATCTCTTGGCCAACTAACCAACCCTCGATGCACCGCGCTGAAGTCAGCGGCCGCCCGGAATTTCCCTGTCACCTCATCCCCAATCACCCAACCCCATGATTACTCCACCTCGTCGGCTCCCTGTTTCCGATCGTTTCCATGGCAAGGTCGCCATCGTCACTGGTGGCACCAACGGCATTGGCCATGCCATTGCCCTCGAACTGTTGCGCGAAGGCGCCACAGTGGTCGTGAGCGCGCTGCCGGCCGACGTGAAGGAAGGCCAGCAATCGTTCGCCGCGGCTGGCTTCTCGCCCCTGATTCTTGGCGGGGACATGGCGGACGAGCAATTTTGCCGCACGCTGGTTGCCACGACCGTGGAAAAATACCAGCGGGTTGATTGCCTGGTTAACAACGCCTTCTCCTTCATCGCCAAGGGACTGGACGCGACGCTCGAGGATTTCCTGCGATCCTTCAACGTGGGCCCGTTAGCCTTTGCCCTGCTGATCCAGCTGGTGGCGGAGCCCATGAAAAAAACGGGCGGCGCGATCGTGAACATATCCAGTATCTCCTCGTGGGTGGCGCAGCCGAACCGCTGGACCTATAACAGCGGCAAGGGTGCTGTCACCCAGCTCACCCGGTGCGCCGCGCTGGACCTCGCGTCGCACCGCATCCGGGTCAACAGCGTGAGCCCCGGTTGGATCTGGACGCGCGAGGTTGACAAGGCCGCGGGCGGTGACCGGGAAAAGTATGACCCGATCTGGGGACAGTTCCACATGTTGGGCCGCCTGGGCCACCCGGTGGAAATTGCCGGCCCCGTCCTGTTCCTGTTGAGTGACGATGCCTCTTTCATCACCGGCACCGACCTGCCGGTCGACGGCGGCTACAACGGGATCGGCCCCGAAGGCCTGGGTCAGAACACAAAGATCGCCGGCACCCGCTGACCGCCTCCGCCCATGCCGAATTTCCCGATCGTCGACACTCATCTGCACCTGTGGGACCTAAAGCAGCTGCGTTATCCGTGGTTGGAGAGCGTTCCGCTGCTCAACAAGAATCACCTGATCGAGGATTATCGCCGGGCGTGTGAACCGGTCCAGGTGGCAAAGATGGTCTTTGTGCAGTGCGAGTGCGATGTGCTGCAATACTTTCGCGAGGTGGAATGGGTGCGGCAGGTGTCGAAATCTGACACGAGAATCCGCGGCATGGTCGCCTGGGCGCCTCTTGAAGACGGCGAGAACGTGGAACCCTCTCTCGAGGAGTTCGCGGCCAGCGGTTTCGTGAAGGGCATCCGGCGCATCATTCAATTTGAGTCAGACATCGAGTTTTGCCTGCGCTCCAAATTTGTCCGTGGTGTGCAGCTCTTGGCTCGCTATGGTCTCAGTTTCGATATTTGCATCAATCACCATCAACTAGCTAATACCATTAAGTTAGTCCGCCAGTGTCCTAATGTCAGGTTTATGTTAGATCACATCGGAAAGCCCGATATCAAATCTGGTGAACTTGATCCATGGCGGGCACAATTGCGCGAGTTGGCATCCCTCGGAAACGTTTCTTGTAAGCTGTCCGGTCTGGTCACTGAAGCTCATCATCTGTTTTGGACGCCGGCAGATCTGCAGCCGTATCTTGACCATGTGATTGATTGCTTTGGCTTTGATCGGGTCGCATTTGGAGGTGACTGGCCGGTTGCCGCACAGGCTTCCGATTATCCTCGGTGGGTGCATGTCCTTGACCGAGCTCTGTCCGGTTCCTCGCCAGAGGAATTGCATAAGGTATATGTCCAAAATGGGGAGAGGTTCTATGGCATTTGAGCCAACTGAAACATTCGGACTCAAGTTAACGAGTGCCTGAAGGACCGTCGCGATCGGTCGTGAACGTGATGAGGCTAGTTCCGAAGTATTGCGCGCTGGCCAATGGCTCAGGCCTGAAAATGGCGGGTATACCGTGGGTAAATCCACAGAAATGCTTGGGTGCGTTAGCGGCCCGTTCGACTCGCCGCCATTATCTCGCAACAGCGTTTGATTTAGACAGTCGCGGATCAAAGCAACGCAAGGGCTTGGCTCAGCCACTGCATCCGATATATCAAATACTATCAGACCGGACAGTGGCATGTCTACGCCTAGCCGAGTCGCCATATCAGTCGCGTCATTTTGGCGCCGGATTTCACGCTAAATAGACAGGCGCCTGATTTTTTCATGACGCTATTTTCATCTGAGAAAACGCCTTCGTGTTTGGCCTGATCGATGAAGTCTATTTTCTCACAGCTCTGGCTCGACAAACTCGATGTGCTCTTCCCGCGGAGCTGCGTGCATTGCGGCGGGGTGGTGGAGGGCGGGCGGTTGCGGCACCTGTGCCCGGCGTGCGAGCGGTTGCTGCTCATTGTGCAGGCCCCGCACTGCACGACCTGCGGACAAGTCGGGTGAAAACCGTGCGAGCCCGGAGGACGGATGTATCTGGATGAACTGCCGGGGCGGGCTACTTTGCGGTGTAGCCACCGTCAACGGGCAGGTTGGCCCCGGTCACATAACTGGCGGCGTCACTCAGCAGGAAGACCACGGGGCCGCCGATTTCACGGGCCTCGGCCATGCGACCCAGCATGGTCATCCTGCCATAGCGGTCGAGGAAGCCCGCCGCGGGCGGCTTGGTCGGATTGAAGATGCCGCCGGGCGAAACGACATTCACGCGCACGCCCTTGGGGCCGTAATGCGACGCCAGGTAGCGGGTAAGATTGATCATGCCGCCCTTGTGGAAAAAATAATCCGGCGGCACCACGGCCGGCCCGCCATCGTAGAGGTAGGGGTTGTGGCCCACCAGGCCCATTTGGGAGGAGATGTTGACGATGCTGCCCCGTCCTGCGCCGGCCATGACATCGCCGCAGGCGCGCACGGCGGCAAAGAAGCCGGTGCCATTCAGGCGCAGGGATTCCTCCCATTTGGCGAGGCTGTCGCCAAACGCGGTCATCGGGCGGCTGACGGCATTGTAGACCATGCCGTCGAGCCGGCCATGCGCGGCGACGATGCGCGCGCACAGCTGCTGGATGGAGCCCTCGTCCAGCAGGTCCACCGTCTCCAAATGCACGCGCCGGCCCTCGGCCTGGAGCGACGCGGCGTCGGCGGCCAGGACGGCGGTGTCGCGCGAAGCCACGATGAGCGTGGCGTCCGCCCGGGCCAGGGCGATGACCAGCGCGCGGCCGAGCAGGCCGGAGCCCCCGAACTGCAGGACGACCTTGCCGGACAGGGGGAGTGAAGCTTCAGGCATACGGCGTGGTGCGGGCGGGTTTCAGGGCCGCGGGGAGGGTGTCGATCTGCCCGCGCAGGACCTCGAGCCGCTGCTTCACGTAGCCGCTCACGGCGACCACGTCGGCGCCGATGCCGAACAAGCGGTAGCCCTCGGCCACCAGCTCGGGCAGGGGGGCGATGAGCCCGGCGCTCATGGCGAATTTCCCGTGCTTGCGCGCGGAAGCGGCCACGCGTTTGCGGGCGGCGACGACCTCCGGGGCGTCGAGCTGGCCGGCCTTGCCGATGCGGTGGCTGAAATCACCCGGGCCGAAAAGAATGCCGTCGAAACCGGGGACGGCGGCGATGGCGTCGACATTTTCCAGGGCTTCGGGCGATTCGATCTGGAGGATGATGATGCGTTCCGTGTTGCTGTGCCGCATGTAGTCGTCGACGGGGAGCAGGCAGAATTGGCCGTCCAGGTTGCCGCCATCGATGGCCCGGCGGCCAACGGGGTGGAAGCGGACCCAGTCGACGATCTGGCGGGCCTCGTCCGCGTTGGCGATGTGCGGCACGATGATGCCGGTGGCGTCGGCCTCGAGCGGGCGGATGTAGTCGCTGTAGCTGCCGCGGCCGACGCGGACAATGGTGTCCATGTTGTGGATCCGGGCGGCGCGAATCTGGTTTTCCAGGCTCAGCCAGTCGTTCGGCACGTGTTCCGTGCACAGCCAGACGGCGTCGACGCCGCACAGGCCGGCGATCTCGATCACGCGCGGATCGGAAAGGTTGATCTTGAGGACGCTGGGCATCTGGCCGGACTGGAGGAGGCTCAGCACGCGACTGGGTCGGGTTTTCATAAGGGAAAGGAGGTGGTTATTTCGGAGAGGGCGACGCGCCGGGAACCGGCATCGCGGCTGCGCAGCCCGGCGATCAGCAGGGCGCAGAGCTCGATGGTGTCTGCAAAGGGATAGGACGCGCGCCCCGTTTGCAGGAAGGCGACGAAGTCCAGCAGCTGGGCGCGAAACGCCGTGTAGGTGTCGGCCAGCCGGATGGTGGCCATGCCGGCGGTGCCGCAGACCTGCAGCGTGCCGAAGCAGGCGCCGCCATCGCTGATCACGGGGATGCTGACCTGCACGCCGGTGCGGTGGTGGAGGTGCGCGACCTCGAGGCCGGGGCGTGATTCCAGGCGGATGGATTCAAAGCCGGGACCGAGCAGGCGGTGGATCGGCTCCAGGCAGTGGATGCCGTAGCGTTCCCAGTTCTTGCAGGTGACGCCGGCAATCCAGCGCAGGTCGCCCAGCGAGGAACGCCGGGCAAGCAGGGCGTCGATTTCCGGCGCATAGCGCAGCCCGCTGGAGGAGAGGATCCGCGCGCCGTTTTTCTGCCAGGCGATGAAAGTGGCGAGATCCTCCACGCTGGTCGCCAGCGGCTTGTCGACGAAGACCGGCAGGCCGGCTTCGACAAAAGGCCGGGCCCGCCGGACGTGGTCGAACCCGTCGTCGGTGCTGATGATCACCGCATCAACCTGGCCGATGACGTCCTCCGGCCGCGTCACGACATGGGGAATGAGCGCGGCGCGGGCCACGGCGCCGGCTTCCGCGGGCGTGTCCGTCCACAAGTGGGTGACCCGGGCCCCGGGGATCTGCACGGTGCCGGCCGGCTGGGCGCCCAGGTATTGGGGGATGACCGGGTAGGGGCAGGCGGCCATCGCCTCGCGGTCGAACCCGTTGATGATGGCCGACCACGAGTAGGGATGGCCGTTGCCGGGGATCATGCCCAGCATGGCGAGCCGCAACGCGGGACGGGAAGTGAAGGACGGGTCAGGCATGGAGCGAGGCGCAATGCACGCGGGTTCCGGTCGCGGCCGAGGCCAGTGCGGCCAGGTTGAAGCGCAGGGTCTGGGCCGCCGCCGCCAGCGAGCAAAGCCGGGCGGGCCGGCCCTCAATCTGGTCGAGAAAACAGCCGGCCTGGGCGATGAAATGCGTGTCACGCTCCGCCGGTGCGATGTGGTGCCAGGTCCAGTCGGTGTCGTTCTCGCGAAACACGCCCCAACGGTTCTGCTGGAACTCGACCTTCACGCTGCCGGCGGCGGCATGGAACTGGATCACCGCCTCGTTGGGGGCCTGGAACTGGTTGAGGGTGTAGTTGACGAGGATGTCACCGTGGCGCGCACTGAGGTTGACCGTGTCCTCCACGGTCACGCCCGGCAGGACCTGATGGGCAGCGTCGCAGAGCACGCTGTCAGTGGGGCCGACGACGCTTTCCATCCAGTTGGCCGCGTGCGTCAGCGCGTCCTGGATCGCCCCGCCGCCGGTGCGATGGTCGCGGTAATAGGTCTGGGCATAGTGCAGCGCATGCTGCGGCCGGAGCTTGGGAAAGCACTGTCCGCTGGTGCTTACCACATGCCGAACCGGACCGATCCCGCCACCCCGGATAAAATCGCGGACGGCTGACAGCAGGCCGAAGACATGGTAAACATACGCTACCGCGACCTGCCGCCCGGATCGGGCATGAGCCTGCTGCAAACGGTCCAGTCCCGCCAGCGACTGCGAGAGCGGCTTTTCAATCAGCACATGCATGCCGCTCTCCAGAATGCGGGTGGCCATGGGAACGTGGATGTGTGCAGGCGTGCAAACCACGGCGGCCGAATACTGTCCGGAGGCGACCGCCTCTTCCCAGTCTGCGACTCCGGACACACCGTAGGTGTCCGCCATGGTTTTAACCAATGCCGGATTGGTATCGCACGCGGTCACATGCGCCCTTTGGGTTTGTTGGAAGCACCGTAAATGGCGCTCGCCAATGCTCCCACAACCAATCACAAGTATAGTATGCATCAGGCAAAAATGAGTTCGGCAAAGGAGTGTATTTTGGGCTGGGAGGGAGTAAAATTCCCTTCGAAATCGAGGGGCATTTGACGCTTGAACTTAATGTATACTTGAGTATTTCAAATCACGATGAAAAGTGTCAACACAGATGTCGCGTATGACTATATCCGGAAGAAGATTTTGAGCGGCGAATACCCGCCGGGGCATGCGCTAATGACCGAGGCGCTTGCGACGGAAATCGGGGTGAGCCGCACTCCCATCCGTGACGCTTTTCGCAAGCTGGAGACGGATGGTCTGGTGACGATCCGGGCGCACCTTGGAGCCAGTGTGAAGACGATGGACTTGAAGGAATTTCGGGAAATGTGCGATTTGCGGCTGGCGCTGGAGAGTCACGCCGCCGGGCTCGCGGCGCTGAAGCGCACGGAAGCGGATTTGCACGAGATCCAATTTGCACTCGAGGCGATGCGGCGGCTGACGGAAAAAATCATCGCGTCGCCGGATGAGCAGCCCCTGCTCGGCGAGCTCATGCGCGAGGACGTGCGTTTCCATATCGCCATCATGACGGCCGCGAAAAACGACCTCATGAAAAAGGAGATTCTCCGTCTTCATCTGCTCAACCGCGTGATCTCAGGTCCGACGGTCACAGAACAGACCGTCCTCAAGAAGGCCGACAACGACGTCCGCCGGCGCGCCGTATTGGCCAAGCACGATGAGATCTACGCGGCGATTGCCCGCGGCGACGCGGTCGGGGCGAAGAGCGCGATGGAATTCCACATCCTGGAGATGATCGACCACAACCTGCGCATCATGACCCGCGCGGAGAGCGGGGTGATTGCGCGCGAGCTGACGGCGGAGGAGCTGGCCTACAGCTCTTAAGCGGCGACTTCGCCGGGAGTGTGGCGGGCAAGGGGGCCGCAGGGAATGCCGCTGCCAGAGGAGCGGTGCGCGCGGCCCAGTTTCATCCCCCCGTGCACCGGGCCGCCCTTGCCGCGGACCGCGTTGAAGATTCCCCGCGAATTGGCGCAGAGAACGAAAAGGTATTGACAGTCTTGGTTGTCGGTATAACTTTGTATACAAATTGCTCGATCACTACCAACTCTCTGATTACAGGCAGGTAACGGTTGCTGAAAATGATAGCGCCGTTTCCCGCCGTGCCATGGCCGTGTTTTACGCCAGCCTGGCAGTCACGGGACGGGAAGACTGAGCCCTGCTGTTTTCTCATGAAAATCACTGATATTCGAATGATGCGTCTTTGGGGCCCGCGCAACCACGGGGTGGGGGGCGGCGAATCCAAGATTGCCAAGGTTATCGTGCGCGTTGACACGGACGCGGGCATTTACGGCCTGGGTGAAGCCGACGACTTCATGGGCGTGCGCCAGGGCATCGCCTACATGCGGGAATACTTCCGTGGGCGCGATGCGTTTGCGGCCAACGCCATCATCTCCGAGATGCTATACGGCACGCAGGCGCCCAATCCGGCCGAGTCGCGGCGCGGGCTGATGGGTCCGAACAACATCATCGCGATCAACATGTGCTCCCCCACGGCGACGGTCTGGGGCCCGGTGCTCTGGGCCGCGAGCGGGGTGGAGATCGCCCTGTGCGACCTGATCGGCAAGGCCCTGAAAACCCCGGTCTACAATCTGCTCGGCGGCCGGTTCCGGCCCGGCGCCCGGGTCTATCTCGACCGCAGCTCCCCCGACGACATCACCGACATCGGCGCTTGGGAGAAGATGGCGGCCGAGACGGTCGCCCTCGGCTTCAAGCAGATGAAGTTCGACATCGATTTCATGGCGCCGGAGTGCGTCGCCGACGTGTGGAACCGCTCGCTGTCCCTCGGGCAGATCAACCGCATCGTCGAACGCCTCGAGGCCGTGCGCCGCGCCGCGGGGCCCGATTTTGAAATCTGTGTCGACTGCCACATGCAATACAACGTGCCCGACGCGATCCGCGTCGCGAACGCCCTCGCGCACCTCAAGCTGCTGTGGCTCGAGGATCCGACGCCGATCATCAATCCGGACTCCTGCGCGCAGGTGCGCGCCAAGACCTCCGTGCCGATCTGCGTGGGCGAGATGTTCAACGTGGAGCAGTTCCGTCTCTTCATCGACAACGGGGCGTGCGACATCCTGCATCCCGACGTGATGTTCTGCGGCGGCATGCGCGAGCTCCAGCGCATCGCGCAGCTCGCGGAGGTCCACCACCTGCCCGTGGCCTTCCACGGCAACGGCGGGGCGATCGCGACCATCGCGGCGGCCAACGTCGGCGCCACGTGCCGCAACTTCCTCGGGGCCGAGTATCACTTCATCGAGACGCCGTGGATCAGCGAATACGTGCGCCGCGACGTCCCGCTCTTCCGCGACGGCCAGGTGCCCCTGTCCGACGCGCCGGGCCTCGGCATCGAGCTTGACCGCGCGGTCTGCGCCAAGCACCTCGCGCCCGGCGAGTCGCTGTTCGACTGACGCCGCTTACCTCCCTCTCCGCCAACCACACCATGAGTTCCGCCCCCCGCATTGTCATCCACCAGAATTTCGCCGCCGACTTCACGAAGGCGATGGCCGCCGTGCCGCACACGCTCCGCACCATGAAGGACCAGAACGACGCCGAGATGGCGCGCCTGCTGGCCGAGACCGACGTGCTGGTGCACGGCGCCTTCAAGGGCGCCTGGCGTGCGCCGGACTGTGCCGTGCGCCTCATCCACTGCACCGGTGCCGGCACCGATGGCATCGAGTTCGCCGCCGTGCCGGCGGGCGGCACGGTGTGCAATGTCTACGGCCACGAGCGCGGCGTCGCCGAGCAGGCGTTCATGCACATGCTCGCGCTGCACAAGGGGCTGCTCAGCCTCGACCGCAACCTGCGCCAGGGCAACTGGACGCCGTCGCGTCCCTACATGCCCGAGCTGCGCGATTACAACCTGCTCATCCTCGGCCTCGGCCACATCGGCCGCGAGCTCGTGCGCTTCGGCGAGTTTTTCGGCATGAAAGTCACCGTGCTGACGCGCAACGCCGCCGCCGCGCGCGCGGCCGGCCTCAACCTGCAGGCTTTCGGCGGACTCGACCAGCTGCCGAAATACCTGCCGTCGGCCGATTTCGTCGTCTCCGCGGTTCCCGCCGCGGCCGGCACGGTCGACCTGATCGGCGCGAAGGAACTGGCGCTGATGAAACCCACCGCGTTCATCGTGAACGTCGGCCGCGGCCCGGTCATCAACGAGGAGGCGCTATACAACGCGCTCAAGGAACACCGCATCGCGGGCGCCGGCCTCGACGTGTGGTGGCAATATCCCGCGCTCGGCCAGAACCGCGAGCCCTCCCGCTTCCCCTACGGCCAGCTCGATAACGTCGTCATGACGCCGCACAAGCCGACGTTCGAGACCATGACCTTCCGCTGGAAGGAAATCGCGCTGAATATCCAGCGGTTCGTCCGCGGCGAGCCGCTCGTCAACGTCGTGCACCGCGGCTGACCATCACCTTTCTCCTCTCTCTTTCTTGCCATGATCCTAGACACCCTTGCCAACGCCCAGCAATACACCGCGCTTTCGCCGCGCTTCGCCAAGGCCTTTGCCTTTCTGAAGACGGTGACGGCCCAAACCGCCCCCGGCCGCCACGAGATCGCGGGCGACGAGGTCTACGCCTCGGTCCAGCGGCATGCCACCAAGCCGGTCGCCGAGCGCCAGTATGAGTCGCACCGGAAATACATCGACGTCCAGTTCATCCACACCGGGCGCGAAATCATGTATTGGGCGCCGCTGCCGCTGCTGACCAAGGTGACGATGCCGTATGACGAGAAGGGCGATGCGCTGCTCTACTCCCTCATCCCGGAGGGGGTGCCGCTGCAGGTGAGCGCCGGGCAGTTCGCGATCTTCTATCCGCAGGACGGCCATGTGCCTTCCTGCGCCTGGGGCCAGCCGGCCGAGGTCTTCAAGGTCGTGGTGAAAGTCCTGGTCTGAGCCGGCCGAGCCCTGCACCGGATCCCCGCATGTCCGCCCCGCTTGTTGTGGAAAAACCGGCCGAGATCCTGGCCACCGCCGTGGTGCCCTGGACCGCAACCTATGAGTTCGACGAGGATGCCTTCCACCGCCAGGTCTGCACCATCGCGGCGGGCCTGACGCGGCACATCTACATCTTCGGCACGGCGGGCGAGGGTTATGCCGTCACCGAACGGCAGTTCGACCGTATCGCCCGGGCCTTCTGGGCGAGTTCGCAGAGCTGCAACGTGCAGCCGATGCTCGGGCTCATCTCGCTGTCTCTGCCCGCCATCATCGAGCGCATCGAACGCGGCCGGGCGATGGGGTTCCGGCTGTTCCAGCTGTCGCTGCCCTCGTGGGGGCCGCTCAACGACCGCGAACTCGACACGTTCTTCGCCGAGACCTGCGGGCGGTTTCCGGACTGCAATTTCCATCACTATAACCTGCTGCGCACGAAGCGGCTCCTCACGTCGGTCGAGTATGCGCGGATCGCCGCGGCGCATCCCAACCTGGTCGCCGTCAAGGCCGGCACCGGCGATCCCGCCATCATCGCCGACCTGCTGAAGGTGGCGCCGCGGCTGCGGTTTTACTTCACCGAGATCGGCTACGAGATCGCGCGGCGCACGCACGACGCCGGCCTGCTCATCTCGCTTGCGTCGGTGAATTATGCCCGGGCGAAGGAATACGTCGCCGGTGACGCCGCGCGCCGCGCCGCGGACGTCGTGGACTTCCAGGCGATGATCGGCCTGGTGCGCGAACTCGCCACGCGCGGTTACCACATGGACGGCGCCTTCGACAAGATGCTGTTCCGCATGACCGACCCCGCGTTTCCGCTGCGGCTGCTGCCGCCCTACGTCAGCGCGACCGAGGCCGATTGGGCCCACATGCGGGACGCGCTGCCTGCGCGCTGGAAGCCGGCGAAGAGTTAGGCCGCTTCCGCCATATTGTTCGTCTTCCCATGAACCCGCCTCCCGCCTCCCGCACTCCCTCGTTCAGCCGGCGGCAATTCACCGGCGGCTTGGCGGCCGCGGCCGGCTTGCTGGCTTTGGGACGGGCCGCCGGGGGCGAGGCCGCAACCGACGCGTTGCAACCGGCGCGTCGCGGGATTTGCGGCATCCGGCGCAATCCCAAGGCGCTGGACGTGCCGGTGGATGTCCCGCCCGGTCCGGCCTGGCGCTACGGGTTGAGCTATCCCTTCCAGGTGGCGGCTGATCTTGGCGGACTCTATTGCAACCTGAAGGTGTTCGGCGGGCCGGGCCAGGATTTCGGCGGGGGAGTGGACATCGTCCTGCTCGGGCAGCCCGGTTCCCCGCGGGTGGCGAAAGCCGTGACGGTGGCGCGGAACTCGCCCGCGCCGAATCCCAACAACGGCGGCCGGCCCGCCATCATGGTCAAGAGCCCCGGCCTGGCCGGCTTTGTGCCGCTGGGGGCGAAACACGCCGACGGCCGCCCGCATCCGCATGCGGGCACCGGCTTTGCCCTTGTCCCCGGGAACGCCTGGCCAACGGGCCCCGGCGAGACGCCTGACTTCGCTTATCCCGACCGCATCGGCTACGGCTCCTATACCGGCGAGAAAAACTACCGGACCTTCGATCTCTATCAGCTGCGCTTTGACGGCGCGGCTTTCACGGTCAGTCCCCCCGAGCGCCTGGATCGGGCGGCTTTCGGCGGTCTTTTCCTGGCCAGCACCGGCATGGGTTGCGCCATTGCCGATGGCGACGACCTGCTCTGCGGGTTGACGGGCTTGCATCCCGGCGGGACCGCGACGGGTGCCGGCCTGGCCCGCTGGGTGCGGCGGGCGGGGGCGTGGCGACCCGCGGACTTCGAGTTTGTCACTCCACCGGATGGTTCGATGGAGCCCTCCCTGGTGCGCGACCTCGATGGCAGCCTGCTGCTGTTCGCCCGCGCGCCGCGGGCAATGGGGCCGCCGGTGCGTATCTGGCGCCAGCCGGCGCCCGGCCGGCCGTGGGAACTGCGGATCAATGTGAACCGTCTGATCCCGAGCGTGCCAGCCACGCTCAGCCGCGCGGCGGACGGCACGCCCTACCTCGCCTCGAATCTCTACCAACCACAATTGATGCTGCCGGCCGGATTGAACTCGGACGGCGGCGTCGACCGGCTCGGACCCGCCGGCCGGCGGGGCGAACGCAGCACGGTCTGCCTGTGGCCGCTGAATGCCGCGCGCGACGGCTTCGACCTGCAGTTCGTGGTGCGGGACCCGCTCGTGGAATTCGGCCCGCCGCCGCACGGCACGATCTGGGCGGCGGATCATCCGACCGGCGGTGTCGTGCGGCTGGCGGACGGACAATGGCGCTCGCTGCTGGGGTATCGCCTGCTGGAATGGAAGGAGAACACGCATTTCATCCCACCCGGTCCCCGGACCGGCGGCTATCTCGACGAGGTCCTGTCCTTCGGCCCACCCGTGCCGCCTTGGAATTTCTAACCCTCCGCGCCCATGGCCGCTTCATCCGCTCCGCTCTCCCGCCGGGAATTTGCCGCGAAATCAGCCCTGGGGTTCCTTGCGCTCGGGGCGACGGCAAAGGCGGCTTCCGCCAACGTGCCGGATCCGGCCGCGCCCGCCGTGTCCGCCCGCCGCGGCATCTGGAAAATCACCCGCAACCCGAAGGCGCTGGATACGCCGCCGGACGGCCCGCCCGGCCAGACCTGGCGCTACGGCCTCAATTTTCCCTTCCAAGTCGGACCGACGATCGCAGGGCTTTATTGCAACCTGAAGCTGTTTGAGGGGCCCGGCCAGGATTTCGAGGGCGGCACGGACATCGTGCTGTTCGAGCAGGTCGGTGCGCTGCAGACGAAGCATACCGTGACCGTCTCGCGTCCCACGCGGGTGCCGAACCCGAACAACGGCGGCCGTCCGGCCATCATGATCAAGTATCCCGGGCTGATCGGCTTTGTGCCGCTGGGGGCGAAGGGCGCCGACGGCCGGCCGCATCCGCATGCGGGCACGGGTTTCGCCATGGTGACGGCGGCGGCCTGGCCGACGGGGCCGGGGGAGACCCCCAATTTCACCGCCCCCGACCGCATCGGCTACGGCGCCTATACGGACCACCGGGCCTACCGATTCTTTGAACTGCATCAGCTCCGTTACGACGGCGTCTCGTTCACGGTAAGTCCGCCCGAGCGGATCGAGATGGACGCGCTGGTCGGCGGATACCGGTTCATGAGCGGCGGTTTCGGCTGCGCGCTCGCCGACGGCGACGGCCTGCTCATCGGCCTGACTGCGTTGCGGGACGGCGCGAAGGCGGCGGGGGCCGGCCCGGTGCGCTGGCGGCGGCAGGACGGTGCGTGGCGGCCGGTGGCCTACGAGATCGCCACGCCCGAGGACAACTCGATGGAGCCCTCCTTCCTGCGCGACCTCGACGGGAGCCTGCTGATGTTTTCCCGCGCGCCGCGGGCGATGGGGCCGCCGTTGCGGGTTTGGCGGCAAACGGCGCCCGGCCGCCCGTGGGAGCTGAGGATTAATGTGAACGGACTCATTCCCAGCGTGCCCGTCTCGCTCAACCGCACGGTGGATGGCACGCCTTATCTCATCGCGAACCTCTACGAGCCGCAGTTTTTCCTGCCCCCGGGGCTGCACGCGGACGGCGGCGTGTCGCGCCTGGAGCCGGTGGGCCGGCGCGGGGAGCGCACCACGGTCTGCCTGTGGACCCTGAACGAGGCGCGCGACGGCTTCGACCAGCAGATCATCGCGCGCGACCCGCTGGCCGAATTCGGACAGCCGCCGCACGGGACCGTCTGGGCGGCGGATCACCCGGACGGGGCCGTGGTCCGGCTGGGCGACGGCCAGTGGCACGCGTTGGTCGGCTGGCGCCTGCTGGAGTGGAAGGAGAACACTCACTTCATCGCGCCCGGGCCGCGGACGGGCAGCTATCTCGACGAGATCCACTCCTGCGGCGAGCCGGTGCCGCTCTGGAATTTCTAAACACAACGCCAACCATGCCCACCGCCTCATTGCTCTCCCGCCGTGAATTCACCGCCAAATCCGCGCTTGGTCTCCTCGGCCTCGGCGCGGCGTCGCTGCCGGCGTTTGCCGCCGGCCCGGGTGGCGCCGCCCCGGGGAACGCGGCCGCGCGCGGCATCTGGAAGATCATCCGCAACCCCAAGGCGCTGGAGTCACCGCCGGATGCGCCGCCGGGCGAGACGTGGCGCTACATGCTGGCCTATCCGTTCCAAGTGGCGCCGAACCTGGCGGCCGTGCATGTGAACATGAAGATGTGCGGCGGGCCGGGTCAGGATTTCGAGGGCGGCACCGACATCGTCCTCTTCGACCGGATTGGCGCGCTGGATCCCCGGGGTGCGATCAAGGTGTCGCGCAACCACGTCGAGCCCAACCCCAACAACGATAACAAGCCCTGCATCGTCGCGAAGTATCCCGGCACCCTCGGCTTTGTGCCCTACGGCGCAAAACGGCCGGATGGCACGCCGCACCCGCACGCCGGCACGGGCTTCGTGCTCATCAGCGGGTCGGCCTGGCCGATGGATGCGAGCGAAGGGGTCGTCACTTATCCCGACCGCATCGGGTGGACGCAGTTTTGGGGCAAAAAACTCCACCGCCCGAGCTACCTGCATCCGCTCAGCTACGATGGGACGCGGTTGCGCGTGGGTGCGCCCCGCGTGGTCCACGACACGGACCTCGTGCCGGGTCACCTCAGTTCGATGACGGGCATGACCATTCCGATCGCCGACGGGGACGACCTGCTCATGCCGCAGTGCGCCAGCAAACCCGGCGCCACGGCCGGCGGCGCCGGCGTGCAGCGCTGGCGGTGTGTCAACGGCACGTGGACGCCCGGCGAATACGAGGCCGTGACGCCCGACGACAACGCGATCGAACCCTCCCTCGTGCGCGATCTTGACGGCAGCCTGCTCTTCCTCGCGCGCGGCCGGCGGCACCAGGGGCCGCCGCTGCGCGTGTGGCGCCAGGCGCAGCCGGGCGGGCCCTGGGAGCTGCGCATCAATGTCAATCGCCTCCTCAACAGCACGCCGATCGCGCTCAACCGCGCCGTCGACGGCACGCCGTTTGTCGTTTCCAATTTCTACCAGCCGGAGTTCAAGCTGCCCGCCGGGCTGCATGCGGACGGCGGCATCTCGCGCCTCGAGCCCGTCGGCTGGCGCGGCGAGCGCAGCACGCTTTCGCTTTGGTCGCTCAACGAGGCCCGCGATGGTTTCGACGCGCAGTTCATCGCGCGCGATCCGCGCTCGGAGTTCGGCCTCCCGCCGCACGGCACAGTCTGGGCGGTCGATCACCCGACCTCGAGTCCGGTGCGCCTGGCCGACGGGCAATGGCACGCCCTGATGGGCTACCGGATGCTCGAGTGGAAGGAGAACACCCATTTCATCCCGCCGAGCCCGCAGACCGGGTCGTATCTTGACGAGGTCGTTTCTTTCGGGCCGCCGGCGCCGCTCTGGAATTTTTAAAATGAAAACACCACCACCGCTGTCACCGCGCCTCACCCGCCGGGAATTCGCCGCCCGCTCCGCGCTCGGACTGCTTGGTCTGGGCGCGACGACGCTGCCGGCGTTCGCGGCGGGCGGCGGCTCCGCCGCCGGGGACGCGCCGCGCGGCATCTGGAAAATCATCCGCAATCCCAAGCTCCTGGAATCACCGCCCGGCATGCCGGACGGTGAGATCTGGCGCTACCTGCTCAACACCCCGTTTCAATTGGCCCCCGGCCGCGCCGCGCTCTATTGCAACCTGAAGCAAAGCTGCGGGCCCGGGCAGGATTTCGAGGGCGGGGTGGACATTATCCCGTTCAGCCACCTCGCCGAGGTGAACGCGGCCGCCGCCCTGCCGGTGTCGCGCCAGCACGTCGAACCGAATCCGAACCTCGGCGGGAAGCCGAGCGTCATGGCGAAATATCCCGGCAACGTCGGCTTCGTGCCGCTCGGCGCGAAGCTGCCCGACGGCCGGCCGCATCCGCACGCCGGGACGGGTTTCACGATGGTCGTGACCGCGGCGTGGCCGACGGACCGCAGCAACGGTTACGCCACTTATCCGGACCGCATCGGGCTGACCGCCTACCTGGGCGAGAAGCGCTACCGCACGCTCGAGGTGCGCCAGCTGAGCTATGATGGCACGGCGTTGCGGATCGGTCCCATCGAGAAGCTCGAGGCCGAGCAGCTTGCGCCGGGCTTCAAGTTCCAGGCGGGCGGCATGAGCTCCGCCATAGCCGATGGCGAGGATTTGTTGACCGGGGTGAAGATGGCGCGGCTCGGGGTGACCGCGGCGAGCTCCGGTTTGCTCCGCTGGCAGCGCACCGGCGGCGCCTGGCGCCCGCTCGCTTACGAGCCGGTCACGACGGAGGACAATTCGCTCGAGCCTTCGGTGATCCGCGACCTGGACGGGGCGCTGCTGGTATCGGCGCGGGGCCCGCGCAACATGGGGCCGCCGCTGCGGGTCTGGCGGCAGGCGGGGGCCGGCGCACCGTGGGAGCTGAAGATCAACCTGAACGGGGTGCTACCCAGCACGCCGGTGGCGATTGCCCGCGCGGTGGACGGCACGCCGTTCATCATGGGAAATCTTTACCAGCCGGAGTTCAAGCTGCCCGCCAGCCTGCATTCCGACGGCGGCATCTCGCGGCTCGAGCCGGTGGGCTGGCGCGGCGAGCGGAGCACGATCTGCCTCTGGGCGCTCAACGCGGCCCGCGACGGGTTTGACGCGCAGTTCGTCGCGCGGGATCCCCGGTCGGAGTTCGGCCTCCCGCCGCACGGCACCGTCTGGGCGCTCGACCACCCGGAGGCGATGCCGGTGCACCTGGCCGACGGCCAGTGGCACACGCTCATGGGTTACCGCATGCTCGAGTGGAAGGAGAACACGCACTTCATCCCGCCGAGCCCGCAGACGGGCGGCTACCTGGATGAGATCGTCTCCTTCGGCCCGCCGGCGCCGCTCTGGAACTTCTGAGGCGGCTACGGCCGGCGGACCTGCGCGGCAAACCAGGCCTCGATCAAGTCCGCCTGCTCCGCCGGCAGGCGGATGTGGCCCATCTCCAGCGCGAGCACGAGGCGCTTGGGCGCGCCGATGACGTTGTAGGCGGCGAACATCGAGGTGGGCGGGCAGGCCTCGTCGTTGTAACCCCAGAGGTAAAGCCCCGGCGCCTTGAGGCGGCGGGCGAAGTTCACGGAATCGTAGTAGGCCGTGGTGGCGATCTTCTCGGGCGTGCGATGGACGGCGTTGTCCTGGCGGAACATGTGCGGCCAGCCGCCGGCGCGGCCGTGCAGGTAGCCGGTGACGTCGCAGTAGGCCGGATAAACCGCGGCGAGGGCGGTGACACGCGGATCGAGACCCGCCGTGACGATCGCGAGCTGGCCGCCCTGGCTGCGGCCGGTGACAAAAAGATTTTTGCCGTCCCAGTTTTCCCGTGAGACGAGGAAGTCGTTCGAGCGCACGCAGCCAAGGTAGACGCGGCGGAAATAATATTGGTCGCGGTTGTCCAGAAACATGAACGGGTAGGCGGTCAGTGCGCCTTGACCGAGGCGGTCATAGGCGTCCGCGGGCAGGTTCATGGGGATGCCATGGATGCCGATCTGCAGCGTGATATAACCGCGGGCCGCGAGGTCGACCAGGCCCGGCTGGCTCTGCACGCCGGCGCCGGGCACGAAGAGCAGCGCCGGATATTTTCCCGGAGCCCGCGGCTCGCAGAGCGTGCCGAAGACGCGCGGCTTGGCGGAGGGAATGAGGCCGAGCGTGCGATAGCTGACGTGGTAGACGTTGACCTTGTCGGTGCAGGCCTCGGGCACGAGCGTGACGGTCGCGTCGAGCGGGACCTGGGCGAGCGCTTCCTTGCCGGCCGCCCAGAAGGCGTCGAAATCCCCGGGATCCGCCTGCGTGGGTTTGATTTTCTCCGGGGCGACCGCCGCGGTGGCCAGTCCGCGGTAGGAGCGGCCGCCCACGTCGGCCGTGACGAGGCAGCGGATGAAACCCGGTTCGGCCATCGCGCCGCCGTCGACCTCGAGGCCTCCGGCGGGAACTTCCGCGGTGAACTCACGGCCGGGCAGCGTCTCGGGCCCGACCTGGACCCGGACCTTGGCGCCGGCCAGCGGCTGTTCATCCCAAGTGACGGTGACATGGAATTTCACGGATTCCCCGACCTGATAAGTCCAGCCGGGGCGATCAGGCACGACGCGGATCTGTGTGATGGCGATGCGGCTTTCGGCCGGGGCGGGCACGCTCAGCGGCGCGGGTTGCGCGACCAGGCCGGCGACGGAGACCAGCAGGATCGGCAGGAACAGGGAAAGGCGGATGCGCATGGGCACGGGGAGGAGCGGAAGGTTATTTCAGGCCGGCCTGCTTGAGCAGCCAGGTTTCGGCGACCTCGGTCTGTTCGGGCGGCAGTCCGATGTGTCCCATCTCGAGGGCGAGCACCAGCTGTTTGGGGGCGCCGATGACGTTGTAGGCGGCGAACATCGAGGTGGGCGGGCAGGTGCGGTCGTTGTAGCCCCAGAGGTAGAGGCCGGGGACCTTCACCCGCTTGGCGAAATTGACCGTGTCGTAGTAGGCGGTGGTCGCGATCTTCTCCGGCGTGGTGTAGCCGGCGGTGCGGTCGCGGAACATGTGCGGCCAGCCGCCGGCGCGGCCGTGCAGGTAGCCGGTGACGTCGCAATAGGCGGGATAATAGGCCGCCAGCCCGGTCACGCGCGGATCGAGGGCGGCGGTGGCGATGGCGAGTTGCCCGCCCTGGCTGCCGCCGTAGACGAGGAGATTCTTCCCGTCCCAGTTGGGCCGTGAGGTCAGGAAATCGTTGGCGCGCACGCAGCCGAGGTGCACGCGGCGGAAGTAGTAGCGCTCGCGGTCGTCGAGGTTGGCGAACTGGTAGCCGGAGAGGATGCCGGAATCGAGCGCGCGGTAAACCTCGTAGGGCATGTTCACCGGGATCCCGTGGATGCCGATCTCCAGCGTGATGACGCCGCGTTCGGCGAGCGCCTTCTGCCCGCTGTAGGAGCTCACGCCGGCGCCGGGCACCCGCAGCATCGCCGGGTATTTGCCCGGGGCGCGGGGCTCGCACAGGATGCCGTAAACGCGCGGAGGTTTCTTGGCCTCCGGGCCGAAGGTGATGAAGCTGACGTGGTAGACGTTGACCTTGTCCGTGCAGGCCTCGGGCATGAGCGTCAGTCGTGGCTCCAGGGCGAATTGGGCCAGCGCGGCCTTGCCCGCGTTCCAGAACGCATCGAAGTCGGCCGGCTCGGTTTGCGTGGGCCTGATCTTCTCGGGTGCGACGCCCGCGGTCCCCATCTGGCTGTAGGTGCGGCCGCCGATGTCGGCGGTCACAATGCAGCGGATGAAGCCGGGCTCGCTCATGGCCCCACCGTCAACCACGAGCCCGCCGGCGGGGACCTCCGCGGTGAATTCCCGCCCGGGCTGCCATTCGGGCCCGACCTGCACCTTGACCTTGATGCCGGGCAGCGGCTGCTCGTCCCAGGTGACCGTCACTAGGAATCTGACCGGCTCGCCCTGCCGGTAGGTCCACCCGGCGCGGTCGGGCACGACGCGGATCTGCGTGACGGCGATGCGGCTTTCGGCCGGGACCGGCACGGTGACCGGCTGCGCGTATTGCGATGAAGCGGTGGCGAGCAGGAGGCCGGCGAGGAAAAAGAGCGAAGACGGATTTTTCATGAGACAGACGGCAGGCGCGGAACCAGGCGGGATCAGGGAGCGTTTCAGCGGGCGGGGGCGGGCGGGCCGGAGAAGGTCACATCCGTCACGAACGGTCCGATCTGGACGTTGGCGTCGGCCGCGTTGAGCCGGACGCGGCCGGCGATGGTGTAGTTCACGAAATGAATCCCGCGGATATCATTCTCGGCGGTCAAGCCCGTCAGTTTGCTCGGCTGCGGGTATTCCTCCTCCACGCTGAGGTCCTGGAAGAGGATGTCCTGGATTCTGCCGCCGCCGTTCTCGGCGCTGCGCCGCCGGATGTGGACGTGCACGGGAAACTGCGTTTTGCCCGGCAGCAGTTTCTCGATCCGGTTGCCGATGAAGCGGAGGTTGCGGTATTCGTGGCCGTCCATGATCGAGATGATGAAGGCGCGGCGCGCCTCGAGGATGTCGTTGTTTTCGAAGAGAATGTCCCGCATCGAGCCCGTGAAGCTTTCGTTGCCGATCTTGGTGCAGGATACCCCGGAGATGAAGACGGAGTTCCGCACCGTGATGCGTTCGGCGTCGCCGGTGATCCGGCTCTGGCCGCTGGTCTTCACCGAGACGCCGTCGTCGGCGGTGTAGAGGAAGCAATGATCGATGAGCACGTCGCGCGAGCCGTCGGGATCCAGGCCGTCGGTGTTGGGCACCTTCTGGTCGCTGATGACCTTCACGCGTTTGAACGTCACGTGGTCGGAGCCCACGATGTGCGCGTTGTATCCCGGGGAGTCGAGCAGGGTGATGTCCTCGAAGGTGACGTGCGAGGAGCGGAACACGGCGACGAACATGATGCTCGGGATGCCCCGCCCGTCGTTTTCCCATGCGCTGCGCTTGAGCATCTCGCGCGTGTGGACCAGGGGACTGTCGCGGCCGGCGACCAGTTCCCGGCCGCGCCCTTCGATGGTGCCGGGTCCGGCGACGCGGACATTTTCCTGGCCGTCGACAAAGATCAGGCGGCGAAAGGCCGCGTCCAGCCGGCCCTGTTTCCACCAATAGTCGTTCCCCCACTGGAGGTCCCCGTCCTTGAAACCTGGGTCGATCGGGTAGTCGTCGGGATTGTCCGAGCCCAGTAAGCGCGCGCCCTCGGCGAGGTAGAGGGTGAGGTTGCTCTTGAGCGAGAGCATGCCGGTCAGGTAGGTGCCGCGGGGCAGGTAGAGCGTGCCCCCGGCGGCGGCGACTTGGTCGATGGCCTGCTGCAGCCGCGCGGTCTCCAGGCGCGCGCCGGTGGCGTCGACGCCGAAGTCCAGCACGCTGGTCACGCCCGGCTGGCCGGGTTGCGGGGCCGCGAGGGGAGGCGGTTCGGCGAAGAGAAAAAGCTTCTGCCCGTCGTTGATCGTGACGACGAGGTAGCGCGGGCGGTCCAGCTTGAAGCGGATCGCCGTGCCATCGGCCCGGGCCGCGATCCCGGCGGAATGGGGGCTGACATTGAAGCCCGCGGCCGGCGCGTCGGTGCGCACCGTCACCTCCTGCGCGCCGGCCTGCGTGAAGGTGGCGTAGTGGATGTCGGCGAATTTTGCAGTGAAGATTTCCCGCCCGTCCACCTCCACCCGGTAGGCGGTGCTGGGCACGGCGCGGGGGTTGGGCGGTTGCGGCGCGGCGGCGACCGTGCTGAAACCGGCGAGGAAAGCGAGGAGGCACAGGATGGTTTTCATGAGGGTCGGATGATTTCAGGGTGAGGTGGGAGCGGCGGCAAAGGTGACGCCGGAAACAAAGGGATCGACCTGCACGTTGGCGTCCGCGGGATCGAGGCGCACGCGCCCGCCGATGGAGAAGTTTTCAAACCGGATGTCCCGCACGTCGCTGGTGGCGCTGTGCCCGGTGAGCCGGCTGGGATTGTGGCCGCCCGCTTCGGCGATCGAGAAATTTCTCAGCAGCACGCCGTGAATCCAGCCGCGGCTGCCGGAGTTCGGCGTGCGCTCGTCGATGTGGATCGCGAACGGCCGCCGGATGCGCGGGCCGTCGATCCGCTCGACCCGGATGTCGATGAAGCGGATGTTCTCATACTTCGCCCCGTCGGTGCAGGAGAGGTTGATGGCGCGGTCGGCCAGGATCACGTCGTTGTTCTCGAAGGTGATGTCGCGGTGGTAGTCGGCGAAGGACTCGGTGCCCATCTTCATCGCGCTCGTGGTCGTGATGAACTGGCTGTTGCGCACGGTGATCCGCTCCACGTTGCGCAGCAGCCCGCCGATGCCGCTCGACTTGATCGCAATGGTGTCGTCGCCGCAGAGCAGGAAACAGCCGTCGACGAGCACGTCCTGCGACGAGTCGGGGTTGAACCCGTCGCTGTTGGGCACCGACCGGTCGGCCAGGATCTTCACGTTGCGGTAGGTGACGCGGTCCGACATCAGGACATGGCTGTTGAAGAACGCGGGGTCGCGCAGCGTCACGCCGTCAACCGTGATATCGGCCGAGCTCCGGATGTGGACCAGCTGCGGCCGGAAGCCGGGCTGGCGGGTCAGTTTGCCCTGGCCGTCAATGATCCCCCGGCCGGCGATGCGGACACGTTGTGCATCCTTGATCAGGATGAGCCGGCTGTTGGCCACCGAACGGTTCGAAACGATGTCGACGCCATCCTTATTCTTCCAGGTCTTGGGATCGAACTCCAAGCGGCCGTCATGGGCATCGACGGGATAGTCGGCCGGATCGGTCGAGCCAAGCAGCCGCGCGCCCTCGGCGAGGTAGAGGGTGAGGTTGCTCTTGAGCGAGAGCGTGCCGGTCAGGTAGGTGCCCGGGGGAAAATAAAGCGTGCCGCCGGCCGCGGCGACGCGGTCGATGGCCTGCTGGAGCCGCGCCGTCTCGACCCGGCCGCCGGTGGCGTCGACGCCGAGGTCCTGGATGCTGGTCACGCCCGGCTGCCCAGGCCGCGGGGCCGCGGGTTCCGGCGGCTCGGCGAACAAGAGCAATTCCGCGCCGCCGTTGATCGTCACCACCAGGTGGCGCGGCCGGTCGAGCGTGAAGCGCAGCGTCGCGCCCTCGGCCCGGGCCGCGATGCCGGCCGAGTGCGGGCTGACGTTGAAGCGGGCGACCGGGGCATCGGCGCGCACGGTAACCTCCTGCACGCCGGCCTGCGTGAACGCGGCGCAGTGCAGGTCGGCGAATTTTTCCACAAGGACCCTGCGCCCGCCGACTTCGACCTGATAGGACGGGCTCCTGACGGGCCCGGGCGCGACGGGTGCGGCGGCAGTGAGCGTGACCGCGGACACGGCCGCGATGAACCAGGACAGGCAGGATGACGATTTCATGAACGAGGGCGTGAGGTTCACCATGTCGTCCAGCCGCCATCGACGACCAGGCTGTGGCCGGTGACATACGAGGCGCTGTCCGTGAGCAGGAAAAGCGTGGGGCCGACGACCTCGTCGTTGCGGCCGATGCGGCCCAGGGCGGTCTTGCCGGCCAGGGTGCGGACGAAATCAGGCGACTTTTGCTGCGTCGCGGCATTGGGAAACGGACCCGGCACGACACAGTTGAAGCGGATGCCGGCGGGCCCGTAGTGCGCGGCGAAGTAACGCGCCATCTGCATGAGGGCGGCCTTGCTCGCCCCGTAGTCGATCGGGTTGGGCGTCATCGGCGGCTGGTAGTTGCGCGGATCGGGCGCCACCAGGCCATACATGCTGGAGAAAAGCACCACGCTGCCGCCGGTTCCGGCCGTTTTCATCGCGTCGGCCGCGGCCCGGCACAGGGCGAAGGTGGCGGGCAGCGATTCGTCGAAGGTCCGTTGGAAATCCGCGACGTCGAGACCGGCCAGGGATTGCCCGCTCGAGGAGGCGTAGGCCAGGTGCACCACGCCGTCGGGCGTGCCATGATCGCGGCCAAGCCGGTCAACGGCCTCCGCGACGCGGCCGGCCTCGCTCACGTTCCAAGCCACGGCCCGCGTGTTCTTCAGCCCGGCCGTGCGCACGAGCTGGTCCGCGCGGTCGCCCAGGTCGATGCACACGACGCGGGCACCGGCCTGGTCCAGCGCCAGGGTGATCGGTGTGCCGAGGTGGCCGGCGCCGCCGGTGATCCAGATGCGTTTCCCGGCCAGGGTGTGCCATGGAGCGGGACCCGACGGGTCCGGAGCGGAGCGGGAAGAAGGGCGAGGTTTCATGGTAAAGGGAAGACGTTGCGGGTCATGCCTGCGCGGGACGCGCGCCCCACGGCTCGAGCTGCCGGAGTTTTTTCGACGCCAGCGCGCGGTAACAATCGGGCAGGTCGAATGAGGCCAGCACGCCCGGCACGAACGCTTGCAGCGGCCAGTTGTAGTCCACGGTTTCGGCCACCCCGGCATAACCCGTCAGGGCGTGCCGGAGGGTGACCTCGGCCACGTCGTTTGACAGCACGGCGGCAAAGGTTGCCGGCACCGCGCCCCAGCCGGCGGCCACGAGGTGGATCTCGGTATGGCCCCGGGCTCGCAGCCAGCGCAGCACCTGCAGCACATCGTGGGTCCGCTGGCCGGGCATCGGGCGGTCGAGCAGCAGGCCGTGCGAGGCGTAGAAGTAGTCAGCGCCGTAGGGCAGCGTATGAAGCTTGTTGCAGGTGTTGGGCCGCGATTCGCCGCTGCCCCGCGGGTCGCAGGTGAAGACCGGCACGTTTTCCGGTGTCTCCGCGATGAGCCCGCGCAACCAGGGGTCGCGCCGCAGCTCCTCGTCCGAGGATTGGTGACAGACGTAGAGCAGGGCCCGCGATCCGGTCCGGGGTGGGCGGGAGACGATCCGTTCCTGGTCAAGCCGGTAGACCAGGGCGAACATGTCCGGCTCCGTCTCGACCGCATAGACCGCCGCGTGCGCGCGCGGAAAGCCGCGCGGGCGCTCCGGACGCAGGATCCGGTATTCGGGCACCTCTTCCGTCGCGGCCAGGCGCAGTGCGTCCCGCACGGCGCGCGCCAGCGCCTCGCCGGCGAGGGCCGGGCGGTTGCGCGCGAGCAGCCGCGCCTTGTCGCGGATGAAGTCAGGGATGCTGCGACCGCCCAGCGCGGCGACCTGTCCGCGGGGTGTGCACCGCAAATCCTCGGGCTTCTCCAACTGGAGGGCCGGCTCCCGGCCGTCACCGGCGGTCCCGCTGGCGCGGTTGAAGGCGCGATACAGGGCCTCGCGGCTGGGCAGGGAGAAGCTGTGGTAGTCCGGGGAGATGACCAGGCTGAGGTTGTCGGGCGCCCCGAGCAGTTCGTAGAGCCGGCGCAGCCCGGCGTGGGCCTCTTCCAGGCCGCGGGCGTCGAAGAAATCCTTCTCCTGGCCGAGCAAGGCCAGCGGTTTCGGGGCCATGGCCGCGGCAAAATCGGCGAGATCGAGCCCGAGGGCGATCGCGCGGGGCGGGCATTGCTCGGGATCGCCGGGGAGCTCGTTCTCGAGGTTCCGCCGGAACGTCGTGATGAAACATTGCGGCGCCGCCATCGCCCAGCGCAGGTCCGCCCCGCAGAGCCAGGTGGTGTCCGTGCCGCCGCCGGAGTTGCCCGTGATTCCGATGCGCGCCGGATCGACCTCGGGCCGCGTCAGCAGGTAGTCGAGGGCGCGGATGCCGTCCCAGGCGCGCCAGGCGGCGAGCGATTCGCCGACCAGCACCAGCTGGTTGCCGGCCTGCAGGTGTTCATCCACGCCCGCGCCGTAGGTCGATTGCAGCCCGGCGTCGACATACTGGAGCCGCTCGCCCTGGCCCAACGGATCGAAGATCAAGACGACATAACCAAGGCGGGCCAGGCCCTGGGCCACGCTCTGGTAGGGTTCGGCGGCCTTGCCCTCGGGATAGTGTCCGCAGGCGAGCACCACGCCCGGCAACCGGTGCGACCGGGCGCTGGCGGGCACATAGAGGTTGGCCGTGACCAGAAAGCCGGGCCGGCTTTCGAAGATCAGTTTCTCGATGGTGTAGGCGCCACGCTCAAGCACGCCGGTGATGCGGGGATTGAGCGGGGTTTTCTCCGGCCAGGGACCGAGGCTCTGCCGGATCCGTTCGCGGAGGTCGTGCACGTAGGCCTCGGCGTCCGCCTTGGTCTTGAGCTGCGCCAGGCGGCGCCGGCCGGCCGCCCCGGCTTCGCGCACCAGACGGACGTTGTATTCCTGCAGGAGGCGCGGGAAGCGGTTGTGCGAGACGGGCTCCGCCGGCGCGGGCGGTGGCGCCGGGGGATTGTCCGCCGCGCGCGCGCCCGCGGGCAGGGTGACCGCGGCCGCCAGCGTGAGCGCGCCTTGCTTGAGGAGGTGGCGGCGGGTGAGGGGCTGGTTCATGGGCGGCATGGGGGTTATTCGACGGGGACGAGCTTGAGCAGGGCCGCCGGGTCGCAGACCAGGCCACCGCGGATCACATGCGTGATGCGGCGCGTGTTCCGGATGTCGGCCAGCGGATCGGCGTCGAGGATCACCAGGTCGGCGAATTTGCCCGGCTCGATGCTGCCGAGCCCGCCCGACTGGTTGAGCGCGCGGGCATTGTTGCGGGTGGCGGCCATGAGCACGGCCGCGGGCGGCAGGCCGGCGGCGACGAGCAGCTCAAATTCCTGATGAAGGGCGAAACCGGGCGGACAGAAATGAATCGGGGCGTCGGTGCCGGCCAGGAGGGGGACTCCGGCGCGGTAGAGCACGCCGACCAGTTCCTGGAGCTTGGCCATCTGCTGGCGGCGCAGATCCGCGGTCTCGGGGCTGGCTCCGGCGCCTTCGGCGGTCGCCAGCCAGTAGTTGCGCAGGCGCGCGGGGATGTGTGCCAGGTCGGGGTGCTGGCGGACCTCGGGCGCGTCGCTCAGGAGCATCCAGTTGCGGTAAACCACGAGCGTCGGGTCGACGTTCACCTGATGCGCCACCAACGCGGCGATCAGTCCGGTCGCGCGCGGCGTGGAGAAGTCGGTCTTGATCTGCTCCTGCAGGATGCGCTTGCGCAGGCTGGCGACCGCCATGGCCGCCATGTGCGTGCGCTCGTCGCGCAGGGGCCAGACGGGCACCTCGGGCGGGGTCACGAAGTCGAAGATCGACTCGATGTGCTCGATCCCGTCGATCCCGTCCGCGATGGCCTCGAGCGGCGGATAGCGGCGCAGGTGCGCGGTGGCCAGGCGTCCGTGGCGGTGGGCTTCGCGGATGATCGTCCGGCCCACGTCCCGGTCCATCCCGACATAGATCTTGAAGGTCAGCACGCCGGCCCGGGCGAGGCGGTCCACGAAGGGCGGCACCTGTTCTGCGCTGGTGATCGGGAGGCTGGCGTTGGCGTGATAGGGCGGGGCCTTGTCGAACAGCGGGCTGCCGAGGAAGAGGCGCGGGGTTTGGCCCGGATGAGCTTGGATGAAGCGGACGATGCGTTGCTGCGCTTCAAGCTGGTCGCCGACGTCGCGCAGGGTCGTGACGCCGTTGGCCAGATACAGGGGCAGGATTTCCTCCGCCGTGACCCCGGCTTCGCCCAGCACATGCGCGACATGGGCATGGGCGTCGATCAGGCCGGGAAGGAGGAACTTGCCGGCCGCCTCGACGAACGTAGCACCGGGCGGAATGGACACCGGCTGACCGGCCGGCACCACCTCGCTGATGCGTTCACCGACGATCACGACCGCCTCGACCGGCTTCATTCGCCCGGTGTTCGAGTCGAATAGCTGGCCGCCGCGGATAATGACCACCGGTGGTGCGGCCGCAGCCGAAAGGCACCCTGACGCCAGCAGGGCCAACAGGGTGGGGGTGGCGAGCGAACCGAGGCGAATCATGGCGTTAGAGAAAACAGACAGGAGGATTTTTTAATTGTATACACAAAAACACAAGTTTGAATGCAGTTATGGTCTGTGATTTTCCAGATTTTCACGACCAGCGCGAACACCGCATGAAATTTTCGAAGCATCTTCTCTCCCTTTGGGTTTCCCTTGGCTGGTTCGTCTCGCCGGGCGCAGGGGCGACCGGCACGGGCGCGACTCATTTCACGGAGATCCTCATTTCCGGCGAGTTTACCTATCCATACGGGGTGATGGCGGCGGACTTGGACGGCGACGGGGACATCGACCTGACCGCTTCAGATGCCCGCGGGAAAAATTCCCTGTATTGGTTCGAAAACGACGGGACCGGAAAATTTACACGGCACCTGGTTCATTTCCAGGCGCCTCCAGCCTACCGCCTTGAGCGGCACATGATTGCCGACATCAACCAGGACGGCCGCCCCGATGTCGTCATCGTGGAGAACTCCAGCGGCGACCTGCGCTGGCTGGAGAATCCCGGGGCGGCGCGCATCCGGGAGGTTTGGACACCGCATTTCCTCGCGCTCTCGTCCAATGTGCCCGGGGCCTACGATGTGGATGTGGGGGACATCGACGGCGACGGACGGCCCGACGTGGTCGCCTCCAGTTGGCGGTTGGGCAACATGTTCACCGTGCACCGCAACCCCGGTCCGCAGGGAACGGAAGAAACGCGATGGCCGCAGGCCCCGATCGCCGAAAACTTGCTCGAGACGCGCATGATCCGGCTCGGGGACATGGATGGCGACGGAGATCTCGACGCGGTCGGCACGGCAACGCGCAGCGGCCTCGTGCTCTGGCTTGAAAACCCCGGGCGCCAGACCCGGCTGCCGTGGACCCAGCATTATATCGATCTGGCGCCCCGGGCGGCGCACGGGCAGATCGTTGACATGGACAAGGACGGTGATCCGGACGTGGTGCTGGCGTCCGGTTTCGCCCATGACCTTGTGCCTTCGGAGCGGATGCCTGTCCGGCAGGAGGTGGTCTGGTATGAAAACACCGGCCGGGGCAGCAGCTGGACGAAGCACGTCGTCGACCAGTCCTTTGAACAGGCGTTTGAGGCGGTCGCAGCGGATTTCGACGGCGACGGGGACATGGACATCACCGCCACGGCCTGGCTGGCGGGTCAGGGCGCGGCCCTCGTCTGGTATGAATCCGATGGCAAGGGCGGGTGGACGCGGCACGGCCTGAAGGGCGACTGGCCGCGAGCCGTGCAGGTGGTGACGGCCGACCTGAACGGCGACGGGCGGACGGATATCATCGCCTGCGCCGAAGGGAACACGCGGGAGCTGCGCTGGTGGCGCAACGACCGCCTCGCAGCCAAATAGCGGCGCTCAGTGCTTCAGCTGGTATTTCTCGCTCAGGTAGGTATCGAGCGACAGCAGTTCCTCGACACTCAGGGCCCGGTTGTAGCACATGACCTCGGCAATCTGGCAGGTCAGCCAGTCGCCCAAGGTGGTGCTGGCGATGCCCGTGATCGGGCTGGGGACGTCCTCCGACACGTTCGCGCTGTCGGCCGGAAGCGGGCGCGTCAGCACCTTGCCGTTGATCACGATGCGCGCGACCTTGGCCTCGTAGTCAACCGTGCCCATGACGCAATGCCAGGCACCGTCGCTTACGGCCTCCTGTTCGCTCTCGGTGAAGGAGGAGTTCTGGGTGACCCGCTTCTGGGTGGGTTCGGGCCGGGAGAACAGTTTCACCTCGCCTGAACCCTCGACGATCTGCAGCGAAAAACGGCTGTTGTAGTCGCTCACGTGCGTCAGGAACAGGTAGCGGTTTTTGGTCCAGGCCGAGTCAGGAGTGGGCTTGGCGCCATAAACCAGCGACGGTCGCACCAGGAAGACCGCGGTGAAGCCGCTGGTCTTCTGGCCGAGCGCGTGCCCGGCGCGATTAAGGATCAACCCCTCGCGGTTGGCGGCGTTGAAGGCGACCGCCGGCAGGCCGGCCAAGGCATCCGCTACATAGGTCGGGGGATTGTGCAGGCCGTCAACCAGCCCTGCCTGGGGGACCCGCGGCTCATAGACGGCATCATACCCGCGGCCGGAGCGGTCAGGCCAAAGGGTCACGACCTGGCCGTTGCGGTGTCCCGCGGCCAGATCCTTGGCGGTCAGCCAGAGACCGAGGCCACCGATCTGTTCGGGTGTGGAGGTGCCGCGGGCAGGGAGGCTGATGGACATCGCAGCCAGCGCCAGCAGCGCGGCGAAATGGCGGGAGGAGCGAACTGGTTTCATGGGTAGGGCAGGGGTGGTGATGGGCGGATTGGCCGGTGCATGTGGGACTCGAACCGGATTCAAAGAGAAAGTGAATTATAAAGTATACAAAAGGGTGATGATTTTTCTGAATGGGCAAAGAATAGAACCAAATGAAGGGTGGGAGATACGGCCCTAATCGCCATGTTTTCACAGGAAAGACACCGGAATGATACAGGAAATGGGTTGACATCGATTTTGCTCCACTCACAAGTCTACATGTGTATGCAATGCATTTTTCGACCCAAAACTGAATCATTTGGGCCGGAAGAATCACCCCTGGTCGGCCTCTCACGCTATCGCACGCAAAACTCATGAACTGTCACACTGTCACCTCAGTCACGAGCATTCTTCGGAATGCTTTCCGTTTAGGAGCACTCCGTCGCTCAACCTGCCTCATGATCCTCATGGGCGCGCCCTTGGGGCTTCCGGCCCAAGAGGCAGCCGTCAAACCGCTGGAGGATAAAAAAGAGGAAAAGGTCCTCGAGCTGGAGACCATGAAGGTGGCCGGTGCGCTCCAAGGCCAGGCGAAGGCCATCGCCGCCACCAAGGACGCGCCCAACCTGATCAATGTGATTTCGGCGGACAAGATGGGCACGTTTCCCGATTTGAACGCCGCCGAGGCGCTCCGGCGCCTGCCCGGCGTCTCGGTGCAGCGCAGCGCGGGTGAAGGCCGCTTTGTCACGATCCGCGGCGCCCGTCCCCAATACAACGGCACCCTGGTGAACGGTTTCTCGCTGCCCTCGGGTGACGCGGAAATCCGCCGCAACGACCTGGTGACGGTGTCCAACGCCCTGATCGACACGATTGTCCTCACCAAAACGGCCACGGCCGACCTGCCGGCGGACGGCATCGGCGGCACGACCAACATCCTGATGCGCAACCCGCTCGATCTGCGCGGACCCCAGTTCAACGCCTCGGTCTATTACGGCTGGAATGAAAACGGCGGCGACTGGCAGGATCGCGAGGATTTCAGCTACGGCACCTTCATCGACAAGGAAAAGAAGTATGCGTTGATTGTCTCCGCCAACCACCGGCTCTCGCCATACTCCTTCACCGAGTATGACGTCAACGCGCCGGTCCTCGCCACCACGACCGGCGGAGGCCCCCAGGTCTACATCCCGCAGGGCTTCCGGTATCAGATGACCGAGATGGACCGCTCCAACCTCGGGTTCGACGCCGCCTTTGCCGCCAAGCTTGGCAGCAACACCCAGATTGTCGTCCGGGGATTCAAGTCGGACAGCTATCAGGATGAGTATGTGCACCGCTACACCTTCAGCAACATCCTGCCGGTTCTCTCCGGCGGCGCCCCGGTCGATTACGACGCGGACGGGGGCGTGGTCACGGCCCGGCTCGTGCGGTTGTGGCGCAGCCGCACCTGGTGGCTGACGATCGAGGGCCTCCAGATCACCGGCAAGACCGACCTGGCGAACGGCATCAAGCTGGACTACGGCTTCCAGCGGGCTCGTTCCCTGGAGCGTTATGAGAACGACCTGTTCGTCAACGGCACCAATGCCACCACGCCCGATCCCATCCGGGTCGAGTTCCAGCCGGACGCCATCAAGTTCTTCCCCTCCACCCCGGCTTCCACGGCGGTGTTGCTCGATCCCGCTACGCAGCGCGTCGCCCTCTTGGCGACGTCCTCGCTGCGCAAAGACTGGGAGTCGGAGAAGACGCCCTACTTCAACGTCAAAAAGGACTTCGAGTTGGGCAACGGCGGCAACCTCGAGCTCAAGGCCGGCACCTACATCCGCCTCAAGGAGAAGGCCAACCCCAACGTTTCCGTCACGCAGACGCCCCTGGCGTCGAGCACGCTGACGTTCGCCGATCTCGGCACGAGCGGCGCCATCACCGACTTCGATGCCAAGGGCATCAATCTCGGACCGCTGCCGGATCGTGAGAAAGGCAAGCTGATCGCCGTCAACAACCCCGGCTCGTTCGGCCCCCCGGTGGTCGGCATCTCCCCCGGCGACGTCAACATGTTCGACGCCAACGAGGACATCTATGCCGGCTACCTGATGGGCACCTATACGAAGAGCAAGCTCACCGCGATCGTCGGCGTCCGCTACGAAAAGACCGACGAAGCCTTCCGCCGCCTCACCGCGAATGTCGGTGGCACCTACAAGGAATTCACGGACAGCTATGATAACGTCCTCCCCTCGGCCCACTTCAAATACGAGCTGGCCAAGGACCTGTTCCTGCGCGCCAGCTGGGCCAATACGGTGGGCCGGCCGGACGCCACCAATATCTATGGCACGGAGGTCATCGACACGGTCAACCTGCGGATCACCCAGCCGAACCCGGGCCTCAAGGCGCTCGAGTCCGAGAACATCGACCTCTCGCTGGACTGGTATTCGGGCCCGCTGGGCCAGTTCATGGTGGGTTACTTTACCAAGGACATCACCAACTTCCCGCTGACAATCACCGACACGATCCCCTTCAACGGCACCACCTACACCCGCACCTCGGTGCAGGCGAAGGCCAACGGCAAGATCAGCGGCTACGAGATCTCGTTCCGCCGCAACCTGGACTTCCTGCCGGGTCTCCTCAGCGGCCTGGGTGTTGATGCGAACTACGCCGGCCTTGATTCCGAGCTCCAACATGCCACGCGCACCGACAAGCCGCGCCTGCCCGACCAGCCGGAGTATGTCCTGAACGCCTCGGTGTATTACGCCTACAAGCGTTTCTTCACCCGCTTCGCCCTGTCCGAGGAAGGCAGCATGATCACCTCGGTGGCGGGCACTCCCATCCAGGACCGCATCCGGGAAGTTTTCCGCACGTTTGATTTCACCGCCAGCTACGACTTCGGCCGGAAGCACACCTACCAGGCCTTCTTCGAGTGGCGCAACATCACCAACGAGCACAGCCAGGCACGCTACGCCTCCGGCACGCTCCAGTCCCGGACCGGCTCCGGGGCGAACATCGGTGCCGGCCTGCGTTTCCGTTACTGAGCCTCAGCCGCCGGCCAGCCCGCGAGGGCTGGCCGGTTTTTTTGGGACCGCCTACGGCTGGTCCCGGCTTCATCACCACATGACCATGAACCACCATATCGCAGTCAAATCTGCCGCGGGCATTCTGGGGAATGCTGCGCGTGGGAAACGCTTCGGCGGTTCCGTCGTTCGTCTCACCGCAGCCCTTGCATTCGGGCTGGTCGCCAGCGGGGTCGCGCCGGCCCAGCAGGTCGCGCCGGCCGCGCCGGGTGAGCAGGAAAAGGAGAGCAAGGTGCTCGAATTGGAAACCTTCCGCGTGGAGGGCTCCCTGCTCGGCCAGGCCAAGGCCAACCAGGCCACCAAGGACGCGCCCAATCTCATCAACGTGATCTCGTCGGACAAGATGGGCACCTTTCCGGACCTGAACGCCGCCGAGGCGCTGGGCCGCCTGCCCGGCGTCAGTGTGATCCAGGAAGCCGGCGAAGGCCGCTTCATCTCGATCCGCGGCGCGCGGCCGCAGTATAACGGCACGCTCGTCAACGGCTTCACCCTGCCTTCCGCCGACAACGAAACCCGGCGCAACGACCTCGTCACGATTTCGAATGCGCTGATCGACACCATCGTGGTCACCAAGGCCGCGATGCCCGATCTGCCGTCGGACGGCATTGGCGGCGTGGCCAACGTCCTGATGCGGAATCCGCTCGATCTCCGGGGGCGCACGGTCAGCATCAGCGGTTTCTACGGCACGAACGAAATGGGCAAGAACGAGGAACGGGGCACGCTGACCTACGGCGACCTCATCGGCAGGGACGGGAAGTATGCCTTCACCCTCTCGCTGAACCACCGCAAGTCGGACTCCTATTATGACGAGACCGAGTCCAACGGGGCGAATCCCGTCACCGGCACCGGCGGCACGCAGGCCTACATCATCCCGCGCTACCGGGCGCAGCGCACCGAGGCCATCCGCAAGAACGAGGGCTACGATATCGCCTTCGGCGCCAAGGTGGGCAGCAACACCAAGATCGTCGCCCGCGGTTATCATTCCTATGGCCTGCAGGACCAGCACATCTACCGCTACACCTTCGACGGCTTCGCGCCTTACATGGTTGGCGGCACGGCCGTTGACTACGACCAGGACGGCGGCCTCGTCACCGGCCGCATCACTCCGCTCTATCGGTTGCGGACCTGGCGCCTCGAGGTCCTGGGCTGGTCCGTGACCGGCGAGACCGACCTGGGCAATGCGATGAAGCTCGACTACGGCTTCTCCAGCTCCCGGGCCTTCGAGAAATACCTCTATGACTACTATTTTGCGGGCTCCCGCATCAACAGCTACGGCGAACCGGCCCGCCTCGTCATCGGGGGCGACTACTACAAGCTGCTCCCGACCGGAGCGGCCTCGGCCAACATTCTGACGAATCCCGCCAGCTACCCGATCGCCTCGAACGTCGACGCGCCCGACCGTCTGGACAACGAGGCGGAGAAAACGCCCTACGTCAATTTCACCAAGGATTTCGACCTGAGCAACGGTGGCTCGCTCCAGCTCAAGAGCGGCCTCTATTTCCGGCTGAAGGACAAGTCCAACCCCAGCACGGTCTATGTCCGCACCCAGACCGGCACCCTGACCTACGCCGCCCTCGGCTCGGTCGGACCCTTCAACGATTTTGACCAGAAGGGCATCAATCTCGGCGTCCGGTATGACCCCACCGTCACCAAGCAACTGGTGGCCGCCAACGCCGGCTCGTTCGGACCCCTCACGGTTTCCAACCTGCCCGGCAGTGTGAATACGTATTACGCCTTCGAGGACATCTACGCCGGCTACCTGATGGGCTCCTACACGAAGGACAAGCTGACGCTGATCGCCGGCGGTCGCTACGAGCGGACCGATGAGAACTACAACCGGCTCACCGCCCCGACGGGCGGCTTCTACAAGGAATTCTCCGACAGTTACAGCCACTTCATGCCGTCCCTGCACGCGAAGTATGCGCTCAAGAAGGACATGTTCCTGCGCGCGAGCTGGACGAACACCGTGGCCCGCCCGGATCCGAGCAACATCTACACCACTGAGACCCGCGACGACATCAACGACACCATCTTCTCGCCCAATCCCGGCCTGGAGTCGCTGACCTCGAGCAATTTCGACCTGTCGTTCGACTGGTATACGGGCGTGCTCGGCCAGTTCATGGTCGGCGCGTTCACGAAGGACATCAAAAACTTCCCCTTCCAGGTGGTCGACCACCCGGTCATCGACGGCACCACCTACACCCGCACGAGCATCCAGGCCAACACCGACGGCTGGATCCGCGGCTGGGAAGTGTCCTACCGCCGCAACTTCGATTTCCTCCCGGGCCTCTTCAGCGGCCTCGGCGTGGACATCAATTACTGCGCGCTCGACTCCCAGATCAACTCGCCGCTGCGCCCCGACAATCCGGAGCTCGAGCAGCAGCCGGAATTCATCCTGAACGCGTCGCTGATCTACGCCTACAAGGGCATCTTTGTCCGGCTCGCCACCTCGAAGACGGGCGAACAGATCGAATCGACCGGCGATACCCCGGGCAGCGACGAGATCGACGACGTGCGCAACCTGTGGGACCTCTCCGCCAGCTACGGTTTCGGGCCCGGACGGAACTACCAGGTGTTCTTCGAATGGCGCAACCTCACCAACGAGCCGACCCTGTCACACTGGCGGGCGTCCGGCCTGTTGGCGCACAAGTGGAACAGCGGTTCCTCCATGGGTGCCGGCGTGCGCCTGCGCTTCTGATCCCTCCGATACCGGGGACGCGACACGGACGTCTTGAGTCCGTGTCGCCTTTCCCGTCAGTCTGCTTCACCCGTTTGTCCCCGCCCCCAGACCGCTTATGAAAAAAGCCGCATTAATTCTGGCCGGTCTCGGCCTGCTGCCGGTGTTGTCCCCGGCCGCGACAACCACCGCGCCACTCCGGATCACCCCGCAGGTGGTGACCGAACCCGTGCTGAAGGACAGCGACGATCCCGCCATCTGGGTGAACCCGGCCGATCCCGCCCGGAGCCTCGTGCTCGGCACCTGCAAGGACGAGGAAAACGGCGGTCTCTATGTCTTCGACCTGAACGGGAAGATCCTGCGCGACAAGACCGTGCTCGGGCTCAAGCGGCCGAACAATGTCGACCTCGCCTACGGCCTCATGCTCGGCGGCCGCAAGGTCGACGTGGCGGTGATGACCGAGCGCAACGCGGGGAGGATCCGCGTTTTTGCCGTGCCCTCGATGCAACCCGTCGACGGCGGCGGCCTGCCGGTCTTCGATTTCGCCCACGACAAGGAACGCCTGCCCACGGGGATCGCGCTCTATACGCGGCCGCGCGACGGCGCGCTGTTCGCCATCGTCGGGGCGCGCGTCGGACCGAAGGAAGGTTATCTCTGGCAATACCGGCTGGAGGACGACGGCACCGGGCGCGTCAAGGCGACCAAGGTCCGCGCGTTCGGCGCCTACAGCGACACCAAGGAAATCGAGGCCATCGCGGTCGATAACGAACTCGGTCACGTTTATTATTCCGACGAACGTTTCGGCATCCGGAAGTATGCGGCGGACCCCGATGCGCCGGACGCCAACCGCGAGCTGGCGGCGTTCGGCACCGACGGCTTCTTCCTCGATCGCGAGGGCATCTCCATCTACCCGACCGGCCCGGGGCGCGGCTACATCATCGTCTCGAACCAGGACGGGGATGGCAAGGGGCAGGGCAACACCTTCCGGATTTTCCGGCGCGAGGGCGAGCCGGGCAATCCTCACGCCCATCCGTTCCTGAAGGAGGTGCGCCTTTCCACCGAATCCAGCGACGGCAGCGACGTGACAACCGCCGATATGGGCGGCCGTTTCCCGGGCGGGCTTTTTGTGGCGATGTCGACCGACCGCACCTTTCATTACTACTCCTGGCAACAGCTCGCCGGCGGGGAGCTGGAGGTGGCCAAACCCGGCGCGAAGTCGCCTTAGCCCCAGCCCATGTCATTCCTCCGCACTCTCTGCCTCTTCGCCGGACTGCTGGTCGCCGCAACCGTCCCGGCCGGGGCGGCGGAACCGGTTTCCCCCGAGGCGGGGCCCGACGGCCGGGTCACGTTCCGTTTTGTCTGGCCGAAGGATGCGCGGGTCGAGCTGGTCGGCCGCAGCGCGGACAAGGGCCACGATTTCCCGGAGAACACCTACGATCTGAAGCGCAACGCCGAGGGCGTCTGGGAAATCACGCTCGGGCCGCTGCTGCCGGGCCTCTATCTCTACCGGTTTCGCGTCGACGGCGTCGAATGCGTCGATCCGCTGAATCCCTCGGTGCAGGACTTCTTCGCCGGGCCTTGGAGCAAGGCCGAGGTGCCCGACCCGCAGCCGCGCACCTGGCATCCGCGGCCCGGCGTGCCGGCGGGACGCGTCGAGATCCGCCGGTTCGGTTCCGCCGCCGTGGGCTTCGGCCGGCCGGTGTGTGTCTACTTGCCGCCGGGATATGACGCGAACCAGGCGACGAAGCTGCCGGTGCTCTACCTCCTGCACGGTTGGGATTATGACGAGCGCGCGTGGATTGATGACGGCCTCGTGCCGACCATCCTCGACAACCTCATCGCCGCCAAGCTCGCACAGCCGATGGTGGTCGTGATGCCGCTGGGTTTCAGCATCGTGCCGGTCGGGAATTTCACCTGGCCGGGGGACGAGCATGAGCGCTGGAAGAAACAGCTGCTGGAGGGACTGATGCCTTGGGTGGAAGCCAACTACCGGGTGGGCACGGGCCGCGATTACCGCGCCGTGGCCGGCCTTTCGATGGGCGGCAAGCAATCACTCCTCCTCGGCCTGGGCCGGCCGGAACTGTTCGCCTGGGTGGGCTGCTTCAGCTCGGGCAAGCAGAGCCTGGCCAATTATGAAGCCGGGGAATTCAAACCGGCGATGCAGCCCGGCGCACCGCGGGTCCGCCTTGTGTGGCTCGGCAGCGGTCGGGGGGACCTGCATTTCGACAAGGGCAAGCAGGTCGCCCAGAAGCTCACGGCCGATGGACTGCCGGTGATCTGGCACGAGGTCGAGGGCCGCCACACCTGGCGCGTCTGGCGCGAGTGCTTCAGCGAGTTCGCCCAGCGCGTCTTCCAGCCCTAGGCGCCGCGCCGAGGGGCGGGGGAGCGCCTTAACTTTTATGGCACACACACGGATCACCTGTCTGATTTTCCTTGGATTAATCACCGGCCTGGCCGGCGCACCGGCGGGCGACGGTGGCAAGACCTGGCGCTCCGCCAGCTTCCTCGATCGCGTTGATGGCACGCTGGCCGACGGGGGCGCCAACACCTATGTCGCGGCGGACGGCAGCATCCGCCTCATCCACCTCAACGACCTGAACAACGACGGTCACCTCGACCTGGTCGCCCCGACCGACCATTCGCAGAGCGACGGCCGCGTCGATCTTTCGATCTTCTGGGGCAAGACGAAGCTTTCGCCCCAGACCGTCACCCGCCTCCCGTCGGACCGCGGCAAGGCCACGGCCGTGGCCGACCTCAACGGCGACGGCTTCGCCGACCTGGTCCTCGCCAACGCCAATTCCGACCCGTGGTGCCCGATCGACTCTGGCCAGGTGTCGTTCATCTACTGGGGCGCCGCCGCCGGCTTCTCCGCCGGCAACCGCCTGGAACTCCCGGCCCAGAACGCCTACGGGGTCACGGTGGCCGATCTGGATGCCGACGGCTCGCCCGAGGTGATCTTTGCCAACATCGGCAACACGATCTCGGCCGACCATCTCCGCCAGTCTTACATCTATTGGGGCGACCGCGGGCGCTACGGTGTGGCCGGCCGCACCTCCGTGAAGACCGAGCGGGCCACCGATGTCAAAGCCGTCGATCTCAACCAGGACGGCTGGCTCGACCTGATCTTCACGCAGGAGGGCAACCTGCCCGGCGAGGGCGGGCTGGTCATCTACTGGGGCGGCGCCGGTGGCCGCGGCGCCTTCGGGCACAACTCCAGCCGGATCAAGGGCGACAGCGCCGTGGGGCTGGCGATCGGTGACCTGAATGCCGATGGATTTGCCGAGATCGTCATTGCCAACGAATACCGGAGCAAGGGCCGCGAGGCGAATGGCATCTACACCATCGACAACGACGTCCAGCTCGACTCCTTCATTTATTGGGGCGCCAGGGAAGGTTATGCGGCGGAGCGGCGCACGGCCCTCCCGACCCTGAAGGCCACCGGCGTGGCCATCGGGGACCTGAACCGCGACGGGCGGCCCGACCTTGTTTTCTCCAACAGTTCGGGTGGCATTGGCTACGGTTCTTATGCGTCCACCACGATGCACGGAGCCGGCCAGGCCTATGTCTACTGGAACGGGCCGGAGGGATTTGCCCGGCACCGCCGCCAGGCCCTGCCGACCAGCTATGGCATGGCCGTCGCGATTGCGGATATCAACCGCGACGGCTGGGCCGACGTGGCCCTGGCCAACCAGATGGGATCCGGCGGCATGGACCAGGATTCCTACATCTACTGGGGCGGTCCCGGCGGTCTGAGTGTGGACCGGCGGGCGGAGCTGCCAACCTACGGAGCGAGCGGTGTGCAGGTGGCCGATCTCGATGGCGACGCCATGCCCGACCTGGTGTTCGCCAACAGTTACGCCAACTCGGTCCCGGGCAATCGCAACAGCCAGCGCATCTATTGGGGCGACGGCACCGGCCTCTTCAGCGACCGGCGCATGCAGATGTTCCCGATCAGCCAGGGTTACATCGGGGCCGGTTCCTACTCGATCCTCGACCTTAACACGGACGGTTATGTCGACCTGAGCTTCTCCGGCCCGACGCCGCAGGTGCTCTGGGGCGGTCCCGACGGGCTTGATCCCAAGCGCAGTTCGCCCGTCTCCACCCGCTATTGCTTCTACAGCACCTACGCCGACTTCAACCGCGACGGCTACCTCGATCTCGTCTGTGCGGAGTTTTTCCCGGGCTCCACCGTCAGCCGCGTCTACTTCGGCAGCCCGACCGGCTTCGCGTCCGCCAGCCACTTCGCCTTCGAGGTCAACGGGCCGCGTGCCATCAGCGCGGCCGACCTGAACAAGGACGGCTGGCTCGAGGTAATTTTCTCCACCGCGACCGACCGCGATGGCATGGCCGTCTTCTGGGGCGGCGCGGAGGGCTTCGACAACCGGCGCGTCACCCGGCTGCCCACGGGCATGTCGCCGGCCACGCGCGTGGCGGACCTGAACAAGGACGGCTGGCTCGATATCGTCGCGGCCAACCTTTACGACCCGCACAGCGCGCCGCCGCCGGGCCTGAAGATGCACGGTTTCGGCGGTTCGCCCGACGGCAAGGCCCTCGTTTATTGGGGCGGCCCCGGCGGTTTCGATGCCCAGCGCCGGCTGGCGCTGCCGGGCATCGGCCTCGAGGACGTCACCGTGGCGGACTACAACCGCGACGGCTGGCTCGATTTTGCCGCGAGCCACTACTCCGGCAGTCCCGACCGCCAGCATCCTTCCTACGTCTATTGGAACGGCCCGCAGGGATTTGCCGCCGATCACGTGACGATGCTGCCGACCTTCGCCGCATCGGGTGCGATGAGCGCGGACTTCAACAACGATGGCTACCCGGACGTGCGTTTCGCCAACCACGTGATCATGAGCGACCACAGCGCGTCCAGGAATTTCATCTACTTTGGCGGCAAGGACGGCTTCGACCCGAAGGACCCGGCGCGCCGCACCGAGGTTTACAACCCCGGCCCGCACCTCCTCTCCGGGACCGACATCGGCAACGTCTACGACCGGTCCGACCGCTATGACTATATTTCGCCGCCGTTCGATGCCGGCGCGGAAAGCCGTTTCGGTGCGTTGACCTGGGAGGCCGAGACCCCGTTCAAGACCGGCGTCCAGTTCCAGGTTCGCACCGCGGCGACCAAGGAGGCGCTTGCGACGTCCCACTGGACCGGTCCGGCCGGTCCGGGCAGCCACTACGTCAAATCCGGCGAACCGCTGCAGCAGGCCACCGGCCGGTGGATCCAATACAAGGCGACCCTGGTCAGTCCGAACGACATCAACTCGCCCGTGCTCCGGGGTGTCTCGATTTCCTACCGCTGAAACGAAAACCTCCATCCGCCATGAAGTTCTCCGCATCGCGCCTTTCTCTCCGCTGGCTGTCTGTCCTGGCGGTTGCGTGCCTCACAGGCACATTGGCGTTGGCGGCCACCGAGCGGTATTACCTGCAATGGGAGGAGGCGACGCCGGCGCGGCCCTGGTTGAAGGATGTCTCGGTCCGGATGTTCAGCGGCCCCGGGGCGCTGTCCACCGAGCCGCTGCCTCCGGCCGGCGGTGAATATCCGCGGGGAATCGCGATCCAATGGACCGGTGAGGATCAGCATCAACCCGCCGGGGAAGTGTGGCTGCAGGTCAGCCTCGCGGATGGTTACGGGTTCACGGTTTCCCGCGAGATGCTGCGCGAACAGCCCTACATCTGGGTGAAGGACCTGGGCCTCTATCTCAGCCGCGAAGGCTGGGCGGCCACCGCGCCCGCGCGATCGGACCAGGCGCGGCAGGTCGAGGCAAGTCGCGCCGGGCCGTTCGTGTCGACCGCGGAGCGTTACACCAGCTGGACCGGTTTCACCGAGCACGAGCCCGATGACATCCACCGGCTCGCCTGGGAATTCATCGACGCGAAGGAACGCTGGCCGGCCGAGGCGCGGGTGACGGAGCGCATCGCGGCCATGCCCGAGGTCGACGCCGCCTATTTTGCCGCGCGCGTGCCTGATCTGACCCGCGCCAAGATGTTCCTCGGCTGGCCGGACCACAACGATCAGTTCACCCTCTGGAGCCACGGCCGCATCACGGTCTCGTCGCAATCCGTCGGCGGCGACCCGAAGGTGAAGGACCTTGTCTGGCACCCGCGCGCGGCGGGCTACAGCTTCCAGTATTCGATCGGCGCGTCGCCGCTGCCCCGACTCCGCGAATATGGCGATCCGGGCGTGCGCCAGCGCCTGGCCGACGGTCACAACCTGATCGGTGTGTCCGCGTGGGAGGACGATGCCTTCCGGATCGAACAAACCTGCCTGGCGCTGCCGCAGGAGCCCGGGCCGGTCCGCACCGGCCTGGAGCCGCTGCTGCTTTGGACCCGCCTGGACGTGACGAACACCGCGCCGACGGCGGGCGACGCGTGGCTCGGGCTCGAGTTCACCGACGAGGATCTCGTGAGCTTCATGACGGCGAGCCCGCTGCCCGGGACCGGGCAGATGGTCTGGCGCGACGGCGCGTTCTACGCCGGCGACCGGCTGGTCGCGGTGGCGGACCCCGCGCTGGTGTTCGAGCGGCTGCCGGCGCATGGCGCGGTGAGCCGCTTCCGGGCGAAGGTGCCGCTGGCCGCCGGGGCGGGGCGGAGCTTCGCGGTGGCTCATTTCTACCGGCCGGAGGCTTCCGCCCGGCGGCCGGTGGTCAATGTCGCGGAGTTCGAGGCGGCCCGCGGGCGGATGCTCGGCTTCTGGAACGACCTCGCGGCGGCCGGGGCGTCCGTGCGCGTGCCGGACGAGTGGCTCAACAACCTTTACCGCACGTTCCTGCCGCGGATCCTGATCAATTCGCACCTCGATCCGTCCGGCGTGCCGGTCTTGCACACGGGCCCGATCATCTATGCCCGCGTCTGGCACCACATCACGTCGCTGGGCGTTGGCGGCGACCTTGCGCGGCGCGGCCAGTTCGCGCTGGCGCGGCGGTATCTTGAGACCTTCTTCCGCTGGCAGGGCATCCCGGCGCCGGATTCGCCGGCCATCAAGGATTGGAACGGGTTCTTCGGGGCGCCGCCGGAGCAATGCCCCAAGGTCTGGATGAGTTACCATGGCACCGTGCTCTGGGCGGTTGCGCGTTATTACCGGCTGTCCGGCGACCGCGCATGGATCGAGCCGAGGCTGCCCGCCATCGTGCAGGCGCTGGAATGGGTGAGGCGGAACCGCCGCACCACGATGCAGCTGCAGGCGGACGGATCCAAGCCGTTCAACTACGGCTGGCTGCCGCCGGGGCGCGTGAGCGACGCCGGCAAAGGGGACAGCAACAGCATCTATTCGGACGCCAGCATCTGGCTCGGCCTGCACGAGATGGCCGGCGTGCTGCGGCGGCTCGGCCATCCGCGCGCCGCGGAGTTCCAGGCCGAGGCCGACGACTACCGCCGTTGCATCCAGGACGGCCAGCGGCGCGCGTCCGCCGTGCGCCCGCTCGCGCGGCTGAACGACGGCACGTGGGTGCCCTACCTGCCGGCGGCACTCGAGTCGACCGGTCGCGAACGGGACAGGAAATCCAAGTATTCCTCCGTGGTCGACGCCGCCTGGGGCTGGGGCATCTTCGACACCGGGGTGTTCGGCCGTGGGGCGCCGGAGGCGCGCTGGCTCACGGAGCTGTGGGAGGATTCCTATGCAATCCTGGTCCCGGGCCTCGCCGACGAACCGTTCGGCACCGGTCCCATGGCGGAGTATCTGGCGGCCGACCAGGTGGAGAACTACCTTTATTCCTTCTACAGCCAGAGCACCAATACGCTGGACCGGGAAACGCTCACCACTTACGAGCACCGCTCGTGGGGACAGAAGCGGGCGTTCGAGCTCACGCCCTGGGCCGCCGGCTATTGGACGACGAACTTCACGAACCTGCTGTGCCGCACGGTCGGCGACGAGCTCTGGCTGCTTCAGGCCACGCCACGGCGCTGGCTGGCGGACGGGCAGGAGATTTCGGTGCAAAAACTGCAGACAGAATTCGGCCCCGTCAGCTTCCACGTCCGCTCCCGGCTGGACGCCAGAATCATCGAGGCCGACGTGCAGCCGCCCGCGCGGGAGCCGGTGGCCCGCTTGCGCCTGCGCCTGCGTGTGCCCGCAGGAAACACGCTGCGCACGGTCACCGTGAACGGTCGGGACTGGACGGACTTCGACGCCACGGGCGGCTGGATCAACCTGCCGGCCGGCGGTCCCTTGAAGGTCCGGGCCCGCTACTAGCCGGCCCGGCGGGGTTTGATCGCCCAGAGCAGGCCGGCGCAGCCGAGCAGGGAGAACGCGGCGAAGTAGAAGATCAGGCTGACGTTCACGTGCGCGTCGCGCAGCGCCCCCCCGAGATAGATGGTGGCGCCGCCGACGAGGGTGGAGCAGAGGTTGAGGATGCCATAGCCCGTGGCGCGGTAGCGCGGATCGGTCACCTGGCAGAGGATCGGCATCATGTTGCTGTCGGCGAAGGCGCGCATGAACCCGTAGATCACGAGCCCGGCGATGGCGAACGGCAGCACGGCGGCATGGCCGGCCAGCAGCACGCCCGGCGCGGCGATGCACATGCCGATCAGCGGGACGTAGATCCGGCCGTTCGGGTTGGTGCGGTGCCAGCGGTCGGCCCAGACGCCGCCGACCAGCACGCCGAACAGCAGCGCGGTCTGCAGGTAGCCGGTGGATGTGAGCCCGGCCTTGCCCTGGGTGAGGTTGAACTGCTCGTTCAGGTAGGTGGGCATCCAGCCGACCACGGCCCAGCCGGCAAGTCCGAGCAGGCCCCAGTAGAGCAGGGCCAGGATGTAGGACCTCTGCCGGAAGAGGCTGCCAAACGCCTCCCCCAAGCCGATGGAGGGCAGGGTGGTCGCCTCGGGCGCGCTGTCGGTGTTCGCGCGCTCCCGCGGAGCGTCGCGCATCAACAGGGCCACCACCACGGTGTAGCCGATGCCGATGAGACCGAAGATGGAAAACGAGTGCCCCCAGCCGTGCTGCTCGGCGATCCAGCCGCCAAGGCCGCCGAGGCCGGACCCGACCATGATGCCGCTCATGTGCAGGCCCTCCGCCTTCGAGCGCGTGTCGCCGCGGTGATAATCGGTGATCAGCGCGACTGCCGCGGGGATGTAGCAGGCTTCGGTCACGCCCATGAGGATGCGGGTCGTGAGCAGTTCCGCGTAGGTGGTGGCGTGAGAGGTCAGCCAGGTGACGACCGACCAGGAAAAAAGGCTGATCACAATCACGCGCGAACGGCTGTAGCGGTCCGCCAGAAACCCCGCGAACGGGCTGAGCAGGCCGTAGGTCCAGAGGAAGGCCGAGGTCAGCAGGCCGAACTGGGCCTCCGTCATGGGAATGGCCTCAATCACCGAGCGGCGCATGGTGGTGATCATCACCCGGTCGAGGTAATTGAGGCAGCCGACGAACCAGAGCAGGCCGACGATTAGCCACGCACGCGGCAGGAGCTTGTGTTCAGTGGGCATAGGATGCAGTGTTTGGTTCGCGTGGCGCCTGACCGTGGAGGGGATTCTAAGATTTTCTGAAAAAACAGTAGGCAATTCACTGATCATGCTGTATACACATGTCGACTTAAATGTATTAACCCTCTGAAAATATGCGTTCGTTATTCATCGTCCTCCTGGTCGCCGCGCTCTGCCCAATCGTATCTTTCTCCTCTGAAAAAAAGGGAAAAGTCATTGTTGTCAGCTGGGGGGATATCATCGGCGACCCTCGTTTTGCCGGGGCGGCCCAATTGGATACACCGGAGAATGTGGCGAAGGCGGCGGCGCTGTGGAAGCAACGCGGCGTCGACAAGGTCCTGTTCCGGGTGGACGACTGGCGCCTGCAGATCTTCCACAAGATCCACATGCCGGTGGGCGGGCACTATGACACCTACCGGAAGGGCATCGTGAACGCGATGGAGTCGGGGCTGCTGCCCGAGGTGGTGAAGGCCGTCAAGAAGGCCGGCATCGAGATCCACATGTGGATCTCGATCATCGACGAGGGCGCGCCGCCGACCGTGCTCTACAACGATTCGGTGCCCTTTCCGTGGAACGCCCGGTTCGTGCGCGAACATCCGGAGATGCAGTCGTCGGACCGGAGCCTGACCGAGAGCGGCCGGAAATATCACGAGGGCGTCCTGGAGTTCGCCTATCCCGAGGTGCGGGCGTTCGTGCTCTCGGAGATCCGCGAATTCGCCGACAAGCTGCCGTTCGACGGGGTCTTCCTGAGCTACCGCTCGCACTCGCCTCCGCCGGAGCACGCCGACCAGTTCGGCTTCAACGCGCCGGTGGTCGAGGAATACCAGAGGCGTTACGGAAAAAATATCCTGCGCCAGAACTTTGATCTCGGGCTATGGCGCTCATTGCGCGGCGAATATCTCACGACGTTCCTCCGCGAGGTGCGCGCCCACCTGAACAAGAACGGCCAGAAGCTCTCGCTCGGCGTGCCGCAGGGCGAGCATGCCGGCCCGCCGATCGGCAACATCGAGTTGCAGTGGCGCACCTGGGTGAAGGAGAAGCTGGTGGACGACCTGATCGTCGGCCACCACACGCTCCAGCGCGCCACCTACATGAACCGCATGCAGCGCGGCTGGGGCTACATCCAGGACCAGGATGAAAAGATCGGCCTGCCACCGATCGAGGTCTCGCTGGAACGCGACTACGGTCCGCTTTGCCGCGAATACGGCGTCAAACTTTATGTCGACCTGCCCCTGGGCAACTTCCATCGCACCTATGACGATCCGACGTATGGCAAGGGGGTGGAAACGCCCGAGGCCCTCGCCGAGATCACGGCCAGGCTGGAGAAGATTCCAAACCTCCACGGCATGATCGTCGACGGCCGGCCCTACAGCGTGCCGGCGCCGCAATAAGGCCCCGCGGGGCCGTCCCATCCCTGCTCGACCCTTTACCCTCCACCCGCATGCTTCCCCGTATGAGTCGCCTTTCCCTGTTCCTGGGCCTGACGGCCTTGCTGCCGGCCGCCGCCCTCGCCGCGCCGGCCGAACCATTAAAAATCGGAACCAACCGGCAGCTGTTCGTCGACGAGATGCTGATCGCCGAAAAACGGAACGTCGCCTTGCAACTGCACCAGGCGGTTCCGCGCGAAATCGTGCTGACCGTGGACAAGCCTTGGGAAAACTCCGTGCTGACTTACGTGTCGGTGTTCAAGGATGGGGACAAATTCCGCATGTATTACCGCGGCACGGGGGCCGACGCCAAATACGCCAAGGACCTCCCGGCTGGCCTGTCGGCGGCCAACTGGACCTACACCGCGATGGCGGAAAGCAGGGACGGCATCACCTGGACCAAACCGGCGCTCAATGTCGTGGAATTCAACGGTTCCAAGGCGAACAACCTCGTCTGGCCGAACGACACCAACAAGCCGTGGCGCACCCGGAATTATCCCGGCACGGACATATTTCCCTTCAAGGACGAGAACCCCGCGGCCCCCGCGGCCCAGCGCTACAAGGCGCTCGCCAACCTCGGCGAATACGAGCTCGTCGCCCTGGTTTCGCCCGACGGCATCAACTGGTCCCCGCTGCAGGAGAAGCCGGTCATCGCCTACCTGAAGCCGAACGCCATGATGGATCCGCCGACCGTATCCTACTGTGATCCGGACACGAAGCAGTATGTCGCCTACGCCCGCAACTGGATCAACTACCGCATCCGCGGCTTCCGCCGGCTGACTTCCCCCGACTACGTCAACTGGTCCGAGCCGCAGCCCGTGGTCTACGGCGACGGCGAGGTGGAGAACCTCTATACCAGCATGGCCGTGCGCTATGAACGCGCGCCCGATTTGACGCTGTTTTTCTCCAAGCGGTTTGCGCGCACCGACCGCTTGGACCCGCAGCGCTCGCCGGGCGTCTCGGAAATCGTCTTCCTGAGCAGCCGCGACGGCGTGACCTTCAACCACGGCTTCATGGAGCCCTTCCTGCCCGGGGGGCTCGACAAGAAAAACTGGGGTCCCCGCGGTTTCATGATGGGCCGCGGCATCCTGCAGACCTCGCCGACGGAGCTCTCGCTCTATTACAACGAGAACTACGGCCATGAGACGGCGCGGGTCCGGCGCGCCACGATCCGTCCCGACGGCTTTGTTTCCGTCCACGCCCCGTGGGAGGGCGGCGAGTTCACCACCCGGCCCATCGTTTTCGACGGCACCGAACTGGAGATCAATTACACGACATCCGCCGCCGGCTACGTCCGGGTGGAATTCCTCGATGCCGACGGCAAGCCGATCCCCGGTTTCCGGGCCGACGAGTGCTACGAAATCTTTGGTGACGAGATCGACCGGACCGTGGTTTTCCGCAAAGGCCACACCGATGTTCCCGATGAGAACCACCGGGAGGTGCGCGTCGAACCGTCGAACGTCGGCCTCGCGCTGGCCGGGAAGCCGGTCCGCCTCCGCTTCATCATGAAGGCCGCGCACCTTTATTCGTTCCGGTTCAAGTAAGACCGCGCGCCCGTCCTCCGCCGCTCCGCCCGCCGGCGGGGTGGATCCCGCTTTCCTCCTACCCCCATGGCTCTCGGTCCCCTCGATCTCCTGGTTGTCGCCCTCTATTTTGTCCTGATCGCCGGCATCGGCTTCGTGGTCTCCCGCGGCCAGGACACCGCCGCGAAGTTCTTCGTGGCCAGCCGGGCGATCCCGGGCTGGGTCGTGGCCTTCACGCTCATGGGCACGATCATCGGCACCGGCACGTTTGTCGGCCAGCCGGGGACGTCCTACCAGAAGGGCCTGATCCTGCTCGTGCCCCACATGCTGCTGCCGGTCGTGCTCATCTTTGTGGCCCGCTTCATCGTGCCGTTCTACCGGCGCGTGGTGCGGATGAGCGCCTACGAATACATCGGCCAGCGCTTCGGTCTCGGCGGCCGGATCTACACCTCCTTCGGCTTCCTCGCCGACCGGGTCTTCGACATCGGCGTCACGCTGCTGACCACGGCGCTGGCCGTGAACGTCCTCACCGGCTGGGAACTGAAGACGGTGGTCCTCGGCGTGGCGCTGTTCACCGCCGCCTACACCATGCTCGGCGGCATCAAGGCCGTCGTGTGGACCGACGTCGCGCAGGGCACCATCCTGATCACGGGCGGGTTGTTCGTGCTCGGCCGCCTGCTCTTCGCCCCCGAGGCGGGCGCGCCGTTCGCCGTCGTCGGCGAGGCGTGGCGCGCCGGCCGCCTGACGCTGGGTTCGACCGACCTTTCCTGGGCCAGCCTTTTCGATGCGCAGCACACGACACTGTGGCTGTTCTGCCTGGCCTACTTCGTGCAATGGACGCGCCGCTACGTCACGGACCAGCACCTGGTGCAACGCTACCTGATTGCGCGCACCGACGCGGAGGCCAGCCGCGCGACCTTCACCGGCGCGCTGCTCTGCGTGCCGGTGTTCTTCACCTTCATGTTCATCGGCGCCTGCTTCCACGGCTTCTTCGCGCTGGCGCAGGTGCCGGGCCCCGAGATCGGCGACAACGTCATGCCCTTCTTCATGGCGCACTACCTGCCGGCCGGCCTGCTCGGCCTGGTGCTGGCGGCCATCCTCGCCGCGGCCATGTCGACGGTGAGCTCGGACCTCAACAGCGTGGCGACCGTCGCCACCACGGACTATTTCGCGATGCTCTGGCCGCGGTCCTCCGACGGGGCGCGGGTGCGGTGCGGCCGGCTCATGGTGCTCGTCGGCGGCCTGCTGGCCGCGTGGGCGGCGCTGCTGCTCGTGCCCGAGAAGGGCACCGTGCCGGTGATGGAGCGCGCCATCACGATCGCCACCATCCTGTCCGGCGGCACACTCGGCCTGTTCACGCTCGGCTTTGCGACGCGGACGGCGACACGGCGGGGTTGCTACATCGGGATGGCCTGCTGCGTGCTCTACACGACCTGGGCGATCCTGACGGAGCCGCGCAACCGGGTGGTCGACCTGGGCTTCAATTTCGAGATGAACCCGATCCTGATCGGCGTGTTCGGCCACCTTGTGCTCTTCGGCACCGGCTGGCTGGCGAGCCGGCTTTTCGGCGGGCACCGGCCCGCCAACGTCGAGGACCTCACGTTCTGGAGCCACAAGATCAAGTATCCGGCGAACCAGCCCCCGGCATGAGCGGCGTCCCGGAGGTCTATTGCCGCGTGCTGGGTCCGGCCGGCCTGTCGTATGGACGGGTGGAAGGGGAGACGATCGCGCTGCTCGATGGTGCCTGCTGGCGCGGCGGGCAACCGACGGGCCGGACAATGCCGCTGGCCGGCGCGCACTTCCTGCCGCCTTGCGAGCCGCGCAACATCCTCTGCCTCGCCAATTCCTACGCGGGCAAGGAGGCGGTTCCCCCGCGCCGCATCCGCTGGTTCGCCAAGTCGGCGGGGGCCGCGGCGACCGACGGCGATGCCGTGGAGATTCCGCCGGTGGTCGCCCGACTCAAGACGGAGGCGGAGGTCGTGATCGTGGTCGGCCGGCGGCTGAAGAACGCCGGCGAGGACGAGGCGCAGGCCGCCATCTTCGGCTACGCGCCGGGCAACGAGTTGTTCGGTTTCCCCGCATCCTTCCAGGAGGTCAACGGCGAGGATCCGGCGCGGACGGAGGTGATGCTGGCGGCCGGCCTCAAGCTGGGCGACGGGTTTGCGCCCTTCGGCCCCTTCATCCATCGCGGCGCCGACTGGGTGTCGCGGACGCGCCGGCTCACGATCACAAATCCGGCGACGCGGAAACAGTTTGAGTCGTTGAGCGACACGTCCGGCCTGCTCTACTCGCCCGCGCGCGTGTTGAGCGAACTTTCGCAGGTGCTCACGCTGGTCCCCGGCGATGTGGTTTTCACGGGCGCGGACCAGTCGTTCATGGCCGACGCCGGCGATGAGATCACCGTCGAGTTCGAGGGTCTCGGCCGGCTGACGAACCGCCTCGTCCGCCCGGCCGGGGCTCAGCGGGTTTCCAGGTCGTCAATCCAGTAGACGGAGGCCGTGGTGCGCTCATCGGCCCCCGGCTGGTCCTCGGTGTCGAGCCCGCTCGGCTTGTCCTCGCCCTGATCCACAATGTTGGGCGCGACCCAGCCGCGGAACGGGCCGGTGCGGAAGACGATCAGTCCGACGCTCTCGGTCTTCTCCGCAAAGGGCAGGGCCTCGTGCACGAGCCGGCCGTCGACGCGCGCGGCGTAGGTCTGCTTTTCGCAGTCGAAGGCGAGTTCCACGGCATACCAGCGGCCGGGGGTGGCGGCGACCGGCTCGGGACGGAGCGCCGCCCGGTCGAAGCCGAGCCAGTGCGCGTCAAGGCGGAGCCGCATCGGGCGGTCGCCGCGCTGGCTCTGCACCTCGATGTCGAGGGCGGTGCCCTGCGCGATGGCGCGGACCTGCACGCGGAATTTGACGCTGACCTTGCGGGCGTCCGGGAAGATCCGCTCGGCCTTGGCGTAGTCGTAGGGTTCCTCGTCGCGGAGCTCGAGCACGCGGTTCGCCGCGCCGGGTTCGGCCACGGGTGCGATGGGCGCCCACGCGGGCAGGTGCAGGTTCCAGCGCTCCAGGTCGGCGACCGTGGCGGCCTTTTCGAAATCCTCGCGGAGCGGCGCGGTCTCGGCGCCGGTGACGGGCACGGCCGTGCGGGAAACCCAGATGTCCTCCTTGTTCATGCTGTAGGTGACCCACAGGTGGTCGCCCGGGGGATTGCCGTTGCCCTCGGCAATGCCGCGGAAATACGCCGGGCCCGCGGATTTATACTGGCCTTGGTAACGGCGCGCGGGGACCTCGCCCTGCAGGCAATACAGCGCATCAAACCGGTGGCCGTCGGCCCCGGTCATGACGATCATCGGGAAACGGTTGGTCTTGGCGGCGGAGAGAACCTGCACGATGGCGTAGCGGTTGTCATCGGTGCGCTGGCCCCAGGTCTTGGCGCCGGCGTCACCGCGCAGCGCCGGGCTCGTGGTGATGGGCGACCAGGTCAGGCCGCGGTCGGTGGAGAGGGCGGTATACTGGTTCTTCCACAGGCCGACGACGGTGCCGTCGGGCCGCGTATACCAGGCGAAGGCCTTGCCGGCGCCGGCGGAGGTGACCATCTTGGCGTTGAAGGTGGCGGCGCCAGCGACCTGTTCCGGGTTGATCGTGTAGAAGCCGTCCTTGGCCCGGTCCTCCTCCCACCACTGGAGGGTCATGAGCTTGTCCTGCAGCAGGGCCTCGCAGGCGGCGAGGAAGCCGGCGTCGTCGCTGGTGCGATAAAAGGGAAAGGAAGTGTTGGTTTCATCGAAGCCGGCGTGCCGGTTGTAGCGGATGAAGTAGACCGGGCCGAGCGTGCCGTCCGCCTTCACCTCGCGGACGACGCGGCCTAGGCCGTTGCCGGCGTTGGGGGAGTGGCGCGGGGTGGCGGCGTAGCCGTAGAAGCCGAGCGTCAGGAGCCGGCCGTTCGGCGCGACATAAAAGCCCATGCGCTGGTGCATGACGGCCCCGGTGCCGGCGGGTATCTTGATGCCGTCGCGATCGATGGCGGGCAGCTGATACTCGGGAAACACCACGACCGGCGCGGACCAGTTGCGCCCGTCGACCGAGGTCATGAGCGAAGTGCGAGTCGGCGGCTCGTGCTCCTGCGAGAGGGTGCTGAGGTATTGGAGGTAAAAGCGTCCGTTCCAGTAGGCGAGGTAGGGCTGGTGGTTGTAGGTCCAGCCCGTGATGCCGCCCTCCGGCGGGTGGGTGCGATTGGCGCGGAAGACCTGGTAATGATGCGCGCCGACGGCGTGCGGCAGGCGGCCGTCGGTGAGGGTTTTGTCGGTCTGCAGGCTGCCGGTGTAGACCACCGGCGCGTCGGCCACGGCGGTATCGGCCGACATTGCGGTCAGGGCGGTGAGCAGCAGGGGAAGGAGAAGGCGGGTGAGGCGCATGCGTGGGTGGGGTTGTCTTGGGGTTAGGAAGTAGGGGAGGCGAGCAGCTGGCGGGCGCGGGCCCAGCCGGCAAGGAGGACATCCTGGCAGTGGGCCATGACGGCGGTTGACTCGAGGCCGGCGGGTTTCAGGACCTCCGCATACACCCGGGGCCGAACCGCCGGCGTCAGGTAACCCGCGCGGTGCAGGCCGGCCATGATGCCCGCCACTTCATTGACGCCGACCGCGCCGGGCGGACCAAAGGGTGGATGTTGGTCACCGTAAAGCGGCGAGGAGCGGTCGGTGACAGGATTGCAGAAATGAAATTCCGAAATGAAGTCACGCGCTTCATGCACGGCGGTTACGCTGTCCTCGCCGTTCAGAATGAGATGAGAGGTGTCGAGGCAGAGGTTGAGGCGGAGGTTGCCGGCGGCCAGGCGCCGGCAGATCGCCACGGCCTCGCCCGTCGTGCCCAGGGTGTTCCGTTTGTGGGTCTCGTAGTCCAGCGGCTCGAGGACCAGCTCAACCCCCGGGTGAAGCCCGGCGGCGGTGGCCAGGGTTTCCAGCGACCGCTCCAGGGCCGCGAGGGCCGCGGTCCGCTGCGCCGGATCCGCCGGCCGGGGGCCGCTGATGAACGCAATGATGCGGGAGCCGGCCTCCGCGGCATGGTCGAAGCCTTCGAGCACGATGTCCACGGCCCGCTGCCGGCTTGCCGGGTCCAGTGAGGACAGGCTGGCTTCGCGCTCGGCCAACAGGCGCGTCAGCGTGTAGGTGAGCGGTTGCCGCCCGCGCGCGAGCAGGCCGGCGATCGCGCGGCGTTCGGCCGGGTAGGGCACGTCGAGCGTCTGGAAGGCCTCGAATAGGGGAAAACGCGCCAGCACCTCCTCCAGGGCGCGCAGCGTGTCGCCCTCGCGCGCCCGCGCCTGGGGCCACGCGTTGGACACGATCGCGCCGGGCAGGGCCACGTGGGTGAAATTCACCGGCGGGGTGGGGATGGCATCAGTCTTTATTTCCATGAACTAAAATAATCGCTTGAAGCAAAACCATGCTGAGCAAACCAACGAGATGGGTAATATCAATCGCAAACACCAATCCCCATTCGCGGAGAATGGGCTTGAAGCAAATGGAAATATGGAGTGCAAAATGTCTAATTTCATTTTAACCGCTCTCCGTCCTCCTATGAAAATCACTACCCGGATCCTGGCCAAACTCGAACGCGGCTACAGCATCGCTTTGCTGCCGGCCACCGGGGGGTGCCTGCCCTCCTTCCTGGCCGGCAGCGAGGAGGAGGACCGCCTGCTCTTCTTTGAGGCGCCGGACTTCCGGCCGAAGGTGATCGCCTCGTCGCCCGGCGGCTACATCAGCATCTGTCCCCTCGTGCGGGACGGCCGGCGATATGTGATCGCGACCACCGAGTTCAAGCCGGGTTTCAACGCCGCGCCCGCCGCGATCCGGCTGTATCCGCTGGACGGGCCGGAGAACCCGCCCTCGACGTTGGTCGCCGAGCTGCCCTACACGCACCGCATCGCGCTGCAGGCGCACGCGGGCAAACTCTTCCTCCTGGCCTCGACGTTGTGCGCGGCGAAGGCGCACAAGGAGGACTGGACCCAGCCCGGCGGCATCCATCTGGCCGAGGTGCCCGCGGGCGATCTCGGGCGGCCCTGGCCGATGCGGCAGATCGTGCGTGGCCTGAACAAGAACCATGGCATGGATTTCGCGCTGCTCGGGCGCGCGCGGCGGCCGGGCTACCTGTTGTCGGCGCTGGAGGGCCTGAGCTTCATGCCGCTGCCGGCGGACCCCGCGGGCGACTGGCCGGTCGAAACGATCATGACGGACGAACACAGTGACGCCTTCGCCTTCGACTGGAACGGGGACGGCGAGCCGGAGATCTTTGCCATCAGCCCCTTTCACGGGAACGTGCTCTCGCTGTTGCAGCGCGAGGGCGCCGGCTGGCGGCGCACGGTGATCCATGACGACCTGGCCTTGGGCCACATCGTATGGGCCGGCAACCTGCTCGGCGGTCCGGCCCTCCTCGCCGGCAGCCGCCGGGAGCGGCGCGAGCTGCGGCTCTACCGGCCCGGCCCCGGGGGCACCGTCGATCCGCGGTATGAACTCATCGACACCGGCATCGGGCCTTCACAGATGAACGTGGTCGTGCACGACACCCGCTCGGCGACGCTCTACGTGGCGGCCCACGGGCAAAACGAGGTGCGCCTCTACCACCTCGAGGCTTGAGCGGCCGGCGCCCGGGAGATTTTACTTTGCCGCGGCGCCTCCGACCTGACTCTGTGTCCCGTCATGAGCGCCATGAAATCCCCGGTCACCCTGAGCGACGTTGCGAAAGCGGCGGGCGTGGCCGTGGGCACGGCCTCACGGGTCCTGAACAATTTTCCCGCCGTGAGCCCCGAGGCGCGCCGGCAGGTGCTCGAGGCGGTGGCGCGGTTGCGTTACGAGCCGTTGCGCCGGCACGCCAAGGAAGGCGGCCGCGCCGCCCGCGGAACCTGCAACATCGGGCTCGTGCTGCTCGGGATGGACGACACGTTGCTGCACGTGCCCGTGCTCGCCGAGGTGCTGCATGGCATCGAGGGGGCCGTGGCCCAGCACGAGGGCAACCTGCTGCTGGCCAATCTGCCGACGGCGGACCAGGTGCCGGCTTTTCTCAAGGGCAACCAGGTCGAGGGCGTGATCCTCAAGACCTCGCAATACGGTCTGCCGGCGGACCTCGCGGCGACCCCGCTGTTCCAGCAACTGGCCCGGTTCCCCCTGGTCTGGGCCTGGGCCAAGCCCGCGGGTGCGCCCGGCGACCTCTGCAGCTTCAACCATGAGACGGTCGCCGGGCTCGTCGCCGACCATCTCCAGCAGCACGGCCACCGGCGCGTGGCCTACGTGAACCCCAAGCGCGGCAAGACCTCGCTCGAGCACATCAAGAAGGAGTTCGCCTATGCGTGCACCGAACGAGGCCTCGACCTGACCCTGCTCGAATCCGCCAGCGCACGCGTGACCGCCTTGCCCGAGCCCGCGCTCAGCAGCCACCAGGAACTCCTCCCGCTGGTGGACGAGTGGCGCGCGCTGCCGGCGGCGCGGCGGCCGACGGCGCTGTTCCTGCCGGCCGACAACATCGCCGCCCATCTCTACGTGGCGCTGGAAAGGCGCGGCGTCCGTGTCGGCCGCGATGTCAGCGTGATCTCCTGCAACCACGAGAAGTCCGCGGTCCAGACCCTCAGTCCCGCCCTGGCCACGATCGATGTCGGGGCGGCGCGCATCGGGGCGCGCGCGGTGGAGCAGCTGCTGTGGCGGCTGCGGCACCCCAAGGACACCTCGGCGCAGACGATCCTCTACGAGCCGACCCTGGTCCCGGGCGGCTCGGTGCGGGACCTGGCCTGAACCCGCCGGCTCAGCGGGTCTCGGGGTAGGCGATGCCCAGCTGGTCGAGGTAAGTGCGGAACCTGGCGGGATCGTAGCGCAGCGCCTTCAGGCCCTCGCGGTAGGGCGCCATCTTCTCGCGGTTGACCGTGATGGGCGGGGTGGTGCCCGGTGGGATCAGCGGCTGCCACTTCGACTTGCTGGTCTGCTGCTCGAAAAATTCCCGGGCCGCGCGGACGAGTTCGGGTCGGACGAGCAGGTCGAGCGCCGTGAGCGCCTGCGCCTTCGCCCCGGCGGTGGCGCCCTGGTGGGCGATCGGGGTGGCGGACGCGATGCCGCTCGACCAGTGGTGCATGGCCATGCCGGGGATGTTGGCCGGATAGCGCAGCACGACCGTCGGCACGTTCCAGCTGACCTCGCCGATGTCGTCGCCGCCGCCGCCGAGGGCGTCCTTGGGCGGCTTCAGCCCGCTGGCCTTGGTGGCGAGGCCCTCTTCCTCGACCTGGAGCGTGCGCTGGGCGGCGCGCGCGAGCGCCTGGTCGGCCGGCGACCACGCGGGCATGCCCACGCGCTCGATGTTCCGCTGCATCGCCTCGGCGACCGGTTGGTTGAAGAACCGCGGCCAGTGGCCGGCCAGGACGTTTTCCGTCACCGTGGTGTCGGTCATCAGCGCCGCCCCCTGGGCCACGCGGCGGGCCGTGTCGTGGAGCTCGCGGATGCGCGCGTAGGAACCCTCGCGGAGGTAATACCAGACGCTGGCGGTCGCCGGCACGACGTTCGGCTGGACGCCGCCGTCGACGATCACGTAGTGCGAACGCTGGTCCGGCGGCAGGTGCTCCCGCCGGAAGTTCCAGCCGACGTTCATCAGCTCCACCGCATCGAGCGCGCTGCGCCCGAGCCATGGTGACACCCCGGCGTGGGCGCCCTTGCCGTGGAAGGTGAACTGGGTGGAGACGATGCCGACGCCATACTGGCCGTAGGACACGCTGAAATTGCTGGAGACGTGCGCGCCGAGCACGACGTCGACGTCCTTGAACAGGCCGGCCTGCACCATGAAGGTGCGGCTGGCCCCCAATTCCTCCGCCACACCGGGGTAGACCCGGATGGTGCCGGTGAGCTTGTGCTCCGCGATCAGCTCCTTGAGCGCGATCGCGGCGGTGACGATCACCGCCGGTCCGGAGTTGTGACCCTCGCCGTGACCGGGCCCGCCCACGAGCTGCGGTTCCTCGCGCGGCACGCCGGGTTTTTGGGACAGGCCGGGCAGGCCGTCGAGATCGGCCATCAGCCCGATCACCGGCGCGCCGGAGCCGTAGCTGGCGACGAAGGCCGTCGGGATGCCCGCGACCCCGCGGGTGACCTGGAAGCCTTCCCGTTCGAGCACGGCGGTGAGATAGGCCGAGGTTTCCGTCTCCTCGAAGCCGATCTCGGCAAAGCTGTAGACGGAGTCGACGATCTGCTGCGTCAGGACGCGGCGGCCGTCGATCTTTTCCAGCGCGGAGCGCTTGAGTGCCTCGAGGTCGGGGGTGGCGGCGGCCAGGCTGGCGGTGAGGAGGCCCGCGGCGAAGCAGGCGGTGAGCGAGTGTTTCATGGCTGGGGCAGGGTGATGTGACCGGCGATGGCTTCGCGGGCCTGGCGCCGAGGACGGCGGAGGCCCGGCATCTCAGGGCACAATGTTGGGAAACAGGTAGGCCTGGGCCAGCACCAGCAGCCCGACGAGGCTGGCCAGCGCCAGGCTGTGCCAGAAGACGGCGCGGAGGATCTGCCCCTCCTGGCCGTGCTGGCCGGTGGCCACGCTCGCCACCACGATGCTCTGCGCATCGATCATCTTGCCCATCACGCCGCCGGTCGTGTTGGCCGCGGCCGCCAGCACCGGCGAGATGCCGACTTGGTGCGCGGTGATCTGCTGGAGATTGCCGAACAGGACGTTCGAGGCGGTGTCGCTGCCCGTGAGCGCGACGCCGAGCCAGCCGAGCAGCGGGGAAAAGAACGGAAACAGCACGCCGGTGCTGGCGAAGGCCAGGCCGAGCGTGGAGTCCAGCCCGGCATAGCGTGAGGCGAACGCGAGCGCCAGCATGCCGGAGATGGTCAGCAGCGAGAGTCGCACGCGCCAGAGCGTGTGCAGCCAGGTGCGGGCCAGCGCCACCGGGCCGAGGCCGAGGAGCAGGCCGGCCGCCAGGGCCGAGAGCAGCGGTGCCGTGCCGGTGGCCGAGAGAAGGTTGAGCGTGTAGATGGCGTTTTCCGCGCGCAACTCGGGGGCCAGGGGCGGGGCCTTCAGGACGGCTTGGTGCAGGCCGGGCCCGGGAAACTGCGAATGACAGACTCCGTTGAGCCAGGCATTCGTGCCCGGCAGAGCCCACACGAACACGACGACGGTCAGTATCAGCCAGGGCGACCAGGCCCGCAGCAGCGCGCGGCCGGCCGGCCGCAGGGGGGCGTCCCCGGCCGCCGTCTCTTCCGCGAACCGCCAAACCGTGCGCGGCTGCCAGAAGCGCAGCAGCAAGAGCAGCGCGCCGATCGACGCCAGGGAGCTCGCCGTGTCGACCAGCCAGGGACCGTGGAAGTTGCTCACGAGAAACTGCACCAGGGCGAAACTCAGGCCGCCGACGAGGCAGGCGGGCCAGACCGCGAGCATCGCGCGCCAGCCGGCCATGGCGGCCACGAGCCAGAACGGGATGATGAGGCTGAAGAATGGCAGCTGGCGCCCGGTCATTGCGCTGAGCTCCAGCAGCGGCAGGCCGGTGACCTGGGCCAGCGAGATGATGGGAATACCGAGCGAACCGAAAGCCACGGGAGCGGTGTTGCCGATGAGCGAGAGGGTCGCGGCCTGCAGGGGACGGAAGCCGATGCCGATCAGCATGGCCGCCGAGATGGCGACCGGGGCGCCGAAACCCGCCGCGCCCTCGATGAAGGCGCCGAAGCTGAAGGCAATGAGCAGCACCTGGATCCGGCGGTCGGCCGAAAGACCGGCGATGGACTGTTTCACGATCTCGAACTGCCCGGTCTTGACGGTGATGTCGTAGAGAAAAACCACGTTGAGCACGATCCAGCCGATGGGCAGGAGACCGTAGAGCGCGCCGTAGCCGGCGGCGGCGAAGGCCATTTTCGCCGGCATGTGGTAGACGAGCATGGCAGCGAGCAGCACCGCGGCCAGTCCGGCCAGCGCGGCCAGGTGGGCCCGCACGTGGAAGAAGGCGAGCAGGCCGAGCAGCACCACCACGGGGGCGGCCGCGACCAAAGTCGAGGCGGCGAGGCTGTCAAAAAGGGGCGTGTAGTTTTGGGTCCAGGTCATGGGGTAGAAAGTCCGCCCTCGGCTGCGCCGGTGGGCACGGGCAGGGGCCGGGCATTAAACGCGATTGAGCCGGGACTGGCCGGACTCGACGACGAAGGAGGCGCGGGTGTTCAGCGGGGCGCCCGGCCGGCTGATATAGGGAACGGTCCGGTAGTCGCTGCGCCAGGCGGCGGGGGTCACCTCGCAACGCACGTAGCCGCGCTCGCCGTTGTAGAATTTCACGAAGGGATTCTCCGATTGCAGCGCGGCCATGCGGTCGGCCCGCTCCTGGCCGTCACCCGAGGACGAGATCGAGGTGCCCACGAACTCGACGGCGGCGGGCGGGGCATCGGGGCGCGCGGGATCGCCGGGAATCTCGTTGGCCCAGTTGGTGTGGATGTCGCCGGTGATGACCACCGGGTTGGCGATGTGGTGCTCTTGAAAATGCCGGAGCACGGCGCGGCGCTCGGCCTCATAGCCGGCCCATTTGTCGAGGGCGATCTCCTCCTCGGGCCCGGCCTTGAAATCGACGCGGGCCATCATGATCTGTTGCGCGAGCACGTTCCATCCGGCGGTGGAGCGGTCGAGGCCGTCGTAGAGCCACTCACGCTGCTGCTCGCCCAGCAGCGTGCGGTGGGGATCCAGCACGGCGGGGCTGGGGGCCTGGAGGTCCTCGCCGACCTGGTCGGAGCGATACTGCCGCGTATCCAGCACGTGGAAGGAAGCCAGGCGGCCGAAGTCGAGCCGGCGATGGAGCAACATGTCGGGCCCGACCGGCAGCGCGGAGCGGCGCAGCGGCATGTGCTCGTAGTAGGCCTGGTAGCCCGCCGCCCGGCGGAGCAGGAAGCGGTCGCGGGGATACCTCACGGGATCCTCGGCGACGGCGCCGGCATAGTCGTTGGCGACCTCGTGGTCGTCCCACGTGACGATCCAGGGCGCCATCGCATGGACGGCCTGCAGCGCCGGGTCGCATTTGTAGGCCGCGTAGCGGAGGCGGTAGGTGTCAAGGGTCTCGGCCGTCGGCAGGCCGTGGGGGCGCACCGGATTGCCGCCGTCCAGCTTTTCGTAAATGTAGTCGCCGAGGTGCACGATGAGGTCGAGGTCCTCGCGCGCCATGTGCTCGAAGGCCGTGTAGTGGCCGGTTTCATATTTCTGGCAGGAGGCGAAGGCAAAACGCAGGCGCTCGGTCGCGGCGCCGGCGGCGGGCATCGTGCGGGTGCGGCCGGTCGGGCTCAGCTCGGTGCCGGCCCGGAACCGATACCAATACCACCGCTCCGGCCGGAGCCCGGTCACCTCGACATGCACCGAGTGGGCCCAATCGGGTGCGGCGACGGCGGTGCCGGCCTGCACGATGCGCGTCATGGCCTCGTCCTCGGCGACCTGCCAGCCGACCTCAACGGGCTCGGCCGGCATGCCGCCGTCCGGCAGCCGGGGGTGCGGCGCGAGGCGCGTCCAGAGCACGAAGCCGTCGGGCGCGGGATCACCGGAGGCGATGCCCAGGGTGAACGGGTAGGAGGGAAAACGCGGCGCGGCGGTGACGGCCCCGCGCACGCGGGCGGCCAGCAGCGCCGCGACGGCAAACGACGCGCTGCCCGCCAGGAAGGAACGCCGCGTGAGCGGGCGCGGGCCGAGCGGGTAGAGCGGCGGGGTCGACACGGAGAGCGTTTCCGGTCAGAGGCGCCAGTTCACGCCGAAATTGGCGGTCCACCAATACCGCTCGGTGGCCTGGTTGCGGTTGGGGAAACCGGCATACTCGTCGAGCGGCTCCTCGCCCAGGTTGATCACGTCCGCGAAGAGGGTGAAGTTTTTCGTGAGCCGGTAGCTGACCTTCACGTCGATGATCTTGCGCTCGGCCTGATACTGGTCGCTGTTGATGTTGGCGCCGAAGCTCTTGATGAAGTCGCCGGTGTAGGTGTAGCCAAGGCGGGCCTGCCAGCGGTATTTCTCATAGAAGAGCGCGACGTTGTAGATGCTCTCGGCCTGCTTGGCAAAGGGGAGGTCCTCGGTCGGGCGGCTGAAGAGCTTCTCCTCGGAGTTCGCCAGCATGTAGTTGACGGAGAAGCCGAGGCCGTCGAGGGGCGCCGGCAGCATGGTGAGTTGCTGCTGGTAGTTGAGTTCCAGGCCGGTGACGGTGCCGCTCTCCGCGTTTTCGGGGCGGGAGAAGTCCAGGGTCCGGAAATTCAGGCCTTCGTAGGTGACATTGCGCTGCGTGTAGGCGTTGGTGAACACGGGATTGTCGACCTCCTTGTGGAAGACGCCGGCGGAGATGATGCCCGCGTTCTTGAGGTAGCGCTCGACCGTGAAGTCGAAGTTCATCGACTCATAGGGCTGGAGGGCGGGATTGCCCTCGCTGATGCTGCCGAGATAGACGCCCGAGCCGATGACATCCTCAGAGTAGCTGAAGGAGCGCGAGGCGGCGAGATCGGGGTAGTTGGGGCGGCCGACGGTATTGGTCCAGGAGAAGCGGACGACCCAGTTCTTCGCGGGCTCAAGGCGGAAATGCACGCCCGGCAGCACGTTGTTGTAGCTGTTCGATTCCGTGAACTTCCGGGGCCCGAGGAACACGCCGCCGACGGTGGGGAACTCGGTGCCGGTGACGGTGCCCTCGCTGCGCTCGAACCGCACGCCGGCCAGCATGGTGCCCCAGCGGAAATTCACGCGCGCCATGGCGTAGGTGGCGAGGATGTCCTCGTCGATGTTGAAGTCCGTGCCGGTGGAGTCGACGATCTGGGCGGCGGTGTTTGCGACGAAGTAGTTCGGGTTGGCCGCGAAGAAGGCCTGGGCCTTGGCCAGGTTGATCTGCGGGGACATGGTCCGCGTGCCGTCAAAGAGGACGGGACCGGGCACCGACAGGTCGAACTGGCTGAGGTTGAAAAGATTCGCGCCCGTGCCGGCGAGCCAGTTCACGTTCTCGCGGTCCCAGCTCTTGTCGCGTGAGAAATACTTGCCGCCGATCTGCCAGTAACCCGCGTGGCCGAAGAACTGCTGTTCGCGCTTGAGATCGACCTTGGCCGTGAGGTTGTCCTCCTCCTCGGCGTCGGAGCGGAAGCGGACGCGGCGGAAGGGATAGCTGGCCGCGTCGTAGAAGTTGGCGCTCTTGGCCAGCGTCCAATACTCGGGCGCGGTGTCGAGGGTGCTGGAGATGTTCGTGCCGCTGCGGAACTCCCAGTCCTGCCGGTCGGGCGTCTGCTTCTCGGCGTTGCCGAGCGCCACGTTGTAGCTGAGGGTGGTGGCGCCGCTGCTCCCGAGGGTGTGTTTGCCCTCGAAGGAGTAGCTCGTGATGTTGTGCTCCTGGAGGTAATAGCGGTATTCGACCGACGCGCGGCCGCCGGTGAAGGTGGCCGTGGTGGCGGTGAAGCTGGCGGGGGTGGCGGTGCGCCAGAACTCGAAGTTGTTCTGCTGGCGGCCCTCCTCGTCCTTGAAACGGTTGTCGATGGCACGGAAGGCGAAATAATTCCGGTCGCTCGGCTTGAACTCGAGGGCGAGGTTCACGCCCTGGCGCCAGCGTTGGACATCGTAGAGGAAGACCGCCTCGTTGGCCGGAAAGAAAATGTCGGCGCCGGGCGTGCCCGCCGGCCCCGCGGGCGACCAGGGATTGCCGCCGGAGCGGCGCTCGGAGATGTAGTGCCGGTAGCTGTAGCTGCCGCCCACCACGAAGCCCCATTTGCCGCCGCCGAACTGCCGGCCGTAGGTGGCGCTGCCGCTGTAGGGCATGTCGTCGCCGGGCCCGTTGAACTTGCCGCCGGCCACGGTGCCGTAGGCGAAGGGCTCCGAGCGGTCAAAGGCGCTCGGGGTGACGATGTTCACCGAGGCGCCGATGGCCTGGTGGTCCATGTCGGGCGTGACGGCCTTCACCACCTCGATGCGGCTGATGAGGTCGGCGGGCACGGAGTCCATGCCGGCGCCGCGCGAGCCGGATTCGGTGGAGCCGACATTGACGCCGTTGATCGTGATGTTGTTCAGCGAGGCGTCGATGCCGCGGACGACGATGTAGCGGCCTTCGTTCTGGTCGATCTCGGCGAACACGCCGGGCAGGCGGCGCACCGCCTCGGCCGCATTGCCGTCAGGCAGCTTGCCGGCGCTGTCCGCAGAAACGATTTCCATCAGGTTGTCGGCGATGCGCTTTTGCTGCAGGGCCCGGGCCTGGCCCTCGCGTTCACCCGACACGGTGAACTTTCCGAGGTGCAGGATCTCGTCGCCCATGGAGAAGTCGGCGCGCGCGTCAGAGCCATCACCGACCTGCACGGAGGCCGTCTTGTCGGAATAGCCGATATAGGAAGTGGTGAGCGTGTAGTTGCCGGGCGGCACATTGGCGAAGTTGTAGCTGCCGTCCGACTGGGTGGTAGTGGTCCGGTCCAGCTCCTTGATGCTGACGGCGGCGCCCAGCATGTAAGTCTGGTTATTGGCATCGCGCACGCGACCCGTGATGCTGGCAGCTTGGGCCGCCGCGTTAATCAAGAAGAGACCGATCAGGCTCGTCGCAAACAGGCGCAGTGTGGCACGCATGATGATGAGGCAGGAGTTTGGGTGTTTATTCTGGGTGTGGGGAACTAGGCGGGGTGAGCAAAAGTAGGTCGCGGCTCGGCGTCAATTCGTGATATACGAAAGTATACAAATATTATCTTTCGTCCTTCTAGGAAATAGAATTCAATTCTTATCCGATCGAATAGGAGCACCTGTTCGTCATTTTATCTGATGACTTACCTTGCCCAAGTCCGGCGTAGCCAGGAAAATCGAATCGCGGTCGGTTACGATTGGATGAAGAGTCGCTTCGCTTATTTCCGGCGCGTAAACGCATTTCAGATATACAACACATAATAGAGTATACAAATGCCTCATATTAAGGAAATAAACTTCTTCCGGGCCACATCGCCGCTTTCGCGACCTATCGCGGACAGCACTCACGCGATTAGTGAGATCGCCTTCATTGTCGCACGGATCCGTTTAGACAATGGGATCACGGGGGATGCTTACCTGCTGTCGTTCAATTATTCGCCTCACGCCATTGTCGGCGCCCTCCGTGACATCCAGTCCTTTGCCCTCGGCTGGGAGGTCTCGGCCACCGGGGAGTTTATTCGCGATTACGAACGGGAAGCCGAGTATTTCGGGCACGCGGGCATCCATCGCTGGGCCCTGGGCATGGTGAACATCGCGATGTGGGATGCTTGGGCGAAGTCGCTGGGCCAGCCCGTGTGGAGGCTGTTCGGCGTATGCCAAGAACGCGTTCCGCTCTACGGCAGCGGTGGTTGGCTTTCGTATTCCACGGATGAACTCATCGCCGAGGTGACTGGTTATGCGCGGCGCGGCTTTCGCGCGGTAAAGGTTAAAGTCGGCTCGCCAGAACCGGGTCGCGATCTTGAGCGTTTAACCAAGGTGCGCGAGGCGGTTGGACCCCACATCAACGTTATGATGGACGCCAATCAGGGCCTGAACCTAGGTTCGGCCCTGGAACTGGCGGCGGCGGTCCGTCCTCTGCGCATCAAGTGGTTCGAGGAACCCCTTCCGCACACTGATTTTGATGGTTACGCCCATCTCCGCCGGCAGGCGGGCTTGTCGATTGCCATGGGCGAGCGGGAATTCGACCTCGTGCCATTGCGCGAGCTCATCCGCCGCGAGGCCATCGACCTATGGCAGCCGGACTTGCTTCGCCTCGGCAGTATCGAGGCTTGGCGGGGTTCGGCGGCACTGGCGCACGCGCACCACATTCCGGTGTTGCCGCACTACTACAAGGAATACGATGTTCCGCTTTTGATGACGGTCCCCAACGCTTTCGGCGCAGAGTCATTCGATTGGGTGGATCCATTGATCACACACCCCATCCGTATGGTGGATGGCTTCGCTTATCCGAGCCCGGATCCGGGTTGGGGCTTTGATTTCAAGGATGCGGCCTTGACCGAACTCTGATTGCGACATGGACCGCTAACCGGAGCGGTCCGAAAATCCGGCAGATGGATGGACCATTGAGACGCTGGTGGACGATGGCTTGGGGCTGACACTGCTCCGCGCAATAAGGACGCATTCGACTTGGGACGATACAGGTTAGGGCGAGTCGAGTAGTTGCGCGCCGGATCGGCGGGACAGCCTTGATCCGGTTGAAGTGGATTGGGGCAATTATCCACCGGCTCACGCTTACATCGATTCAATGTGCGGCGGGAATTGAAGACAGAAGCCTGGCCGCGGGAGCGACGAAAACCCGGTTTCAACAGGGTCACTTCAGTTGTATGAGGAGATCGTCGCGGATTTGCGGATCTTGTTCGCCGAGCAGAATCAGGCCTTTGCGTCCGAGGCTTTTGAATCGAACGGGAACTCCATCGCTTCGTTTTGGGGCCGGATTTAAGGCTGAATATACGCACGCCAGGCTCGGGGCGCGGCGCTAGTTTTTCCGGCGGAAAGCAGTTCGGATTTGGTTCGATCGATGCAATTCGTGTTCTCACAGCTCTGGCGCGACAAACTGGACGTGTTCTTTCCGCGGAGCTGCGTGCATTGCGGCGGGGTGGTGGAGGGCGGGCGGTTGCGGCACCTGTGTCCGGACTGCGAGCGGCATTTGTTCATTGTGCAGGCACCGCATTGCACGACTTGCGGCCATCCGTTCTACGGTGAAATGGAGGACAACCGACTTTGCCCGCACTGCGAGATGCTCGAGCCGAAATTCGGCGAGGGGAAGACTGCCATCCTCCTGAAGGGACCGGGACGGACGCTCGTCCATGCCCTTAAATATCACCATGGCCTCCACGTGCTGGAGGACATTGCGGTCATCATGGCGGGCGTGCCGGGCTATGCGGACTACCTGCGCGGGGCTGTCCTGGTGCCCGTGCCTTTGCATCCCAAAAAACAGCGGAAACGGACCTATAACCAGAGCCGTTTGCTGGCCGAATGTGCGGTGCAAGCGCTTGATGGACAAGCGCGCGTGGAGGAATTGCTCCATCGCGTGGTGAACACCGAATCGCAAACGCATTACGATCGTGCCGCACGCCAGCAGAACCTGAAAAATGCCTTTGCTTTGGCTCCGGGGGCCACCATTAATCCGCCGCAACGTTACGTCCTGATCGATGATGTTTTTACAACCGGTTCCACCCTCAATGCCTGCGCCGCGGTCCTCCGCCGGGGCGGCGCGCTGAACCTCGACGTCGTCACTTTCGGGCACGGCTAATCTCTCTGCATGACACATTTCGCGAAACCCAAGCTGCCGTCCGCCGCCAAGGCGGCGACCGGCACCAAGCAGCCCAAGAAGAAGGTCAATACCGAGGGTCTCTGGACCAAGTGTCCGGTCTCGGGCGAGATCGTCTTCAACAAGGACCTTGAGGCGAACCAGATGGTCGTGCCCAAGAGCGGCTACCATTTCCCGATCGGCTGCCGCGAGCGCATCAAGGGCATGACCGATGCCGACACCTTCGAGGAGTTCGACGCCGGCGTGAAGTCGGCCGACCCGCTGAAGTTCGTCGATTCCCAGCCCTATCCCGACCGCATCAAGCGCTACGAGAAGGAAAGCGGCCTGCCCGAGGCCGTCATCTGCGGCACGGCCAAGATCGGCGGCATCCCCGTCTCGCTCGCCGTGATGGACTTCCGCTTCTGCGGCGGCGCCATGGGCGCGGCCGTCGGCGAGAAGATCACCCGCGCCATCGAGCGCGCGCTCAAGAAGAAGATCCCCTGCATCGTCGTCAGCTCCTCCGGCGGCGCCCGCATGCAGGAGGGCATCTTCAGCCTCATGCAGATGGCCAAGACCAGCGCCGCCCTCGGCCGCCTCGCCGAGGCGAAGCTGCCGTTCGTCTCCATCCTCACTTACCCGACGACCGGCGGTGTGACCGCCAGCTTCGCCACCCTGGGTGATGTCATCCTCGCCGAGCCCGGCGCGCTCATCGGCTTTGCCGGCGCCCGCGTCATCAAGGAGACGACCAAGCAGACGCTGCCCGCCGGTTTCCAGACCGCCGAGTTCCTGCTGAAGCACGGCCTTGTCGACCAGATTGTCAGCCGCCTCGAGATGAAGGACCGCCTGACCAGCCTGCTGCAGGCGCTGCACGACCACAAATACCGCCCGCACAAGGTGCCGACGGCCTCGCCGTTCCCGTCCGCGGCCGCGAACGCCTGAGCGACCTAGCCTGAGCCTGTAAGTCTTATACGTCCTATACGACCTATAGGCCCTATATGCACAATCCCACGCCGTCACCCACGGCTGCGCTCACCAACTACGCAGCCGTCACCGACTACCTCTACGCGCTCAAGGCGGGCGGGGTGAAATACGGCATCGACCGCATGCGGCGCCTGGCCGCGGCGCTCGGCCACCCGGAGCGAAGCTATCCGGTCATCCACGTCGCGGGCACCAACGGCAAAGGTTCGGTCTCGGCTATGCTCGACGCCATCCTGCACGCCGCCGGCTGGCGGACCGGGCTCTACACTTCGCCCCACCTGGTGAAGCTCGGCGAACGCGTCCAAGTCGATCGCCGCCTGCTCACCGAGGCGGAGATTGTCGCCTACACCAACGAGCTCCGGCCGGTCGCGGCGCAGGCCGCGGCGGATGCCGCCGACGAGCACGCGACGTTCTTCGAATTCATGACGGCGATGGCTTTCCTGCAGTTCCAGCGCAAGCAGGCCGATATTGCCATCGTCGAGGTCGGTTTGGGCGGCCGGTTGGACGCGACCAATGTCGTGGAGCCGGAGATCACGGTGATCACCTCCATCGGGCTCGACCACATTGCCGAGCTCGGCGGGACGGTGGCACTGATCGCCCGGGAGAAGGCCGGCATCATCAAGCCCGGCCGGCCCGTGGTGTTCGGACGGCTGCCGCCCGAGGCGGAAGCGGTGGTGCGCGAGGTCGCCGCCGCGGCCGGCGCGCCCGTCCACTCCGTGCGCGAGGTCTTCGGTGACGATCTCAGCCGCTATCCCGCGACCAATCTCGAGGGCGATTACCAGCGCTGGAATGCCGCCACGGCGACGCTCGTGGCGCGGCTGTTGCCGGCGAAATGGAAACTGTCGCCTGCCATCGTCACCCGCGGCCTGCAGCAGGTGAACTGGCCGGGCCGCTGGCAGTCCACGACGCTCGGCGGCCGGCCGCTCATCCTCGACGCCTCGCACAATCCCGAGGGCGCGGCGGTGCTAGAGCGGAACCTGCAGCAGCTGGTCGCCGCGACCGGTCGCAAGCCAGTGATCATCGCCGGAGCGCTGGGCGAGTTCCGGGCCCGCGCCCTGCTCGACGTGGTCTGCCGCTTTGCGCAGGAGGTGCACCTCGTCACGCCCCATCAGGCCCGCGCCAGCAGCTTCGAGGAGCTGATCGCGCTCGTGCCGCCGGACAAGCGCGCCTTGGTTCACCGAGGCACGCTGGAACAGATTTTTCCCGATGCGCACACCTGCGCCGTGGGCGGCCCGGGCGACACCGTGGTCGTCACGGGCTCGATCTACCTGCTCGGCGAGGTGCTCGAGCGCATCGAGCCCGGCCGCGGCGCCGGCGAGGGCAAGCTGCAGGATTTCTGACAAGGCAGAAACCTGAAACCTGAAACCTGAGACCTGAAACCTGAAGTAAGGCTGGCCCCAGCGATCTGTCTGGGTTTTGGAAACTCAGCTTTCAGCTTTCAAGTTTCCGCATTCTCTTCAATCGTCACGGCACTGATGCAACCCCGCCCGTCATTAGCGACCGCCTTCAAGGGCAAGCGCGTGCTCATCACCGGCGGCCTCGGCTTCATCGGCTCCAATCTCACCCGCACCCTGGTGGCGCTGGGGGCGAAGGTCACGATCCTCGACAGCCTCATCCCCGAATACGGCGGCAACCGGCGCAACCTCCGCGGGCTTGAGCGCAAGGTAGACATCAACCTGGCCGACGTGCGCGACCGGCACAGCCTGCCGGAATTCCTGCGCGGGCAGCATTTCCTCTTCAACCTCGCCGGCCAGACGAGCCACATGGACTCGATGACCGACCCGGAGACCGACCTGGAGATCAACTGCCGCGCGCAGCTCACGCTCCTGGAGGCCTGCCGGCGGCACAACCCGAAGCTGCGCGTCGTCTTCGCCAGCACCCGCCAGATCTACGGCCGGCCCGACTACCTGCCGGTGGACGAGCAGCACCCGCTGCGGCCGGTGGACGTCAACGGCATCAACAAGCTCGCCGGCGAGGAATACCACCTGCTTTACAGCGAGGTGCACGGCATCCAGAGCACGGTGCTGCGCCTGACCAACACCATCGGCCCGCGCATGCGCGTGAAGGACGCCCGCCAGACCTTCGTCGGCATCTGGATCCGCCAGATCCTCGAGGGCAAGCCGGTCGAGGTGTGGGGCGGCGACCAGCTGCGCGACTTCACCTACGTGGACGACGCCGTCGAGGCCTTCCTGCTGGCGGCGACCCACCCGAAGGCGATCGGCGGGGTCTTCAACCTCGGCGGCGTGGGCCGCATCAGCCTGCGCGACCTCGCGAAGACGCTCGTCGCCGTGGCCGGGCAGGGCAGTTACACGGTCAAGCCTTTCCCCGCCGACCGGAAGAAGATCGACATCGGCGACTTCTATTCGGACGGCCGGCTCATCGCCAAAAAACTCGGCTGGAAGCCGCACACGACGATCAGGCAGGCGCTGGCCCTCACCCTGGACTACTACCGCAAAGAACTGCCTCATTACCTGTGAGCAAGATACTCCCCGCCGACCCGAAAGCCTCCTATCTCGCCGCGCAGGCGGAGATCGATGCCGCCATCAGGCGCGTCATGCTCAGCGGCCATTACATCCTCGGACCCGAGCTGGACGCCTTTGAGAAGGAATTCAGCGCGTGGTTCGGCACGGCCGGCACGGTCGGCGTGGCCAACGGCACCGATGCCATCGAGCTGGCGCTGCTCGCCGCCGGCATCGGCCCGGGCGACAAGGTCATCACCGTGGCCAACACCGTCACCGCGACGGTCTCCGCGATCGTCGCCACCGGGGCCAAGCCGGTCTTTGCGGACATCGAGCCCGGCACGATGCTGCTGGATGTGGCCGCGCTCGAGGCGATGCTCACCAAGCTGCGCGACCCCAAGATCAAGGCGGTCGTGCCCGTTCACCTCTATGGCCAGGCGGTCGACATGCCGCGCCTGATGGAGGTCGCCGCCCGGCATCACCTGTTCGTGCTGGAGGACTGCGCGCAGGCGCACGGTTCGCTCGTGGGAGGCCGCATGGCCGGAACCTGGGGCCAGCTCGCCTCGTTCAGTTTTTATCCGACCAAGAACCTCGGCGCCCTCGGCGATGCCGGGGCCGTGACCGGCCGGGACACGGCGCTGCTGGAAAAAGTGAAGCTGCTCCGCCAATACGGCTGGCGGAAGCGCTACGTGAGCGACCTGCACGGCCGCAACAGCCGGCTCGATGAGCTCCAGGCGGCTATCCTGCGCGTGCGTCTCACCCGGCTCGAGGGGGAGAACAAGCGCCGCAACGAGATCGCCGGCCAGTATCTGGCGGCGCTGCAAGGCGCGGCGCTCAAGCTCCCGGTGGTCGCCCCGGACCGGACGCACACCTGGCACCAGTTTGTCGTGCGCACGCCGCAGCGCGACGCGTTGCAGGCGCACCTCGCGAAGCATGACATCCTGTGCGGCGTGCTTTACCCGATGCCCGTCCACCGCCAGCCGGCGTATCATGATGCGACACTGTCGCTCCCGCAGACCGAGCAGGCCTGCGCCGAGGTGCTCTCGCTGCCGCTGCACCCGGGTTTGAGCAACGACGACGTCGCGCGGGTCGCAAGGGAAGTGAAGGCGTTCGTGGGGTAGGGCGCGGACTCCGTTCCGCGCCGCGGCGGTGAGCGGAGTCACCGCCCTACCTACTTGCAACAATCGGTTCCGCTGCCGTGTCATGGCGGTATGGAAATCCTCTACTGGTCCATCGCCATCCTGCTGATCCTGACCGGGCTCGTGGGATCGTTCGTGCCCCTGTTGCCGGGGACGACGCTCATCATGGCTGGCGCCCTCTTCCAGAAATGGCTGCTGCCGGACACGCTGGGATGGACCGCGGTGGGTTGGATGATCGGTTTTTGGGTCCTGTCCGTGGTGGCCGACATCGGCTGCACGCTGCTCGGGACGAAATGGTTTGGCGGCGGCAAGTGGGGCATGGCCGGGGCCTCGGGCGGGGCGCTGGCCGGCATGTTCTTTTCGATGCCTGCGCTCGTGCTCGGCAGCATGTTCGGCGCGATCGTGGCCGAGAAGTGGCTCGGCAAACGCACGACCGACGAGTCGCTGCGCGCCGGTGCCGGTGCCGCGGTGGGTTTCCTGCTGTCGACGGTCGCCAAGCTGGCCTGCGCGTTGGTGATGATCGGGCTCTACGTCCTCTCGGTCTGGAACGCGCTGCGGGCAATAACAGAAACCTGAAACCTGAGACCTGAAACCTGAAGCCCGGCAAGTTGCGGGTTCGAGTCAGAGGCGGAGCACCGTATGTCTGCGGCTGTTACCCTTTGGGGCTGGTTCTGCCTGGAGACATAGTCGGTCAGAAACCCTCAGGTTTCAGATCTCCGCTGCGGGTGGTGGACGGGTAGGGCGCGTTATCCTTAACGCGCCGCGGCGGCTTAGGGATAAGCCGCCCTACCTTAATGCAATCAACTCCGCCGTAGCCGGCACGTCCTTGATGATCTGGCTCGGCAGCGGGCCCACGCCGAGGTAGCGGAGATTGGGGAGGACGGCGGGCAGCTTGTCGGGATAGGCGACCTCGATGAGGCTGCGCACCATCGCGGCGGTGTAGCGCTGCGCGTTTTTCGGCAGGTCGGCGAACTTGCGGACGCCGCAGATGTCCTCGGTCCAGCCGGGGTGTTTCGAATACACGGGCCTCAGCGCCTTGCGCACGGCCTCGTTGCGCGGGACATGATGGTAACGCTTGCCGGTGGCGTCTTCGTAGGCGGTGCAGATGAGCAGCTCGGTCGCGCCACTGAGGGCGTCGATTTTGTTGATCATCAGGTCCTGGTAGCCGCCGTAGCGGAGGACGTCGCCCTTTTCCACGGCGTCATACCAGCCGACCATGCGCTGGCGGCCGGTGCTGGTGCCGAACTCGAGCTGCTTGAGCTTGATCGTCAGCGGGGCGGCATCGTCCATCTGCGTGAGGAAGGTGTGGGTGCCGACCTTGGTGTCGTAGGCCTTGGCGACGCCGAAGGTGTGGATGCGCTGCACCGGGATGCCGGCGCTCTCGAAGAACTCCGGGGTGTAGGTGTGCGAGGCGGTGACGTTGGGCGAGTAGCCGTGGCGCTTGTCGAGCCAGTAGGCCTGGCCGAACTCACCGATGACGGTGCGCCCGGCCGCCACCTCGCGGAGGATGAGCTCGCGGACCTCGCCGATGTTCTTCGCGAGCGCCGTGCCGGCGGTCCAGTAGACCTCGGTGAGGCGCGTCAGGTTGAGAGTGAAGGGCTCCGTGCCGCGGAACTGCGTGAAATCGAACTCCGTCTTGGCGAACACACCGGCCTCGATGGCCTCGGCGTTGGCACGGGTCTCCGCGGCGGTCAGCGCGTCGAAGAAGCCGGCGAATTTCTCCGGCGAGACGCGGCATACGTGCTGGATGGTGCGCAGGGCGCGGTCGGCGCGCTGGGCGAGTTTTCTGGCGAAATAGTTCGGGCCGGCGAGGAAATCGGAATAGGTGATCTGCGCCTGGCCGACCTCGTCGAGGTAGGCCGGGGTGATGCCGCGGCCGGTGGAACCGCGGGGCTCCTCGGCGAGGACGTGCGTGCGGTAGTCCTCCCAGGCCAGGTCGAGCAGGCGGTGGGTGAGGTCCGACACCATGGTGCGCTCGTCGATCACGAGGCGGGAGAGGATGGCATGGCCCTTCTGCTCGAGCGGCCGGGCCTCCCACCAGATCTTGCGCGGGTCGGCCACGACGCCGGAGCCGATGCACAGGTGCGGGGCGTCCTTCACGACGACGCCTGCGGGGAGGAGGTTGAGTTTCACGCCGCCGGCGGTGTGGCCGGAATTGGCGCCACCGTTGACCTTGAGCACCACGGTGACCGCGGCGGTCGTGCCGCGCAGCTCGTCGGCGACCTCGGGGATGAGGCGGCCCTTGCCCTCGTCACCGAGGGAGATGCCGACATCGGCGATAAGCTGGCTGGAGAAAGGCAGTAAAGACATGGCCGAGGACGGAGGACAGAGCACGGAGGACAGCCCGGCAACGCCAAATTGGCGCATTCCCTGTCATGCGTTTCCCGGGTAGGGCGCGTTATCCTTAACGCGCCGCGGCGGCTTAGGGATAAGCCGCCCTACCTCTTCATCACCTCGCCCGGGAGGTGACGATGGCTTGGTAGAACGTCATGCTGAAGCGGGGGAACAGGCCGAATTCGTCGTAGGGCACGTGCTGCGCGAACACTAGGGCGACGGTGCCCTCGACCGGGTCGATGTTGCAGTAGGTCGTCGCGTAGCCGGTCCAGCCGAAGCGGCCGGCGGAGCCGGGCGAGTCGCTGCCGCTGCCCGCGCCCCACACGCCCACGCCGAGGCCGTAGGTGCCGGCGGCCCCCATGAAGGTGGTGGGCGTCTTGATCTGCCTGAGGTGGTCGCTCGCCATGAGCGCCACCGTCTTGGGCGCGAGCAGGCGCACGCCGTCGAGTTCGCCGCGGTTGAGCAGCATCTGGGCGAAACGCGCGTAGTCGTCGGCCGTGGAAATGAGCCCGCCGCTGCCGTTGGGGAAGGCGTCGCCGCCCAGGGCGCGGGCGATCACCGGGTCGGCCTTCTCCGGCCGCAGCACGCCGGCGGCGTCGCGCCGGTGGATGACGGCGAGGCGGCTGCGTTTTTCCGGCGGGATGCGGAAAAACGTGTCGGTCATTTTCAGTGGGCCGAAGATGCGCTGCTGCAGCACGGTTTCGAGCGGCTGCTTGGTCAGCGCCTCGATCAGGTAGCCGAGCACGTCGAAGTTCGCGCCGTAGAGAAAGGCGTCGCCCGGCTGGTGGTTGAGCGGGATCGCGGCGAGCGCGCGGGCGAATTCCGGCATCGTCGCGTGATTGAACAGGTCCGCCTGCTGGTAGGAGGGCCGCACCGCCGGCGAGGCGTTCCAATCGTAGGAAAATCCCGCCGTGTGGGTGAGCAGGTGGCGGATCGTGATGGGGCGGGCGGCCTCGAGGACCGGCGCACCCGCCGTGCCGCCGGTGGCCACTTTCATGTCCTTGAACTCGGGCAGATACGTCGCGACCGGGTCGTCGAGATTGAACCGGCCTTCCTCCCAGAGCATCAGCGTCATGACGGCGATCACGGGCTTGGTGAGCGAGTAGATGGCGAGCAGCGAGTCGCGCTCCATCGGGAGTTTCGCGGCGACATCGCGCCAGCCGTAGGTGCGTGCGTCCACGATCCGGCCGTCGCGGGCTATCAGGGTGATGGCGCCGGCGCACCTGGCCTCGTCGACGTAACCCTGCAGCAAGCCGTGCACGCGCTCCAGGCGCTCGGGCGAGAAACCGGCCGCGGCGGCGTCGCCGGCGGGCAGGGGAGCGGCGGGGAGCGGGAGCGCCGAGCAGCACAAGATGACACAGAGCCGGAAGTTCATTCGAAGTTTGGACGGGTTCGGTTTCTGGCTGCTTGGAGGGCTCAGTGCCGGCTGAGCCGCGGCCCAGCTGGAGCTGGTCCTCCAGGGGAAATCTACAGGATGCGATTTGCGGCGATCACCTGCGCATACCACCGGGCGCTCAGCTTGGGGGTGCGGCGCTGGGTCTTGAAATCGTTGTGGACGATGCCGAAGCGGCGGCGGTAGCCGTCGGACCACTCGAAGTTGTCGATGAACGACCACAGGAAGTAGCCGCGCACCGGCGCGCCGTCGGCGATGGCACGGTGCAGCTCGCGCAGGTAGTTGCGGAGGTATTCGACGCGGTGCAGGTCGAGGCATTCGCCGCGGACGACGGTGTCGTCGTTGTAGCCGCAGCCGTTCTCGGTGATGTAGATGTTCTGCTCGCCGTAGACCTCGGCGGCCAGGCGCGGCGTCCAGTAGAGGGCGCGCGGCGCGAGGTTGAGCCACGGGCTGTCGGTGCGCGGGTAGCTGGGGCTCGGGGCGACGATCTCGGGTTGGCCGCGGGCGCCGCGGCGGACGAAGGTGGCGGTGTAGATGTTCAGGCCGAGGAAATCGGCCGGCGCGCTGATAAGGGCGAAGTCGCCGCGCGTCACGACCGGACGGTCCTTGCCGCAGTGGCGCAGGTAGGCGGGGGCGTAGCGGCCGCGGTAAATGGCATCGAGCACCGGCCAGTTGCCCTCCGCGAAGCGGGTGCGCGCCGCGGCGATGTCGGCGGGCGACTCCGAGACCGGGATGACGGATTCGCAGTTGTCGGTCAGGCCGACGCGGGCGCCGCGGCCGCCGTGTTCGCGCACGGCGCGCACGCCGTGCCCGTGGCACACGAGTGCGTGGTGCATGGTCTGGTTGACCACGCGGGCGGGCTCGCGGGCGCCGGGCGCCTTGTCGGCGCCGCCGTAGCCCAGGAGGGTGAAACAGCGGATTTCGTTCAGCGTGATCCAGTTTTTCACGCGGTCGCCGTAGTTGCGAACGATGGTGTCGGCGTAGGTGGCGAAGGCATCCGTCACGCCGCGCGCACGCCAGCCGCCGCGATCCTCGAGGGCCTGCGGCAGGTCCCAGTGGAACATCGTCACCCACGGCGTGATGTCATGCTCCTGCAGCGAGTCGATCAGGCGCGAGTAGAAGTCGAGGCCGCGCTGGTTGACCGCGCCGTCGCCCTGCGGATAGATCCGCGGCCACGCGAGGGAGAGACGGTAGTGCCTGATGCCGAGCCGGCGCATCAGCGCGAAGTCCGACTTGTAGCGGTGATAGTGGTCGCAGGCGGTGTCGAGCGTATCGCCGTTGGCGACGGCCCCGGGGCGGCGGGCGAAGCGGTCCCACACGGACTCGCCCTTGCCGTCGGCGAACGCGGCGCCCTCGATCTGCGCGGCGGCCGTGGCCGTGCCCCAGGTGAAATGCTTCGGGAAGGTGAAGGGAAGGGGACGGGGCATGGGATTTAGAGGTAGGGCGGATTACTTGTCAGCCGAAGGCCGGGCGAAGGTTGATCCTTAATCCGCCGGGGTGCGGGAGGGATGATGACGTTCGCGGCGCGTTAAGGATAACGCGCCCTACCCGCGCGGCGGGGCGATGGTTTCGCCCTGCACGAGCTCGGCCTCGACGAGGATCTTGCGGCGCGGGGCGGCGGGATGGGACATGCGGTTGACGAGGCGCGTCATGGCGGAGGAGCCGATGTGCTCGTGGGGGACGCGCATGGAGGTGGCGCGGCGCAGGCCGGCCGGCGGCTCGAGGCCGTCGAAGCCCGTGACGGAGCAGTCCTCCGGCACGCGGATGCCGCGCGCGGCGAGGTCCTGCATGAGCGGGTAGGCCTGGTGGTCGGCGGCGCAGACCCACGCGGTCACCCTGTCCTCCTTGAAAAGCTTGGCGACCGTCGCGCTGACCTCCGCCGGCTGCAGGCGCGGGGAGTTCTTGTGGACGTTGATGACCCACTCGGGGCGGAACTCGAGACCCTGGTAGAAAAGCGCCTCGACGTAGCCGCTGAAGCGCCGCGCGACCCAGTGGCCGCCGACGGGGTAGGTCCACGAGACAAAGCCGATGCGCTGGTGCCCGGCGGCCGAGAGCTTGAGCACGAGGTCGAGGATCGCCGGCGCGTCGTCGGTGTCGATGATGTCGATGCCGGGCTGGTCGTAGCTCTCGAGCACGGAGACGGTGGAGATGCGGCTGGCGATCAGCGCCACGGCCGGCTCGGGGAAGGGGTGGACGAGGATCGCGCCGCGCCAGTCGTTGTTGCGGATCTGCCGCATGAGCGACTGCTGGCCGGCCTCGGTGCTGATGTCCGCCGGCGGCTGGTAGGACACGTCGACCGTCACGCGCTCGATCTCGGCGCGGTCGCGGATGCCCTTCAAGATGTGCGGGTAGGTGACCATCGTGACGTTCTCGCCGCGCGGGACGCCGATCACGACGCCGATGGTGAAGGTCCGGGATTTTTTGCCGCGGCGCGCGGCGCGCCCGGGGCTCTGCTTGTAGCCGAGTTTCGCCGCCATCTCCTGCACGAGGCGGCGCGTTTCCGCGCTGATGGCCGGATGATTCGCCAGGCTGCGCGAGACCGTGGCACGCGAGAGATTCAGGCGCTGGGCGATGAGCTCTTGGTTGACCTTGGGCATGGGGCGGGGCGGTGACGGCAGGCGATTGCGTGGGCGCGCGGGTTGGTGGAGGAGAGCAATCCGCAGTCGGAATGTTTATGCAACAAAATAAACAACTAAGCGCAAAAAACGCGGTATTATGTTTCCTTACTACTCAGAAAATAAAAGAACAGCAAGTAGATACGAATAATTGCGGAATCAAAAAATCCATGCAACTAGCTGTGCACATATAATTTGACAGTCGTGCACGCTATTTCGTCATATCGCACCGTGGACGGCGAAATCCGGCCACAACGCTTTCAACCCCTTCCCCGAAAACGTAAGCATACGCACCGGTTTCATCGTTGAAGCCAACGCCATGCGGACGATTGCCGGGGTCCTAAAAACCGACACCCCATGAACCACCAGCAACGTTCCGTCTTCTTGGCGGGATTGATCAGCGCGGCCGCCACCCTGGCGTGGTCGCTCCCGGCCAGTGCCCAGCAAACCGCCCCCGCGCCCGCCGCGGAGGCCGCGGAAGGAAAGGATGACGTCCTCGTCCTCTCGCCGTTCACCGTCACGACGGACAAGGACCGGGGCTACGCCGCGACCAACGCCATCTCCGGCTCGCGCGTCAACAGCGCGATCAAGGACCTGCCGATCCCGATGCAGGTCATCACCAGCGAATTCATCGAGGACATCGGCGCGACCGACCTGCGCAAGGCCCTGAGCTACTCCTCCAGCATCTCGCTCCAGACCCAGAACGACCTCGAGAACAAGGGCGGCGTCGGCGGCGTCCAGAGCGGCGCCTACGGCCCCGGCGGCGTGAACAACCCCGAGGGCGTCACGTCCAACATCAGCGGCACGCAGCTCAAGATCCGCGGCTTCATCACCAACAACGTCCTCCGGAACGGCTTCCTGCGCGGGAGCCCGAGCGACGCCGCCAACATCGACCGCATCGAGGTCGTGCAGGGGCCCAACGCGCTCCTCTACGGCACCGGCAACTTCGGCGGCGTGGTGGACTACCTCACCAAGCGCCCGCTCTACCGCCAGCAGGGCCGCGCCTCGCTCCAGTATGGCATGTATGACTTCAAGCGCGCCTCGCTCGACGTCACCGGTCCCCTCGGCGAGGCGGCCAACGGCACCGGCATCGCCTACCGCCTGATCGGCGCGTGGGAGGACGCGGAGACGCACATCGACCACCAGTCGAACTCGCACACCTTCCTCGCGCCGTCCCTCCTGTGGAAGCCGACCAAGACCACCGAGCTCCTCCTCGAGACCGAATACACCAAGTCCAAGGCCAACGGCTACGGCTTCCGCGCCCTCCGCGCCGCGCAGGGCACCGGCGCCACCCCGATCAACAACGACCAGCTCGAGGCCACCGGCTTCTACTGGCCCCCGGGCGCCGACAAGCGCACCTGGAACCTCGGCGGACCCGACACCTTCAACAACCAGGAGCAGTCCAACATCGAGCTCATCTTCACGCAGCAGCTGCTCAAGGAATCGAAGTGGCTCCCCGCGACCGATTTCCTCGTCGGCTTCAACACGACCAAATACACGGTCAACACCCAGGACGCCAACGGCGGCATCCAGCAGGTCTCCGTCGGCAACCCCGGCTACAACCTCTCGCAGACGATCGTCCTGACCTCGCTCGACAACGGCCTCGACGGCGTCACGCCCTCCAACGGCAACCTCCAATACGGCACCTTCAACAACGAGGTCGTCCGCTACGCCTGGAACCAATACAACGCCGAGACCATCCGCGACCAGGTGCGCGTCGAGCTTACCGCCCGCAAGACGCTCTTCGAGGACAAGTGGTTCCGCCTCGAGGACCAGGTGCTCGCCGGCTACTCCGAGCTCTACAACAAGATCCAGTCGGACAACTGGATGACCCTGCCCGGTCTCTACAGCTTCAAGGGCCCGCTCGACCTCTCGCCGATCCGCTTCGCCACGCAGGGCGACGGGTCGCCCGCGCCCGGCCTCTACCAGAACAACCGCGGCAACATCAACAAGGGCTGGAACAAGGCCTTTTATATCAATAATTTTGCCAAGTTCGGCCGCCTCTGGGGCCTCGAGGACCGCATCATCCTGATGACCGGCATCCGCAAGGACACCTCCGACAACTGGTCCACCAACACCAATGTCACGTCCGCCGGCGTGCCCACGACCACCACGAGCGTCGCCAAGCAGACCAAGGTCACGTCCAAGCAGATGGGCGTGATGGTCAAGATCACCAAGAGCCTGTCGGCCTTCGCGCTGGAGGCCGACGGCTTCCAGCCGAACTTCGGCGGCCTGCACGAGGCCCTCACCGGCGCGCCCGTGGGCGCCGACACGGCGAAGAGCAAGGAGTTCGGCGTGAAGTTCGACTTCAAGGACGGGAAGATCTCCGGCTCCATCAGCCGCTACAAGATCACCAAGAATGCCTGGCTCGCCTCCGGCTTCTCCACGCCGGCCCCGCTCGGCAAGCCGCGCTTCGACCCGAACAAGCCGATCATCTACAACCTTGGCGACGCCAACGGCACGGGCTTCCAGCCGTTCCCCGGCTTTGTCTCCAACGGCCAGACCTACACGCCGAACGCCGCGCAGCAGGCGGCCTGGAGCGCCGCCGTCGCCGCGGGCGCCGTGACCCTCACGTCGCCCATCAACGGCCAGCAGGCCACCCCGCAGAGCATCTACCTGAATGCCAGCACGCCGACCGGCGCCGCGTGGATGAACGCTTTCTTCGCCGCCGCCGCTCCCGGCTGGGCCGGTTGGCCCTACTACGGCAACGACATCAACGACCCGGGCATCAACAACGCCACGCTCGATGACGCCGCCTTCCAGAACGGCCCGCAGCAGGCCGCCATCCCGTCCGTCTCCGAGGCCGAGGGCTGGGACGGCACCCTGATGTTCACCCCGAACGACCAGCTGCAGATCGTCCTCTCCGCCTCGATCAACACCTCCGTCCAGCTGACCAACAAGGGCCAGTGGATCAAATACCCGTATCCCCAGGACAAGTGGGCCACGTGGTATTTCCCGAACGGCGGCTTCGGCCTCAAGGGCCAGACGCTCGCCGAGGCCTACACGGACCCGACCGACACCTCGACGCGCACCAACACCGGCGTCTTCCCGGGCGACGACACGCCGAAGAACCGCGTCACGCTCTTCGCCAACTACAAGTTCAAGCACGACCTCAAGGGCTGGACCGTCGGTCTCGGCGGCGACTACGCCTCGAAGCGCGCCTACTTCTCCGGCGTCACGCACGGCAGCGGCCAGGTCCAGACCGACTCGACCGGCAAGGTCATCGTGCTCTACATGCCGGCGCAGGTCACGGTGAACGGCTTCGTGCGCCGCGAGTGGAAGAGCCACGGCTACGAGCAGTCGCTCCAGCTCAACGTCTACAACGTCCTCAACGACCGGAAGCTCTACGGGTTGATCTACAACCCGCCGATCACGGCCCGCCTCTCCTACGAGATCGCGTTCTGACCATGCCTTCCGTGTTTTCCAATGTAGGGTCGGCGCTTGCGCCGACCTCGAGGTCGCCGCAAGCGGCGACCCTACAGACTATTGGGTAACACAGGGTAGGGCGCCCACCGGGCGACCGGTGCGCGCTTCCTTTCCCCTTCCGTATGGTGCGGCTGTCGCGCATGTTCACGTCACGCAAAAAGATAACCCCCCCCGTGCAGGTTCCTTCCTCTGGAGGGCCGGTCTCCTGAC
>JAYRXZ010000007.1:0-147134 GCA_041917235.1 Lacunisphaera sp. | reverse complement strand
CGCGTTCATGCACGGCGCGCAATACCTCTGGATCACGACTTACTATGCGCGCCGCGAGGACGAGGCCGCGGGCCCGGCCGCGGCGGGCCCCGCGCCGCGCTTCCGGTTCGGGCAATATTACCTCATCCTCCTGCTCGGCGGCATCGCGCTCTTCGTGCCCGGGCCGTGGCTGGCCAGCCGCGTCTTCGGCCATGATCTCTTCGAGAGTTTCTTCATCTTCACGGCGCTGGTGAACCTGCACCACTTCATCCTCGACGGCGCCATCTGGCGGCTGCGCGACGGCCGCATCGCCCGCCTGCTGCTCGGCCGCAACCCGCCCGCCGACGAGCCGCACCACGCGGCGCAAGGCGCCGGCACCTCCCACCTCGGCTGGCTCTTCGGGCCCACGGCCGCCGCCCGGTGGCTGCGTTATGCCCTGGGTGCCGGGCTCGTCGGCCTCGCCCTGCTCGACCAGACGCAGTTCTGGCTGACCCTGCGGACTTCCGGCCAGCCCGCCTTCGCCGTGGCGCAGCTGATCAACCCGCAGGACACCCGCGTCTACTTTCAGCGCGCCGAGACCCTCGCGGCCGCCGGCCGGCCGGCCGAAGCCATCGCGGAGCTGCGCCGCGCCATCGCCATCAATCCCCGCAACGCCCCGGCGCAACACCTCCTCGGCGAACTGCTTTACCGCTCCGGCGACACCTCCGCCGCCCTCGCCCACTACGACCGCATGGCCACGCTGTTCCGGCCGGACCTCGTCACCCTGGTCAACAGCGGCCTGCTCGCCAGCCAGCGCGGCGACCCGGTTAAGTCCCGCGAGCGCTTCGAGGCCGCCCTCAAGCTGGCGCCGCACGACACCGGCCTGCACCTCTACCTGGCCAAGGCCCTGGAGGAGGGCGGCGACCTGCCCCGCGCCATCGGACAATACGAGCTCTATGCCGAGTTGCAGGCCGATACCCTGTCCTCGCCCGCCGCCGTGCAGACCTACCTCGCCGTGGGCCTCAAGCTCGGCCAGCTCTACCAGGCCCGTCAGGAGCGCGACCGGGCGTTCGCGTGGTTCGAACGGGTGGCCGAGCTCGCCCGCCGGCACGGCCGCGCCGACCTGGCCACCCTCGCGGAAAACAACCTCCGCCAGCTGGGTGCGCCGCGGTGACGGTCCCCGCCACCGGGGAATTCATACTGTCAGTATTTTCCGCCCCTCCCTAAGCCCGGGCCGCGCGTAACCTGTTCCGACACCCCGCGTCGTCACCTCCAGCTCCCCCACTGGTTGATGCCCCCACCCCTGCCATGAATTCCCTGCCGCGCCTTGCCGGCCTGCTGCTCCTGCTCGCCCCGATGGTGCGCGCGGCGGAGGCACCCGCCCTGCCTTCCGACTGGATCGATCCCGACACCGGGCATCGCATCATCCGCCTCTCGCCCGACACCGGCGGCACGAGCCTGTATTTTCACCAGCGCGGCTACACGCCCGAGGGCGACAAGCTCGTCATCCGCGCCGGCGGCGGCATCGCGACCGTCGACCTCAGCACCCTCGGCGTCTCGCCGCCCAAGGTCGAGGTCGTCCTGCCCAAGGCCAGTCCGATCGCCACGGCCTGGCGCACCCGCGAGGCCTATTATGTGGACCGCGAGAAACGCGCCCTGATGGCAGTGCACCTCGACACCAAGGCCGTGCGCGAGGTCGTCAAACTCCCCGCCCAGGCCGCCGGCGGGCAGTTCGCGCTCAACTGCGACGAGTCCCTCCTCGTCGGTATCGGCCCGGACCCTGACGGCAAAACCATCCCGCGCACGCCGCCCCCAGACGGCATGGGCGGCAGCCTCGAGGAGAACTGGGCCCGCGGCACCCCCAAGATGATCTTCACGATCAACGTGAAATCAGGTGAGTTCAAAGTCATCCACCGCGAGAACGACTGGACCAACCACCTCCAGTGCTCGCCCACCGATCCGAACCAGATCCTCTTCTGCCACGAGGGCCCGTGGCATTTCAACGACCGCACCTGGACCGTCCGCGCCGACGACGGCCAACCCGCCCGCCTGCTCCATGACCGCACGATGAACATGGAGATCCAGGGCCACGAGTTCTTCAGCCACGACGGCAAGACCGTCTGGTATGACCTGCAGACGCCGCGCAGCACGGTGTTCTGGCTCGCGGGCGTGAACCTCGAGACCGGCCGCCGCACCTGGTATAATCTCAAGCGCGAGGAATGGTCCGTGCATTACAACATCTCGCCCGACGGGAAGTTCTTCGCCGGCGACGGCGGCTACCCCGGCAGCGTCGCCGCCCGCGGCCCCGACGGCGAGACCATCGACCCGCCGGCCCAAGGCCAGTGGATCTACCTCTTCCGCCCCGTCATGGTGAAGGGCAATTCTTTCCGCGACCAACGCGACCTGATCGACACCGGCTTCCTCAAGTCCGAGCGCCTCGCCAGCATGGCGAAGCACAACTACAGCAAGACCACCGGCGTGGAGCCGAACCTGACCTTCACACCGGACGGCAAATGGATCATTTTCAGCGGCAACTTCCACAGCCCGCAGGTCGACGGCAGGCACGTCACCCACGTCTATGCCGTCGAGCTCGCCAAAGCCAAATAACCTCACCCATGCGCTTCTTCTCTCAACTCCTCGTGCTGCTTCTGCCCGTTGCCGCTCTCGCCCAGAATTTGGCGCCCGATCTTGCCGTTAATCCTGCTGCCACCGTCGCCGGGATTAATCCGGCCCTCCCGACCATCTTCATCGCCAGCGATTCCACCGCGGCGAGGAACAACGGCAACCCGACCCAAGGCTGGGGCGTGCCCTTCGCCAACTACTTCGACCCGGCCAAGGTCAATGTCGTCAACCTCGCGCGCGGCGGCCGCAGCAGCCGCACCTTCATCAGCGAGGGCCTGTGGGACCAGCTGCTGGCGCAACTCAAAGCCGGCGACACCGTCCTCATCCAGTTCGGCCACAATGACGGGAGCCCGGTCAACGAGGACGCTGCCGTGCCGCCGGACCGCCGCCGCTCCCGCGGCTCCCTCCCCGGTCTCGGTGACGAGACGCAGGACATCGTCAACATCATCACCGGCAAGCCCGAGACCGTCCACACCTTCGGCTGGTATGTCCGGAAGATGATCGCCGACGTGAAGGCGAAGGGCGCCTCGCCCATCATCCTGTCACTCACCGTCCGCAACCTCTGGAAGGACGGCAAGGTCGAGCGCGGCTCGGGCCGCTACCGCGCGTGGGACCGCGAACTCGCCCGTAACGCCGGCATCCCGTTCATCGACCTCACCCGCCTCATCGCCGACCAATACCAGACGCTGGGCGAAACCAAGGTGAAGGATCTCTTCGGCAACGACCACACGCACACCAACACCGCCGGGGCCGACCTGAACGCGTCGCTCGTGGTCGCCGGCCTGAAAGGACTCCGCCCGCCCGCCCTCACCGGGCTGCTCTCGGCCAAGGGCGAGGCCGTCGAGGCCGACCGAATCGGCTGGCTCAACCTGCCCGAGCCCTCCGACCCCGGTCTGCCGTCCATCGTCCTCATCGGCGACTCCCTCGTCCGCAACGGCCGCGGCGACGGCGAAGGCGGTCAGTGGGGCTGGGGCGACTCGCTGGGCCGCTTCTTCGACCCCGCGATGGTCAACATCGTCAACCGCGCCGTCGGCGGGCTCAGCAGCCGAACCTTCCTGACGCAGGGCCACTGGTCGCGCGCGCTCACCCTCATCAAGCCGGGCGACTTCGTCGTGATCCAGCTCGGACACAATGACTCCGCGCCGCTGAACGACACCTCGCGCGCCCGCGGCACCATCAAGGGCATTGGCGAAGAGACCGAGGCCATCGACAACCTCCTCACGAAGCAGCCCGAGGTCGTGCACAGCTACGGCTGGTATATCCGCAACTATGTCCGCGAGGCGAAGGCCGCCGGCGCGACCCCGATCGTGTGCTCGCCCACCCCGCGCAAGACCTGGAAGGACGGCCGCATCGTCCGCAGCGCACCCGACGGTTACGGCGGCTGGGCCCGGCAGGTCGCCGAACAGGAGGGCGTCGCCTTCATCGACGTCAACGACCTGGTCGCCACCCGCTACGAGGCTCTCGGTGAGGCCGCGGTCAACCCGCTCTTCGGCGACGCCAGCCTGCACACCAGCAAGGCCGGCGCCGACCTCAACGCGGAGATCGTGGCCGCCGAGCTGAAAAAACTGCCCGGCCTTGATCGCTTGGCGGTTGTTCCTGCCCCGAGGTAGGGCGCGGACTCCGCTCCGACCAGGTGGAACCCGGCCTCCGGACGGGTTGGTTGGCCGGGAGAATCCTCGGATGAGCCGCGCCTTGGGCGCCATAGCTTGGTGCGATGACGGCTCGTCGGGACGCCTCGCCCTGCCTAAAAGATTGCCGCCCGCGCGCCCCGCGGCTTGAGTCACTCACGACGGGCCGTCGCAATCATGGACAAAAACATCCGCTGGCTGCTGGGCGAGATCGACCGCTGGAAGGCGGAGGGTCTCGTGTCGTCGGAACAGGCCGACCTGATCCGCCGGCGCTATGACCAGCCGCCCACCCCGCCCGCCGCCGGGTCCGTGCCCTGGGGCCTCCTCGTCTTCGCCACCGCCGGTGCCATCGTCATCGGCCTCGGGGTCATCCTGCTCTTCGCCTACAATTGGGACGAGATCCCGAAATTCGGGAAACTCGCGCTGGTCTTCGGCGCCGTCATCGGCGCCCATCTGGCGGGCGCCCGCCTCCTCGCCAGGGAAGGCTGGCAGCCGAAGCTCGGCGAGGCGCTCGCCGCGCTGGGCACCATGTTCTACGGCGCCGGCATCTGGCTCGTCGCGCAGATCTACAACATCGACGAGCATTACCCCAACGGCTTCCTCTTCTGGGCGCTGGGCGCCCTTGCCATGGCCTGGGCCATCCGCTCCACCGCCAACGGCCTGCTGGCCGTCATCCTCCTCGCCATCTGGGGTTGCGTCGAGGCCCTCGATTTCCGCTCCCCCCAGTTCTGGGCCGTGCTGCTCGTCGCCGGCGGACTGCTGCCGCTGGCCTGGCGGGAGCGATCCGCCCTCCTGCTGGCCGCCACCCTCGCCGTCATCCAGCTCCTGCTGGCGGTCAACGTCGTCCAATGGGGCGGCGCCCCGCTGGCCTTTACGGCCACCCTCGCGTGGGCCGTGCTGCTGGTCGCCGCGTCGCGGCTGACCGCGGCCGACCGGCCGGATTATGGCGGCGCGCCGACGGTCCTGTCGTTCTTCGGCTTCGGCGCCTTCTTCGTCTGCGCCTACCTGCTCTCCTTCCGCGAGGCGGCTGACGACCTGCTCGACTGGGGCCGTCATTCCCAAGGTTCCAACCTCGGCATCGCCTACTCCTTCGGTTGGGGACTCTTCATCCTCGGCCTTGCCGGCTGGGGTTGGATTATGCGCCGCAGCCTCCTACAGCGCGAACTGGAGATCCACCGCGAGGAGTGGCTGCTGCCCATCGCGCTCGCCTACTGCTTCGGCATCGCCGCCCTCGGCGCCCAGGGGTGGCAGCTGTTCATTTCCTGGTCGTTCAACCTGATGCTGCTTGGCGTCGCCATCATGTGGATGTGGCGCGGCTGCCAGGAAAGCCGGCTGGGGACAACCGTGCTGGGCTCGCTGCTGCTGGGCGCAGTCGTCCTCGCCCGCTACTTCGACCTGTTCCAGAGCCTGGCCTCGCGCGGTCTGGCCTTCATCGTCCTCGGTGGCATTTTCCTCGCCGAGGCTCTCTATTACCGGAAGGTCCGCCAGGCCGCGGGAGGTGACCAATGAAGGCCCGGCTCGCCCTCGCTGTCGCCGCCCTGCAGGTGCTGGTGCTGGCCTTCATGGCCGGCCAGCGCGAATGGATCCTGCGCGCCGGCGCGCCGCTCGTGCTGCGCACGGCGCCGGTAGACCCCAACGACCCGATGCGCGGCGCCTACGTGCGCCTCCACTACGAGGTCAGCTTCGTGCCGGCCGCGCTCTGCCAGGACGAGGTGCAGAAGTGGATCAAGTCGGGCGATTATTACGCCAACCGCGGCGTGCGCGACCGCGTGGTCTACGCCGCCGTGAAGGTGAACCCCTACGGCATCGCCGAACTCGTGTCCCTCGGCGAGACGCCGCCGGCCAGCGGCCCTTTCCTCCGCGGCCGCGTCGAGAGCGTCAGCCCGGCCGGCGTTCAGGTGCGCTACGGCATCGAGGCCCATTTCATGAGCAAGGCGGCCGCCCAGCGCACGGAAAAGCAGGGCTTCGAGCGCGCCGGCGCGCCGATGAACGTCACCGTCGCCGTCGGCTCCGCGGGCACCGCCGTCCTCAAGGACACGGCGTGGGAACCGCTGGGCCTGACCTTTGCCATCGACCGCCCGCCGGAGCGTCCGCGCGAACCCGGCCAGACCTGGCAGCAGCCGCGACTGACGGGGATGACCGTCACGCTCCACAATTACGGCGACAAGGACATCGCCATCGTGAACCTGCCCAACGGGCGGTCGTTCAACCTCGTGCCCAACCACCGCTTCCAGGCCGTGCATTACCGCTGGTCCGGTCGCGATACGATCCGCGTGGCCGGACCGACGGCCGCCGACATCCTCGTCCTCAAGCCCGGCGCCAAGCACGCAGTCCACCTCGACCTCACGCAGCCCGAGTGGTGGATCACCGACACCGACAAGGCCGGCTCGGAGCCGATCCCGCTCCAGCAGATACCGCAACAGGACGCGTGGTCCGCCAGCTTCCGCCTCGAATACGCCCCGCCCACCGCCGACGCCGTCCGCGGCCTCCCCAACGCCGACCTCATCCGCCACGCGCCGCTGCGCTCAAGGGCATTCAATGCGAATCAGGGTGTGGATTGAGCAGAATTATTTGTGCGTAAGATCATTAGGATTACAGCCATCTTCGGCTTCCTGGCTTTGTTCATCTACGCCGGAACGCCTTACTTGCTTCCAAGTTTTCTGAAATGGTTTCAGCCCGGCATTTCATTCCGGGGCGATGCATCTCGGAAAGTTATCTATCTCACCATTGATGATGCTCCGACTACTGCGACTGACGCGCTGTTGGCTGTTCTGGCGAAGCATAAGGTTTCAGCCACGTTTTTCATTATCTCTGGACGTGTCAAAACGCGCGACGATTTGGAGAGAATAGTGAAAGCCGGTCATCAATTGGGTCATCACATGAGAACAACAACGGCCTGTTCGAAACTGTCTTGGGACGATTTCAAAGCGGATTTCGATATGACGGACGGTAAGTTACAAGAGGTCGCTCCGACCTTTCTTTTCCGTCCTCCCTCGGACTTTGGGAACGCCCGCCAGTTGGCCTACGCCAGAAGCAAAGGTTACACACCTGTGCTAGGAACCATTTTCCCGTTGGACCACTGGTTAGAAAACCGATGGCTACTGGGCTTCCTCAATCGCTGGCTCGCGATTCCTGGAGGCATTTTAATCATGCATGACGGTGCCGAGCGCGGAGCCAGAACTGCCACAGTTTTGGACAATTTAATTCCTGACCTCAAAGCCGCTGGTTATGAATTTGGAGCGCTATCTCCGAGCGCTCCAGCAGGTTCACCAAAGCGCAATCATTAGCTCAGATCCCGGAACGACCCAAACTCCGGATCAAACAACCGCCGGTAGATACTGTTGAAATGCCACTGGTCTGGCCGGCGAGGAAATCGCAGATGCGGCGGGCTTACCCGGGGAAACTTCAAACCTCGGCCAACGCCGCCGCCACGAATTGATTGAGGCTCTCACCGCGAGCCAGCGCCTTGAGTGAGGCCTTCTTGTGGAGTTCCGGGGCGACGCGGACGACGAACTGTCCGCTGTATTTCTTGCCGGCGGTGCCGGCGGGTAGCGGATGTCCGTCCTTCAGCATGACCTCGATCCATTCCTCCACGATCGGCGTGAGCTGCGCCATGACCTCGGCCTCGGTGGCCCCATGGCAGCAGGGCCCGATGATCGGCGGCGCGCTGCCGACAAAGCATCCGTCTTTCTCCGACCATTCCACAAGCTTGAGGTAGCGCCGCGCGAGCGTCGCGGGGGATCCGGTGTTTTTGGCCCTGGTTTTCATAAGCGGGTGAGTGCGATTTTCCGGCGGACTTCCTTTTCCTGGTAATGGAGCGCGTCGGCGCCGGCCTGGCCGGACAGCGTGACGCGGAAGCCGCGCGGATGGATGTAATTGCGGTGACTGCCCTTCCCACCCCGGTCGATGAAGCCGGCCTTCTCCAGGTCGGCCATCAGTTCGCGGAGCTTTCTGGGCATGCCAGTATCAAAACGATACCACATCCCGCCGCAAGCCGGATTTTTCAGTCAGGGCCGGCCGTCGCGGTCACTTGCCAACCAGTTCGCGCCACTCGGCGTCGGTCAGGGGGAAAACCGGCCGCGTGTAAGCGTTGAGGGACCATTCCGGGGCGGCGACGATTGCGCCGGTGCGGATCAGGTTGTAGCGGCCGGATTGAAACCAGCTTCTCGGCAGAATCTCCGACCCCAGCAGGGTCTCGCCGGCCGCCAGCTTGCCGTTGGCCAGCGTGGGCTCCGGCTCGAGCGCGTTGTCGACGTGCAGCCGCAGAACCGGACCACTGACATATTTCTCGAAGTCCGCGATGTAGCGCCCGCGTCCCTCGTGCTGGATGGAATGAGGATACAGATTCCAACCGCGGTAACCGAAAGGCGCGAGCTCCAGTTCGGACGGCGCCAGCCGGCCCGCGCGCAGCGCCTGCTCGTGCAGCCGGACCAGGCCGTGATTATCGGCGAGCATGTGCCTCGTCGTCACCACGAACGACTGGTGGAACGCAAAGATGCCCACCAGTGCGAGCCACCCGGCCCACCGCAGCCCGGGCCGGTTCGCCGGTTCACCTGCTTCGGGACTGACACTGAAAAAGCCCAGCAGCGCGACATCGAGGAGGTAGTAGTCCCACACGGCATTCCGCAGCGCCAAAAGCCCCGCCATGGCCGCCAGCGCCAGCACATAAGGCATCCGCACCCGGAAACCGCCCCACCACCAGCCGGCCAGCGCGAGACCGTATACCAGCGCCAGGTAGCCTGTGCCGCGCATCCCCTGCAGCATGCCATGCTCCATTCCCATCCACTGGCGCACGTCGCTCACCCATAATGCGACGATGGCCAGGCTCGCCATGATTACCAGGCCTACCGGTCGGAAGCCAGGCGCCGTCGCCGGAGTTGTCACGCGCAGGACAAAACCGCCGAGTCCCATGGCCGTGACGCCCACCGCGAGCGCGAGACCGACATGCCCGAGGCCCCGCGACCATTCGACCTGTGTCAAAATTCCCGGCTGCATCACTGCCTGCGCGTTGGTCCGGTTCATCCCCTGCCCGATGGCCCAGTAAACCAGGCCGCCGCCGACCGCGATCAGCGCCAGCCGACCCAAGGTCCGGCCCCACCCGGCTTCCCGGTTGGCGAGCATCATACCCGCCGGCAAAGCCAGCCAGAGCAACGCGCTCTGCCGGCTTGCCAGCGCCACCAACCACGCTGCGGTGAAACAGCACCACCTTCCGCGCTCGGCCGCCTTGATCGCGGCGAGCAGGCAAAAGACATACAGCGGCACGGCGCCGAATTCGGCAACCTTCCACAGCAGCGTGGGAAAAGTCAGCCCGGCCAAGCTCCAAGCCACCGCCAGCCCCACCGGCACCTGCCGGCGATGCAGCAGCATGGCGGACAGGCCCACGATGCCGCCCGCCAGCAGCGCCTGCAGCCCGTAGGTCGCGAGCCGGAAGCTGCCCGTGACCTTGAACAATCCGGCCGACAGCACCGAAAGCGACGCCGCCCACGGCTCCAGCCAGTCATCGGTCCAAGGCCGGCCGTGTTGCAAGGTTCCGACGATCGAGCGCAGGTAACCGAAGTCGTCGTTGAAGACGATGACCGTCGACGGCAGGTTCAGCCACACGGCCGCCGCCACCAGGAAGACGACGCCCGCGATGACCGGATTCGTGCGACGGAAGATCCCGGTGCTGCTCGCGCTCTTCATCTCTGCCCGGGACCGCTCAGCTCAAATCGCGGAAGGAACCGAACTCCGGATCGAACAGGCGCCGGTAGGTGCGGACGACCATGCCGTCGGTCTGGCCGGCGAGGAAATCGCAGATGCGGCGCGCCTTCCCGTCCTGCGTCTTCTCGGCCTCGATCAGGCGGCTGACGTTGGCCGGCAGGATGCGGATCACGCGCTCGTTGCGCTCGGCGTAGTTCTCCCAGATCGCGTTGTAGAGGGCGTTGATGACCGTGCGCGCCTTGTATTCCAGCTGCTCGAGCTGCGGGCTCTCGAAGATGATGTCGTTGGCCATCTTCTTGAAGAAGTCCGCCTCGCTGCGCGCCGCCGGGTCGATGACGAGGTCGAATTTGTAGCGGTTCGTCTTTTCCGCCATGAAGTTGTCGCGCGGCTTGAGCCGGCAGGCCTGGATGAAGGCGCCGATCTTCTTGGAGAACGTGTTCTCCAGCCGGTCGCGGCGGATGGCGTCGAACAGGTTGTCGAGGTGCCGCTGCTCGGCGGCGCCGATCGTCTCGCCGTCGGCCCAGCGCTCGACGCGCTCGACGGTGAGGAAACCCGCGCGCACGCCGTCCACGATGTCGTTGAGCGAGTAGGCCGCGTCGTCGGCCCAGTCCATGATCTGGCACTCGACGCTCTTGAAGTCGTTGAGCGCGTCGCCGCGCATCAGGGCGCCGGGGATCTTGGCGCCGCCGAAGACCCACTCGCGCACCGGCGCCTGGCCGTCGTAGATGAAGTGGTTGAGCGGCGGCGTGGCGAACTCGGTGTAGAGCTTCTTGTATTTGAGCACGCCGTCGAGCAGCGCGCGCGTGGGCTGCATGCCCTTCACCCCGGACTCGTTCTGGTAGATCGTCTCGCAGAGCAGGTGCAGCGTCTGCGCGTTGCCCTCGAAGCCGCCGCGGCGCTTCATCAGCTCCTGCAGCGTGCGCTCGCCGGAATGGCCGAAGGGCGGGTGCCCCATGTCGTGCGCCAGGCTGCTGGCCTCGACCAGGTCGGAATCGATGTAGAAGTCGTCGGTCAGCGGGTCGCCGCGGCTGCGCAGGTAGTGGCAGATGGACCGGCCGATCTGGGCGACCTCCATCGTGTGCGTGAGCCGGGTGCGGTAGAAGTCGTATTCGCCGCTGAGGAACACCTGCGTCTTCGACTGCAGCTTCCGGAAGGCGTGCGCGTGGATGATCCGGTCGCGGTCGATCTGGAACGGGCTGCGGTAGTCGGTCTTCCGGGCGGTGCCCCACTCCTGCAGGTCGAAGGCGTTGTAGAAGCGATTCTGCGGCATGGTTGGGAGGTGGGGAGTGAAGGTGAGAGTGCCTGCCTTGCCAAGCTAATGCCGCGCGCGAACCGGACGCCCAAAGCCTGCGCCACCATCACCGCTTTTGGATCGCCCACTTTCACTCTCACTCTCAATTTCCCTCCCATGCCACGCCCCCTTCCCCTCCTGTTTCTGGCCGCCCTCTGCCTCGCTTTCGCCCCCGCCGTCCGCAGCACGGAGACCCTGTCAGCCGTAGGCTCGGCGAAGGCTGAGGCCCCGGCCAAGTCCCTTATCACCGCCGCCGACCTGCTGAATGTCCGGCAACTCGAGACCCCCGCCCTGTCCCCCGACGGCCGGTGGGTCGTCTATGTCGTCCGCTCGATTGAGGCCAAGCCTGGGGTGAAGGATGACTGGCAATATCAGACCCAGCTCTGGCTCGCCGCCACCGACGGTCAGACGCCGCCGCGCCCCCTCACCTTCGGCTCCGCCCGCAACTCCAGCCCGGTCTGGTCGCCATCGGGCGACCGCATCGCGTTCGTGCGCAGCGTGGAGAAGGAGAAGCCGCAGGTTTACCTCCTGTCCCTCAGCGGCGGCGAGGCCATGCCGCTGACCAAGATCGACACCGGCGCCGGCAGCCCACGCTGGTCGCCCGACGGCACGAAGATCCTCTTCACCACCTCCCTCTCCCACGCCCAGGTGCGGGCCGCGCTCGAAAAGGCGGAGAAGGAATCCGCGCCTGCCTGGACCCAGGAGAAACCCAAGCGCGTCTGGAACGACACCGCCAATTGGGCGGCTAATGACGCCGACAAAGCCAAGGACGCAAAGAAAGTGGAAGCGAAGCCCGACGGTTCCCTCCAGGAAATCCGCGACTGGCTCGCGAAGAACGAGGCCGACGGCAACCCGCGCGTCATGAACCGCCTCAATTTCCTCGCCGAAGGCGATCTCGATGTGGAACCGAGCTACAACCGTTTCTACACCGTCGTCGCCGCCGAGGGCGCCGAGCCGGCGGCGATCAACCTCGGCTACGAGGGCTTTGCCGGCGCCGAGTGGCTGGCCGACGGCCAGGGCATCGTCTGCACCGGCCCGCGCGACCCGAAAGCCCACCCCGACCGCGACCGCCTCAGCAGCCTCTACACGATCGATCTCGCGAGCGGCGCCGCGAAGGTGCTGCTGGAGGAACCGGGCGCCAACTACGACAGCCCGCTGCCCTCGCCCGATGGCAAGTGGATCGCCTACACGGTGCGGACTGGCGGCGAGTTCACCTTCGAGCAGGTGATGGTGGCGGTCGTGCCTGTCGCAGGCGGCACACCCAAGGTGCTCACGGCCGACCTCGACCGCAGCGCCGGCGGCCTGAAGTGGTCACCCGACGGCAAGTTCATCCTTTTCACCGCCCCCGACCGCGGCCGCTTCCCACTCTACCGCGTATCACCCGACCAGCCCGGCGCGGACAAGCTCACGCACCAGGTCGAATGGGGCATCCGCGACTACGCCATCGGCCAGGACGTGCTCGTGCAGGTCGTGACCAACCCCGGCAATCCGTGGGAACTCTACACCGGCACGCGCGACGGCAAGATCGCCCGGCCGCTCACCACCCACAATTCGGCCTGGCTGAAGGACAAGCAGCTCAGCGCCTACGAAGGCCACCGGCTGGTGCAGGCTGACGGCATCACGGTCGATTACTGGACGATCAAGCCGGCGAATTTCGACCCCGCGAAGAAATACCCGCTGCTCGTGCAGATCCACGGCGGCCCGACCGCGATGTGGGGCCCGGGCGAGCAGAGCATGTGGCACGAGTTCCAGTTCTACGCCGCGCGCGGCTATGTCGTGCTGTTCGCCAACCCGCGCGGCTCGGGCGGCTACGGCAGGGATTTCCAGCGCGCCAACTTCAAGGACTGGGGCGTCGGCCCGGCGAGCGACGTGCTCGCCGCGGCGTCATTCATCGCCAAGGAGCCCTACGTCGACGCGAAACGCCAGGTGCTGACCGGCGGCTCCTACGGCGGCTACCTCACGGCGTGGATTGTCGGCCACGACCACCGGTTCAAGGCCGCCGTCGCCCAGCGCGGCGTCTACGACCTCGCCACCTTCTACGGCGAGGGCAACGCGTGGTTCCTGGTGCCGCTCTACTGGGGCGGTTATCCGTGGCAACCCGAGGTGCGCGCCCTGCTCAACTTCGAGTCGCCCCTGACCTACGTGGACAAGATCAAGACCCCGCTGCTCATCCAACACGGCGACGTGGATTTCCGCACCGGTGTCATCCAGAGCCAGGTCCTCTACAAGAGCCTGAAGCAGCTCGGCCGGGACGTGGAATACGTCCGCTACCCCCGCGCCACCCACGAACTCAGCCGCAGCGGCGAACCCAAGCAGCGCCTTGACACCCTCGTGCGCTACGAGGAGTTCTTCCGCCGCTACATCGGGGAGAATTAGTCGCCCGGTTAACGTCCTTGGCTCGCCCGGCCGCCGCTGCCTGCTTGCGGTCATGCTTGCCGCCACCCTAGTCTCCGCCATGCCCCACGTGCTCTTCCCCACCCGCTTCGGCACCTGTGGCATCGCGTGGAATGACACCGGCCTGACGGGCTTCCAGCTGCCCGAGGAAACCGACGCTCTCACCGAGCAACACCTCGCCCGCAAGGCGCGCAGCCTGCCCGCCACCGAGCCCCCGCCCGCCTGGGTGCAGGGCGTGATCGCCCGCGTGCAGCAGCACCTCGAGGGCAAGCTGCAGGACTTCTCGGGCACGGTGCTCGACTGGTCGCGCGTGACGGATTTCCAGCAGGCGGTCTACCTGCAGGCCCTGGCGATCAGGCCCGGCTACAAGAAAAGCTACGGCGAGATCGCCAAATTGATGGCCCTCGGCAACGAGGCCGCGCGCGCCGTCGGCGTGGCCCTCGCCACCAATCCCTGGCCGCTCATCGTGCCCTGCCACCGCGTGGTGTCCGCCGGCGACAAGATGACCGGCTTCTCGGCTCCCGGCGGCGTCCGCACCAAGACCCGCCTGCTCGCGCTCGAGGGCGCGGAGTTGTTGTCGGAATGAAACCGCGCTACGATTTCGATCCCGCCGCCGCGCTCACCCACCTCCGCGCCAGCGACGCCGAGCTCGGCGCGCTCATCGACCGCATCGGCCCCTTTGCCATGGAGATGAAGGCGGCCGACAGCCTGTTCGAGGCGATGCTCCGCTCCATCGTCTACCAGCAGCTGCACGGCAAGGCCGCGGCCACGATCCACGGCCGTGTGCTGGCCGAGCTGGACCGGCACGGCGGCCCGACCCCCGAGGCGCTGACGAAGGCCACGGATGCCGCGCTGCGCGGCGCCGGGTTGTCCGGCAACAAGCTGCTTGCCGTGCGCGACCTGTCCCTGAAGTGCCGCGAGGGCACCGTGCCGTCGTTGCAGGACGCCCGCCGCCTGGCCGACGAGGAACTCGTCAGCCGCCTGACCGAGGTGCGCGGGATCGGGCCTTGGACCGTGCACATGCTGCTCATTTTCTACCTGGGCCGGCCCGATGTGATGCCGACGGGGGATTTTGCCATCCGACTTGGGTTCAAACGGCTCTACCGCAAGCGCAAGGACCCGACCCCGGAGGCGATCATCAAGCACGCGCGCCGGTGGCAACCCTACCGCTCGGTCGCGAGCTGGTATCTGTGGCGTTCGCTCGACACCGGCTAGCGAATCCCCCTAGGCTGCCGCCCGACTCCACGCCTATGTCATCCCGCGAAGCCCCGAGCGCCAGTTACCCGGAACAGAGCATCGGCAGCATGATGGAGCCGCCCATCGCGGTCTTCCCTCCGCACACGACGGTGGGCGAGGCGACCGAGTTGATCCGCGAGCTGGCGACCAACCGCCTCTTCACCTACGGCTACATCACCGACGCGGCCGGCGTGCTGCTCGGCGTGGTGACCATGCGCGACCTGCTGCTGCACCAGAAGACGGACAAGCTCGATGACTTCATGCTGCGCTCCCCCTTCGCGCTGCAGCCGCAGATGGACCTGATGGAGGCCATGCGCCTGACGGTGAACAAGCATTACCCGTCCTACCCGGTCTGCACCCCCGACGGCGTGCTCGTCGGCATCGTGCGCGGCTCGCGCATCTTCGAGCAACAGGCCATCGAGATCAGCGCCCAGGCCGGCAGCATGGTGGGTGTCGAGAAGGAGGAGCGCGCGGCCACGCCATTCGCGACGAGCCTCAAGTTCCGGCACCCCTGGCTGCAGTTCAACCTGTTGACGGCCTTTGTGGCCGCCGCCGTGGTCGGTTTGTTCGAAGACACCATCGCCCGCATCACCGTGCTGGCGGTCTTCCTCCCCGTGCTGGCCGGCCAGTCCGGCAACACCGGCTGCCAGGCCATGGCCGTCGCCCTGCGCGGGATGACCCTCGGCGAACTGAAGCCCGGCCAGGGCCACCTCTCGCTGGTCAAGGAGGCCGCCCTCGGGCTCGCCAACGGCATGCTCGTCGGCCTGACCGCGGGCGCCGGCATGTATCTCTACGCCACCTGGCAGCACACCGCCGAGGCGCCGCTCAAGCTGAGCGCGATCGTGTTTCTCGCCATGACCTTCAGCTGCTTCCTCAGCGGCGTGTCGGGCGTGATGGTGCCGCTGACGCTGAAGAAGCTCGGCTTCGACCCCGCGACCGCCTCGAGCATCTTCCTGACCACCGCGACCGACGTGGCGAGCATGGGGTTCTTCCTCGGCATCGCGACGCTGTGGCTGGGATAGGCACAGCAGCCTGATTAATCATAAAGGCGTAAACCTTCGGGGTTGTTTCCGGGGGTTACGTGCCTAGGTTGGCGGACAACCAATCCCTTCATGTCCACCACCATGCGCGCCATCGTCAAGCCCACCGCCGGCCCCGGGCTCATCATGACCGAGGTCCCCGTCCCCCGCCCGGGCGTCAACGATGTGCTGATCAAGATCAGGAAGACCTCCATCTGCGGCACCGACGTCCACATCAACAAGTGGGACAAGTGGGCCGCGCGCACGATCAAGCCGCCGCTCGTCATCGGCCATGAATACGTCGGCACGGTCGAGGACGTCGGCAATGGCGTCACCGGCTTCACCAAGGGCCAGATCGTCACCGGCGAGGGCCACATCGTCTGCGGCCATTGCCGCAACTGCCTCGCCGGCCGCCGCCACCTCTGCCCCAACACGGTCGGCGTCGGCGTGAACCGCGACGGCGCGTTCGCCGATTACGTCTCCATCCCCTCGAGCAACGTCTGGAAGGTGCCGGCCGGCATGGACCTCGACGTCGTCTCCTGCTTTGACCCGCTCGGCAACGCCGTGCACACCACCCTTTCCTACGACATGGTCGGCGAGGACGTGCTCATCACCGGCGCCGGCCCCATCGGCTGCATGGCCATCGCCGTCGCCCGGCACGCGGGCGCGCGCAAGGTCGTCATCACCGACATCAACGACGGCCGCCTCGAGCTCGCGAAGAAATTCGGTCCCACCCGCACCGTGAACGTCGCCCGGGAAAACCTGAGCGATGTCTGGCACAAGGAACTCGGCATGACCGAGGGCTTCGACGTCGGCCTCGAGATGTCCGGCAGCTCCGCCGCGCTGAACCAGATGATCGACAACATGATCATGGGCGGCCGCATCGCCCTGCTGGGCGTGCATCCGGGCGAGGCCCAGGTGGACTGGAACAAGATCGTCTTCAAGATGCTGCACCTGAAAGGCATTTACGGGCGCGAGATGTTCGAGACTTGGTATAAGATGACCGCGCTCGTGCAGGGCGGCATGGACATCACCCCCGTCATCACGCACCGCATGCCCGTCGACAATTTCCAGGAAGGCTTCGAGCTCATGGGTGCCGGCAAGTCCGGCAAGATCGTGCTGAACTGGGAATAAGCAGTCGCCACAAAGACACGAAGACACAAAGCCGAGCCCAGTGAATTTCTCCGTGCCTCTGTGTCTCTGTGGTTAAAATAAACTCATGAATCCCGCCTACACCGCCCACCTGACAAAAACCCTCGGCGAGATCGAGGCCGCCGGGCTCTACAAGCGCGAGCGCGTCATCACCACGCATCAGACCGCGCACATCGCCGTGGCCTCAGGGCAGCAGGTGCTGAACCTCTGCGCCAACAACTATCTCGGACTCGCCGACAATCCTGAGCTCATCGCCGCCGCCCGCGAGTCGCTCGACCGCTGGGGCTACGGCCTGGCCTCGGTGCGTTTCATCTGCGGCACGCAGCAGATCCACAAGGACCTCGAGGCGGCCATGTCCCGGTTTCTCGGCACCGACGACACCATCCTCTACTCGTCCTGCTTCGACGCCAACGGCGGCCTCTTCGAGACGCTGCTCGGCGCCGAGGACGCCGTCATCTCCGACGAGTTGAACCACGCCTCGATCATCGACGGCGTCCGCCTCTGCAAGGCCCAGCGCTATCGTTACAAGAACAACAACCTCGAGGACCTCGAGGCGAAGCTCAGGGAAGCCGACGCCGCCCAGGCCCGCTTCAAGCTCATCGCCACCGACGGCGTGTTCTCGATGGACGGCTACATCGCCAACCTGCAGGGCATCTGCGACCTCGCGGATAAATACGGCGCGCTCGTGATGGTCGACGACTCCCACTCCGTGGGCTTCATGGGCAAGACCGGCCGCGGCACGCACGAGCACTGCGGCGTCATGGGCCGCGTGGACGTCTTCACCGGCACGCTTGGCAAGGCCCTCGGCGGCGCCACCGGCGGCTACACCAGCGGCCGGAAGGAGATCATTGACCTCCTTCGCCAGCGTTCGCGCCCCTACCTGTTCTCCAACACCATCGCCCCGAGCGTCGCCGCCGCGTCGATCAAGTGCCTGGAAATGCTCAGTCGCTCGACGGAGCTGCGCGACAAGCTCGAGGCCAACACGAAGTTCTTCCGCGAGGGCCTCACCAAGGCCGGCCTCACCATCCGCCCCGGCACCCACCCCATCGTGCCCGTCATGCTCGGCGACGCCGCGCTGTCGCAGAAGGTCGCCGCCCGCATGCTGGAGAAGGGCGTCTACGTCATCGGTTTCTTTTATCCCGTCGTGCCGCAGGGCATGGCCCGCATCCGCACGCAGGTGTCCGCCGCCCACAGCCGAGAGGACCTCGCCTTTGCGATTGAGAAGTTCGCCGAGGTGAAGCAGGAATTCGGTCTCTGATGGCCACCCCCGCCCAACTCAGGAAGCTCAAGGCCGCCGCCAAGACCGCGGCCGGCCGGGCCTACGCCCCCTACTCCAAGTTCACCGTCGGCGCCGCCATCCTCACCTCGACGGGCAAAATCTACTCCGGCTGCAACGTCGAGAACGCCTCCTACGGCCTGACCAACTGCGCGGAGCGCACCGCCATTTTCAGCGCCGTGGCCGCCGGCGAGAAGAAGCTCAAGCTGGCCTGCGTCGTCGTCTACACCCCGACCAAGACCGCCACCGCGCCCTGCGGCGCGTGCCGGCAGGTCATCTACGAATTCGGACCGACCGCCCGCGTGATCTCCACCTGCGATGGCCGCCAGGAAGTCGACGTCTCGATCGACGCGCTCCTGCCCGGCGCCTTCGGTCCCGCCGATCTCGCCTGACCGGCGCGGCGCCCGCCCAGCCCCATGAAGAAACTCGTTGTGATCGCAGCGGGCTTGATTGGCTGCGTGCTGGCCGCGGCCGACTCAGCCACCCCGCGCTGGTTCAAAGGCAACCTCCACACGCATTCGCTGTGGAGCGACGGCACGGATTACCCGGAGATGATCGCCGACCGTTACAAGGCGGCCGGCTACCACTTCCTCGCCATCTCCGACCACAACGTGCTCGCCGAGGGCACGCGTTGGCTGGAACTGAAAGCCCCGGCCGTCGTGGCCGGCGTCGTGGTCCAGCCCGGCGGCGGCAAAGTGCTGGCCGATTATCTGGCGCGCTTCGGCCCCGCGTGGGTCGAGCAACGCGAGGCCGCCGGCAAAAAGGCGGTCCGGCTGAAACCCCTGGCCGAATACCGCACGCTGTTCGAGGAACCCGGCCGGTTTCTCCTGATCCCGAGCGCCGAGATCACGTCCAAATGGACTCGCCCGAAAACCGCCACCGCCCCCGAGCGCAGCGGTCCCGTGCACCTCAACCACACCAATCCGGTCACCCGGGTCGCACCCGTGACCGCCGACAACGCCCTGGAGATAATGCAGCGGGCCGTGGACGCCGTCGCCGCGCAGCGGGCGCAGACCGGCCAGCCCATGCTGATCCATCTCAATCATCCCAATTACATCTGGGGCATCACCGCCGAGGAGCTGATGCAGGTCCACGGGGAGCAATTCTTTGAGGTCTACAGCGGACATCCCCGCGTGCGCAATGGCGGCGATGCCACCCATCTGAGCACCGATGAAATCTGGGACGTGGTCCTCACGCGCCGCCTGGCCGAATTGAACATGGACGTGATGTATGGCATCGGCTCCGACGACGCCCACGACTACGACCAGTTCATCCTCGGCAAAAGCAACCCGTTCCGCGGCTGGATCATGGTCCGCGCCACCCATCTCACCCCGGAGTCGATCATCCGGGCGATGGAGGCCGGCGATTTCTACGCCAGCTCCGGCGTGACGCTCGCCGAGGTCACCCGCGCGGGCCGGACCCTGGCGCTGGAAATCCAGGCCGAGCCGGGCGTCACCTACACCACGCAGTTCATCGGCACGCGCCGCGGCTACGACCCCGCCAGCCAGCTCCTGGAATCCGGCCCCGACAGCAAGACGCTCCCGCACCGCCGCTACAGCAAGGATGTAGGCGCCGTGCTGGCCGAGGTGAAAGGCCCCAGTGCTGCCTACACCCTGAAAGGCGACGAGATCTATGTGCGGGCCAAGATTATTTCCTCGAAGGAAAAGCCGAATGCCAGCGCAGCCGGCGAAGTCGAATGCGCGTGGACCCAGCCGCTGGTGAACGGGGCGTCACGATAGCTTCTGTAGGGTCGCCGCTCGACGGCGGCCCTAGGCACGGCGACAAGCGCCGGCCCTACAAAGAATCCGTGAACTTCCGGAACTCGTCCCAGTAGCGCGGCCCGGTGAAATCGCCCAGCCCGGCGTGCGGGCCGCCCTCGACGAAGAGCTTCTGCTTCCGGGCCGTGATCGCCGCGTAGAGCTTCTCGCCATGCCAGAACGGCACCGTGTTGTCCGCCGTGCCGTGAATGACGAACACCGGCAGCTTCAGTTCCGGCATCTTGACGAGGTTCACAAACTTGTCGCCGGGGAAGACCGGGACGACCGTCATGACCCGATAGGCGCTGACAAACGCCCCCTGCAGCACCAAGCCGGCAGCAGGCCGCTGCCGGGCGAGCTCGACCCCTGGGCCGCCGCCCAGCGAGTAGCCGAAGATGATGATACGGTCCGCCGGCACCCCGAGACTGGTGCGGAGGTAATCATAGGCCAGCGCCGCATCGGCCGTGACGTTCGCCTCGGTCGGGATGCCCTCGCTGCGGCCATAGCGGCGGTAATCGATCGCAAAGACCGCGTAACCCTCGGCCACGAACTGCGGCAGGTAGTCGTTGAGGCTGCCGAGATCCTCGTAGTTGCCGTGCAGGTAAAGCAGCGTGTATTTCGCCTTCGGGTTCGCCCAGTGCCGGGCGGCGATCTTCACGCCATCGGGGGCCGTCAGTTGGATGTAGTCCGGACCCAGCTCGTATTTAACCGGCGGCCGCGGAAAAATCATCGCGAGCGAGAGGAAATGTGCGCCCACGGCCAGCAGGACGTAGGCGATACCGAGCAAAACCAGGATGCGGCCGGCACTAAGGGCTAGTTCGGACATTTTGGGCATGTCACGAGACTCTCACCGCCCTGCAAACAGGTCGCGGACGAGAGTCACCACCTGGTCGCGCGGAATCTCGCGCTCGGCCCGGTCGGCGAGGTCGCGGAGCTTCACCACGCCCTTGGCGAGTTCGTCTCCGCCGTAGATGAGCGCGATCCGCGCACCCGACTCCGACGCGGCCTTGAACTGCTTGCCGAAGGCCAGGTCCTTGAAGGGATACTCGACGCGAAGGCCGGCCGCGCGCAGCGCCTGGATGTCGGCGAAGGCCGCCTTGCGCTCCGCCTCGCCGCCGATCACCACGTAAACCTGCGGCGCGGTCCCGTGCGCCGGAGCCAGCCCGCGCTGCTCAATCAAGAGGCCGGTGGTCACATCACCGATGGCGAAGCCCACCGCCGGCAGGTCGGCGTAGCCGAGTTTCTTGATAAGATCGTTGTAGCGCCCGCCGCCGGCGAGTGCGCGCAGGTCGCCCTTCCGGTCGAAGGCCTCGAAGACAAAACCCGTGTAGTAGGCCAGGCCGCGCACAACACTCAGGTCGACCGCGATGAAATCAGCCAGCCCCATCGCCGACACGCCGGCCAAGACCTTGCGCCAGTCGGCGAGACGGGCGGCGAGTTTTTCCGAATTGAAGGCCGCGAGCGCGGTTTCGAGTTCCGGCAGGCTCTTGATCTTCAGGAAGGCCAGCACCTTGTCCTTCCGGTCGGCGGGCATGACGCCATGCGCCTCGGTGTAGACCTTGAAGGCCTCATCACCGGCCTTCTCGTAGCGATCAATCGCCGTCAGCACGCTGCGCGCCTGCGCATCGGTGAAGCCCAGCGCCTCCAGGTAGAAGAACCACAGGTCACGGTCGCTCAGCCGCACATAAAAATCGTCCTTGGTCAGACCGAAGCCGGCCAGACACTGGATGAGCAGGGCGATAAGCTCGATCTCGGCCTCGGGGCCGGCTTCGCCGAAGATATCGGCGTTAAATTGATGAAACGCGCGCAACCGGCCCTTCTGGGCGCGCTCGTAGCGGTAGAACTCGGCGATGCTGAACCACTTGATCGGCCGCTTCAGCGCGCCGGCCTTCTCGCCGACCATCCGGCAGACCGTCGGCGTCATCTCGGGCCGCAGGGAGACCTCGCGGCCGCCCTTGTCGGTGAAACTGAAGAGCTGGGCCTCTATCTCGTCGCCTGACTTGGTCTTGTAGAGTTCAAGCGGTTCCAAGACGGGCGCATCGTATTCCTGAAAGCCAAAGCTGGTGGCCGCCGAACGCCAGTTACGGAAGATGTGCTGACGGCGGGAAAAGTCCTCCGGATAGAAATCCCGGAAGCCCGGAAGCGACTGGAAGCCGGCCATGCCTCGCTGCGACTGGACGCGCGCTCAGGCCGAGGCCGGAGGCGGCGGGTTGCTGCGCAATTTCTCGAGACTGAGCTGCTTGATCTTCTGCTTGAGAATCTTGCCCGACTTGAACTTCACCACGGCACGCTCCGGGATGACGACCTCGGTTTCGGGTTTGTTCGGGTTGCGGCCCACACGGGCCTTGCGAACCTGAACTTCGAGCACGCCGAAGTTGCGGAGCTCGACGTTGCGGCCGGCTGCAAGTGCATCCATGACAATATCGAGCGTCATTTGCACCGTGTCCTGGATTTGCTTCTGCGGGAAGCCGGTCTTCTCGTAGATTTCCAGGACGATCTCACGTTTGGTCAGGTTGGTCGACATGGCGGGGCGTGGGTTGAAATTTAAGGATGTCTTGTTTCTTACAGCCGCAAATAATTCACTACCCTGTGCTTGCGTCAACCGCAAAGCCGCACAAAGCCTAGGGCCTACCCATGCCCGATCCCAAGGCCGTAAACAGCATGTTTGCCCGTATTGCGGGCCGTTATGACGTGGCCAACCACCTCCTCAGCGGAGGGGTGGATTATTGGTGGCGGCAGCGTCTGGTTCGGGTCGTCCACGACTCCCATCCCGGGGCCGTCCTGGATCTCGCCACGGGCAGCGGGGACGTGGCCTTTGCCTTGGCAGACGGGCTGCCCCCCGGCACCCCGATAACCGGCATGGATTTCTGCCAGCCGATGCTTGATGAAGCTGTAAAAAAGCGCTCCGGCAGCCCCCGGTGGACCCAAATCGAGTTCCGGCAAGGCGACGGCATGGCCCTGCCCCTGCCCGACCGGTCCTTCGACGCGGTCACGATTTCCTTCGGCCTGCGCAACATGGCCGACCGGCACAAGGCCTTGTCGGAGATGCGCCGCGTGCTCCGGCCGGGCGGGCGGCTGTTCGTGCTGGAGTTCTCCCAACCCTTTTTCTGGTTCCGGCCGTTCTACTACGCCTACCTGAAATTCGTGCTGCCGGTGATCGCCGGCGTCGTGACCGGCGACAAGTCGGCCTACGAATACCTGTGCGGCTCGATCGAGCTGTTTCCGGACCGGGCCGGTATCTCGGCCGAAATCATCCGTGCGGGCTTCAGCTCGGTGCAGGCCACGCCGATGACGTTCGGCATCGTCGCGCTGCACGAGGCGCGCGTAGGTTTTTTGTAGGGTCGCTGCTTGCGGCGACCTCGCACGCTAGGTCGGCGCAAGCGCCGACCCTACATTTCAAGCCGCGTCTCAGTTAAACGATTTCCCGCAGCCGCACGTGCTCTGGGCGTTCGGGTTCTTGATCTCAAATCCCTTGCCGTGGAGCCCGTCGTCAAAGTCGATGCTGCAGCCGTTGAGGTAGGCCAGGCTGGTCGGATCGACCAGCACCTGCACGCCCTCGCTCTCGAACACCTGGTCGTCGGCCTTCCGCGCGTCGAAGGACATGCCGTATTCGAAGCCCGAGCAACCGCCGCTCTCCACGAAGACGCGCAGCTGTTTCGTCGGGTCGGTCTGCGCGGCGCGCATGGTCTGCACCTGGCGGGCGGCGCGGTTCGAAAGCGTGATCATGCGCGCAACCTAGGCCACACGCCCCGCCTGTCAACCGGCCCTTCCGTCCCGCGGCGCAAGCCCATAGCAGGAACCGTGCAAATTTAGCGGATGAGTTCTTGCCACGCATGAAGCCGGCGGTTTTTGTCGGTCCGTGGCCACGCAAGCCCTCAAGCACATCTTCAACGAACTCCAATACGAGCTGACCAACAAGCTTGCCGAGGGCGGCATGGGCCTCGTTTACGAGGCCGTGCAGAAGGGCACGGGCAACTTCCGCAAGGTCGTCGCCATCAAGCTCATTCGCGAGGAGTATTCCAGCATCCCGGAATTCCAGAAGAATTTCATCGGCGAGGCGCGCCTGGTGGCCGACCTCATCCACACCAACATCGTCCAGACCTACCACCTCGGCCAGATCGGCGGTCAGTATTTCATGACGATGGAATTCGTGCGGGGCGTCAACCTGGAGCAGTTCATCGACCGCCATCTCGAGTTGGGCAAGCAGGTGCCCGTCGACATGGCCGTCTTCATCGCTTCCCGCGTCTGCCGCGGCCTCAGCTACGCCCATACCAAGCGCGACGCCGACGGCCGCCTCCTCGGCATCGTCCACCGCGACGTGAACCCGAAGAACGTCATGCTCGCCATCGAGGGCGACGTGAAGCTCACGGACTTCGGCATCGCGAAGGCCCTGGACCTGATGTATAATGAGGAAGGCAAGGTGATCCCGGGCAAGGACGAGTATCTCTCCCCCGAGGGCGCCAGCTACGCCGTCACCGACGGCCGCTCCGACCTCTTCCCGCTCGGCATCGTCCTGACCGAGATCCTGCTCGGCAAAAACATCTTCCGCGGCGCCACCCGCGTCGAATCCCGCCGCAACATCCTCACGCTGCCCATCCCCAAGTTCAACACGCTGCGCGCCGACATCGACCCCAAGCTCGAGACCATCCTGCACCAGGCCACCGCTCGCGACCGCGAGAAGCGCTACCAGTCCGCCTTCGAGATGCTCACCGACCTCGAGATGTATCTCTACAGCGACCGCTACGGCCCGACCAACGAGAAGCTGGCCGTCTACCTCGCCGAAGTCTTCCCTCCCGCCAAATCCGGCTCAACCCCCGCCGTCCCGACCTCCGCCCTACCCCGCGTGTCCACGCTCGAAAGCCAGAGGTAAACCCTTTCGCCCATGAGCGGCCCCGGACTCAACCAAGGCTTCCACCAGAGGCAGACGCAGCAGCTCGTGCTGGCGCCGCAAATGCGGCAGTCGCTCAAGATCCTGCAGGTGGCGGCGCTCGACCTCCGCGCCACCGTCCAGGAGGAACTGCAGTCCAACCCGACGCTTGAGGAGCTGCCGATGGACGACGTCAGCCTCGAGAAGGAGGCCCGCAACGGCGACGACAACGCCACGCCCGCGGACGACCCGCGCGAGGAGATGGATTTCTCCAAGGATTTCCAGGTGTTGGAGAAGATCGGCCAGGACTGGAAGGATCACCTCTCGGACGCCGGCGGCGTGCGCCAGACCTCGAGCGAGGAGGATGAGCGCCGCCAGCATTTCTTCGACTCGCTGACCACCGAGACCTCGCTGCAGGAACACCTCATGAGCCAGGCCGAGCAGTCCGACTGCCCGCCGGAAGTTCTCACCGCGCTGCGTTTCCTCGTCGGCAGCCTCGACGACCGCGGCTACCTCACATCCACCCTGTCCGACCTCGCCCTGCTGGCGAACCTGCCCCTGTCGACCATGCAGGAGGCGGCGAAGCTCCTGAAGACCTTCGAGCCCGCCGGCATCGGCGCCGAGACCCTCGCGGACTGCCTGCTCATCCAGCTCGCGCAGAAGGGCCGCGAGAAATCCGTGGCGGCCCGCATCATCCGCGACCATTTCGAGCTGCTGGTCCGCCGCCGCATCCCCGACCTCGCCCGCAAGACCGGCCTGGCGCCCGACGTCATCCAGGAGGCCATCGAGGAGATCGGCACGCTCGACCCGGCGCCCGGCCGGCGTTTCGCCGACGACGCCAACCGCGTCGTCGTGCCTGACGTCACCGTCGAGGAGGACGGCGGCGAGTGGAAGATCATCCTCAACCATGACTACATCCCGCGCCTGCGGCTCAGCAACACCTACAAGGACCTCATCGCGAAGGGCCGGCTGAGCAAGCAGGAGAGCGACTATCTCCGCGAGAAGCTGCGCTCGGGCAAGTTCATCATCAACGCCATCGAGCAGCGCCAGCGCACGATCGAGCGCATCACCCGCGAGATCATCAAGCACCAGGGCGAGTTCTTCGCCGAGGGCGTCTCCAAGCTGAAGCCGCTCACGATGACGCAGATCGCCGACATCATCGGCGTGCACGAGACGACCGTCAGCCGCGCCCTCGCGAACAAATACATCAAGACCCCGCACGGCGTCTTCGAAATGAAGTATTTCTTCACCTCCGGCTACCAGTCGGACGCCGGCGAGTCGGTCGCCAACACCAGCGTGAAGGAGATGATCGCCGACATCATCGCCGGCGAGGACCCGGGCAAGCCGCTGAGCGACCAGGAAATCGTGGGCCTGCTGGAGGCCAAGGGCCTCAAGATCGCCCGCCGCACTGTCGCCAAATACCGCGAGGAACTCGGCCTGCTGCCGAGCAACCTGCGCCGGCGCTACGATTAGGCCGTCCGCGCCGCGACCGTCTGGTCGTGAAGCTTGGCGGCTTCCATCACCGTCTTGACCAGCTCGGGCAGGGACACCGGCTTGAGCAGGTAGCGGTAAAGCGCGGCCTCGTTCACGCTGCGCAGCAGCATCTCGGGCTTCATGTAGCCGGTCACGAGCACGCGCTGCATGTCCGGATATTCCTCGCGGGCATCGACCAGGAAGCTCAGGCCGTTGCCGCCGGGCATCAGGTGGTCGCACACGACGACCTTGAAAGGCTTCTTGTGCAGGATGTAACCAGCCTCGCGGGTGCTGGTGGCCAGCACGCACTCGAAATGGGGCGAAAGCGCCTCGGCAAAGAGCTCGATCAGCGGTTTTTCGTCATCGATCAGCAACACCGCGCCCAGCTTGGGCTTGGTCGCGGTCGGTTCAGTGGTGGGAGCGGTCGACACAGCTCAGAGGGTGCTTTAGGACCCCGGCTTGGCAAACCCAAATCGCAGGGGACTTGCGGATGGCCCGGTTTAGGTTTGCGTGCCCCGAGGCGTCGTATTTTTTTGGCAGGCACTGGCATGGACAACCCTGATTTCTACGCTGCCGCCCGGGATGGCAGCCTCTCCACCCTGCCCCCGGCGGCGTTGACGGTCGACGCCCTGACCAAGCCGAATGCCTCGGGCAACACCCCGCTGCACATCGCCGCCAAATACGGCCACCTCGACCAAGTGCCGGCCGCGATCCTCTCCCACGACAACCTGCTCCGCAAAAACGACGCGGGTTACACCCCGCTCCATCTTGCGGCCCGTCACGGCCACCTCGGCCAGATCCCGGCGGCGTTCCTCACCCGCGAGAACCTCCTGGTCCGCTCCAACAGCGGCTACACCCCGCTGCATCAGGCGGCCTGCGGCGGATCGCTCGACCAGCTGCCGGCCGGCCTGCTCACGACCGAACTGGTCCTCACCAAGACCGACACCGGCAACACCCTCCTGCACGAGGCGGCCGAGCACGGCATGCTCGACCGTTTTCCCGCGCCCTTTCTCACCCGCGAGACCCTCACCACCGCCAACATCAGCGGCGAGACCGTGCTGCACGTCGCCGTCTTCAACGGCCACCTCGACCAGGTGCCGCGCGCCCTGCTCACGGCGGAGAACCTGCTCACCAAGACCTCGAACCACGACACCTGCCTCCACGCCGCCGCCATCGCCGGCCATCTCGACCAGATCCCGGCCGAGGTCCTCACCCACGACAACCTCGTGCTGCCCAGCAAATCCGGCCACACGCCCATCCACGCCGCCGCCGAGTCCGGCTACATCCACCAGATCCCGCGCGAACGCCTGACCGTCGACCTGCTCATCAGCCGCAATGATTTTGGCGACACGCCGCTGCACGCCGCCGCCGTCGAGGGGCACCTCAAGGACATCCCGCGCGAGTTCCTGAACCGCGCGACCCTGCTCATCCGCAATTACAACGGCGGCACGCCCATCGGAGCCGCCATCCGCTACGGGCACGCCAACCAGCTGCCCGAGGAGTTCATCCCCAAGCCGCCCAGCGCCTTGGACAAGCTGCTCTACCGCCTCGGGGTTTCCCGGCCGCCTTTCGGCTAGACCGCTCCGGACGGTTGTGACACAGCCCCGGATTGTCACTGGCACGAAAGGTGCCTCACCTGTCCCTTCCACTTTCATCGCATGAACACCACCATCACCGCCATCACCGCGCGCGAAATCATCGATTCCCGCGGCAATCCCACCGTCGAGGTCGACGTCAAGCTCGCCAGCGGCGCCTTCGGCCGCGCCGCCGTGCCCTCGGGCGCCTCCACCGGCGAGCACGAGGCCATCGAGCTCCGCGACGGGGACAAGAACCGCTACGGCGGCAAGGGCACCCTCAAGGCCGTCGCCAACGTCAAGGGCAGGATCGCCCCCGCCCTCCTCGGCTTCGACGCCTTCGACCAGCTCGGCGTCGACCGCGCCATGCTCAAGCTCGACGGCACCGCCACCAAGTCGAAGCTCGGCGCCAACGCCATCCTCGGCGTCTCCCTCGCCACCGCCAAGGCCGCCGCCGCCGCGTCCGGCGTCCCGCTCTACAAATACCTCGGCGGCCCGAACGCCAAGGTCCTGCCCGTCCCGCTCATGAACATCATGAACGGCGGCGCGCACTCCGACGCCCCGATCGACTTCCAGGAATTCATGATCGTGCCGAAGAACTTCGACACCTTCGCCGAGGCTCTCCGCGCCGGCGCCGAGGTCTTCCACTCCCTGAAAAAGGTCCTCAAGGCCAAGGGCCTCCAGACCGCCGTCGGCGACGAGGGCGGCTTCGCCCCGAACCTCGCCTCGACGACCGACGCCCTCGACGCCATCGCCGAGGCCGTGAAGGGCGCCGGCTACAAGCTCGGCAAGGACATCTTCCTCGCCCTCGACGTCGCCTCCTCCGAGTTCTACGTCAAGGAGTCCAAGACCTACGTCTTCAAGAAATCCGACAAGCGCTCCTTCACCGGCGACCAGTTCGTCAGCTACTACAAGGACCTCTGCGCCAAATACCCGATCGTCTCGATCGAGGACGGCTGCGCCGAGAACGACTGGGCCACCTGGAAGAAGCTCACCGACGCCATCGGCGACAAGGTGCAGCTCGTCGGCGACGATCTCTTCGTCACCAACGTCGAGTTCCTCAAGAAGGGCATCGCCACCGGCACCGCCAACTCGATCCTCGTCAAGGTCAACCAGATCGGCTCCCTCACCGAGACCCTCGATTCCATCGAGCTCGCGCAGAAGAACAAATACACGACCATCATCTCGCACCGCTCGGGCGAGACGGAGGACGTGACCATCGCCGATATCGCCGTCGCGACGAACGCCGGCCAGATCAAGACCGGCTCCGCCTCGCGCACCGACCGGGTTGCCAAATACAACCAGCTCCTCCGCATCGAGGAAGAACTGGGTGCCAGCGCCATCTACGGCGGCCGCATCTAAGGCTTGCTCGCGGCACGCGGATTGCTATCACCACAGCCTACGAAGCCGACCTGACACCAAGCTTCGCCAACACACACACCGGGAAAGGCCGGGCCGCAAGGTCCGGCCTTTTCTATTGGCGAAACCGCCGCCGCTGGCGAACGTCTGCCCTTGCCCGCGGTCCCAACACCCAACACCCTTCCGTCCCGTGAACCACGCCATCCGCCTCCGTCGCACGATCCTCCTGCTTGCCGCCAGCCTCGTCATCTCACTGCCGGCCGCTGAACCCGCCAAGCCCGCACCCGCGAAGCCCGGCGCCGACAAGGAACCCGCCCAAACCGTCGAGAACACCCCGGCGGACAAGGAAGTGCTGGCCCTGCCCAAGGTCGAGGTCACCTCGGCCCGCATCAAGCAGATCGACAACGAGATCAAGAAGGTCGAGAAGCAGATCGCCCGCGAGAAGAAGAAGCTGAAATCCACCGACCTGGACAAGTCCCTCAACAGCGACAAGGTCTCGACCGCGGCCGCCATCTTCGGCGGCAATTCCGCCTCGCACATGGTCGCCGTCGCCGCCTCGCGCGTGAACCTGCTGGAAAGCGAGCGCAGCCTGCTCGAGCGCCTCAAGTTCCCGCGCACCGAGGAGGACAAGGCCATGATCGAGAAGGAACTCGTCAACCTCCGCACCACCCGTCGGAACCTGGACGACGCCACCAAGCAGCGGTGATTGTTTTATTAATGTAGGGCCGGCGCTTGTCGCCGTGCCGCGAATTGCGCGCGATAAGGTCCGCCGACAAGCGGCGACCCTACATTACGGAATCACTCCACCCGCAAAACATACCCCCGCAGGTATTCGCTCTCCGGCATCGTCACCAGCACCGGGTGGTCGGCCGGCTGGTGGCAGTATTCCAGCACGTGCACGCGCTTCTTCGCGTCCGCCGCGGCCTCGGCCAGCACCTCGCGCAGCTGCGCATCCTGCATGTGGTGCGAGCAGGTGTAGGTCGCCAGCACGCCGCCGGCGGAAAGCGACTTCATCGCGCGCAGGTTGAGCTCCTTGTAGCCGCGGAGCGCGCCCGCGAGCGCCGACTTCGACTTCGCGAAGGGCGGCGGATCGAGGATGATCAGGTCCCACGCCGGCGCGGCCTCGCGCTGCGCGGTGAACCAGTCGAACACGTTCGCGCCGGTGAACTCCGCTTTCAGTCCGTTGCGGTCGGCGTTCTTCTTCGCCTGCCCGACCGCGTCGAACGCGCTGTCGAGCCCGAGCACGCTGGCCGCCCCGGCCTTGGCGCAATGCAGCGCGAACGACCCCTGGTTGCAAAACGCGTCAAGCACGCGCCGGCCCGCGGCGTATTTCGCCACGACGGCATGCTGCTGGCGCTGGTCGAGGTAGAACCCCGTCTTCTGTCCGCCCTGCAGGTCGAGCCAGTAGTCGAGGCCGTCGATCTTCACCCAGCGCGGCTCCCACGGCGAGCCCGAGCGCGTGTGCACGCCGGCAGGCAGGCCCTCGAGCTTCCGGATGTTGGCGTCGTTGCGGAAAATGATCTCCTTCGCCCCGGTCAGGCCCGCCAGCAGGTCGCTGAGGACCGCGCTGCGCTTCTCCATCGCGAGCGTCTGGACCTGCACGACCAGCGTGTCGCCGAACTGGTCGGCCACCACGCCCGGCAGGTCGTCGGACTCGGACCAGACGAGGCGCTTGAAGTCGCCCATGCCGGCGCGCCGCGCCAAGGCCCTTTCCAGCGCCGCGCGCAGGTAGGCTTCGTCGAGTGTGACACGATCCCGGCTCAGCCGCCGCCAGACGATCTGGGACTTGCTGTTGTAGATGCCGGTGCCGAGGAACCGCCCGGTGCGGTCGCGGCATTCCACCACCTCGCCGTCGTGTTCGGCGGGCAGCAGCGCCTCGCACTCGTTGGCAAACACCCACGGGTGGCCGGTGAGCACGCGGGAGGTGGCATTGGGCTTGAGCTTGAGGCTGGCGGACATGCCCCGACTCTCCGGGGGTTTCCCGGCGCTTAGAAGCTAAAAATCAGGCCGTTCTCCGGCCGGCGTCCGCTCAGGCGGCGTGTTCCCATTCCTTCTCCGCCGGGTCTCCGCCGGAAAAGGAACGCGGCAGGGGCTCGCGGCCGAGATGAAAACCGTCGGCATCCTCATAGCCCTCGGGCGCCCGCTTGGCGCACCAGATCAAGGCCAGCAGGCCGGTCAGGTGAACGCTGCCGAGGATGCCCAGACTCAGGTAGGACCAGATGCTCATGAGGGGATGAATCGACACATTCGACGGCGACTTTAGCCGGCTCAAGTCATGGCCTTGTTGGCCGGGAAATCGCCGGGCCCGGGGCTCGGCGGATGATTGGTGAAGGCGTCGTAATAAATCTGCTTGGGCGCCTTGTTGACCCGACGGTCCGCGTGGGATTTGTCCACGGCGGTCTCGTAGCGGTCCAAAAGAGTGAGCAGACCGAGCGCCAGCACGGCGAAGCCAAGGAGGATGGAGACGAGGATCATGGGTATGGGAGGTTGTCCGACTATAGCTTTACCTCCCTTTCACTCCCATCCGGCCGGAGACGTAACCTACCCTACGGAATTCCCGTAGTGTAAAAATCCGGCCCCCAGCCGGAGCACGGAAGGAAAGCTATCCGTTCCCCTCCCATCGGCCGGTTTCCGCCCTGATTTAGCCCAAAATAGGCTTCCCACCCGCACCCCCGCCCCGTTTCCTGACCGCTCGCCTTTCATCAGCTAACTGCTTACTGCTCACCGTTCACTCAATGTCCCCCGCCCAGGAAATCGCCCGCCGTCGCACCTTTGCGATCATCTCGCACCCCGATGCGGGCAAGACGACCCTGACCGAGAAGTTCCTGCTCTACGGCAACGCCATCCACCTCGCCGGCGCCGTCAAGGACCGCAAGAACCAGCGCGCCACCGCCTCCGACTGGATGGAGCTCGAGAAACAGCGCGGCATCTCGATCAGCTCGACCGTCCTCCAGTTCGACTACCACGGGTGCGCGGTCAACCTGCTCGACACCCCCGGCCACAAGGACTTCTCCGAGGACACCTACCGCGTGCTGACCGCCGTGGACGCCGCCCTGATGGTCATCGACGCCGCCAAGGGCGTCGAGACGCAGACCCGCAAGCTCTTCGAGGTCTGCCGCCGCCGCGGCGTCCCGATCTTCACGTTCATGAACAAGTGCGACCGGCCCACGCGCAGCCCGATCGACCTGCTCGACGAACTCGAGAACGTCCTCGGCCTGCAGTCGTCGCCCGTCATCTGGCCCCTCGGCAACGGCCCGTCCTTCAAAGGCGTGTTCGACCGCCGCTCCAAGGAAGTCCACCTCTTCGAGCGCGTTCCGGGCGGCAAGTTCCAGGCCCCGGTCAACGTCACCTCGCTCGATGACGACGCCGTGCGCGGCAAGCTCGACGACTACACGTTCAACGAGGTGAAGGACCAGCTCGCGATGCTCGACGGCGCCGGCCACCCGTTCGACCTCAAGGCCGTCCAGGCCGGCCAGCAGACGCCCGTCTATTTCGGCTCGGCCGTGAACAACTTCGGCATCCAGCTCCTCCTTGACGGCTTCCTGAAGGACTCCGTGCCACCCGCGCCGCGCAAGTCCGTCAGCATCACCGTCCCGGGTTTCCCGCAGCCGACCACCGCCCGCGTGGTGCCGGTCGACGACCCGAAGTTCTCCGGCTTCATCTTCAAGATCCAGGCCAACATGGACGCCAAGCACCGCGACCGCATCGCGTTCTGCCGCGTGTGCTCGGGCAAGTTCGACCGCGACATGGTCGTCACGCACCAGCGCACCGGCAAGTCCGTCCGCCTCTCCTCCTCCCACAAGCTCTTCGGCCGCGAGCGCGAGACGGTGGACGAGGCCTGGCCAGGCGACGTCATCGGCCTCGTCGGCCACAGCGAGTTCGGCATCGGCGACACCCTCACGCAGGACCGCACGATCTGCTACGACGAAATCCCGCGCTTCCCGTCCGAGGTCTTCACCTACATCGCCAACCCGAACACCGGCGACTCCAAGAAATACCGCGCCGGCCTCGAGCAGCTCCTGCAGGAGGGCGTCGTCCAGTCCTTCACCGCCAAGAGCGCGCCGTCCGGCGCCACCCTGCTGGCCGCCGTCGGCCCGCTGCAGTTCGAGGTCGTGCAATGGCGCCTCCAGAGCGAATACGGCGCCGAGTCGCGCCTCACGCCCGCGCCGTGGACAATGCTCCGCTGGGTCGAGCCGCACCCGCTGCTCAAGGATCCGTCTCGTCTCATCGTCGCCACCGGCGTCAGCTTCGGCGCCGACAAGTTCGAGAACCCCGTCGTGCTCTTCCCGAACGAGTGGACCATGCGCTACTTTCAGGAAAAAAATCCTGAACTGAAGCTGCACGCCCTGCCACTGGAACAGACGAAGTAGCCGGAGCGGGCGCGGATATGTCACACCGCCCGGGTTGACCGGGCGGCCCGATCAGGCAAGTTCTCCGGCATGAGAACCCGTCTGCTGCTCGTGCTGTTCGGATTGGTCTGTTTCGCCACGCTGCCCGCGGCGGAGTCAGTGGCAAAACCGCCCGTCCTCGTGGCCGTCCATGGCGCGTGGGCCGGCGGATGGCATTTCAAGAAGATCGCGCCGCTGCTCGGGGCGAAGGGCTGGCAGGTCCACCGTCCGTCGCTCAGCGGCCTGGGCGAACATTTCAACACCGCCCGCGCCGATCTCGGCCTCGCGACGCACATCGACGACGTCGTGAACTACATCCTGTTCGAGGATCTTCATGACGTGATCCTCCTCGGCCACAGCTACGGCGGCATGGTCATCACGGGCGTCGCCGACCGCATCCCCGAGCGCATCGCGCGGCTGGTCTACCTCGACGCCACCCTGCCCGAAAATGGCGAGAGCCTGCTGCAACTGCGCAAACCGGGCGGCCCGGTCGATTTTAGCCAGCTGGCCAAGGATGGTTTCATCCCCGCGTGGTGGGTCAAACCCGGCAAACCCCTCCCCATCGACGTCCCGCACCCGCTGAAAACCTTCACGGACCCCATTGTCCTGAAGAACCAGGCCGCGGCGGCCAAAATCCCTGGCACCTACATTCTCACCGTCGAGCCGGGCAAGCAACCGGCGGATGACGATTTTTTTGCCGCGTCCGAGCGCGCCCGGGCCCGCGGCTGGCCGGTGCTGATCATGGCAGGCGACCACAACCCCCACTGGCGGCAGCCCGAGGCGGTGGCAAAATTGCTCCTGGATCTCCGTTGAACCGGCCCGATGCGCCCGCAATTTGAAAAATCCCTCGGCCGGGCCAGACCCGTGCACCGCCACCAGTGGTTGTGGGAACCGCTGGAGGCCGAACCGGGCTTTGTGCTCCGCACCATGTTCGGGGCCAAGGCCGTCTATCTTGATGGCCAATTGATGTGCTGTTTCTGCGCGGGCGAGGAGCCTTGGCGCGGAATGCTGGTGAGCACGGATCGCACACGCCACGCCGCGCTGCAGGCGGAGTTCCCCGAGCTGACGCCGCACCCGATCCTGCCGAAGTGGCTTTACCTGCCGGAAACCGCCGACCGTTTCGAGCGCACCGCCGCGCGCCTCGTCGCCCTCGCCCGCCAGCGCGATCCGCGGATCGGCGTCGTGCCCTCACCGAAAAAGCGACGCCAGAACAGCAAGGGTCCGAAGCGTATGCCGGCCGGAAAACGCCACCAGCGGGGTCCGGACAAAAGAACTGGCCACCCCTGAGCGAGCCTCCAGCGGACGGGCCTGGCTCAATGCTCGTTCTGCGGGGTGTTGGAGCGATTCTCCTCGCGAACCGGGACCGGAGGCTCGGAGCGGACCGGCGGCGGCGTGTAGGACGGCGGCGGCGAGGGCCGTGACTCACCATGCGAGTAGCTGCCGCCGGGCGCACGGGTCGCGGTGTTGCCGCGTTCCGAACGGTCGGCCCGCTCGCGCGCCCAGCGTTCGGGATTTGCGGTGCGCGGCGGATTTGCGGTGCGCGGCGGATAGGCGTGGGTGCGCGGTTGGTCGGGATTCGGGCGCGGCGTGCTGTCCCAACGTGTGTGCATGCCAGGCGGATGATTGGGTTTCCCGTCGGGTTTGTCCCCGGGCCGGTCATGTTTGGGGCGATCTGGACGGTCCCGCGGCGGCACCGGGCGCGAGTAGGTGCCATAGTTGTAGTCAAAGGGGTCGTAGTAGCCCCATCGCGAGAATCCGGCATAGGCTGGGTTATAGTAGCCGTAACGATAATAGTCGTAGGGATAGTAGTCGTCGCGGCCGGGATAGGCGGCGAGCACCGTGTAGGTCTGTGACGGGAAATTGCCGATGCGCACGACCGCCCACTGCGGCTCGTCGCCGGGATTGGCCGGCGGGAAGCTGACCTTCACGTAATACAGCTGGTCGCTCCTGAGGCCCTGGCTGTGCAGGTAATTGATGACCGCCTCCCGCAGCTCGGCGAGCTGCGCCGGGGTCAGTTCCTTCTCGGTGGAACTCTCCACCACGGTGAATTCCGCCACCGGCTCCACCCGCGGCCCCCTGGTCGTCTGCGTGGTGCAACCGGAAAAGACAAAAGCCGCTCCCAAGGCAGCCGCGATCGAAAGATGACGCACAATGGTTTTCATGGGGTAAACTCCAAGGGTATGGGTTGAACCGGCTGCACCGAAGCTAGCCGCTTGTCACCGGCCCGCAAGTGCCTTCTGCCCCGCCGCCGGCGCGGCGCGTGACTTTAGCTTTGTCTGGCCGGCCGCGGCCCACAGTGTGGCGGCATGCGCTTCTCTCATGTCCCCGCCCTCCTCCTGACCGCGGGCCTCACCGCCGGCCTGTTCGCGGCCCCGCCCGCCGCCGTTGAAACCAAGATTCTCCCGCTCGTCATCGTCAAAGCCGCGCACCTCGTCGAACCGCTCACCGGCCGCGTCCTCGCCGACCAGGCGGTCGTGATCCAGGGTGACCGCGTCAAGGCCGTCGTCGCCGTGGCCGAACTCGCCCAGGTGGTGCCGGCCGGCACGAGCGCGCGCGTCATCGACCTAGGCAACGCCACCTTGCTGCCGGGGCTCATTGACTGCCACACGCACGTCACCAGCCAGCCGGAGAATTTCTACGAGGATATCTTCCGCAAGAGCCCGATCGACGAGGCGGTCACCGCCCATATCTATGCCCGACGCACCCTGGAGGCCGGCTTCACCACCATCCGCAACGTCGGCGCCGGCAACTACATCGACTTCGCCCTCCGCCGCGCCATCGAGGCCGGCAAGGTCCCCGGACCGCGCATCCTCGCCAGCGGTCCCGGCCTCGGCGCCACCGGCGGCCACGCCGACCTCAACGGCATGTCCCCCTACCTGCGTTTCGAGGGCGACATCAACGGCATCGCCGACGGCGTGGATGAGATCCGCAAGAAGGTCCGCGAAAACATCAAGCAGGGCGCCGATCTCATCAAGATCATGGCCACCGCGGGCGTGCTGTCCGAGGAGGAGTCCGTCGGCGCACCGCAATATTCCCCCGAGGAGATGAAGGCCGCCGTGGACGAGGCCGCCATGTGGGGCCGCAAGGTCGCCGCCCACGCCCACGGCACCGAGGGCATCAAGCGCGCCATCCGCGCCGGCGTCGCCTCCGTCGAGCACTGCAGCTTCATCGACGACGAGGGCATCGCCCTCGCCAAGGAACACGGCACCTGGCTGGTCTTCGACATCTACAACGACGACTACATCCTGGCCGAGTTCGGCCGCATGGGCTACCCCGACAAGATCCTGGAAAAGGAGCGCCTCGTCGGCCGCACCCAGCGCGAAAACTTCCGAAAGGCCGTCAAGGCCGGCGCGAAGATCGCCTACGGCACCGACTCCGGCGTCTACCCGCACGGCTGGAACGGCAAGCAGTTCCTCCACATGGTCAGGTGGGGCATGACGCCCATGCAGGCGATCCAGTCCGCCACCGTCCACGCCGCCGACCTGCTCGGCTGGAAGGACAAGGTCGGCCAGCTCGCCCCCGGCTATTATGCGGACATTGTCGCCGTGCCCGGCGACCCGCTCACGGACGTCGCCGTGCTGGAGCAGGTCGGTTTCGTCATGAAGGGCGGCACGGTGGTGAAGAACTCCCTGAGCAGCGAACCGGCCGACCGGATGGAGTGAGCCTTGACTGGTGGAACCTGCGCTCCGCGCAGGTTAAGCCCGCGCGGAGCGCGGGCTCCACTTCAGTGCCCGAGCCCGATCAGCAACCCGCCCAGCAGCGTGAACAGCGCGCCGAGCAACCCGGCCTCGTAGCGCTCGAAATTCTTCACCTCAAACCGCTCGAGCCCGACCAGCGTCAGCCACGTGAAGATCATCATGCCGGCCAGCGTCGCCACCGCGAGGATCAGGCTGAGCACCACGAAGCCGCGCCAGCCGAACTGCACGCCGGACAGGTAGACCGGCAGGAAGCCCTCGCAGGGCGACAGCGTCAGCATCACGAAGAGCCCGCTGATCGCCGCCCAGTCACCGGCCTTGGTTTCCACCAACTGGCTGTCCTTCAGCTCCTCGTCCCAGTGGCTGTGCTCATGCTCGTGGCCGCAGTGCTCGCTCGGGTGGTGGTGCGCGCCGAGCACATGGTGGTGCACCACGCCGCCGCGCCACTGCCGCCAGAAATAATACAGGCCGATCGCCAGCAGGATCCCGCCCGCGATCCACGGGAACAGGCGGCCCAGCTTCTCGTCGAGCTGGAAGCCGAACCACGCGATGCCGAGCCCGAGCAGGCTGGTCAGCGCCACGTGGCCCAAGCCGGCGAGCGCCGCCACGGCGAGGGTCTTCGCCCGGCTCCAGCCCCGCGCCCGCGACACCAGCACGAACGGCAGCCAGTGCGTCGGGATCGCCGCATGGAAGAACGCCACGGTGAAACCGGTGGCGGCGACGGTGGTGAGCACGGCGGAGTTCATGGCGGGTGGGCGAGAAAAGACGGGGCTCCGGGCCCTGTCGACCCCGAACACTACCAAAGTCGTCAAGGGGCATAAGCCCGCCGCGGAACGCAATAAACGACGATTATCGGACAACCCGCACCGAGCTTTTTCGTGTATTTCTCCGTAGCTTTGTGACTATCTCGTCCCTGTCTTCCCTCATGCCGCCCGACCTCAACGCCGTCAGCTCCTACCTGCTCGCCCTGCAGGATGACATCTGCGGCGCCCTGACGCGCGAGGACGACGGGGGCGAATTCCAGGAGGACCGCTGGTCCCGCCCCGAGGGCGGCGGCGGCCGCTCCCGGGTGCTGACCAACGGCGCCGTCTTTGAGAAGGCTGGCGTGGGTTTCTCGCACGTCTCGGGCAAAACCCTCCCCCCCTCCGCCACGGCGTCGCGCCCCGACCTGGCCGGCAAGCCGTTCCATGCCATGGGCGTCTCGCTGGTCATCCACCCGCGCAATCCCTACGTGCCGACCAGCCACGCCAACGTCCGGCTCTTCACCGCGGGCGAGGGCGAGCAGGCCGTGTGGTGGTTCGGCGGCGGCTTCGACCTGACGCCCTACTATGGCTTCGAGGAGGACGCCGTGCACTGGCACCGCACCGCGAAGGCCGCCTGCGATCCGCACGGCGCCGAGCTCTACCCGAGGTTCAAAAAGTGGTGCGACGACTACTTTTTCATCAAGCACCGCGGCGAGCCGCGCGGCATCGGCGGCCTCTTCTTCGACGACTTCAACGCGCCCGGCTTCATCGACGCCTTCAGGTTTCTCCGCAGCGTGGGCGATGCCTTCGTGCCGGCCTACCTGCCCATCGTGCAGAAGCGCAAGGCCGCGCCCTTCGGCGAGCGCGAGCGCGACTTCCAGCTCTACCGGCGCGGCCGCTACGTCGAGTTCAACCTCGTCCAGGACCGCGGCACGATCTTCGGCCTGCAGAGCGGCGGCCGCACCGAGTCGATCCTCATGTCCCTCCCCCCGCTCGTCGCCTGGCGCTACGACTGGAAACCCGAGCCCGGCACCCCCGAGGCCCGGCTCTACGACGTCTTCCTCAAGCCCCGCGACTGGGCGGCTGGCGTTCCGGCCTGACCGTCCTCCGCCATGGGTCTCCTGCGCATCATCCTGGCCGTGTCGGTGGTCGCCGCCCATCTGGGCGCGATCGGGGGTGTGAAGTTTTTCGACGGCGGCGTGATGGCGGTCGAATCCTTCTACATCATCTCCGGCTTCTACATGGCCCTGGTGCTGTCGACCCGCTACGCCGGCCGGCCGCGCGATTTTTATTACAACCGGTTCCTGCGGATCTTCCCCCTCTATTGGATGCTGCTCGCCGCGACCGTCGCCTGCGCCGGACTCTACTGGCTGTTCATGGGTTACCCGTTGGGTGCGCTGGCCGGCTGGACCACGGCATTCAGCCCGCTGCAGCGGGCCGCCGCCCTCCTCGCAAACCTCGGCATCTTCGGCTCCGATTTCATCCTGCTTTATTCCAATGTCCGCCCACCGGGCGCGGCCGACCCCGGCACTCTGATCGCCATCCAGCCCACCTGGACCCTGGCCGTGGAGCTGGGCTTCTACCTGCTCGCACCCTTCATCCTGCGCCTCGGCCGCCTGCACCAGCTCGCCCTCCTCGCCGCGGCCATTCTGCTCCGCTACCTGATCTGGCGCGGCACCGGCGGCCAATGGACTGCCTGGCTCTATTATTTCGCCCCGGCCTCGTGGGCCCTGTTCATGAGCGGCGTCATGGCCTATCATTTGCTCGCGCTCATCCAGGACCGGTCCTGGTTCCGTCAGTGGGCGGTTCCCGCCGGCTGGTTCCTGACCGGCCTGCTGGTGCTCACCATCATGCTCTACCGCGACCAGCCATGGTTGAAGTTCCAGGACTGGCGTTATTACACCCTCCTCAGCCTGGCGCTGCCCGCCGTCTTCACCGCGACGAAGGACGTGGCCTGGGACAACGCCATCGGCGCCTGGTCCTATCCGGTTTACCTCGGCCATTGCGCGATCATCTCGCTCTACGCGCCGCTCCGGCATTTTGTGCCCGCCGGGGCCACGGTCTATGCCGTGCTGCTGCTGACCGCGGCGTTGACCCTGGCGGTCCTGCATCTCGACAATAAAATCCAACGGCGCTTCAAACGACGGATCAACCTGCCACCCCGGCAGGATCCGGCCGGATTCCCCGCCGCCTTTGCCAACCAGCCCGCCCCCTGACACGCCATGACCTCCCGCGAACGATTCCTTGCCGCCGCCGCCTGCCAGCCCCTTGACCGCCCGCCGGTCTGGATCATGCGCCAGGCCGGGCGCTACCTCCCTGAATACCGCGCGCTCAAGGCGCAATCGTCCTTCCTCGAGATGGTGCGCACCCCCGCGCTGGCCGCCGAGGTCACGCTGCAGCCGCTGCGGCGCTTCGCCCTCGATGCGGCGATCATCTTCTCCGACATCCTCGTCATTCCCGAGGCCCTCGGCCAGGGCTACAAGTTCCGCGACGCCGGCGGCATCGAGATGGACTTCAAGCTGGAGAACAAGGCCCAGCTCGACCGCCTCAATCCCGTGGGGGTCGCCGCCCGGCTCGACTACGTCGGCAAGGCGCTCGAGCGCGTGAAGGCGGAGCTGAAGGGCGAGAAGGCCCTGCTCGGTTTCGGCGGTTCGCCATGGACGCTCGGCACCTACATGCTCGAGGGCGGCAGCGCCGACGAATTCCAGCGCAGCAAGGCCGTGTTCTATTCCGACCGGCCGTTGTTCAACGCGCTGATGGAGAAGCTCACCGCCGCGCTCATCGAGTATTTCCAGATGCAGATCCGCGCCGGGGCCGATGCCATCCAGATCTTCGACTCGTGGGGCGGCATCCTCGCCGGACAGGACTACGAGGCCGCGTCGCTGCGCTGGATCCGCGACATCATCGCGGCGCTGCCCAAGGGTTTCCCCGTCATCCTCTACGCCAAGGGCACGCCGTCCCAGTTCACCGACCAGGCCTTCAGCGGCGCCAGCGTGCTGGGCGTGGACTGGACCGTGGACCTCGGCGTCGTCCGCAAGCTCGTGCCGGGCAACATCGCCCTCCAGGGCAACCTCGACCCGGTGCTGATGAACACCACGCCGGAAATCGTCCGGCACGAGGTGACGCGTTTGCTGGAAACCATGCGCGGCGCCCACGGTCATATCTTCAATCTGGGCCACGGCATCATGCCGCAGGCCAAAATCGAATGCGTCGAGGCCCTTGTGGAAACCGTCACCCGTTGGAAAAACTGAAATGCCGCTCGGCGGGCCCAAGTCCATCGCGGTCGTCGGCGGCGGCCTCACCGGCCTGACCGCCGCCTGGCGGCTGCATCGCGCGGGACACCGGGTCACGGTGTTTGAGAAGGCCCCGCAGGTCGGCGGCGCCATCATTTCCCTCGCCCGGGACGGCTGGCTGGTCGAGGGCGGCCCGAATTCCCTGCAAGAAACCCCCGAGGTCGCCGCGCTCATCACCGAGCTCGGCCTCTGCGAACAACGGGCGCTCGTCAGCCCCGCGGCGAAGAAACGCTTTATCGTCCGCGGCGGCCGGCCCATCATGGTGCCTCTCTCCCCCGCCGGCCTGCTGACCTCGCCCCTTTTCTCCGTCGGCGCACGGCTGCGCGTGCTGGCCGAGCTGCTGACGCGGCCGCGCGTGCGCACCACCGACGTCAACCTCGCCGCCTTCGTCGCCTCCCACTTCGGCCGCGAGATCGTGGACTACGGGCTGAACCCGTTCGTGGGCGGCATTTACGCCGGTGATCCGGAAAAACTCTCCGCCCGCTACTCCTTCCCCAGCCTCTGGCAACTCGAGCGCTCGCACGGCTCGCTGCTGCGCGGCTTCCGCGCCCAGGCCGCCGAGCGCCGGGCCCGCGGCGAGGCGAGCGGGGTCGTGCCGATCATCTCGTTCCGGCAGGGGCTGCAAACCCTGCCCCGCGCCCTCGCCGCCGCCCTGCCGCCCGGCACCGTGCAGACCGACGCGACCGTCACGAGCCTCATCCCGGGCCAGCCGTGGAAACTCATCTGGACGCGCGCCGACTCGGTCCAGACCGCCGAGTTCGACGCCGTCGTCCTGGCGCTGCCGGCCGCCGGCCTCGCCTCGCTCGTCTTCAGCACGCTCGGCGAGCGCAGCCTGGCCTCGCTCGACCACATCCCGCAGCCGCCGGTCAGCTCGCTCTTCCTCGGCTTCAAGCGCGAACAGGTGGCCCATCCGCTCGACGGTTTTGGCGTGCTGGTGCCGGCCCGCGAACAGCGGAGCGTCCTCGGCGTGCTCTTCTCGTCGTCCCTCTTTGCCGGCCGGGCGCCGGCCGGCCACGTGGCGTTGACCGTGTTCGCCGGCGGCATGCGCCAGCCCGAAACCGGCCGCCTCGAGACCGCGCCCCTGCTCGCCCGCGTGATGCCGGACCTCCGCGACCTGCTCGGGGTGACCGGGGACCCGGTTTTCACGCACCACACCTTCTGGCCCAAGGCCATCCCCCAATATAATCTCGGTCACGAGCGCTTCCTGGAACCACTGAGCCGTATCGAGGCCAAGCACCCGGGGTTGTTCATCGGCAGCAACGCCCGCGATGGCATTTCGCTCCCGGATTGCCTCAAATCCGGCGCCGAAGTCGCCCGGAAAACGGGCGAATTCGTGGCCAAACTGTAACGGCGGTCGGAGTTCGGCGGACGGCGCTTAAGGAGCGTCGCTACAGAGGGAAATTATACCCCTCTCGCCACTTGACTCCCCCCCTCCGCCGGGTAGTTTCCGGCCCCTTATTTCCGATGGCGACCGAACTCAAAGACACCCTCCTGCTTCCCAAGACAGATTTCCCCATGCGGGCGGGTCTGGCCCAGCGCGAACCGGGCCGGGTGGCCCACTGGGAGAAGCTCGATCTTTACGACCAGATCCAGGCGAAACGCGCCAACAGCCCCAAGGGCGCCTTTGTCCTCCATGACGGCCCGCCGTTCACCAACGGCGACGTCCATATCGGCACCGCGCTGAACAAGACGCTCAAGGACATCGTCAACCGCTACAAGTCGATGCAGGGCTTCCGCACGCCCTACGTGCCGGGCTGGGACTGCCACGGCCTGCCGATCGAGCAGAAGGTCAGCAAGGAGATCAAGGAGCAGAACCTCACGCTCACCACGGCGCAGATGCGCGCCAAGTGCGACGAGTTCTCCGAGAGCTGGATCGGCAAGCAGACCGCCCAGTTCAAGCGCGTCGGCATCCTCGCCGACTGGAAGAACGAATACAAGACGAAGGCCCCGGTCTTCGAGGCCGACATCCTCCGCACCTTCGCCGCGTTCGTCGAACAGGGTCTCGTCTACCGCAGTAAGAAACCCGTCTATTGGTCCATCCCCTTCGAGACCGCGCTCGCCGAGGCGGAGATTGAATACAAGGACCACGTCTCCATCGCCATCTGGGTGAAGTTCCTCGTGCCTGTGGCCGAGGCCCAGAAATTCGGCCTGCCGACCGACAAGCCGCTTTATATCGTCATCTGGACGACCACGCCCTGGACGATCCCCGCCAACCTCGCGATCGCCCTGCATCCCGAAGTGGACTACGTGGTCGCCGACACCGGCGCCGAACGCCTCATCGTCGCTTCCGCCCTGCTCGGCCAGGTCGTCACCGCCGCGAAGATCGAGCCGCAGCCGTCCGTCGTGATGACGCTGCCCGGCGCCAAGCTGGAGAAACTGCAGGCCCGCCACCCTTTCATCGACCGCGCCTCGCCCGTCGTCCTCGCCGACTACGTCACGACCGACAGCGGCACCGGTGCCGTGCACACCGCGCCCGGCCACGGCGCGGAGGATTACCAGACCGGCCTCAAATACGGCCTCGAGATCTACTGCCCCGTCGGCGACGACGGCAAATACCTCGACGACGGCCGCGTGCCCGCCGACCTCGTCGGCCTCACCACCCTCGAGACGGTCGAGGATCTCGCCGCCAAGAAACCCGCCCCGGCAAATCTCGGAGTCCTGAAGAAACTCGCCGATGCCGGCGCGCTGCTCGCCAAGGCCAAATATCCGCACAGCTACCCGCATTGCTGGCGCTCCAAGACCCCGATCATCTTCCGCGCCGTCGACCAGTGGTTCGTGTCCCTCGACAAGGCCGGCCACCGCCAGGTCGCCCTCAAGGAAATCACCAAGATCGCCGAGCACCAGGGCTGGATCCCCGCCTGGGGCGAGGCCCGCATCCGCGGCGCCGTGGAGTCGCGCCCCGACTGGTGCATCAGCCGCCAGCGCTCCTGGGGCGTGCCGATCATCGCCTTCTACGGCCCGGATAAGAAGCCTTACCTCGACGCCGGTGTCGTCCGCGCCGTGGCCGACAAGGTCGCGACGAAGGGCAGCAATTTCTGGTATGACGCCAAGCCCGCCGAGATCCTTGCCGGCGTGAAGCTCCCCGCCGGCTGGCCGGCCGCGGAGTCCCTCACCTGCGGCCGCGACACGCTCGACGTGTGGATCGACTCCGGGTCCACCCAGGCCGCCGTGCTCAAGCGCGGCCAGGGCGGCACCTCGTGGCCCGCCGACCTCTACTTGGAGGGCAGCGACCAGCACCGCGGCTGGTTCCAGTCCTCCCTGTGGAACAGCGTCATCGCCTTTGGCGCCGCGCCCTACAAGGCCGTCCTCACCCACGGCTTCATCGTCGACAAGAACCGCCAGAAGATCTCCAAGAGCTCGACCTACCAGAAGCCCCAGACCGCCGACGCCTACATCGCGCAGCACGGCGCCGATGTCATCCGCCTTTGGATCGCCTCCCAGGATTTCCGCGACGACATCCCGGTGGACGACGAGATCCTGAAGAACGTCGGCGAGGCCTACCGCCTCTTCCGCAACACCCTCCGATTCCAGCTCTCCACCCTGTTCGATTTCGACGCCACCCAGCACACCGTGCCGGTCGAGAAGATGGACGCCCTTGACCGCTGGGCGCTGCACAAGACCCACACCCTCATCGAGGAATGCACGAAGGCCTACGACGCCTACGAGTTCCACCGCGTCTACCAGCTCTGCAACCAGTTCTGCTCGGTCACGCTGTCGGCCACCTATCACGACATCCTGAAGGACCGCCTCTACACGCTCGGCGCCGCCCATCCGCTCCGCCGCTCGTCGCAGACCGCCATCGCCGCCATTTTCGACGCCCTGGTCAAAATCCTGGCCCCCTTCATCACCTTCACGGCCGACGAAGCCTGGAGCTATGCAAAGACCGGCCAGGAATACTCGAACGAGTCGATCCACCTGCAGGACTGGCCCGTCGCGCCCGCCGTTTGGCGCAGCGCGGAGATCGAGGCCGATTTCGCCACCCTGTTCCAGCTGCGCGCCAAGGTCACCGAGACCCTCGAACCCCTCCGCCAGGCCGGCACCATCGGCAAGTCGCTGGACGCCGTGGTGACGCTCGGTGGCACGGACGAGGCGGCCGCCCGGGTGTTGGAAAAGCACCGCGGATTTCTACCCGAACTCTTTATCGTCTCGGATGTCACTCTCGCAGCCGGCACCGGTGCCGTGCCCGTCGCCCGTCACGCCAAGGAAGCAGGTCATACCCGCTGCCCGCGCTGCTGGCGCTGGGTGCCGAAAGTTGTTCACACCCCGCACGGAGAAGTTTGCCCTCGGTGCGAAGAAGCCCTTAACTCCTGACCCGATCCCTTTATGGCCACGAAGAAAAAGACCCACGCGAAGAAGCCCGCCCCCGCCAAGAAAGCCCCGGCCCCCAAGCCGGTCGCAAAGGCTGCGGCCAAACCCGTGGCCGCCAAGCCCGCTCCCGCCGCGAAACCCGCGCCGGCCGCCAAGGGCAAGGCGTCGTCCGTCGCCGACCTGAAGCGCCTGCTCCTCGAGCGCAAGGCCGCCCCCAAGGCCATCGCCTTCAGCCTCGATGAGGTCCGCGAGATCGCGAAGAAGAACGAGAAGCAGGTCGAGACCGCCGCCAAGAACGGCAAGAACGGCAAACCCGGCTCCACCGCCAAGACCACCAATCTCACCGCCGACCTGGCCAAGCCGCACAAGCCGCACCACGTCAAGACCGCCTCCCTCGCCGACATCCTCGGCTTCAACCCGGCCAAGGGCAAGAAGGCCCCCGCCGCCATGGTCGACGAGTCCGAGGTTCCCGAGAAATTCCGCCGCTACTACCGCCTGCTGCTCGAGCTGCGCAACCACGTGCTCACCCAGCTGGGCGAGCACACCGAGGAGACCCTGCTCAAGTCCGCCAAGGACGACTCCGGCGACCTCTCCGGCTACGGCCAGCACATGGCCGACGCGGGCACCGACACCTTTGACCGCGACTTCGCCCTCAGCCTCGTCTCCAACGAGCAGGAGGCCCTGGCCGAGATCGAGGCCGCCATCAAGCGCGTCCACGCCGGCACCTACGGCATCTGCGAGACCACGCAGAAGCCGATCTCCAAGGAGCGCCTGCTCGCCGTGCCCTTCACGCGCTACTCGACCGAGGCCAAGAAGGAAGTTGAGCGCCACTCCCACCGTTCCATCGAGCGCGGCGGCCTGTTCGGCGACGGCGCCGAGGAGGAAGGCGGCAAGATCTCCGACGGCGGCGACGACGAGTAAGCCGGCGCTTTTCCGCCTTTGGCCGACACCCCCTCACGCCTCCAGCGCCTCCTCGCCTACCGGCGGCTGTGGGTGCTGGCCGTCATCGTCTTCGGGCTCGACCAGCTGACCAAGTCCTGGATCAACGCCCGCATGCCGCTGGGCACCTATGGCCCCGGCGCGAGCATCGAGATCTTCCGCGACTTCTTCTACCTGGTGCACGTCGGCAACACCGGGGCCGCGTGGAGCATGTTCGCCGGCGCCGGCTTCTGGCTCGCCCTGCTCGGGCTCTGCACGCTGACGGCCATCTTCGTCTGGCGCCGCCAGCTCGGCCTGCGCTCCCCTTCCGCCCAGGCCGCCTTCGGCCTGCTCTGCGGCGGCATCCTGGGCAACCTGGTTGACCGCCTGATGCACGGGCACGTCATCGACTTCCTCGACTTCCACTTCGGCGACTACATCTACCCGACCTTCAACGTCGCCGACATCGGCATCTGCCTCGGCGTCTTCTGGTATGTGCTCTGGTCGCTGAAGCAACCGGCGCCCCCCGCAGCCTGATTCCGGGGTGGCGGCGGGCCTGATGACGAGAAATCCCTTTGCGTTTGGCCGGTCGGCATCTACTGCTTTGGCACCATGTCCGTCGCCGCCAAGCCCGCTTCCGTCACCCCCGAGCAGTTGCCCGATGCCACGGGGCATTTCGGCCGCTATGGCGGGGTTTTCGTGCCGGAAACCCTCATGACGGCCCTGGCCGAGCTCACGGCGGCCTACGAACAGGCCCGGTCGGACCCGGCCTTCCAGTCAGAGCTGCGGCACCACCTCAAGGAGTTCGCGGGCCGGCCGACCGAGCTCTATTTCGCCGAGCGCCTGACCCAATACTGCGGCGGGGCGAAGATCTATTTCAAGCGCGAGGACCTGCTCCACACCGGGGCGCACAAGATCAACAACGCCCTCGGCCAGGCCTTGCTCGCGAAGCGCATGGGCAAGAAGCGCATCATCGCCGAGACCGGCGCCGGCCAGCACGGCGTGGCCACGGCCGCCGTCTGTGCGAAATTCGGCCTCGAGTGCACCGTCTACATGGGCGCCGTCGACATGGAGCGGCAGGCCCTGAACGTCTTCCGCATGCGGCTGATGGGCGCCAAGGTCACGGCGGTCGAGGCCGGCCAGAAGACCCTCAAGGACGCCGTCAACGAGGCGATGCGCGACTGGGTGACGAACGTCCGCGGCACGCACTATATTCTCGGCTCCGCGCTCGGCTCGCACCCTTATCCGATGATGGTCCGCGACTTTCACCGGGTCATCGGCCAGGAACTGCGTGAGCAGATCATGGCCCGCGAGGGCCGGCTGCCGGACGAGATGGTCGCCTGCGTCGGCGGCGGCAGCAACGCCATCGGCTGCTTCTACGAGTTCCTGAACGACAAGGCCGTGAAGCTGATCGGCGTCGAAGCGGGCGGCCGCGGCATCAAGCGCGGCGAGCACGCGGCGCGCTTCGAGGGCGGCAAGCTCGGCGTGCTGCAGGGCAGCAAAACCTACATCCTGCAGAATCCCGACGGTCAGATCGAGCTGACGCACTCCGTTTCAGCCGGCCTCGACTATGCCGCCATCGGGCCCGAGCATGCCTATTACCGCGACACCGGCCGGATCGAGTTCGCCTACGCGACGGATGACGAGGTGATGGAAGCCTTCCAGCTGTGCTCGCGCCATGAGGGCATCATCCCGGCGCTCGAATCGACCCACGCCATTGTCCACGGGCTCAAACGCGCCAAGGCGCTGCCCAAGGACAAGATCGTGCTGATCAACCTCTCGGGCCGCGGCGACAAGGATGTCCAGACCGTGGCCAAGATTCTCGGCGCCCAAATATGAATTCCATGACTGGTTACGGCCGCGCGACGGCCACCCTCGGCAACCAAACGCTGACCGTGCAGGTCAACTCGGTGAACCGCCGCGGACTCGACCTGTCGATGTCGCTGCCGGACGAGTGGCAGGCCTTCGAACCGGCCGTGGGCGACGCCGTGCGCAAACTCGTCCAGCGCGGCAAGGTCCACGTGGCCGTCGAGGTGGCCGGCCAGGCCAACGCGGCGACCGAGTGGGACCAGGATGCCCTGACGGCGACCCTGGACCAGCTGACCAAGTTCGCCCGGGCCAAGCACATCAATTTCGAGGTGACCGGGGAGCTGCTCTGGCAGATCGCCAGCGCCCAGCGCTCCGGCGCCAAGCTGCCCACCGATGACGAGACCGCGACCCTGCTGCTCAAGACGCTCGGGCAGGCCCTGCGCGGCCTGGGCGCGATGCGGGCGAAGGAAGGCGAGGCGCTGCTGATCGATTTCCTTGGCCGGCTGGAAAAATTGCACACGGCGGTCGAGGCGATCGCGCACCGCGCACCCCAGATCAGCGGGACCTACAAGGACCTGCTGCTGCAGCGGCTCCGCACGGCCGGCCTCGAGCTGGACGTGAGCGACGAGCGCGTGCTGAAGGAAGTGGCCTTGTTTGCCGACCGATCCGACATTACGGAAGAGATCACCCGGCTGCGGCACCACCTGTCCCAGCTCAAGGAACTGCTGCGCGCCGACGGAGAGATCGGCCGCAAGGCGGAGTTCATCCTGCAGGAGATCGGCCGCGAGATCCACACCATCGGCAGCAAGGCCAACGACCTGGCGATCTCGCAACGGGTGATCGAGTTCAAGAACGAGCTCGAGCGCATCCGCGAGCAGGTGGCGAACGTCGAGTGAGCGCGGGCGGCCTCAGGTCCGCTTGACCGTCAGCAGGGTGTAATCGTCGCGCAGGCCCGCGGAACCGGAGAACCGCTCCACCGCGGCCAGGATCGTGTCGTTGATTTCCCGCGCGGACCCGGCATGCCCGGCCCGCAGGGCGTCGGCGAGCCGCGCCCCGCCGAATTCCTTTTCCTCGGCGTTGGGCGCCTCGGTGAGGCCGTCCGTGTAAAGCACCAGGGTCGAGCCGGGGGGAAACTCCACCGTCTTGTCCTCGATCGCCGCGTCGAAGAGCTCCGGATCCACCAGCCCGACGGGCATGCCCTCGGAGCCGACATACTCGCTCAGGTAGGCGCCGGTGTGCGGGTCGCGGCGGGAGAGCAACGTCAGCTCGTGCCCGGCGCGGGCCACCGTCACCTGGTTCTTGCCCGCGTCCACCACGGCATAGGTCATCGTGATGAACATGCCTTCCCGCATGTCGCCGGCCAGCGAGCGGTTCAGCTCCGCGAGCACGCGCCCGGGCGAGTTGTGCAACGGGGCGATCTGCCGCAGGGTCGTCCGGCAGATCGCCATGAGCAGCGAGGCGGACACGCCCTTGCCGGACACGTCGGCCACCGCCACGCCCACGCGGTCGAAGCCGAGCCGGAAGACGTCGTAGAGGTCGCCGCTGACCTTCTGGGCGGCGAGGTAGCGGGCATCGATGTCCAGCCCCGGCACCACGGGCATGCTGCGCGGCAGCAGCATCTGCTGCACGTCGCTGGCGAGCGCGAGGTCGAGGTCGAGGCGCTGCTTGTCGACCAGCAGCGCGAGGAAGTCGGCGTTGTGCACCGCGAGGCCGGCCTGCTCCGCCAGCGCCTCCACCAGCGAGTAGTCGGTCGCGGTGAACGGCAGGCCGTCCGAGGCGTTGCAGACGCACAGCACGCCGATAAGCCGCTGGCGCACCGTGATGGGCGCCGCGATGACCGAGCGGACCGTGAGCGCCTCGTCCTCGTGCTTCACGATGCGCGGGTCGGCGGCGGCGTTGGTGATCAGCTCGCCGCGCCCGGTCGCGGCCACCCGCCCGACCACGCCTTCGCCCACGGGGAAGGACTCGGACTTGAGCACCTGCTCGATGAACTTGGCGCGGGACCCGAGCTTCATCTTCTGCGTGTCGGGGATCGGCCGGTGCGGCGGGAACAGGCCCTCGACCGCCGCGCCGCGCATCATGTTGTCCGTTCCCTTCTCGAAGATGCAGGCGCTCAGCGCCCCGGTGCTCAGGATGGCCGCGTGCACGATGCGCTGGAAGAGCTCCTCGCGTGGCAGCCGCTCGCCCACCGCGTCGACCATGGTGTGCATGTAATCGAGCACGATCTGCCGCTCCTCCATCAGCGCCTGCTTCTCCTCCTCCAGCCGCGCGGCCTCGTGCTGGGCGCGCCAGTAGAGGGCGTAGACCAGGAGGGCGCCGAGAACCCCGCCGAGGATGAAGGGCATCATGGAACCGCTAAGCTAGAGAGCTTCCAAGTCCACCGCCAAGCCCTGCTTTTCCAAGAAATGGTCGAAAGCGCGGAAACGCGGGGAACGGAAACACGGAGAGGAACAGGTTAAACGAAGTAAATGCTTCGCGGTTCCGTCCTTCAGCGCTTCCGCGATTATTCCGGCACTCAGCGCCCTTCCACCCGGTTGCGCAGGAAGGCCAGCACGTCCTGGAACTTGGCCGCGTTGGCGGCGTCCGCATTCACGAGGTTTTCATGCGCTTCCAGCACCAGGCGGGCGCTTTCGATCTCGTTCTTCGCCTTCGTGTCCAGCGCCTGCGTGCCGCCCTTGAAATCCATCGGGATACCGCCCGCATCCACGATCGCGAGCCGGTGCAGGCCGAGGTTGCGGATCAGCTCCAAATTGCGCTCCCCCACCCGCGCGAGGGTCAGGGTCCCTGGGGGCGCCTGCCGGCGGAGCTCCAGCGCCGCCCCGGCGAGGACGCCGAGGAAGGTGCTGTCCATGCTGGTGCACGCGGCGAAATCGATCACGAAGCGCGTCTTTCCCTGCCGGATCATCTCGGCGACGAAGTCCTTCAGACTGCCGCTGTTGGCGAACGACGCCCGGCCCTCGATGCGCACGACCACCGGGTCGGCGTAGGCGTCGACGAGGAAAGTGGGTTTGGTCGGTTCGGCCATAAATACAGAAACCTGAAACTTGAAACCTGAGACCTGAATAGGATCAACCCGCCCCGGAAACTTCAGGTTTCAGGTTTCAGGTCTCAGGTTTCTGTCTTGGTCAATTGGCGGCGACGATCTGGCGCAGCACGTAGGGCAGGATGCCGCCGTGCTGGTAGTAATCGATCTCGATGGGCGTATCGATGCGGCAGCGCACCGGCACGTTCTCGACCGAGCCGTCCTTGCGGGTGATCTTGAGCGTGAGGTCCTGCTGCGGCTTGATCGCGGCGGTGAGGCCGACGACGTCGTAGGTCTCGGTGCCGTCGAGCTTGAGCGTCTGCGCCGTCGTGCCCTCCTTGAACTGCAGGGGCAGCACGCCCATGCCGACGAGGTTGGAACGGTGGATGCGCTCGAAGCTCTGCGCCACGACGACCTTCACGCCGAGCAGGTTGGTGCCCTTGGCGGCCCAGTCGCGCGAGGAGCCGGTGCCGTATTCCTGGCCGGCGATGACGATCAGCGGCACGCCCTTGGCCTGGTAGGCCATGGAGGCGTCGTAGATCGAAGTCTCGGCGCCGTCGGGCCCGAGCGTGTTGCCGCCCTCCTTGCCGCCGAGCATCAGGTTCTTGATGCGGACGTTGGCGAAGGTGCCGCGGGTCATCACGCGGTCGTTGCCACGGCGGGAACCGTAGGAGTTGAAGTCCTCGAAGGCCACCGCGTTATCGAGCAGGTATTTGCCCGCGGGCGACGACTTCTTGATGGCGCCGGCCGGGGAGATGTGGTCGGTCGTCACCGAGTCGCCGAAGATGCCGAGCGCGCGGGCGCCGGTGATCGGCTGGATGCTGCCCGGCGTGAGCGAGAAGTTCGTGAAGAACGGCGGCTCCTGGATGTAGGTGGACTTGGCGTCGAAGGCGTAGACGTTGCCCGTGGTGGACGGGATCTCGTTCCATTTCGGGTTCTGCGCGGCGAAGTCCGTGTAGAGGCGGCGGAACACCTCTGGCTTGAGCGCGGCGGCCATCTGGTCGCGGACTTCCTTCAGCGAGGGCCAGATGTCCTTCAGGAAGACGGGCTTCCCGTCCTTGCCGGTGCCGATCGGGTCGGTGGACATGTCGATGTCCACGCGGCCGGCGAGCGCGAAGGCCACGACCAGCGGGGGCGACATGAGGAAGTTCGACTTGATGTTCTGGTGGACGCGCGCCTCGAAATTGCGGTTGCCCGAGAGCACGGAGGCGGCGACGAGGTCGTTCTTCACGACGGCCTCCTCGATCGCCGGGTTCAGCGGGCCTGAGTTGCCGATGCAGGTCGTGCAGCCGTAGCCGACGGTCTGGAAGCCGAGCTGGTCGAGGTAGGGCGAGAGGCCGGTCTTGTCGAGGTAGTCGGTGACGACGCGCGAGCCGGGGGCCAGCGACGACTTCACGACCGGGTTCACCTTGAGGCCCTTCTCGACGGCCTTCTTGGCCAGCAGGCCGGCCGCGAGCATGACGCTCGGGTTGGAGGTGTTGGTGCAGCTCGTGATGGCGGCGATCAGCACGGAGCCGTGGCCGACCTTGGTGCCGTTGACCTGGGCGCTGACGGTCGAGAACTCCCCGGCGTTCTTGCCAAAGCCGTTTTCGGTGACGGGCTTCGAGAATGCGCCGACGAAGGTCTCCTTCATCTTCGGCAGCTCGATGCGGTCCTGGGGGCGCTTCGGGCCGGCGACGCTCGGGACGACGGTCGCGAGGTCGAGGTCCACGACCTGCGAGTAGTCGATCGCGCCCTTCTGCGGGATGCCCCACAGGCCCTGCGCCTTGTAATACGCCTCGTAGGTGGCGATGTGCTTCTCGTCGCGGCCGGTGGCGCGGAGGTAGTTGGTCGCCTCGGCGTCGATCGGGAAGAAGCCCATGGTCGCGCCGTATTCCGGCGCCATGTTGGCGATGGTCGCGCGGTCGACGACCGGCAGCGCGGCGGCGCCGGGGCCGAAGAATTCGACGAACTTGCCGACGACCTTGGCCTTGCGCATCAGCTGCGTGACGGTCAGCGCGAGGTCGGTGGCGGTCACGCCCTCGCGGAGCGCGCCGGTCAGGTGCACGCCGACGACGTCGGGCGTGAGGAAATAGACGGGCTGGCCGAGCATGCCGGCCTCGGCCTCGATGCCGCCGACGCCCCAGCCCACGATGCCGATGCCGTTGATCATCGTCGTGTGCGAGTCGGTGCCGACGAGGGTGTCGGGATAATAGACGTCACCCTGGCTGAGCACACCCTTGGCGAGATACTCGAGGTTCACCTGGTGGACGATGCCGATGCCCGGCGGGACGACCTTGAAGGTGTCGAACGCCTGCATGCCCCACTTGAGGAACTGGTAGCGCTCGCGGTTGCGCTTGAACTCGAGGTCGAGGTTCTGCGCGAGGGCCGCAGCGTTGCCGGAGAAGTCCACCTGCACCGAATGGTCCACCACGAGGTCGACGGGCACGAGCGGCTCGATGATCTTCGGGTTCTTGCCGAGCTTGGCCACGGCCGAACGCATGGCGGCGAGGTCGACCAGCAGCGGCACGCCGGTGAAGTCCTGCAGCACGATGCGCGCGACGACGAACGGGATCTCCGCGGTGCGGGCCTCGGTGGGCTTCCAGTTGGCGAGCTCCCGGATGTTGGACTCCAGGACGCGCTTGCCGTCGCAGTTGCGCAGCACGGCCTCGAGGACGAGGCGGATGCTCACCGGCAGGCGGGCGACGCCCGGGAACTGCTTGGTCAGCTCGGGCAGCGAGTAGAATTTCTTGCCGCCCTCGAAGGTCTGGAGGGTGTTGAAGGGATTCGGGAGGGACATGGGAGGAAAGGGATTTGGCAGGGGCGTGGCTTGACCACGCCCGGGCGCGCACAAGGCGAGCCCCTACGAAGTTATTTGGCGAGTGCGGCCTTGACCTTGTTGAAGTCCGGCAGGTCTTTCGGCGTCGCGGTCTGCTCGGCGTATTTGACGACGCCGTCGGTGCCGATGACGAACGCCGCGCGGGCCGAGGTATCGCCGACGCCGGCGAGGTTCGGGAACACGACGTCGTAGGCCTTGGTGACGGTCTTGTTGAGGTCGGACAGCAGGGTGATCGTGATCTTGTTGGCCTTGGCCCAGGCCTCGTGGGTGAACGGGCTGTCGACGCTGATGCCGTAGACCTCGGCGCCGAGGCCGGAGTAGCCGCTCAGGCCGTTGGAGATGTCGCACATCTCCTGGGTGCAGACGCCGGTGTAGGCCAGGGGGAAGAACAGCAGCACGGTCTGCTTCTTGCCGAAGTTGTCGCTCAGCTTGACGTCCTTGAGGCCGTCGGCGGTCTTCGTCTTGAGGGTGAAATCGGGGGCTTTGGAACCAACGGCGATGGGCATAAAGGAGGAGGGTTGAGGGCTGGGTTGGGCGGACGGGGGACCGTCGCGCGGAAGCCAATCAGTAGAGCCGCCGCCGCTCCCCGGGCAACCCATTTCAGGCAGGTATGACCGTGCTTACTAATTTCGCTGCGACGGCTATTAGTTCACCTGTAGGGTCGGCGCTTGCGCCGACCTAGCGCCCGAGGTCGCCGCAAGCGGCGACCCTACATTCTCCCCTTGCCTACCACGCCGGGTCTCCTGTGTCCTAGGCTTCCTCCGGACCCTATGAGCGACATCCTCTCCGAACTCGAATGGCGCGGCCTCTATGCCGACTGCACCGACCGCGAAGCCCTGGCCAAGCGCCTCGCCGAGGGCCCGATCACGCTTTATTGCGGCTTCGACCCCACCGCCGACTCGCTCCACGTCGGCAACCTCGTGCCGCTTTTCGCCCTGCGCCGCTTCCAGCAATACGGGCACCTGCCCATCGCCCTCGCCGGCGGCGCCACCGGCATGGTCGGCGACCCGTCCGGCAAGTCCGACGAGCGCAACCTGCTGACGCCCGCCCAGCTCCAACACAACCTCGACTGCATCAAGCCCCAGCTCGCCCGTTTCCTCGACTTCTCCGGCGCCAGGAACCCCGCCCGCCTCGTCAACAACTACGACTGGACCGGCGCGGTCACCTTCCTCGAGTTCCTCCGCGACACCGGCAAGCACATCACCGTGAATTCCATGATCGCGAAGGACTCCGTCCGCTCGCGCATGGAGGACCGCAGCACCGGCATCAGCTTCACGGAGTTCAGCTACATGCTACTCCAGGGTTTCGATTTCCAGCACCTGCGCAAAACCTTCAACTGCGAGCTCCAGGTCGGCGCCACCGACCAGTGGGGCAACATCACCGTCGGCACCGAGCTCACCCGCAAGAAACTCGGCGCCACCGTCTGGGGCCTGGTCTTCCCGCTGCTCACCAAGTCCGACGGCTCCAAATACGGCAAGACCGCCACCGGGACCGTCTGGCTCGACCCGAAGAAGACCAGCCCCTACCGCTTCTACCAGTTCTTCGTGAACGCCGACGACGCCGACGTCGTCAAGCTGCTCAAGACCCTGACCTTTCTGACCAAGGACGAGATCACCGCGCTGGAGGCCGAGCTGAAGGCCAACCCTGGCGCCCGCGCCGCACAGAAGGCCCTGGCCAAGGAAATGACCGTGCTCGTCCACGGCCCCGACGCCCTCACTGCCGCACTCAAGGCCAGCGAGATCCTCTTCGGCGGCTCGCTCGACGGCATCACCGAGGACATCTTCAACGACGTCGCCGGCGAAGTCCCGACCAAGGACCTGGAGAAGGTGAAACTCGAAGGCGCCGGTTCGCCGATCGCCGACCTGATCGTCCACTCCGGCCTGGAGAACTCCAAGGGTGCCGCGCGCAAGGCCCTCGAGGCCGGCGGCATCTACCTCAACAACGTCCGCGTCCCCGACCACACCCGCAGCGTCACGACCTCCGACCTCCTCTTCGGCAAGTATCTCCTTCTCCGCAAGGGCAAGAAGAGCTACGCGGTGCTGACGGCCCGTTAACAGCCCTTCGGCGGCTGCCAGAGTTCGATGCGGTTGCCCTCGCCGTCCTTGATCCAGGCGAACGCGCCGTATTCGGACTTCTCGATGCCCTTCGGGTCGATCCACACCTTTTCCTTTTTAAGTGCGGCGATCACCTTCTTCAGGTCGGCCACGCGATAATTCAACATGTGGCCCTGCTTGCCGGACCCGAAGTATTTCGTGTCGGATGGAAACGGACTCCAAATGGTCGAGCCTTTCTTCTTCGGGCTCTTCGCCTCGCGCCAGGGAAAAGCGCATCCGCCCCAGGCCTCGACCGGCAGCCCCAGGTGCTTCTTATACCAACCGCTCAGTTTGGCGGCGTTCTTCGCCTTGAAGAAGACACCACCCAGGCCGGTCACAAGTGGTTTGGTTTTCATGGTTGGATCCTTTTGTAGGGAAACTCTATCCGCCGGGTCTGTCCGTCCTTGCCGGGTCCCTCGATCGCCGCGAGCAGGGAACCGTCGGGCCGGAGCGTGTAACTGATCTTCTGCGGAAAGTCGTGCTGCGGGTTCTCGAACACCGCCTCGGTGGCCGACAGCGACACGATCTGGAACGCCGCCTCCTTCTGGCCCGACGGCATCGCGATGTAATACAGCGCCCCGCCCGGACCCTCGCGGATCTGGAGGAACTCATGCTCGACCACCTTGCCGCGCGCGATGGTCCGCGACATGCCGAGCATTACGCCGGCCGCGGGCGCCATCCATTGCTCATCCACCACGCGCCCGGCCTTCTCCATCCGCCAGTGGCCGGCCAGCCAGCCGAGCTGGTTGATGGCGACCGCCGCCGTCGCCTGGCCCGGCGCGGGCGCATCGGCCGCAAACAAAACCACCGGCAGAATCAGCAGACCGAGCAGCGTCCGTTTCATGAGGCAGAAATAACCACGGAATACACCGAATACACGGAAAAATTCACCGGAGACTCGTTCCACTTCCGCGTCCTCCGTGTGTTCCGTGGTTTATCCCTTGGTCGTCAGTTTCAATCCGACGATGCCGGCCACGATCAGCAGCATGCACAGCAGCCGCGCCACCGTGGCGGGCTCCTTGAAGAGGATCATGCCGAGGATCGCCGTGCCCACGGCGCCGATGCCGGTCCAGATGGCGTAGCTGGTCCCGAGCGGCAGCCCGCGCACCGCCTGAGCCAGGCACCAGAAGCTCGCGAGCATCAGCAACACCGTGACGACGCTCGGCTTCAGCTTGGTGAAGCCGTCCGCGTATTTCAGGCCGATGGCCCAGGCGATCTCGAGGAGACCGGCGATGATCAACCATATCCAGGACATGCGCCCATTAGCCACGGATCCCGCCGATAGGCACGGCTAATTTTTCCGGCGCGGCCGCCTAGTCCTTTCAGAGTAAACGCCCCTCCCGTTCAACATCCGCGCAGCGTCCGCCAAGGCATGCGCAGTCCCTCGCCGGCGCCCCCGCTATCTTCGGCCAAAACCCCGCGTTGGTCCGGCCGCCCGCCCGGCCGGCGGCCCGCGCCTCCCGCGCCATGATCGCCTCCGCCCGCCCCAAACCCTTCCTCCAGCCGGAGTATTGCAAAGGCTGCCTGCGCTGCGTCGACGCCTGCCCGCGCAACTGCATCACGCCGGGCTCCGCCATCAACCCGCAGACCGGCGTCGTGCCCGTCGAGCTCCACCTCGACGCCTGCAACGGCTGCTCTCTTTGCATGCAGGCCTGCCCCGAGCCCTACGGCCTGCGCCCCTCAACCGAGCACCCGACCGGCGCCTTCGACTTCGAACTCGAGGACCCCGCCCACCTCTTCGGCCGCAAGGAACAGCCGCCCATCGCCCGGGCCGACCAGCCGGACGAGTTCGTGCCCCTGCCCGCGTGCGAGCCGCTTGTCCTCAAGGGCACCTACGCCTCCGCCGTCGGCGCACTGCTCGCCGGCTGCCGGCACTTCTTCGGCTACCCCATCACGCCCAGCACCGAGGGCTCCGAGCTCATGGCCAAGATCCTGCCCAAGGTCGGCGGGCAATTCGTCCAGGCCGTGAGCGAGACCGCCGCCGTCAACATGATGTATGGCGCCGGCGGCGCCGGCGTGCCCTGCATGACCTTCACCAGCGGACCGGGCTTCAGCCTGATGCTCGAGGGCATCAGCTACATGATCGGCGCCGAGGTGCCCGGGGTCTTCGTCAACATCATGCGCGGCGGCCCGGGGCTCGGCAACCTCGGCCCCGAGCAGGCCGACATCAAGCTCGCCTGCCGCGGCCTCGGCCATGGCAACACCCACGCCATCGTCCTCGCGCCCGGCACCCCCGAGGAAATGCTCTACCTGACGATGCACGCCTTCGAGCTGAGCTTCACCTACCGCAACCCGGTCATCGTCCTCGGCGACGGTTTCCTCGGCCAGATGACCGGCGTGGTCCGCCTGCCCGCCACGCTGCGCAAGCCCGGCCGCCCCGCCTGGGCCGTCTGCGGCGACTACGCGCACCACCTCAACCTCATTTGCTCCATCCAGCTCGCGGAAGACGACCTCGAGGCGCACAACCGCAAGCTCAACGAGAAATACGCCCGCATCGCCGCCGAGGAGCAGCGCAGCGACAGCTTCCGCTGCGAGGACGCCGACGTGCTCGTCCTCGCCTGCAACACGCCCGCCCGCATGGCCAAGGGCGCCGTCGAGGCCGCGCGCGCCCAGGGCGTCCGCGCCGGGCTGTTCCGCCCGGTGACGCTGTGGCCCTTCCCCATCACCATCCTCAAGACGATCCTGCCGTCCGTGAAACGCCTCGTCATCGTCGAGGGCAGCCCGGGCCAGCTGGAGGACGAGTTGCGCCTCGCCCTGAGCCACGCCGGCATCGCGCCGCCACCCATCACGCCCGTGCAGCACTACGGCGGCGTCCTGCCGTCACAGGACGAGATCCTGCGCGCCATCCTTTCAACCCACGGGGTGCAGTCATGAGCGGCGTCTTTTACCAGAACTTCCGGCGCCACGCGCACGGCGAAGGCCTCAAGGGCCACAGCACGCACTACTGCGCCGGCTGCGGGCACGGCGTCATCCATCGCGACCTGGCCGAGGTCATCGAGCAACTGGACCTGCAGCACCGGACCATCCTCGTCAGCCCGGTGGGCTGCGCCGTATTCGCCTTTTATTATTTCAATGTCGGCAACACCCAGGCCGCCCACGGCCGCGCCCCGGCCGTCGCGCTCGGCCACAAACTGGCCAACCCGGAGGCCGTCGTCATCTCCTACCAGGGCGACGGCGATCTCGCCTCCATCGGCTTGGCCGAGACCATCTCCGTCGCCCAGATGGGCCTGCCCATCACGGTGATCTTCGTGAACAACGCCGTCTACGGCATGACCGGCGGACAGCTCGCCCCGACCTCGCTGATCGGCCAGCGCACCGCCACCAGCCCGGACGGACGCACCGCGGCGATGGGCCAGCCGCTCAGGATGGCCGAGCTCATCGCCTCGCTCGACGGCCCGGTCTACGTGGAACGCGTCGCCCTCTACGACGCGAAGAACCGCGTGAAGGCCCGCCGCGCCATCAAGAAGGCCATCCAGCTGCAGACCGAGGGCCGCGGCTACGCCTTCATCGAGATCCTCAGCGAGTGCCCCACCCATTTGAAACTGTCCCCGGTCGATGCGGAAAAGTGGGTGCGCGAAAAAATGGAGCCCATCTACCCGCTCGGGGTGAAGAAGGACTTGACCCGCGAGCCGTGGTTCAACCCCGCCCCGCCGCGTTTCGAACCGGAGGAGATCCTGGGCTATTGCGGGGCCGATCCCGCCACCGGCCCGCGTCCCGCCGCGGTCTGGCCGGCTCACCTCGGAAAGCGCGACCTCAGCCTCAAGCTCGCCGGCGCCGGCGGCGACGGCGCCCAGACCGCCGCGCTGCTCCTGACCCGCGCCGCCATCGCGCAGGGCTTCGATGCCACCCACATCCCGAGCTACGGCCCGGAGAGCCGCGGCGGCACCTCCTACGCCGACGTCCACCTCGCGGCGCACGAGGTCCTCAACCCCGCTTCGCCCGCGCCCGACATCCTCATCGCGTTCAACGCCCCCAGCCTCGCCAAGTTCGCCGGCAACGTCGTCGAGGGCGGCCTCATCATCTACGACAGCACGCTCATCCCCGAGCCGGGTCCGATGCCCGCAGGCCGCCGGGTGCTGCCCGTGCCGCTCTCCCGCCTGGCCTCCGACCTCGGCCGGCCGGTGGTCAAGAACATCGTCGCCCTCGGCGCCCTCCAGGCCGCCGGCGAACTGCTGCCGGCCTCGGCGCTGCTGGAAACCCTGCGCCATGTGCTGAAGGACAAGGCCGCCCTCCTGCCGCTGAACGAGGCCGCCTTTGCCGCCGGCCAGCAGGCCGTGACACCAACTCCCGTATGAACTCCTCGCTGTTCGTTCCCGAAACCGAGGCCTACGCCCTGCTCGAGCGCGCCGGCCTGCGTCCGCCCCGCCACGGTTGCGAGGGCGGCCCCCTGCCGTTTGAGCCGGGTGAACCCGTGGTGGTGAAGGGCCTCGGGGAAAATGTCTGGCACAAGTCCGAGCTCGGCGCCGTGCACTTCCTGCCCTTCGAGCGGCAGACCGTGCTCAACGAGTTCAAGGGCATGCACCAGCGGCTCGAGGCCGGCGGCCACCGCTGGATGGACGGCCTCGTCTGCGAGCAGATCGACATCGCCCGCTGCCCCCACCTGCCGTCGGAGGCACTGGTCTCCCTCACCCGCGGCGAGGCGGGCTGGACGGTGATCTTCGGCTTCGGCGGCCTGCAGGCCGACACCCTCGCCGAACTCGCCCCGCCGCGCCGGTGGGCGGTGGCGCTCACCTCCGTGGCCCAGACCCTGGGCGAACTGGAAACCCACCTGCTCGGGCGCATCTGGCTCGGGCGCATCCGCTGCACCAAGGAACTGACCGCACGCGCCACGCTCGAGGCGTTTCTCCGCTCCTTGTGGACGCTCGCCGACGTGCTGGAAAAGGAAGGTCTCACGCTGCTGGAACTCAATCCGGTGGCGCTCGACGTGGAGGGCATGCCCCGGCCGCTCGATGCCGTCGGCAGCCGCGGCCCCCGCCCGGCTCCCCGCCTTGCTCCGCCGCGGGGATTCCTGACCGCCCTGACCGAACCCCGCCGCATCGCCCTCGCCGGTGTCTCCGTGCAGGAGGGCGGCGTCGGCCGCACCATCCTGGAAAACCTCACCCGCCACCCGCTCGCCGCCGGCGATCTCCTGATCATCAAACCCAGCCACGACGAATTGCTCGGGCTTCCCTGCCTGCCCGACGTGGCGGCATTGAAGGACCAGCCCGTGGACCTCCTCCTGCTCGCCCTTCCCGCCGTCGCGGCGGTCGAGACCCTGGAGAAACTTATCAAACAGGGCGGCGGCGCCCGTTGCGTGGCGCTGGTGGCGGGCGGGATCGGCGATGGCGCGGATCACGCGGAGCTCGGCCTGCGCGCGGCCGCCGCGCTGCACCTGGCCCGCTCCACCGGTCGCTGGACCCCCGCCGTGCTCGGCCCGAATTTCCTCGGACACTGGGTCCCGGCCCGCGGACTCAACACGTCCTTCATTCCCGCCGCCAAACTTGCCGCGCCGTCCCCGCAGGGCGGTGAACTCACCCTGCTCAGCCAGAGCGGCGCCTTCCTGCTTTGCCTCCAGTCGCGCCTGCCCGCGCTGCGCTTCGGTCTCGGGGTCGCCCTCGGCAACCAGCTCGACGTCGCGCTGTGCGACGTCCTCGCCGCCCTGGCCGCGGAGCCGGGCACCGGGCCGGTGGCGTGTTATGTCGAGGGCTTCGGCCCCGGCCAGCTGCCGGTCGCGGCGGAGGCGATCAAGCGTCTGTGCGCGAAAGGCCGGACCGTGCTGCTTCACCGCGCCGGTCACACGGCCGCCGGCCAGGCCGCGGCGGCCAGCCACACCGGCGCGCTGGCCAGCGACACGGTCCTTGAGCGCGCCCTGCTGGAACGGGCCGGCGCGCGGTTCGCCGACACGATCGCCGGGTTTGACGCCGCCCTGCTCTGGCTCGCCGCCTATCCGCGGCTCCAGGCCGGCCCCGTGGCGCTCATCACGAACGCGGGCTTTGAAAGCGTCAATGGCAGCGACCTGCTCGACCGGCACGGCCTGCCCTCCGCGTCACTCGACGGTATTTTTGTGCAGGCGCTGGCCTCGCTGCTGCAACGGCACGGGCTGGACGGCCTCGTCGCGCCGCGCCTGCCCCTGGACCTGACCCCGATGGCCGGCCCGACCGACTTCATTGCCGCCACTTCGCTCCTGATTGAAACCGCCGGGATCGTCGTCCTGGGCCTGGTGCCTTTCACGCCGCGGCTCGACACCACCGAGGCCGGCGCGACCAAGCTCGCGCGCATGCTGACTGCGTTGCGGGATGTCCACCGCAAGCCTATCGGCCTGGTGGTGGACGCGGGCGTCGAATACGCGGAGTTCCGCGCGGTCCTCCAACGCGCCGGCCTCCCGGTCTTCGACCGGATGGAATCCGCCCTGACCGGCCTGCGGGTGTTGGCCTAGAAGAACATCGCCTCGCTCAGGGCCATTTCTGGCGCGAGGAAATGCGCGCCGGCCACGAGCGCGGTCCGGCCCGTGCCGAGGTCGCCGGTGAACTCGGCGTGGTCCGTGCTGAGATCCGCCTCCCACTTGAACACTTTCTTCGGGTCGGCGTAGATGAACTCCATCGCGAAGCAGCCGGCGCAGTCCACGCCGCCCAGCTCGAAGGTCACGCCGGTGGCGCCGCTGCGGGCCAGGCCCTTCTTCACCCAGCCGAGCAGGCAGCTGGCCTCGGCGGCGAATTGCTTCCGGTGGCGGATCGTGACCTTCTTCAGCCCCTCGTTGATGAGCGCCGGGGCGTAGCGGCTGAGGAACTGCCCGAGGTTCTGCCGCAGCGGCAGCGTGCGGGTGTAGGCCAGGTCGCGCACCGCGGAGATGTTCGGCCAGGGATAGGTGAAGGCGTCGGCCGGCACCACGGCGCTGTCGAACAGGATGCGCTTCGAGCGCGTCAGCAGGTAGCCATAGTCGGCCAGCCGCTTCGCCTCGGAGAACCGGTGCCCCCAGTAATAGAGCGGCATGTCGGTCGACAGGCACACCGACACCTGGTTTTCCAGGTGGCTCCGCACCGCCATCGTGTAATGCAGGATGACGAACTCCACGCAGCGGGTGTCGTTCTTCGATTTGCCGAGGAAACACTCGCCGTAGATCTTCGCCCGGATCTCGGCCGGTGCCTTCTCATCAAAATCCGGACAGAGCACGACAACCCGGGCCGGGTAGCGCTGGGCAAAGCGCAACGTGGCCTGGAATTGCTCGGCCGCGTCCGCCGGCGTGGTGTTGGCGCCGAGGTGCAGCACCAGGTTGAGCTGCACGGCGCGGCTCTCCTTGGCCGGGGAAGCGGCCCAGAGTTTCGTGAAACCCGCCGCGATGCCGCCGACGGGCACCTCCTGGCCGGGCAGGGCGTCAAAAACCGCGGGCATGGCTCAGGGCTCGCGCCAGCTGTGGCCGTTTGCGGCGAGCAGGTCCTCGGCCGACTTCGGACCCCACGCGCCGGAGGCGTAGGTGTCGAGGCCGGCGCGGCCCTGCTTCGCCCAGTGCTCGAGGACCGGCGTGCACAACTGCCAGGAGCGCTCGGTCTCGTCGCCGCGGATGAAGAGCGTGCCGTCGCCGATCATGGCGTCGAGCACGAGGCGCTCGTAGGCCTCGGGCGTGTTGGAGCCGAAGGTGGTGGCGTATTTGAAGTTCATCTTCACCGGCTGGGTGCGCGTCTCGAGGCCGGGGATCTTGGCGTTGAGGATGAGGCTCAGGCCCTCGTCGGGCTGGATCTGGAAGGCCAGCGTGTTGGCGGCGAGCATCGAGCGCTCGTTCTCGGCGAACAGGCTGCCGGGCGTGCGCTTGAAGCGGATGGCGATCTCGCTGACGCGGCGGGCGAGGTGCTTGCCGGAGCGGAGGTAGAACGGCACGCCCTGCCAGCGCCAGTTGTTGATGCTCAGGCGGAGCGCGGCGAAGGTCTCGGTGGCCGAGGCCGGCGACACGTCCTGCTCCTGCAGGTAGCCCTTCACGGGCTTGCCGCTGATGACGCCCTCGCCGTATTGCGCGCGGGCCACGTCGGGGTTGGCGCCGTCGAGCCGGAGCGGCTGGATGGCCTTGAGGACCTTCACCTTCTCGTTGCGCACGGACTCGGCGTCCATCGACACCGGCGCCTCCATCGCCGTGAGGGCGAGGAGCTGCATGGTGTGGTTCTGGATCATGTCGCGCAGGCAGCCGCTCTGCTCGTAGTAGCCGGCGCGGGCCTCGACGCCGACCTGCTCGGCCACGGTGATCTGCACGTGGTCGATGAAGTTGCGGTTCCAGATCGGCTCGAAGATCGAGTTGGCGAAGCGCTGCACGAGCAGGTCCTGCACGGTCTCCTTGCCGAGGTAGTGGTCGATGCGGAAGACCTGCGGCTCCTCGAAGACGGAGGTGAGCTCGCGGTTCAGCGCCTGGGCGCTGGCGAGGTCGCGGCCGAAGGGCTTCTCGATGATGACCTTCGACTGGTGCGCCTGGCCGAGGTAGCGCGCGGCCAGGCCGCTGGCCCCGAGGTTCTGGATGATCGGGGCGAAGACCGTCGGGGGCGTGGAGATGTAGAACAGCGACTGCAGCTGCTGGCCGATCTCCTTTTCCAGCCCGGCGATGCGCTGGGCGAGGCGGTCGTAGGCCGGCTGCTCGTCATAGCCGCCGCTGACGTAGAGCGTGCGGGGGGCCAGGCGGTTCCAGACCTCGGCGCTCGGCTCGCGGCGGGAGAACTCCTTGATGGCGCCGGCGGCGATCTTCTGGAACTCCGCGTCGGGGATCGCCTTGCGGCCGAAGCCGATGAGGTAGAAATCCGCCGGCAGCAGGCCGTCATGCGCCAGGTTGTAGATCGCGGGGATGAGCTTGCGGGCCGTCAGGTCGCCCGAGGCGCCGAAAATGACGATCACCGTCGGCGGGGAGCCGCGGTGCTTGCTGAGGCCATGCAGGAAAGGGTGACGGGCTTCTTCTGCCATACGCCGGGAAAATCGGCCCGCGGGGAAGTCCCCGCAAGGCTATACTTCCCCGCCCGTGTCCTAATGTGGGCCAGCCAGCTTGCTTGCGCCCGGAGCGGAAGAAGCGCGAGCAAGCTCGCTGGCCCACCCCGACCACCGACCGGTCCCTTCACACCTCGCCCAGCGAGCCGCTCTGCCGCGCAACGTGGTAGCCCTTGGGGAAAAGCGGGACATTCTCATAGTGCATCACCTGCGGCGGCAGGCGGCCGCTCAGCGTGACCTCGGCGACGTCGAAGCGGAACGTGCGCGGCGGGTTCGCCAGCGCCCCGAGGTAGGCGTGCACCGCGCGCTGCAGCGCGCGCTTCTTGCGCCCGTCCACCGCCTGGAACCCCGACACCAGCGCGCCCTCGGCGCGCGCCTTCACCTCGACAAACACCAGCACGTCGCCGTCGCGGCACACGAGGTCGATCTCGTCCCGGAGATCGCGCGGGCTGCGCCAGTTCCGGGTCACGATCGCGAAACCGTGGCGCGCCTGCAGGTAGTCGGCGGCGGCCTGTTCACCCCGGGCCCCGGCCTCCGCGCGGGCCGTCGGGGCCTCGCGTCGCACAACCTTGCTCCAGACCTCTTTAAGCCAGCCAAGCATTTGCAATTCGCCCTCGACCACGCGAAAAATTGCCCTTACAAGCAAGCGCGTTTTTCAATCCACCGTCGCGGCCCATGCGCGCGACGGCCAGCCGGCCCTCCTCCACCTCTTCTTCCTCATGGCTACCTCCAGCAATCTCACCGGCACGCTGCGCCGCTCCCTGCTCATCAAGGTCATCTCGAAGCCCGCCCCGAGCAAGGAGGACGTCAACACCGTCATCGAGCTCACCTCCAGCAAGGTCGTCGAGTCGCTGCAGGCCCAGTCCATGACGCTGTATCTGGTCGAGGGCGGCGAGATCGCGTTCAAGCAGGTGTATTACTCGCCCACCCTGTGGGGCGCCGACAAGGGCAAGGAGGTCCAGTTCCGCGAGACCGCCAAGAAGCTCCTCACGCTCAAGCTCCCCGCCGGCACCGGCAACGTCGGCAAGGTCATCCAGACCGGCGAGCCCCTCTTCTTCAGCGGCAAGGGCGCCGACGCCGCCTCCCTCAAGAAGATGGACGTCGGCTTCGACGTCCACTCCATGCTGACCGTGCCGCTCAAGACGAACATCGTCATCGGCGCCATCCAGGTCCTCAACAAGGAGCCGTCCGCCGGCACCGGCGGCTCGTTCACCCCGAAGGACCTCAGCGTCCTCATGGAGGTGGCCGAATACTCCTCCACCCTCATCCAGCGCATGCTGGACCCGAAGTTCCAGCTCACCCCGGAGGACACCGCCAAGTTCATCTCCAAGTTCACCGAGCTGCCCCTCGTCACCAAGATCGAGGATGTCGAGATCGACGACAAGCTGGTCGAGATCACGGGCGACGCCGTCATCCGCCGCGAGTGCATCTTCCCCTACAAGAAGACCGGCACCAACTCCTGCTCGGTGCTGATGACCAACCCGCTGGACTACGCCAAGCGCGAGGCGTTCTCCCAGGCCACCGAGATGTCGATCGACGACGTCAAGGTCATCCCCGCCAGCCTCCTCGACGCCCTCCTCAAGAAGTGCTTCGGCGAGAAGGCCGGCGCCGCCGCCAAGGCCGGCGAGGCCGCCCAGGAGGTCGACATCGACGAGGTGAAGGACCTCATCTCCGGCGCCTACACCGAGGGCGGCGCGACCAGCGAGGTCAAGGCCGCCGACCTCGAGAGCGAGGACTCCGCCCCCATCATCCAGCTCACCAACCGCATCATCGAGGACGCCTACGTCTCCGGCGCGTCCGATATCCACATCGAGCCGATGGAAAAGGACCTCGTGGTCCGCTACCGGGTGGACGGCATGTGCGCCGAGAAGATGCGCCTCCCCAAGCAGGTCGCCTTCGCCATGGTCGCCCGCCTGAAGATCATGTGCAACCTGGACATCTCCGAGCGCCGCCTCCCGCAGGACGGCCGCATCGTGTTCAAGAAGTTCACGAAGAAAAACATCGATATCGACCTGCGCGTCGCCACCGGCCCGATGAACCACGGCGAGAAGGTGGTCATGCGTATCCTGGACAAGGCCAAGTCCACCCTGCCCCTGCCCCAGCTCGGCTTCTCCGACGACAACCTCGCCAAATACCGCGAGTGCGTCCGCCAGCCCTACGGCATGATCCTGCACTGCGGGCCGACCGGCTCCGGCAAGTCCATGACCCTTTACGCCGCGCTGGCCGAGATCAACACGCCCGACGTGAACATCCAGACCGCCGAGGACCCGATCGAATACACCCTCCCCGGCCTGAACCAGATGCAGATGAACAAGCAGATCGGCCTCGATTTCCAGCGGGCGCTGCGCTGCTACCTCCGCATGGACCCCGACATCATCCTCGTCGGCGAAATCCGCGACAAGGAAACCGCCCAGATCGCCTGCGAAGCGGCGCTCACCGGTCACTTGCTCGTCTCCACCCTCCACACCAACGACGCGCCCTCCACGGTCTCGCGCATGGGTGAAATGGGCATCGAGCCCTTCAACATCTCGGCCGCGCTCGTGTGCGTGTGCGCCCAGCGCCTCCTCCGCCGCGTCTGCAAGAACTGCAAGGTGAAATACAAGCCCGAGGGCCGCGAGGCCGAGATCATCATGAAGGCGCTCGACCTCAAGGAGCCGCCCGAGATCTTCAAGGCCGCCCCCGGCGGCTGCCACATCTGCAGCGGCAACGGCTACAAGGGCCGCGTCGGCATCCACGAGCTTATGGTCAACTGCGAGGAAATCGTCGAGGCCATCAACAAGGAGGTCGAGGTCGCCGACCTCAAGCGCGTCTGCATGAAGTCCGGCATGAAGACCATGCACCAGGACTCCATGCTGAAGGTCAAGATGGGCCTCACCACCATGGAGGACGCCCTGGCCAATGTGCCGGCCGACATGATCGCGATGGACGGCGGCGAGGAAGCCGCCGAGCCCAAGGCCAAGAAGCACGGCCACTGATCAATTCCCGACCGGACTACCCCCCGGACGGGCAAGCAAAAGAGGCGCGATCCGCAAGGGTCGCGCCTTTGCCTTTTGGCAGCCAAAAGGCATCCGCCATAGCCTCAGCGAGGCGAAGGCGGATCTTGCACTTCCGGCAGCCGACATGGGTAGGGCGGTGACTCCGTTCACCGCCTCGGCGCGGAACGGAGTCCGCGCCCTACCTCAGCTCTCCACCGGTGCGCTCGGCCTTGCCGCGCGCACCGAGTCCGCGATCGTCGTCGGCAGCACCTCGGGCTCGCCCTTGTGCTGGTCGAACTTCATCGAGAGCGTCTTCGACACGCCGCGCTCCTGCATCGTCACGCCGTAGATGGCGTCCGCCGCGGCGATCGTGCTCTTGTTGTGCGTGATGATGATGAACTGCGACTCCTTCACGAACTGCTTCAGCAGGTTGGTGAAGCGGTGGATGTTCGACTCGTCGAGCGGCGCGTCGAGCTCGTCGAGCAAGCAGAAGGGCGACGGCTTCACCATGTAGAGCGCGAAGAGCAGCGCCACCGCGGTGAGCGTCTTCTGGCCGCCGGAGAGCAGCGTGATGCCCTTGAGCTTGGTGCCCGGGGGCTGGGCGACGATCTCGATGCCGCTCTCGAGCGGATCCTCGGCCGTCACCAGCTCGATCTCGGCCCGGCCGCCGCCGAACAGGATGTTGAACGTGTAGGCGAAGTTCTTCCGGATCTGCTCGAAGGTGACCTTGAACTGCTCGAGCGAGGTCTGGTTGATGTCGTCGATGGCCTTCAGCAGCTGCGCCTTGGCGTTGGCCAGGTCGTCGCTCTGGGTCTTGAGGAACTCGTAGCGCTGCTTCAGCTCGGAATATTCCTCGATGGCCACGAGGTTCACCGCGCCCATCGCGCCGAGCCGCTGGCGGAGCGCGTCCACCTCGGCCTTCACCTCGTCCCAGTTGGTCGACTCCATGGACTTGAGGTCGTCCTCGGTCGGCTCGCCCTTGTTTTCCTTCTTCCGGCGGCGCTTCGGCTTCGCCTCGGCGGCCGGCTCGCCCGCGGCGGGAACCGCGGCGGCGGGGGCCTCGGCCTCCTCCTCGTCGAGATCGAGGTCCTTCATGCCCTCGGGCTCGTCGTCGGCGTGCCACATGAGCCGGCGCCAGTCCTGCTGGGCGATGTCGGCCTGGAACTCGCGGGTGACCTCCTCGGTCAGGAACTGCACGCGGGCGCGCGTCTCGGCGACCTTGACCTCGTGCCTGGACAGCTCGGCCTGCGAGGACTCCGCCTCGGCGCGGATGGTCGAGAGCCCCTCCTCCACCGCGTTGATTTCCTGCTCGACGGTGGAAAGTTCGACGCGGACCTTTTCGACGCTCTCCTGGGCGGTGGCCAGCGTCGTGATGATCTCCTCGGCCCGGCGCTTCTGGCCCGTGCTTTGCTCCTCGAGCACGTTCACCTGCTCGGTCCAGGTCTCGAGTTCGATCTGGCGCTGGGTGATCAGCTCCTCGAGCTGCTCGCCGCGGCGCTCCATCTCGGTCAGGCCGCGGTCGAGGACCTCGACCTTCTGGCGGCGCTCGGCCAGCTCGAGGCGGGCCTGGGCCAGGATTTCCTTCTTCTGGTCGCGGTCGGCGCGCTTGTCGGCGATCGCGGTCTCGGTCGCGGCGATGACCTGCTTCTGCGCGGCGACGCCGGCCTCCGCCTCGGCGAGCAGGGCCTGCGCCTTGGCCAGGCGGGACAGGGCCTCGTCGTGATCGCGCTTCAGATTGTTGAGCTCGTTTTCCATCCGGGCGAGCCGGTTGACGGCGTCGTCGTGCGCCTTCTGCGCGTTCTTTTCCTCGGTGTGGATGGACGCGGCGAGCTGGGAGGTGGCCAGGACTTCCTTGCGCTTCTGCTCCAGGGTCTGCTCGGCCTCGGCGAGGGCGGCGTTGAGCTGGTCGATGACGGCCTTCTGGTCGTCGTGCGCCTGCGACTCGGCCACGACGGCCTTGCCGGTCTCGCGGATGTCGACCTCGCGCTGCACGATGCTGTTGGCCGGCTTCTTGTGGTGGCCGCCGTAGATCAGGCCGCGGCGGTCGACCAGGTCGCCCTTGGCGGTCGCGACCATCAGGAAGCTGAACGCGGGGTTCGCCTGCCAGAATTCGAGGAAGGCGCCGAGGTCGTCGGCCAGGTAACACGCGGAAAGGATCGAGGCCGCCGGGTGCGACGCATCGAGGTTGGCCACGGCGTCCGTCGCCGGCTTCAGGCCGGCGGGCAGATCGCCCGCGGAAACCTGGGACCTGAAACCTGAAACCTGGAGGCAGACCGACCCGATCTTGTCCGCCTCGAGCTGCGCCAATATCTTCTGGGCGGTGGTCAGGTCGGAGACCGAGATGGCCTCGACCGAGGCGCCGAGGAGCGCCTCGACGGCCTTGGCGTATTCGGCGCGGACCTCGAGGCCCTGCGTGACCGGGACGAACTTCTGCTCGCCGAACAGCGCGGTGAAGCGGCCCTGGAGGATGGCCTTGGCGCCCTCGCCGAAGCCTTCCCATTTCTCCTGCAGCTGCTGGAGCAGCTTCAGGCGGGCGGTCTTCTGGGCGAGGTTGCGGTCGATCTCCTGCAGCTTGCGCTGGGCGTCGCGGAACTTGTGGGTGACATCCTGCAGCGCGGCCTGGGCGGCCTGGGCCTCGTTGTTCGAGCGGCTCTGCTCGACGCGGGCGGCCTCGACGCGGGCGCGGACCTCGGACAGGGCGGCGGCCGCGCCCTCGACGGCGGCGCGGAGGTCGGCGAGTTCCTGCGAAAGGGAGTCGAACTTGTTCTGGCTCGTGCGGGCGTCGACCTCGAGGCCGGAGCTCTCGGTGCGGTGGCGGGCCACGGCGCTCTCCAGCTGCAGGAGGTGGAACTTGTCCTGGCTGAGCTGCTGCTCGGCCTTGGTCAGCTCGCCCTCGGTGACGGCCAGCTCGCGGTTACGGTCCTGGAAGACGGCGTCGGAGCTGCCGAGCAGCGTCAGCTGCGCATCCTTGTCCTGCGCGCTGCTGTCCACCTGGGTGGCCAGTTCGCGGCGCTGCATCTCGAGTTCGGCCAGGTCGTCCTTGCCGGCCTCGAGGCGCTCGACGAGGGCGGTGCGCTTGACCTGCGCCATGTTGGCGGCGTTCTCGGCGGCTTCCTTTTGGGACTTGAGGTCGAACACGGCCTGCTGGGCGTCCTGCACGCGCTGGCCGAGGAAATTGCGGAGGGTGCGCCCCTCGTTGAGCTTCACGCTGCGCTCCTCGAGCGTGGCGCGGCGGGTGTCGGCGGCCTCGCGGAGCGTGGCCACGCGGCCGTCGAGCTCGGCGAGCGCCGTGCTGAGCAGGCCGAACTGGTGGCCGCTCTGGGCCAGGGCCAGGTGGCGGAGGCGGAAGTTGAGGCGCTTGTAGCGCATGGCCTTCGCGGCCTGGCGCTTCAGGGTGCCGATCTGGCGGGCGACCTCGTTGATGACGTCGGACACGCGCGCCAGGTTCTGCTCGGTGAGCGAGAGCTTGTTCATCGCCTCGCGGCGCTGGCTCTTGTATTTGGTGATGCCGGCAGCCTCCTCGAACACCACGCGGCGCTCCTCGGGCTTGGACGAGAGGATCTGGTCGATCTGGCCCTGCGCCATGATCGAGTAGCTGGTCCGGCCGACGCCGGTGTCCATGAAAAGCTTGTGGATGTCCTTCAGGCGGCACGGCTGGCCGTTGAAGTAGTATTCGCCGCCGCCGTCGCGGTTCACCCGGCGCATGATCTCGATCTCGTGGAACTCGCTGCCGAGCTGCTTCTCGCACTCGGTCATGACCAGGGCGACCTCGGAGAACTGGGCCGGCTTGCGGGTGTCGGCGCCCTCGAAGATGACGTCCTGCATCTTGCCGCCGCGGAGGGCCTTGGCGCTCTGCTCGCCCAGCACCCAGCGGATGGCGTCGGCGATGTTGCTCTTGCCGCAGCCGTTGGGACCGACGATGGCGGTCACACCGGGCTCGAAACTGAGGGTCGTGTTGTCGGCGAAGCTTTTGAAGCCGTGAAGTTTTAGCGCCTTAAGATGCATTGAGCTTAAAGGGCAAACTAGAGGCAGCGGCGTAGCGCCGTGCAATGGAAAAAGTGCCCGGAACCGCGAAGGAAAAGTGATAACTTTCCCACTGCCGGCTTGACCTTGGCTACTAGGTTTCCGACCCGCTTGCACGACCGCCCGGCGAAGTTATTGACAAGGGCATGGCCAGCGCCCTCCCCGCCCCCAACCTCGAGCAGACCAAGCGCGTGATGCCGTGGCTGGTGGCGGTGGCGCTCTTCATGGAGAACCTGGACGCCACCATCGTGAACACGGCCGTCCCGACCATGGCCGCCAGCCTCGAGGTGACCCCGCTGAGCCTCAAGGGCGTCCTGACCAGCTACACCCTCTGCCTGGCCGTGTTCATCCCCATCAGCGGCTGGATGGCTGACCGGTTCGGCACCAAGCGGGTGTTCACGTGGGCGGTCTGCCTGTTCACGCTGGGGTCCCTCGCCTGCGGCCTGGCCGTGAACAGCCCCATGCTGGTCGCCGCGCGCGTCATCCAGGGTATCGGCGGCGCCATGATGACCCCGGTCGGCCGGCTGGCGCTGGTGCGCACCTTTCCCCGGTCCGAGATGCTGACGGCCATGAACTTCGTCGTCATCCCCGCCCTCATCGGCCCCCTGCTGGGGCCGTTCATGGGCGGCCTGATCGTCCACTGGCTGCCCTGGCGCACCATTTTCTTCGTCAACCTGCCCATCGGCCTGCTCGGCCTGTGGCTGATCCGGCGCCACATGCCGGACTATCGCGACGACGCCGTGGCGCCGCTCGACCGGTGGGGTTTCCTGCTGTTTGGCAGCGGCATCGCCCTGCTGTCCTATGTGCTGGAGATCTTCGGCGAGCACCGGCTCACGCCCGCGCCGGTCCTCGGCCTGCTCGCCGTGGCGCTCGTCCTGCTCGGCGCCTATTACTGGCACGGCAGCCGGGTGCCGAATCCCGTGATGCGCCTCGGCCTGTTCCGGATCCGCACCTTCAACATCGCCGTGCTCGGCGGCATCATCACCCGCCTGGGGGTCGGCGGCATGCCGTTCCTGCTGCCCCTGCTCTACCAGATCGGCCTCGGCCACCCGGCGTGGAAGGCCGGTTTGCTGACCATGCCCCAGGCCGCGGCCGCCATCACGATGAAGGTGCTGAGCAAGGGCCTCCTCGCCCGCTTCGGTCACCGCCGCGTGCTGCTGGTCAACACCGTGGGCTTCGGCCTGACGATGGCGGCCTTCTCGCTGGTCGGCCCCGGCACCCCGGTCTGGGGCATCCTGCTGCTCAGCTTCACACAGGGCCTCTTCTCCGCCCTCCAGTTCACGAGCATGAACACGCTGGTCTACGCCGACATCCACGACCGCGACGCCAGCATGGCCAACAGCATCGCCAGCACGGCCCAGATGATGGCGCTCAGCTTCGGCGTCGCCTTCGCCTCCCTGGTCACCGCCTGGTTTGTCGGCGGCATCCCGCAATCGGACCAGGCCAACTTCATGAGCGCCCTGCACCGCGCCTTCCTCGCGCTCGGCAGCGTGACCATCCTCTCCTCGCTGATGTTCTGGCGCCTGCGCGCCGACGACGGCAACAACGTCAGCAACCGCCGCGCCGCGCCGGCCTCGCCCGAGGCGACCGAGGCCGCCTAATCGCGCTCCAGCCGCTTGCCGAGGCTGATGGCACCCTCGACGCTGAAGCCGATGGCCTCATAAAACGCGACGACGTCCCGGTTCTCCGGCCGCACCTGCAGGTTGATCTTCGGGCAACCGGCGGCGCGGAGCACGCGCTCGGCCTCCGCCATGAGCGCCCGGCCGAGCCCGGCCCGGCGGCGGGCCGGGTCGACGGCCAGGTAGTTGATCCAGCCCCGGTGCCCCTCGTAACCCGCCATGACGGCCCCGACGATGCGCCCGCCCGATTCCGCGACCAGAAACCACTCGGGGTTCACCCGCAGCTTCCGGGCGATGTCCTTCCGCGGATCGTTCTGCGGCTTAACCAGACCACAGGCCTGCCACAGGGCGAGGACGGCGGCCTCGTCAACGGAAGCAAAAGGGCGGATGCGCATGGCGGCCAACGCGGACATTTTATTTAACCAGGGATTACACGGATGAACACGGATTGACCTCTGATCGTTTGGTTCCCCATCCGTAATTATCAGTGCAATCCGTGGTCAAAAACCGCCCGCTTCACTTGTGATCCCACGGCAGCCGCAGCTTCAGTTTCGGGTATTTCCAGATGCGGACTTCCTTGAACATCTTCCCCGGGTTCAGGATGCCGCGGGGATCGAGGGCCTTCTTGACGGCCTGCATGGCGCGGACCTGCGCCGGGTTGTGCTGGAGGCGCAGGAAGGGAGTCTTGGCCAGGCCGATGCCGTGCTCACCCGAGATGGCGCCGCCAAGTGACACGACCGTTTCCATGAGCTTCTGCACCGCCGCCTCGGCCGCCCTGGTCTCGGCCGGGTTCTCGCGGTGATACATGATGTTCACATGTAAATTCCCATCGGCCAGATGCCCGAAGGTCGGGATGGGCAGCTTGGATTGCTTCTTCAATTGGGTGATGAAGCGCGCGAATTTCTCATAATTGCGCATCGGGACAACGATGTCCTCGTTGAGCTTCGAGTCGCCAAGTTCGAACATCGCGCCCGAGCACTTGCGGCGGACTTCCCACAGTTCCTCGACCTCCGCCCGGTTGGTGGCCTCGCGGAACGCCACGGTATTCTGCTGCGCCCAGGCGAGCACGTCCTGCTTCAGGTCGTCGACCTCGGCGAGCGAACCCGCCAGCTCCAACAAAATAACCGGGCGCCCGGCCTGACCGGGGAATACCGTCTTACCCGTGGCCCGCTCGGCGCAGAGCACGCTCTCGCGGTCGAGAAATTCACAGATGGCCGGCTGCACGCGCTGCCGGAAAAGCTTCTTGGCGGCTCCCAGCGCCGCGGTCTCGTCCGCGAAGGCCGTCAGCAGCGTCCAGCGCGCGGCGGGCATCGGCACGAGCTTGAGCACGGCGCCGGTCACTACACCGAGCATGCCTTCGCTGCCGATCCAGAGGTCGCGCAGGTTGAAACCCGCGGCGAACTTCTTGGTCGCCGTCCCCCACTCCACGAACTCGCCTGTCGGCAGGAAGCCGCGCAGGGCGATGACGAAATCGCGCGTCACGCCGTATTTGCCACCGTGCATGCCGCCGGCGTTGCAGGCGATGTTACCGCCGATCGTGCAATATTCCTTCGACGACGGATCAGGCGGATAAAACCAGCCCTGCGCCGCCGCGGCCCGCTGGATGTCGCCCGTCGTGGCCCCCGCGCCGGCGTGCGCCATGCCGGCGTCGGCGTCGATCTTGATGCTCTTCAATTTCCGCATGTCGATGACCCACCCGCCGCGCACCGGCGCCGCCGAGCCCATCAACGTCGTGCCGCGCCCGCGCACCGTCACCGGCACGCGGTGCCGGTTGGCCAGTTCGAGCACCGGTCCGATGTCCTTCTCTGTCTTAGGCGTGATGACCGCATCCGGCAGGAACGAAATCTTGCTGCTGTCAAAGGAAGCCGCCCAGCGGCCGTCCTTTGAGGTATCAACCAAAGCGCCGAGACGCTTCTTCAACTGCCGGGTGGCGAGGGCATGTGACTTGGCGGACATGTAGGGTCTTGTTTACAGGTGATCTCGCCGATTCTCCAAGGCATTTTTTAACCGCAAGGAACACAGAGAGCTCAAAAAAGCGCATCGTTTTTGTGCTCTTTGCGTTCTTTGCGGTTAATCCCGTCTTGGTTCGGCGTGGTTTGAATGATGACATACTCCCCGCAAGTTTCGCTTTGAATGTGCCGGCCAATGGCTCTCAACTCTCAACCTTCAACTCTCAACTGCGCGCCTCCGGCGCGCTCCCCCATGACCCGCGTCCTCCTCACGACCACCTCCTTTCAAGACACGCCCGGCATCCACCACGACATGCTGGCCAAGGCCGGCTTCGAGATCGTCCGCGAGCGCGGCCCGCTTCCCGAGTCCAAGATGCTTGAGCTGGCCGGCCAGTTCGACGCCTACCTCTGCGGCGACGACGCCCTGACCCGCGCCGTCATCCAGAAATCCCTCCCCCGCCTCAAGGTCATCTCCAAATACGGCATCGGCCTCGACAAGATCGACGTCAAGGCCGCCACCGACCTCAAGGTCCCCGTCCTCTTCACCCCGGGCGTCAACCACACCACCGTCGCCGAGCACACCTTCGCCCTCCTGCTCGCCGTCGTGCGCAACCTCGTCGTCGAGGCCAACCACGTCGCCGCCGGCCGCTGGACGCGCATCACCGGCAACGAGCTCTGCGGCAAGACCCTCCTCCTCGTCGGCCTCGGCCGCATCTCCAAGGAGGTCGCCATCCGCGCCCGCGCCTTCGGCCTCCGCGTCATCGTGTTTGCCAACTACTGGGAGGAGGACTTCGCCCGCTGGCACGGCCTCGAGCGCGTCGAGGATCTCGACGCCGCCCTCAAGCAGGCCGACTTCGTTTCCCTCCACACCAAGCTCACTGAGAAGACCAAGGGCCTGATCAACGCCCGCCGCATCGGCCTCCTCAAACCCGGCGCGGTCATCGTCAACACCGGCCGCGGCGAACTGATCGAGCTCGCCCCGCTCGTCGAGGCCATCAAGGCCGGCAAGATCCGCTACGGCGCCGACGTGCTCGACCAGGAGCCGCCGCCCGCCGACCACCCGCTGCTCGGCCTCCCCGGCACCGTGCTCACGCCGCATATCGGCTCCCGCACCCACGAAAGCGTCCAGCGCCAGGCCAGCTGCGCGGTGGATAATCTGACGCTCTACCTGGCGGGCAAGAAACCCATCGCTCAAGCCAACGAAGTCTAAACCCTGAATTATTCAGAAGCCAGAAAGCCATGAATTCCTGGATTCTTGGCTTCTGAATAAATTCCACCAAAATTTTTCCCTAAAATGCCCGAACAATTCTTCATCGTCCCTGAATCCCAGCACAACGCGCTCATCGCCGCCGCCTACCAGCACCGCGGTTTCCATGCCGACGAGGCCGCCGAGGGCGCGCGCTTCTGCGCCGAGGCCTCGCGCCACGGCATCCGCACGCACAACGGCATCAAGGCGCTGCACCTCGACCACCTCTTCGGGTCCGGCTCGAAGGGCTGCGCGCCGGGCGCGCAGATCGTTGAGAAGCCCTCGAAGTTCGAAGCCGCCAAGATCTGGAACGCCAACAAGAAGCTCGGTCAGTCCACCGCCTACCGCGCCATGGCCGAGGCCATGCGCCTCGCGGACAAATACGGCGTCGGCACCGTGTCCGTGGACAACGCCTTCCACTACCTCTGGGGCGGCGGCTACGTGATGGACGCCGCGAAGAAGGGCTACATCGCCTACACCAACTGCACCGCGGCGCTGGCCGAGGTCGTGCCGTTCGGCGGCAAATACCCGACGCTCGGCACCAACCCGCATTCCTGGGGCTTCCCCACCACCGACGCCGTCGGCTACCCGATCGTGATCGATTGGGCCACGTCCGTCGTCGCCATGGGCCGCGTCCAGCAGCTCAAGCGCGAAGGCAAGCAACTGCCGCCGCTCGCCGCCGTGGACAAGGACGGCAACCCGACGACCGACCCGAACCTCGCCACGTCCCTGCTCCCCTTCGGCGCCCACAAGGGCTACGGCCTCTCGCTCATCAACGAGATCGTCGGCGGCTTCATCGGCGGCTCGTTGCCGACCATCCGCAACCGCTGGGACCAGGTCGGCGCCGGCGACAAGGGCACCTGCGTGTTCTTCTTCCAGGTCATCCACCCGGATGCCATCAGCAGCGGCGCCTTCGCCAAGGGCCGCAACCAGCAGCAGAACGTCAAGGCCGTCATAGACGACGTCCTCGGCCACGGCAACGAGAAGTCCATGCTCCCGGGCCAGCTCGAGGCCACGTGGGCCGCGCACACGGCGAAGGCCGGCGGCCTGCTCTTCAGCGCCGCGGAAGTCGCCGCCTTCAACGAACTCGCCACCGAGGCCAAGCAGCCGCTGTGGAAGGCCGAGACGTTTAAGACGGTGACGATCTGAAAGGCAGAGACCTGAAACTTGAAACCTGAGACCTGAAGAAATTCGGCCTCAGGTTTTTTCTTGTGGAGGGCCCGCGTCCCTGCGGGCCGTCTGCGCTCTCATATGGAGCACGGTAGGGGCGGTTGCCCTCAACCGCCCTTCCGCGTCCCCAAGGCCGTTGAGGGCAACGGCCCCTACCATCGATCCCGGCTGCCTGCCCTTCAGGTCTCAGGTTTCTGCCTCTTTCGTCAGCTCCAGCGCCAGGGTGCGCACGCCCTTGAGGTCGGTCTTGCCGGTGCCGAGCATCGGGATCTTGTCCACCTTCCGCAGGATCTTCGGCACCCAGAGATTCGGCAGACCGGAGTCGAGCAGCTTGGCCCGGAGCTGCTCGATGGTGATGTCCTGCGTCGTGAGCACCACCAGCGCCTCGCCCTTCGTCGCGTCCGGTATGCCCGTGATGGCCACGGCCGGGCCGTCGGCCTGCTCGAGGCCGAGGAGATCCACGCAGCGCTGCTCGATCGTGCCGTGCGGCACCATCTCGCCGCCGATCTTGGAGAAGCGCGAAAGCCGTCCCTCGATGAAGAGGAAACCGTCGTCGTCGAAACGGCCGAGGTCGCCGGTGATGAACCAGCCGTCCTTGAGCGCCGCCGCCGTCTTCTCCGGGTCCTTGAGGTAGCCGGGAAACACGTTCGCCCCCTTGAGCCAGAGCATGCCGGTCGAGGTCATCGGCAGCTCGGCGCCGGTGTCGGGATCGACGATGCGCGCGGTCATGCCGGGCATCAGGCGGCCGACGGCGCCGGTGCGCTTGCCGAGCTGCTCCTCCGCCGTCGAGGTCGTGATGGGCGGGTTGTGCTGGTTGATGTTGGTGGCGGGCGTCGTCTCCGTGAGGCCGTAGCCCTGCAGGATCTCGATGCCGAACTGGCCGAGGAAGGCCTCGTAGAGGTCCATCGTCAGCTTCTCCGCGCCAGTGACCACGAGGTTGAGCGAGGCCAGCTCCTCCTTGGTGGCCTTCTTGAGGAAGGGGCGGACGAAGGTCGGGGCGCCGAGCATGACGGTCGCCTTCTCCTGCTGGATGGCCTCGACGATCTTCTTGGTGTCGAGCGGGCTCGGGACGGTGACCACCTTGCAGCCGCGCAGCATCGGATACCACAGCGTCACGGTGAAGCCGAAGGAATGGAACACCGGCAGGCACGCCATGAGCACGGCGGTGTCGGGCAGGATGGAGAGCGAGGAGATCTGCGCGCAGTTGGCGAAGATGTTGCGGTGCGTGAGCACGACGCCCTTCGGCTCGCCCGAGCTGCCGCTGGTGAAGAGCAGCGCGGCCTCCTCGTGGTCGCCGCGCTTGGGCAGCTCGAGCAGGTCGGCCACCCACTGGTTGGGCAGCAGCCACGCCGCCAGCAGCCACGGCACGATGGCCTTCTTGCCGCCGGCGGCCTCGATGGCCTTCTTCAGGTCGAGCGTGTTCTCCGGGAACGGGAAATTCGGCACCTTGGCCCGCATGGCGTCGGCCGTGATGATGGTGTTGATCTCGCCGAGCTTGAGCGAGGCCTCGACGGCGGCCTTGCCGGCGGTGAAGTTCAGGTTGACCGGCACCTTGCCGGCGAAGGCGACCGCCAGGTTGGCGATGTGCGCGCCGGCGCCCGGCGGGAGCACGATGCCGACGCGTTTCTCCGGCACGGTCTTCCGCAGGTGGCGGGACAGGGCGGACGCCACGGCCAGCAGCTGGGCCGCCGTGACCGGCCGGCGCTCGGCGGTGCGGTCGACGATCTCGACGTGGCGCGGCCGCTTGGCCAGGGCCCGGGCGATCTCGCGGCCGAGATGGCGCTTGAGCATCGGGCGCTCCTGGAAGGCGATCTCCCCCACGTCGAGCATGGCCTTGCGCATGTGGGCGACATCGGCCCGCTCGCTCGGGATCGGCGGGCCGAAGACGACGCACACCGGCGTCGGCATCAGGCGCGGCGACTTCCAGAGGTAGCGGTTGCCCGCGAAGGAATAGATCGAGCCCCACAGGCCGTCGATGGCGGCGGGCACCACCGGGACGTGCGAGTGCCGGACGATCGTCTCGAAGCCGCGGCGCAGCTCCATCAGCTGGCCGGTGCGGGAGATGGCGCCCTCGGGGAAGACGCAGACCAGCTCGCCGGCCTTGAGCGCGTCCCACGCGAGGCGGATGCCCTTGAGCGGCTTGTTGGGGTTGACCGGAATGACGCCGGCGGCGCGGAAGAGGAAGCGCACGACCGGGCTTTTCGCGAAGCCCGCGAAGGCCACGAAGCGCAGCGGCCGCGGCGACGCGATCTGCAGCACGACGGCGTCGACGTAGGACAGGTGGTTGCACAGGACCAGCGCCCCGCCCTCCGGGATGTTGTCCGTGCCAATCCGCTTCACCTTGTAGAAAATCCGCCCGCCGAGCCGCATCACCGTGCACACCGTCTGGTGCGGCAGGTGGTAGAGCGCGTAGGCCAGCATGGCCAGGGTGACGGCGGCCAGGAGGAAGAACTGCGTGCTGACCGGCAGCGCCAGCTGCGCATCGCTGGCCACCAGCCAGTAGACCCCGCTGGCCACCACGCCGGCGAGGCTGTCGAGCAGGCTGACCCCCGCCAGGATGCGGCCGCGGCGATGGTCGCCGGCCTTTTCCTGGATGAAGGCGTAGAGCGGCACGAGGAAGAAACCCGTCGAGAAACCCGTGGCGACCATCAGCAGGGTGAACCGCAGCGTGCCCGGCGCCGTGAAGCCGAGCGCGAGGAGCGCCACGGCCAGCATCGCCCCGCCGAGCGGCGCGAGCCCCAGCTCCACCCCGCGGCGCGAAAGCAAGCCGGCCAGCAGGTTGCCGATCATCGTGCCGACGCCCACCATCAGCAGCAGCTTGCTCGAGGTGAGCGCGGCATCGGGTCCGCCATGCGTCAGTTCATAACCGACCTGCTGGATCAGCACCGTGGCATAGCCGCCCACGCCGTAGAAGAAACAGATGCCCATGGTCGCCCGCCACAGGGGCCGTGTGCGCCAGACCTCGGCCACGTCGGTGAAATGCCGCACCCACAGGCTCCAGCGAAAAGGCTCCGTGGAATGGGACTTGGTCGGGTCCGCGACCTGGAAAAGCGCCCAGGCGATGACGGCCAGGGCCGTCAGCACCCAGGCGGTGTTCAACGCGGCCGCCCAGGGGTCCCCGCCCGCCGAGAACCAGTGGGAAAACAGCGCGCCGCCGGCAAAGGAGCCCACGAGGATCGCCGTGATGTTGAACATCTCCATGTAGCCGACCCAGCGCGACAGGCGTTTCGGACCGACATATTCCAGCAGGATGCCGCGCTTGGCCGGGGCGAGCACGGCGGTCTCGGCCGAGAGGAGGAAAAAGCAGGCCATCGCGCCCCAGAAAGATTTCATCCACAGCGCACCCGCCAGCAGGAGCATCACGCCGATCTGCGCGATGAGCGTGGCGTTGAGCACCGTGCGCTTGGGAAACCGGTCGGAAAGCCAGCCGCAGATCGGCCCGAACGCCACATAGGGCAGCACCAGCAGGGCCGCGATGAGGCCGACGATTGGCTTGGGGTCCTCCCCCGACGCCCGCCACAGCTGCTGGGCCAGCGCCCCAAGCATCATCTTGGCGGCACAGTCGTTGAAGGTTTCCTGGGCCTGCGCCGTCAACAAGGCCGCAAGCGAAGCACGGGGGGATTTCATGCGGGGGGAACACCCCAGACTGTGCGAGGCCGAAGGCGTTGGGCAAGACCTTCCTTTGCGGTGGAGGCGGGACCATCAGTCCCGCGAGGCATCGTCGACGCAATCCCGCGGGACTGATGGTCCCGCCTCCAATATCGCGGCGCGTTTGGAATAGCGCGCCCTACCCCCGCCAACTCCGCAAATCCCGCGCGAGCGCGCCGAAGCCGTTGGGAAAATCATTCTCGAGCCGGCGGATGTCGCCGCGATGCCGGCTGACCTCCTGCACCGCCCGCTGCATGCCGTGCGGCAGCGACGGCCGGTCGGTGCCATAGACCTTCCATTTCAAGTCGCGCCGCGTATAGGGCAAACGGCCGGTCGCCTGGCCGTCGATCCAGGCGGCCTCCGTGATCGAGGTGTCGCGCCCGCACAGCAGCCATGCCTCCAGCGCCGGCACACACAGGCCCACCGCGCGCAGCACCCGTTCGCGGCCCAGCGCCGGATAGGACGGATCCGGCGGGCCGTAGCGCGGCCGGGGCGATGGCAGGTTCTTGAGCGACCGCCGGAAGACCGCCCGGAGCCGGCAGATCCGGCAATAGGGATGATAGTAGCCCGGCGCCTCGTGTTCCGCCGTGTGGACGGGCGTGTCGTCCGAGTCGACGACGACCACCAGGCCGTCGGCGCGCGTGTTGAAATGCAGGTGCCGCAGGATGGCCGGCAGCACCAGCTCGACCGACGGCCAGCCGCGGGCCCGCAGGGACGGCGTGACCTGGTTGAACTTCTGCCCGAGCACATACTCCACCAGCACGTGCAGCGCCGCCTCGTCCACCGGGGATTCACTGAGGAGCGCGATGTTCATCGCGCTGCAGGAAAGCTGAAAACTGAAAGCTGAAAGCTGAGGAACTTAGCCCACTCGATCACATTTAATGTTAGGCGACATCCACCGTGAGGGACTCCGGAAGCAGCAAGGATTGGGTGCATTGGATCTTCAGCTTTCAAGTTTCAGCTTTCAGCTTTCGTGAGCGCCGCGCTCATTCCCCCGGGATGCCGCCGAGGATGCCGCTATACCAGAGGTCGCCGAGGTGGGCCTCCTTCATCAGGTCGAGCAGGTCGGTTCGCTCGGACAGGCGCATGAAGGTGGCGGCATTGCCCGACTTGCTGGCGAGCACGACCTCCTCGGGATGGTCCTTGAAGAGGTCCAGCAGGTAGGGCGAATGTGTCGTCGTGATGACCTGGACCGCCGCGCGTTGCATGCCGGCGTCCTGGGGATAGCTCAGCCGGTAGAGTGCATCACGCACCTCCCGGAGCATCCGGGGGTGCACGCCGCGGTCCGCCTCCTCGAGGCACACCACCGTGGGCGGCACCGGGGCGTGCGCCAGGGCCAGCGTGGCCAGCAGGTAAAGCGTGCCTTGCGACAGGCTGTCGGCCGCGACGCGCTCATCGCCGCCCGCCAGCCGGGCGACCAGTTCGACCCGGCCGTCACCGGCCTCACGGAAATCCAATCCGGCAAACTCCGGCAGGATCCGGCGGAAATCCTCCTCGAACGCCTGCCATGCGGCCGGCGCCTGCTCGCGCCGCACGGCCAGCACCGCGGCCAGGTTGCCGGCATTGGATGTCAGCTCGGCCCCCTCGCTGCGTTTCGCAGGCAGCGCCATCGCGTAGTGGTCAAACAGGTAGGCGCGGATGCCCTGCAGCCGGGTGCGCAGTTCCGCCCACTCCCCTTCGCCGGCGATGCCGGGTGCATGGTCGACCACCAGCAGGTTGCAGACGAGTTCGTCGGAGTTACAGCCCAGTGTCACCCGGACGTTCTGGAACGGCGGGTTGAAGTGAAACTCGATCTGCGGGCCGTCGGGCCGCTGCCCCTGGAGTTCGTGGGCGTGCACCACCGGCAGGCCGGAGAGCGTGCGCAGCCGAAGCAGCGCCTGGATCAGGCTGGTCTTGCCACTGCCGTTCGGCCCGATGACGAGGTTGAACGGCTCGAGCCGCACCGCCGCGGAGCGCAGGGCCTTGAAGTTCTGGAAATGGACGGCGGCGATCACGGCAGGACAATGGGCGACTTGCCGGCCGGGCGCAAGCGGCCTGAAAATGATTGGAAGAAAACGCCGCACCGTTACGTTACCGGTCCGTCACCCCCCTCCCGCCCGATGATCACCCCTTCGCGTCCGGTCCTCGCCCTCTGCCTGATCAACCTGTTCCTCACCGGCCTGCTCGCCGCCCAGGATACCCGCAAGTGGTCGCCCTGGCGGCCGATCGACGAACAGCTCAGCGGCGTGCGCATCCGCACGAGCTATGACAACAACGAGGGCCGCGGCTGGGCCGATGGCAGCCACCGCTGGCTCATCGAGGTGAAGAACAACCTCAAGCGCACGACCGTGAAGGTAGCCTTGGGCTTCGCCGCCAAAGACCCGCGGACCAAACAATGGGAGGCGCCGACCGAGGCGCGTCCGCCCTCCCTCAACTTCACCTTGGAGCCCGGCGAGGTCTATGAGGGATCGGCGATCGGATCCGAGAAAGGCGGTTTCGATTACCTTTACGCCATCACCCCCCTGAGCGAGGAGGGCAAGCCGTCCGGCCGGGCCGCCCGCGGCCTGGCCAGTTCCCGGATCGTCACCAAGCCGATCGCGGAGAGCTCGCTGGTCGCCAACGCCGCCTTTGCCAAGGCCCTCGCCCCCGAGCAACAGATCGCCCGCGATGCCTCGGCGCCCGCTCCCGCTGCGACGGCCCCGGCGGCACCCGCCGTCACCGTCGCGCCTAAATCCGCAAAATCCGCCAGTGCGCCGGCCGCACCCACCGCGCTGCCCATGACCGCCCCGGCGCTGCCGCCGGCGGCCCTCGAGGGCCTCGATGCCGCGGGAAAATACGCCCTCTGGTCGCAACGCGCGCAGCAGGGCGAGGCGGACTCGATGTTCGAGCTGGGCCGCGCCTGCCGCTTCGGGCAGGGCACGACCCAGGACCATGCCGCGGCCACCGAGTGGTATCGCCAGGCGGCCCTCCGCGGCCACGCCGGGGCGATGACCAAGCTGGGCTTTGCTTACGACAGCGGCCTCGGCACCGAGCGCGACGAGGCGGCCGCCATCGACTGGTGGAAGAAAGCCGCGGCCGCCGGCGAGCCGGACGCCGTCAAGAAACTCGCCAAGCTCGGCCTGGCTCCCGCCGCGCAATAGCCGCTCAATACGGCCCGCGAATGTGGGCGGCGACCTCCCGCTCGTAGTAGGCCGCCAGCTTCACGTGGCGGTCGGCGCCGAGCGGCGCGAGGACGGAGGCGCGCGCGTTGCCCTGCGCCTGCGCCGCGTTGCGCGCGCCGGGGATGAGCACGCTCACGGCCTCGAAGTCCAGACACCAGCGCAGTGCCATCTCGGCCATTGTCATGCCCGCGGGCACGAGCGGCTTGAGACCGTCGGCCAGCGCGACGCCTTTCTCGAAGGGCAGGCCGGCGAAGGTCTCCCCGACATTAAACGACTGGCCGTCCCGGTTGAAGTTGCGGTGGTCGTTCGCCGGGAACTTCGTCTGCGCCGTCATTTTGCCGCCGAGCAGCCCGCTGGCGAGCGGCAGGCGGATGATGAGCGCCACGCCATTACGCCGGGCAGTGTCGAACAGGGTGTGAATGGGTTTCTGGCGGAAGATATTGAAGATGATCTGGAGCGCCGCGCAGCCAGGCTGGGTGCAGCACCACAGCGCCTCGTCCATCGCCTCGACGCTGGCGCCGTAGGCCTTGATCTTCCCCTCGCGCTGGAGCTCAGCCAGCCAGCCGAACAATTCGCCGCGCTTAAGCACGTCGGGCGGCACGCAGTGGAACTGGGTAAGATCGAGCGCGTCCACGCCGAGGCGCTTGAGTGAGGCCTCGGTGTGCTGTCGCACCGCCGCGCGGGTGAAATTGCCGGGCCAGCCCGGCTCGGAGAAGCGGCCGAGCTTGGTGGCGACGAAAACCCGGTCGCGCAACTTCGCTTCCCTGAGGAATTGCCCGATGAGCGACTCGCTGCGGCCGTCGCCATAGACATCAGCGGTGTCGAAGAAAGTCGTGCCGGACTCATGGGCCGCGCGCAGCGTGGCGAGGGCGGCCTCGTCGGTGACATCGCCCCACCCCGCCCCGAGCTGCCAGGTGCCGAGCCCGATTTCACCGACCAACCGGCCGGTCTTGCCAAAGATGCGTGAATTCATCGCCCACAGTGTTGGGGGATTGCCGGCCACCGCAAAGCGGAAAGCTCAACGTTTGTTTGGGTGGGAGGGGCTTTATGCCCCGACTGGTGGAGCGCGCGGCCTGAGTCGGGGCATAAAGCCCCTCCCCCAAAATCCAAAAGACCCTCAATTCTCCGGCGCCAGCATGTCGCCCAGCTTCGCCGTGGCGATGCGGGTGAAAAAGGCCGTCGGATCGGGCCGCAGCAGCGTGCCGCCGAGCGTGACCGTCTCCTTCGTCCGGGCGTAACCGAGGTCGTCCTTGGCGCCGTTGAGCAGGCGCAGCTTGCCGAACAACTCCTCGAGCTTGCCGCGGCCGGCGATGGTCAGCGAGGCGCTGAGCGGCTGTTCCAGCAGCGGCTTGTCCGCCACGTAAGCCACCGTGCCGCGCCCGATCAGCCGGATCTCGGGCGAGACCAGGCTGATGTCCTCCAGGGTCACGTTGAGCGATTCGTCGCGCGCCAGCTTTACGCTGAGCTGGTCGTAGGGCAGTTCGCCGATGCTCTGGGCCAGCTGGTCCACGAAATAGGCCTGGCCCGCGACCTTCTCGGCCGTCTTTGTCACCTTTTCCGAACCGAAGATGGAGCCGAGCACCGAGGCGCCGAGCTCGACCGCCTTGGAGGTCATGGAAATCTTGTTGGTGGTGCGCTGCAGGCCGCGGAAGATACCCGCGCGGCTGGTGAGGTCGAAGGTCCCGTGGCTGCGCTCCACCGTGCGGGCCAGGGTCTCGCCGCCGCCCGTGAACCGCCCGTTCACGGTGAACACGCCCTCGACCGTCGCCGGCTTGGCGGGCTCGAGCGCCTTGAACAGCTTGCCCGCGTCAAACTCGGTCAGCGAAAAATCCCCCGTCAGGTCATACGGCTGCGCCCCGCGGGTGAAGCCGACCCGCGCCTTCGCCGCCAGGCGGCCCTTCTCGCCGAAGGCGGCTTCCAGTTTCTGCAGGGTGACGTCGCCCGGCTCGATCAGCACGAGGCCGGTCAGGCCGGTCATCGCCCAGTCGGAGCCGCGCGCGACGGATTTCACGTCGAGCGCCAGCCGGCCCGTGAAATGCGACCAGGCCGGCGTGGTGTCCGCCACGACCTTGCCCGGGCCCGCCGCGGCCACCGGTTTTTCGCCCGCGCCCGCCGCGGGCGCCAGAAAGACACCCAGCACCGCCAGCGCATCCGCCAGCTCGATGTGTTCACCCGCCAGCTTGCCATCCACCGCGAAGCCCCGGCCAGACGGCGTGAGATCAAGCGTGAAGCCGAGGTCCGAGCGCTGGCCCGCGCGGTCCAGCAAGAGCGGCGCCTGCACGGAGATTTTCCCGTCGGACCGGGCCACGGCGCGGAAGCTGAGGTTCGCCACCGGCAGGGTCTCGTTGGTGACCGTGGTCACGAGGCCGTTGACCGTCATGCGCGCCTCGACCTGGTTGACCGGGCCAAGCGCCGCGCGCACCTCGCCGCTGGCCCGCCCGGCGGAGACTGCCTGCGTGCCGGCAAACAGCGGCTGGGCCGCCAGCGCCGGCACTTCCAGCGCGAAAGTCAGCGCTCCCTGAAGCCCCGCGGTGGCGGACTGCGTCGCCTCGCCCTTGGCAGACAGAAGCAGCGTCCCGCCTGAACTGCGGACCGTGATGTCGCCCGATTGGAGTCGCATCGTCGCGTTGGCAGTAAGTTCGAATTTCGGCTGCGCTTCGATTATCAGGCCAGTTAACGCCGGGCGACCCTGCTCCGTTAACGAAACATCGGCCAACTTGAATGGCACGGGTGAGTGAATGCTCATTTTGCCTCCGTGCACTGCGACTATGAATTCACCTTGAGCAACTACACCACCTAGCATGGAAGCCGGCTGTAAGACCAGCAAACCACCGTGCAACGGTCCAGCCAAGGGCAACGCGGCAAGTGGCACCCGTCCAAGTGAGATGCGAACCAGATCCACCGCGTCTTTCGCGTCCGCAGCCTCCACACGTCCGGTGGAAAGATCGGAGACGAACGGCCGCAATGCCGAAGCCTTGAACAAATCCATGCCAGCCGGATCGGTAACTCCGGCTTGCAACCGGCGGAGCTCGAGCCTTGGCCCCGTAATCGTGAAATCAACCTCACCCGTCGCCTTGACACGCCCAAGCGGCAGCCAGCGCGCCAGCAGTGTGGGCAAGTCGGCACTATAGGTCGCCGCGACCGTCACGGGCGGGTCTTCCAAGACCGGCACCGTGACTTTGGCCTGGGCGGTGAGCGTGTCGCCAGCCGACGTCTTCAGTGAGAATTTCTCAACCACGGCCTGCAGGTCTACATCCGTCAACACCGCCTCAAAGCCCAGTGCAAGGTCAGCACGAGCAAGCAGCGCGTCGCCGTGCTGCACGACGTTCAAGCCCTCAACACTCAAAGGCTGGATTGCACGCAGCAGGAGCCGGCCGGGTTCGCCGGTAATGGCAAGCTTTCCGGTGATCATCCCTCCGGACACGTCGACCGTTTTCACGAACGGCCGCACCCACGCCAGCGGCAGGCCGTGGAGTGTGAGGTTGAGGGCCTCGCCCACCCCGGGGCCGCCGACCTTCACTCGGCGTTGCTTGATATAAATCTCTACGCCTCCCGCCGCCGACAGCTCGAGCACAGGCTGGTCGCCCGCAAGCGTGAGGTTGAGCTGGTTGAGCCGGGCCACGCCGTCGGACTCGGCCAGGTCGAATTGCGCCGCGACCTTGACCGCCCCGATCGCCCGCCAGGCTGGCTCGATCAGTTCCAACCGGCTGACCTCCCCCGTCAGGCCGCCCTGCAGGCTGGCCGCAAGGCTCGTGGGATTGAAGGTAAAGCGCCCCTCGCCGCGCGCGTTGAAGTCGGGGAGCGCGGCGCCGAGGAAGAACGGCTCGAGCTGCGCGGTGCGCGCCAGGAGCTTCCACTCGCCGGCATATTCCTTGCCCCCGGCCGCCAGCGCGGCGCGCACGGACAGGACGTTTTCCGCCGCGCCGCGGATGAGCGTATCGATGGTGAGGCCGTAATTTTCGCCGCCCGCGGTGGTCCCGAGTTCCGCCGCGATCTTCAGCTGTTCCTCGCCCGAGAGATTCCGGCCTTCCGCATCCACCACCGCGGTCAGGCTGACGCGGCTGAAGGTTTTTTGCTCCGTCTGCTGGGCGCGCAGGGTCGCCGTGGTGCGAAGGGTGGCCACGCGGGCCGACGGTGCGGGGTTCTTCAGCGTGGCAGCCAGCACCAGCGTGCCCTCCTGCCCCGGCGCGAACTTGCCGCCGGTGATCCGATACTCCGCGGTGAGCGGCGCCCCCCCCGCCGAGCCGGGCAGCAGCGCCCGGCCCTCGATCAGGCAGTCGTCGAGGACGAGCGCGAACGGCAGCTTGATCCGGGCCATCACGCCCGGCGCGGCGGCGGGCGCCCCGGCGGCGGCGGCGGTGGTCTTGTCGCGGGAGAGACGGCTGGCGTCCACCACCAGGCCGCTGCCGGCCAGCCGGCTGATCACAAGGCGGCGGCGGAACAGGAGCTGCGTCAGGGAATAATCTGCCTCCAACTGCGCGAGCTGCACGGCGAGGCCGTCTTTCTCGGCCTGCACCCCTTCCAGCCGGATCCGAGACAGGCCCGCCGCGACGGTCTTGACCTCAAACTTGAGGCCCGGCTCGGCCTGCACGGCGCGCAACACCACCCAGCGCTGCACCGCCGGCGTCAGGGCGAGAACGCCGAGCACGAGGTTGAGCGCGAGAAACAAGCCGAGGAAGATGAGCAGCAGGCGGGCCGGCTTCATGAACGGTGAGGTTACGACACAGGAAGGTGACGCAGGTTGCGTGCTCCGGGCGACATTGAAAGGGGCGCCGGGCGCAAAAAAGGCCGCCCGTGGGCGGCCTCGCGCTGGCGGCGCTTACTTTGCCGGCCAGGGCAGCTCGCCGGCCGGGGTGAGCTCGTCGCCCAGGCCCATCGCGCGGCGGACGTTGGCCACCGCGACGTTGTAGCTGTAGTAGGCCTGCAGCTGATTGAGGCGGGCGGTGGTCAGGTCGACCTGCGAGGTGAGCACGTCGAGCTGGGTCGCGGTGCCGGCGCCGAAGCGGGCGTTGGCGAGGCGGACGGCCTCCTCGGCCTGCTCGACGACCTTCTTGGAAGCCTCGGCGAGCTCGGTGGCCTGCTGGTAGGTGGAGATGGCGCGGCGGACGTCGACATCGACGCTGAGCTGGGCCTCGGCGAGCGAGAGCTTGGCCTGCTCGAGCTGCGAGCGGGCCTGGGCGACGCGGCCGGCCGTGGCGCGGCCGTCGAAGATGTCCCATGAGGACTGCAGGCCGACCGTCCAGCCGTCGCGGGCGTTGGACAGGCTGCTGGAGCCGGCGGAGTTCATGCGCCAGTCGTAGGCGCCGTAGGCGGAGACCGTCGGCAGGTAGTTGGAACGCTGGACGGTGATGCCCTGCTCGGCGGCGGCCTGGATCTTGTAGAGGCGCTGGAGGTCGGGGCGCTTCTCGCGGGCGGACACGAGGGCGGAGCGGAGGTCGTAGTCGACCGGCTTGAACTCGAGCGTGCCGATGAACTCGGGCACCTTGGCCACGTTCTCGGTGCTGGTGTTGACGAAGCCGAGGGACTGGCGGAGCTCCTCGATGGCCAGGCGGTGCTCGTTGCGGGCGGTGATGAGGGCCGGCTGGGCGTTGGCCAGGGCGACCTCGGCGCGGAGGACCTCGAAGTTGGACACGGTGCCGGCCTCGAAGCGGTTCTTCACGTCCTGCAGCTGGCGCTGGAGGAGCTCGATGTTCTGCTCCTGGACCTTGATGCGCTCCCGGTTGACGAGGACGGTGTAGAAGCGGGTGCGGACCTGCAGCAGGGCGTCGTTGATGACGGCGCGCAGGGTAAGCACGGCCGCGTCGAGCGCGAGCTTCTGGGCCTCGACGCTGGCGCGCACGCCACCGCCGGAATAGAGGACCTGGCGGGCGGTGATATTGACGGACCAGTTGTGGTCGCGGCCGTTGCTGCTGATCTCGTCCGCGTTGCGGGAGTAGCCGGCGGAGGCGCCGACGTTCGGGATCTGCGCGGAGCGGACCTCGAGGACGATGCCCTCCTGCTGGCGGATGCGTTCCTTCGCCTGGCGGATGGCGAAGTTGTTATCGAGCGCGAAGCCGAGGGAATACGGCAGGTCGAGGCCCTCGGGGACGGCGAACTCGGGGTCCGGCTTGCCGTCGTTGATCTGGGCGACGGCAGGGAGAGTCGCGAGGAGGCTCGCACCCACGAGGAAGAGGCTGGGCAGACGCATAAGGGATTTCATGAGAAGGGACGGGAGGTTATTTGGCAAGGGCGGGCTCGGCGTGGGCCGGGACGGGCGCGGCGGCGGCGACCTTGGCGTGGTCCTTGGCGATCAGCATGTAGAACGCGGGGACGACAAACAGGGTGAAGACCGTGCCGACGGCCATGCCGATGACGAGGATCCAGCCGATGCTGTTGCGGGAGGCGGCGCCGGGGCCGGTGACGAAGATCAGCATGAGATGGCCGAACACCGTGGCGGCGGAGGTCATCAGCACGGGCCGCAGCCGGGTGGCGGAAGCCCGGCGGATGGCTTCGGCCTTTGCCACCCCCTGCTCCTGCAGGGTGTTGGCAAACTCGACGATGAGGATGCCGTTCTTAGCGATGAGGCCGACGAGGGTGATGAGGCCGATCTGCGAATAAATGTTGAGGGAGGTCTTCCAGAGGAAGATCGGCAGCATGGCCCCCCAGATGGCCAGCGGCACGGAACCCAGCAGGATGATGAACGGATCGCGGAAGCTGTTGAACTGGGCCGCGAGCACGAGGAAGATCAGCAGGCCGGCGAGGACGAAGGCCTTCCAGAGCGCGTTGCCCTCGTTGCGCAGCTGGCGCGACTGCCCGCCGTAGTCGACGGAGTAGCCCGGCGGCAGGATCTCGGCGGCCTTGGCCTCGAGTTTCTTGAGCGCGCCGTCGATGCTGGGACCGACGCCGGTGATCTTGACCGCGTTGAGCTGCTGGAAGCGGTTGAGCGTGCGCGGCTGCACCGTCTCCTTGAGCGTGGCGATGGTGGAGAGCGGGATAAGCAGACCGTTGGGGCCGCGGATGTGGTAGTCGAGCAACTGGGCGGCGTTGAGGCGCTCGCCGCGCTCTACCTGCGGGATCACGCGGTAGCTGCGGCCCTCGTTGATGAAGCGGTTGACGTAGCCGCCACCCAGCATGGAGCCGAGGTCGCGAGCGACATCGCTGAGGTTGAGGCCCATCGAGGCGACCTTATCCTTGTCGATCTCGATCTCGACCTGCGGGAGGTCGAACTTCAGATCGGTGTCAGCAAAGTAGAACGTCGGTGCGGCGTTGGGTGCGTTGGCCTCGGTATTCGCGTAAAGCGCAAGCTGGTCGGCATACTCGAGCATTTGCTTGTGGTCGGCGGTCGAGCGCAGGACGAACTCGATCGGGAACTGGCCGCCTGAGGGCAGCGGCTCAGGCGTCGTGATGATGAAGTTCATGCCAGCGATGCCGCCGGCAGGCCCGAGGAGGGACTGCTCGATCTGCAAGGCGGTGCGTTTCCGCTCCGACCAAGGCTTCAGGATGATGCCGGAGAAGCCGAAGTTGGCGCCGGTGACCTGGAAGGACTGCTCATACTCCGGCACGTTCTGGAACATCTTCTGCGTTTCCGCTGAAAACAGCACGTTCTGGTCGATGGTCGCCGTGGGCGACGGGAGCATGATGCCGAACACCACGCCCTGGTCCTCCTTGGGCGCGAGCTCCTGGTTGGCGAACATCACGAAGACCGGCAGCATCGCGACCAGCAGGATGGCGATGGTCAGGGTGACCGGCACCCAGCCGAGACTGTGCCCGACGACGCGCTCATAACGGTTGCGCAGCCGGTCGAAGAGGTGGTTGATCGTGCCGGTCAGGCCCCGTTCCTCCGCCTCGTGCCCCTGGAGCAGGTAGGCGCTCATCATCGGCGAAAGCGTAAGGGCCACAAAACCCGAGATCAGGACCGCCCCGGCCAGGGTCAGTGCAAACTCGCGGAACAGCGCCCCGGTCAGGCCGCCCTGGAACGCGATGGGCGCGTAGACCGCCGCGAGCGTGATGGCCATGGAGATCACCGGGCCGACCAGTTCGCGCGCGCCGAGGATGGCGGCGTCGACGGGCTCCTGCCCCTCGCGGATGTGGCGCTCGATGTTCTCGACGACAACGATGGCGTCGTCGACCACGATGCCGACCGCCAGCACGATGGCGAGGAGGGTGAGCAGGTTGATGGTGAAGCCAAAGGCCAGCATCAGCGCCATGGCGCCGACCAGGGACAACGGCATGGCCACGATCGGAATCAACACGGAACGGAGCGAACCCATGAACAGGAAGATGACGATCATCACGATGAGGAGCGTCTCCACCAGGGTCTTCACGATCTCATTGAGGGCATCCTCGATGTATTTGGAGGCGTCGTAGGCGATGGTGGCCTTGAGCCCGGCCGGCAGGCTGGCCTGGATGGCGGGCATGGCGGCGCGGACGCGCTGGATGACCTCGACGGTGCTCTCGGATGGCAGGACCCAGACGCCCATGAAGGTGGCGGTCTGGCCGCCGAAGCGGACCTCCTCGTCATAGCTCTCGGCGCCGAGGACAACATCCGCCACGTCGGCGAGGCGGATGATGGTGCCGTGTTTCTCGGCCACGACCATCTGCTTGAACTCTTCGACGCTCTTAAGGTCGGTGTTGGCGATGAGGGAGACGGAGAGCATGGAGCCCTTGGTCGAACCGACGGCCGCGAGGGCGTTGTTGGCCGCGAGGGCGGTGCGGACCTCGGCGGGGCTGAGGCCGCGGGCGGCGAGTTCATCAGGTTTGAGCCAGACGCGCATCGCGAAGACCCGGCCGCCAAGCACGTCGGCCTTCTGCACGCCCTTCACGGCGGAGAGGCTTGGCTGGACCATGCGGTTGAGGTAGTCGGTGATCTGGTTCTGGTCGAGCGAGTCGGAGTAGAAACTCAGATACATCGACGCAAACTGGCTGTCGGCGGTCTCCACGTTGATCGTCGGGGCCTCGGACTCGGGCGGCAGCTCGCCGCGCACTTGGTCGATCTTGGCGCTGATCTGCGCGAGCGCGGCGTTGGTGTCGTAGTTGAGCCGCAGGAAGACGCGGATGGTGCTGAAGCCCGCGCGGCTCTCGGACTCGATGTAGTCGATGCCGTCCGCGCTGGCGATGACGCGCTCCAGCTGCGTGGTGATGTAGCCGCGCACCGTGTCGGCGCTGGCGCCGAAATAGACCGTCGAGACGTTGACGACGGCGCTGTCGCTGCGCGGATACTGGCGGGTGTTGAGCTGGAAGTAGGCGACGACGCCCACGACGAGGATGACGATGTTGACCACCAGCGCGATGACGGGCTTGCGGACGAACAGGTCGGTGAAGCTTTTCGAGACCATGACGGTAAGGAGTGAGGTTGGGCGGCGCGCGGGGGACCGGGGCGCCCGGCTCAGGTGTTGGCCGGCTTCGGCGTCGGGTTACTGGTCGGCTGGACGGTATTGTTGACCGCGACCGGGGCGCCGTTGCGGAGCTTGAAGACACCGGCGGAGACAACCTGCTCGCCCGGCTTCAGGCCGCCGGTGACAGCGATGAGGTCGCCGCGGGTGGCGCCGAGTTTCACGAACTGCTGGCGGGCCCCGAGGTATTCCTTGCCGTCGGGATGTTTCATCTTCTCCACGACATAGACCGAGTTGCCGTAGGACGCGTAGGCGATGGCCGTGGCGGGCACGACGACGAGCGACTCCGTGGCCGGCAGCTGCACCTCGACGCGGGCAAACATGCCGGCGCGGAGCACCTCGGTCGGGTTGGCGAGCGTCGCCTGGACGGAGACGTTGCGGGTCGCCGCGTCGACCTCGGAGTTGATGGCGGTGAGGCGGCCCGTGAAGGGCTGCTCGAAAGCGTCGATCGAGACCGCGACCGACTGGCCGAGCGCGAGCGACGGGAGCTGGCGCTGCGGGACGTTGAAGTTGACGAAGATGGGGTCGAGCTTCTGCAGCGGCAGGAGGGCCTGGCCGCGGGCGACGAACTGGCCGGTGTTGACGAGGCGGATGCCGACGCGGCCGTCGAACGGGGCGCGCACCTGCTTCTTGGCGATCTGGGCCTGGAGCGCGGCGACCGCGGCGACGGCCTGCTTGGCGGCGGCGTCGGCGGCGTCGAAGTCGGACTTGGCGATGGCGGAACGGGCCCAGAGGTCCTGGGCGCGCTCCAGGTTGATGCGGGACAGCTCGGCGGTGGCCTCGGCGGCCTTGAGGTTTGCGGCCTCCACGGAGGTGTCGAGCTCGACGAGCAGGTCGCCGGCCTTGACGGCCGTGCCGCTGTCGGCGGCGATGCGGACAATCGTGCCGTCGGCATCGGCGCTGATGGTCACACCCTCGACCGGCGCCAGCGTGCCGATGGACTTGAGGACCGGCTGCCATTCGACCGCCCGGGCCTCGATGGTGGCGACGGAGGTCGGCGGGACCGAGTGGTCCATCTTGGACATTTCGTTGATCTGGGCGACCTTGATGGCGCCGAGCGTCAGGACAAGGACGGCAAAGCCGCTGAGGGCGATGAGGAACTTCTTAAACATAGGAGGTGGGGAGCTTAGGTTAGAACGTGTGGAAAGGAAATTAGCCGATGGACGCAGCCGGGGCGGGAGCGCGGGCGGCGCCAAGCGCGGCGGCCTGGTCCTGGATCTTGCCGAGAATCTTCACCAAGGTCTTCCGCTCAGCCTCGGTCAGGGTGCTCATGATGGCGGTGATGGCCTTGAAGTGACCCGGCAGGAATTCCATCAGGAATTTTTCCCCCGCCGGCGTCAGGAGCACGGACATCTGGCGGCGGTCCACGGGATCGGGCTCGCGCTTCACATACCCGTCGCGCTCCAAGGTGTCGATGAGACCGGTCATGGTTGCCCGGGTGACACCGGCCGCGTCCGCGAGTTCGGCGGGCGTGCGGGGTCCGACGGCGCAAGGTTCCGCTCCCATCAGGGTCGCGACCTTGGGTTGGACGCTGCGCCAAAGCAGCATCAGCACGCCGAAGCGCCCGTGGGAGATGTTGTGCCCCGCCAGGCTGCGGTCGGAAATCGCGAAGACCTCATCACTGGTGTGCAGTAGGTGGAGAAAAGCCTCGGCCGCCGACGGATCCAGGTCGGGAAAATCTTTGGCCGCCTCGAGGAGGCATTCGTAGCGCGGCAGGTCTTTAAGCAGGAGGTGAGGCATTGTCGGAGGAATCTAGATTATCAGGAGGCTGAAAGTTAGCCTCCTAACGATTATTGCAAGAGGAGTTTTGTGAAATTAGCCGAACGGCTAGTATCACCCGCAAAACGAAGCAGCCGGCCCGAAGGCCGGCTGCGCAGAAGCCGATTTAATTACTCTTTCAGAGCGACTTAGCAGCTGCCACGACGGATTCCGCGGTGATCCCGAGTTCCTTCATGGCTATGTTACCCGGGGCGCTGAGGCCGAAACGGTCGATGCCGACGACCTTGCCGTCGAGGCCGACATATTTGCTCCAGAGGGCGGTCACCCCGGCCTCGATCGCGACGCGCTTGCGGCATGAGGAAGGCAGGATCGCCTCGCGGTAGGCCGCCGGCTGGGCGTCAAAGCGGAGGAACGACGGCACGGACACGACGCGCGTGCCGGGCCCGAGGGTCTTGGCCGCGGCGACGGCCCATTGGACCTCGCTGCCGCTCGCCAGCAGGATGTGCGTGAGCGGGGCGGTTTCCTGAATGAGGATGTAGGCTCCCTTCAGCACGCCGGCGCGGCGCTCGTGGGCAGAGGCGTCGTTGAGCATCGGCACGGCCTGGCGCGTGAGCGCCAGCAAGGTCGGACCTTCGGTGCGCTCGAGCGCGGCAGCAAAGGCGCCGGCGGTCTCCTCGGGGTCCGCGGGGCGGATGACATCGAGGTTTGGGATCACGCGCAGGCCGGAAACGGTCTCGACGGGCTGGTGCGTCGGGCCGTCCTCACCCACCCCGATGGAATCGTGCGTGTAGATGTAGACGACCGGCAGCTTCGACAGCGCGGCGAGGCGCATCGAGGGACGCGAGTAGTCGGCAAACACCAGGAAGGTCGCGCACGAGGGACGGAAGATGCCGTCATAGGCCACGCCGTTGCTGATGGCGGCCATGGCGTGCTCGCGGATGCCGTAGCGCAGGTTGCGGCCGGCGCGGTTGGCCTTGTCGAAATCCTTGTCGGCCGCGATGTAGTTGAGCGTCGAGCCGTGGAGGTCGGCGGAGCCGGAGATCAGCAGCGGCACCTCGGCGGCGACGGGCTGGAGCACATCCTTGCCGGCGGCGCGCGTCGCAAGCTTGGCGTCGGCCGGGAACAGCGGAATCTTCTCCAGGAGGTGCGCGGCGCTCGGGGCCTTGCCGGCGCCGTCGAGGAGCGCGGCCTTGTCCGGGTTGGCCTCGCGCCAGGCGGCGAAGGCCTTCTTCCATTTGCCATAGGAGCGCTTGAGGCGCTTCTTGTGGTCGGCAAAATAGGCCCGGACCTGCTCGCTGACGTAGAAGTGCTCCTCGGGCAGCGCGAGGCCGCGGCGGGCGCTGTCCGCGAACTTCGCCCCACCCTCGCCGTGACCCTTCGAGGTGCCGGCGACCTCGGGAATGCCCTTGCCGATGATCGTCTTGGCGATGATGAGCTGCGGCTTGCCGCTCTTGGCTTTCTTGGCCTTGTTGACGGCCTTGAGGATCGCGGTGAGGTCGTGGCCGTCGGCCAGCGTCTGGACGTCCCAGTTCATCGCCTTGAAGCGCAGCGCGGTGTTCTCGCTCTGCGTCTTGTCCGCCATGGCGTCGAGGGTGACGTCGTTCGAGTCGTAGATGAGGATCAGGTTGTCGAGGCCCTGGTGGCCGGCGAACTCGACGGCCTCCATCGCGACGCCTTCCTGCATGCAGCCGTCGCCGGCGAGGCAGATGACGTGGTGGTTGAAGATCTCGTGGCCCGGCGTGTTGAAGCGCGCGGCGGCCATCTGGCCGGACATGGCGAGGCCGACGGCGTTGCCGATGCCCTGCCCCAGCGGGCCGGTGGTGCACTCGACGCCGGGGGTCTCGTGAAACTCGGGGTGGCCCGGGGTCTTGCTGTGGAGGACGCGGAAGTTTTTCACCTCGTCGAGCGAGAGGTCGTAGCCGCTCAGGTGGAGCCAGCTGTAGAGGAACATCGAGCCGTGGCCGGCGGAGAGGACGAACCGGTCGCGGTTGAGCCAGCGCGGCTCGTCGGGGTTGTGGACAAGGGCGTGACCGTAGAGGACGGCGCCGATTTCCGCGCAGCCGAGCGGCAGGCCGAGGTGGCCGGAGGAGCACTTGTGGACGGCGTCAATGGCGAGGCCGCGGGCCTGGTTGGCGGCTTGGGCGAGGATGTCGGTCTGGAGTTTCATGGAGGGGAAAGTGGGAACGAAACGAGTGAATGTTCATTTACGCCGCGGGCGGACGGCGTGCAAAGCCCAATTTTTGGCATAAAAAAAGCGAGCCGCGCGGGCTCGCTTGAAAACAGGCTGGGCGGACGACTCAGGCTTTGGCGGCCTCGGAGTCGTAGCGCTTCTCCTTGACGGCCATGGCGGCCTTGCCGGAGCGGTCGCGGAGGTAGTAGAGGCGGGCCTTGCCCGGCTCGGAATCCTTCTCGACCTCGATCTTCTCGAGGTTCGGGGAGTTCACCGGGAACACGCGCTCGACACCCTCGCCGTAGCTGATGCGGCGGACGGTGAAGGTCTCATGGATGCCGCTGCCCTTGTGGGCGATGACGACGCCGGCGAAAACCTGCACGCGCTCCTTGTCACCCTCGCGGACCTTGGTGTGCACGCGGACACCGTCGCCGACTTTAAACGGCGCAATTTTGTGTTTCACCTGGTTGGCGGTGATTTCTTGGATGATGGGATTCATGGCTGGGAGTTATTTGAGTAAATCTGGTCTGACTTTCTGCGTTTTTTCCACCTGCTGCGCGTGCCGCCACTTCTCGATTTCGCCGTGGTTGCCCGAAAGGAGCACTTCCGGCACGGACATGCCGCGATAAACGGCGGGACGCGTGTATTGAGGAAAGTCGAGCAACTTGCTGGTGAAGCTTTCCGTCGTCAACGACTTTTCTTCCCCGAGCACGCCGGGGATGAATCGGGCCAGCGCGTCGATTACGACCGCCGCCGCAAGTGTGCCGTTGGTAAGCACATAATCCCCGATACTGATCTCCTGATCGATGACTTTTTCCCGGATCCGCTGGTCGATTCCCTCGTAATGGCCGCTCAAAAGCACGAGGTGTTTTTGCTGCGAAAGTTCCAGCGCCAGGGCCGGCGACAGCGGCGTGCCGTCGGGGGTCAGGTAGATGCGCCGGCAGCCGGGGGTCGAGACCTGCTCGATGGCGTCGAAGACAGGCTCGCACTTCAGGACCATGCCCGCTCCGCCGCCGAAGGGACGGTCGTCGGTCGTGCTGTGCTTGTCCTTGGCCCAGTCGCGGAGGTTGTGGACCTTGATGTCCAGCAGCTTCGCCTCCTGGGCGCGCCCCATCATGCTCTCGGACAAAAAGCCGTCGAGCATGGCGGGAAAGAGCGTCAGGACGTCGATGCGCACAGGGTGGAGTCAGCCAATAAAAAAGGTTCGGCGCGAGCCGAACCTCAGGGGTTGCGAGCGAGGGAGGAAGCTCCGGCTCAGGCCGTGGCGGCCGCGGCGCGCTTGGCACGCTTGATCATCGAGTGCATGGTCGCGGTGGGCTTGGCACCCTTCGAGACCCAATAGTCGACGCGGTCGAGCTTGATGGTCAGCGTGTTGCCCTTGGCGCGGGGATTGTAGGCGCCGATCTGCTCGACGGCGTCACCATCGCGGCGGGAGCGCTCCTCGGCGACGACCACACGGTAGTGGGGTTCGTTCTTGGTGCCGACGCGGGAAAGACGGATTTTGAGTGCCATTTGATGTATCTGGTTGCTTAACGGGAGACGTAATTGCGGTTGGAAAAGGGGCAGAATGGACGGAACAACTTTGCCCTTGTCAAGCCCCCAGTGCCACCCCTCCATCCGACCCTTAACGCACCCAATTTTATGCTCAAAGCCGGTATCGTCGGTCTCCCCAACGTGGGCAAGTCCACCCTCTTTAACGCCCTGACCCGCAGCCGCAAGGCCGTCGTGATCGTGCCCGACGAGCGCGCCTAAGTCCTCCAAAAGATCGCCAAGACCAACGTCGTGGTGCCCGCCGCCATCGAGTTCGTGGACATCGCCGGCCTGGTCGCCGGCGCCAGCAAGGGCGAGGGCCTCGGCAACCAATTCCTCGCGAACATCCGCGAGGTCGACGCCATCGTGCAGGTCGTCCGTTGCTTCGAGGACCCCGATGTCGTCCACACCATGGGCGGCGTGGACCCGGTCCGCGACATCGAGGTCATCACGACCGAGCTCGTGCTCGCCGACCTCGACGCGGTCGCCAAGCGCATGACGAAGACGCAGAAGGCCGCGAAGGCCGGCGACAAGGAGGCGGTCATCGAGCTCGCCCTCCTCGAGAAACTCACGCCGCACCTCAACGCCGGCAAGACGGCCAACACCCTGCCCGCCACGCCCGAGGAAATCGCGCTGATGAAGCTGTTCCAGCTGCTCACGGCGAAGCCCGTGCTCTTCGCCTGCAACGTCGCCGAGTCCGACCTCGCCACCGCCGAGCAGAATCCCTTCGTCCAGAAGGTCGCGGAATACGTCCGCACGCACCACGACGCCGCCTACGTGCCGATCAGCGCGAAGATCGAGGCCGAGCTCATCGACCTGCCGCCCGAGGACGCGAAGGCTTTCCTCAAGGATCTCGGCGTCGACGACTCCGGCGTGTCCTCGCTCATCAAGGGCACTTACGGCCTGCTCGGCCTGATGACCTACTTCACCGCCGGCGAAAAGGAAGTGCGCGCCTGGACAATCAAGAAAGGCTGGAAAGCCCCGCAGGCCGCGGGCGTCATCCACACCGATTTCGAGAAGGGCTTCATCAAGGCCGAGATCGTTTCCTACGAAGATCTCACCCGCCTCGGCTCCGTTGCCGCCGCCCGCGAGGCCGGTAAATACCGGCTCGAGGGCAAGGAATACGTCTTCCAAGACGGGGACGTGGCGCTGTTCCGGTTCAACAACTGAGGTTTCACAGCCTTGCCTGAGTGCGCAGCTGCGTGCCTTGGTTAGGGCTGCAGTCGGGCAAACTGCGCTTATTAAAGCCCTATTTTTCATTAATATGCGCGAAATATAGGAGTATTACCCTATCTTTCCTGGGCCGGATGGGTAACATGTGCCGATAAGCAACGTCGAAGCGTTGTCGGCTTGATGCATGTAAAAACCAACAGTCACGGGAAAGAGAGATGCTTGGCCAGTTGGCCGAAGCTCCCGTTGGCGCTGCTTTGGCTCATTCTTGCTGCGCTGCCTGAAGCCGCGGCCCAGACCCTCTACTGGGATCTGAACAGCAGCACCACCGGCGCCGGCAGTTCGCCGGCCGGCACTTGGTCGACGGGCACCGCCGCATGGACGGCCAGTTCCGCCGGCACCAGCGCCACCATTGTCAACTGGACGAACGGGCGCGACGCCGTGTTCAGCGCCGGCACAGATGCGACCGGCACCTACACTGTCACGGTCTCGGGCACCGTCGGGGTCTCGAGCATCACCCTCCAGGAGGGCACGCCCACGTTCTCCGGCGGCACGATCAACTTCAGCGACGTCTCGCCCGATTTCATCGTCAACTCCGGGCGCACGGCGACGGTCAACAGCGTCATCTCCGGCACCAATGGTCTCTCCAAAAGCGGGGACGGCACGCTCATCTTCGACGGCTCGGCGAAGACCTACACCGGCACCACGACCGTCAGCGCCGGCACGCTGCAGCTCAACGCGAGCAACCTCATCAACGATGCCTCCAACCTCGCCGTGGCTTCCGGCGCCACCTTCCTGCTCAACTGGGGCGTGAGCGAGACCGTGGGCGCGCTGTCCGGCGCCGGCACGGTCAACTTCCGCACCGGCACCTTCACGGTTGGCAACGCCACGAACAGCACCTTCTCCGGCGTGCTGGAGAACAGCTACGGCACGCTCGTGAAACAGGGCACCGGCTCCCTCACCCTCTCCGGCGCCAACACCTACAGCGGCCTCACCACCATCAATGCAGGCGCTCTCGTCGCCGCCAACGACACCGCCCTCGGCAGTTCCACCTACGGCAACACGATTGCGAGCGGCGGCGCCCTCCAGCTGCAGGGCAACATCAACCTCACCGAGGGCCAGTTTTCCGTGACCGGCACCGGCGTCGGCGGCACCGGCGCGATCCGGAACCTCAGCGGCAGCAACACCCTCAACGCCACCCTCGACCTCGCCGGCAACGCCACCATCGCCGCCGACACCGGCAGCGCGCTCACCGCCACCGGCGCCATCACCCTCGGCAGCAACACGCTCACCGTCACCGGCGCCGGCGACACCACGCTCAGCGGCAACATCACCGGGGCGGGCAACATCACCCGGGCCGGCTCGGGCACCCTCACGCTGGCCGGCACCGGCGCCAACTCCTTCGGTGGCGCGCTCAACATCAACGACGGCACGGTCCTCCTCAACAAGACCGCCGGCACCAACGCGGTCGCCGGCAGCGCCCTCAATGTCGGCGACGGTTCCGGCGCCGCCTCGTCCGCCGTGCTCCGCCTCGGCGCCTCCAACCAGATCGCAGATTACGCCGGCACGCTCACCGTCGCCTCGGACGGCGTCTTCCAGCTCAATAATTTCTCCGAAAGCATCAACACCATCGCCGGCACCGGCCGCATCGACCTTGGCACCTCCGGCGACCTCACGGTCGGCATCAATTCCGGCAATTCCACCTTCGGCGGCTCCTTGCTCGGCACCGGCACGTTCACGAAGGCGGGCTCCGGCCTGCTTGAAATCGCCACCGACATCGCCTTCAACGGCACCTTCAACCTCGCCGGCGGCACGCTGCGGCTGAACGACATCACGCTGACCCTCGGCACGCTCAACATCACCGGCAACTCCACCATCGATTTCGCCGGCGTCGACGCCTCGCTCCTCGTCACCACGCTCACGATCAGCGCCGGCGTGACCCTCACCATCACCAATTGGAGCAACGCGGTGGATTATTTCTTCGCGACCAACTGGACCGGCGCCATCAGCGACACCCGCGGCTCGTCCCCGATGAACCAGGTGACCTTCAACGGCTTTACCGCCAGCGACACCCAATGGCGGAGCTACGACGACCAAATCACCCCCGTGCCCGAGCCGGCGACCTACGGAGCGCTGTTGCTGGCCGCGCTGGCTGCAGTCGGTTTCTGGCGCCGGCGCCGCGGCTCTCAGCTTCAATAACCGATCAACAAGGTCGGGACGCGGACGTCCTAACAATCCGCCCAACTGCAGGATATAACACGCCGTGCGACCACAACTGCGTTATTTTTAATAGGGCCTTTTTACCTTATCCCCGTTGCCATTAGACCCCATTTTGGTGTATGTTCTCTCTAGAGAAGAACATGCCCTGCCTCCTCCACACGACCGATGCCCGTCCTCCGTCGACCCACCATCGACGCTGGCTGCGACACGTCTGGGGAATGCTCCTGCTGCCCGGCCTCAGTTTCGCCCAGGTGATCTGGGACAATGGCAACGGAAACAACAGTTTGGGCACGGACAACAAATTTAATCCCAACGCCGTGCCAGGGGCGGCCTCGAACGTCCAGTTCAACGCGACCGACGACAATGCGACGGTCAGCAACATCCAGCTCCGGGCCGATTTTTCAGCGAACAGCCTCACGTTCAACAATGTTGATGATAACTTCAGTCTCATCAACGGCACCGGCGCCCGCACCCTGACCCTGACGTCAGGCGACATCACGCGCACCGCCGGCAGCAGCAACACCCAGTCGCTGGCGTTCACCACCCTGGCCCTCGGCGGTGATGCCGCGATGAACATCGCCGGCAGCGGCAGCCTGACCATTTCGTCCGCCATCATTGACAGCGGCGGGGCGCGCACGCTGACCAAGAGCGGCGCCGGCGAGCTGATCCTGTCGGGCGCCAACACCTACTCCGGCGGCACCACGGTCAGTGCCGGCACCCTCACCCTGCAAAGCGCCTCCGCGCTCGGCGCGGGCAGCACCCTCACGCTTGCCGGCGGCACCCTCCGGCTCAACACCGCGACCACCACCGTTACCACGCTCAACATCACCGGCAACTCCGTCATCGATTTTGCCACCGCGGCCACGTTCAACGTCACCAACCTCACCATCAGCGCCGGGGTCAGCCTGACCATCCAGAACTGGACCAACATGTCCGACTTCTTCTTCGCCACCAACTGGACCGGCGCCATTGCGGACACGACAGGAGCCAGCCCGATGAACCAGGTGACATTCACGGGCTTTGCCGCCAGCAATACCAAGTGGCAGAGCTACGATGACCAGATCACCCCGGTGCCCGAGCCCGCCACTTACGGAGCCTGGCTGCTCGGCGGCCTCGTCGCTTTCTTTTTCTGGCGGCGCAAGGCGGCCGCTTGAGTCCGCCCTTCCGCGATTTCACCGGAGCTGGACGGCCCTAGCGCGACAGGGCCTTAATACCATTAGGCTGCGCCGTGCGGCGCCTATAAACTGCGGCCGGACAAAGTCCTGCCGTGCACTTGCTTCTCCAGCCGCGCCCAACCGTCTCGTTTGCTCTCCTCCAACGGGGCAAATGGCTGGCGGGATTGTGCCTGCTCGCGACGGTTGCTTCCGCCCAGACCCTTTACTGGGACACCAACGGCAAGACAGCCGGTGCCGGCGGAACCACGCCCGCCGGGACCTGGACGACCTCCAATTCGGACAAAAACTGGAACTCCACGGCCGCGGGCACCACGACCAACCCCCAAGCATGGACTTCGGGCGCGGACGCCGTGTTCAGCGCCGGCGCGGATGCCACGGGCGCCTACTCCGTCACGGTGAGCGGCACGCAAAATGTCTCGAGCATTACCGTGCAGGAAGGCAGCCCGACCCTGGCCTCCGGCACGATCAATTTCAATGATGCGTCCCCGGACATCCTGGTCGCGGCGGGCAGCACGCTGACCTTCGGCACCGCGCCGACCAGCAGCAACAACAGCCTCAGTCTCGGCAACGCCAGCTTCACCGGCACCACCGTTTTCTCCGCCAACACCACCCTCAGCGGCACCGTGACGCTGGGCGGCGGCACCCTCCGTCTCGCGAGCACCAGCTACTCATTCGACACCCTGAACGTCACCGGCAACAGCACCATTGATTTCGCCGGCGCCACCACGCTCAGCCTGACCAGTCTCACCATCAGCGCCGGTGTCACGCTCACCATCCAGAACTGGACCAAGGCTTCCGATTTTTTCTTCACGACCAATTGGAGCGGCGTGACCCAGGATATCTTCGACAATGCCGGCGCCCTCCCGGTCAGCCAGGTTGTCTTCAGCGGCTTCAGCGCCAACCAGACCGGCTGGGATTCCTACGACGATCAGATCCGGCCTAATGTGCCGGAGCCGTCCACTTACGGCGCCCTGCTGCTCGGGGCGCTCGCAGGCTTCTTCGCCTGGCGGAGGCTAGTGCGTCGCTCCGCCCGCTGAGCGGGTGTCGCGCCGGGTCCTGAGCGCCGTGGCGACCGCCGCCCCGATGGCGCCAGTCATGGTCTCAAGGCTCAGGCTGGGTTGTCCAGCCTTCGCCTGCCCCGGCAGGAACGGCACATGGATGAAACCGCCGCGCACCTTCCTCTGTTTACGCAGCTCGTGCATCAGCCCGTAAAAGACATGGTTGCAGACAAAGGTGCCGGCCGTTTGCGACACCGCCGCCGGGATTTCCCGCCGGCGCAACTCCGCCACGATCGCCTTGATCGGCAGCGTGGACCAATACGCCGCCGGCCCGCCGCGCACGATGGATCGATCGACCGGCTGGCGGCCCGCGTTGTCGGGGATGCGCGCATCATCGACATTGATCGCCACCCGCTCCGGCGTGACCTCCGCCCGGCCGCCCGCCTGTCCCACGCAGATGATGAGCGCCGGCTTCGTCGCGCGGATCTGCTTCTTCAATTCGGTGATCGCCGCGCCGAACACGCACGGCAGCAGCGCGCCCACGATGCGATGCCCGCCGATGACCGTCCCGTGCAACTGCCGCGCGACCTCGCCGGACGGGTTGATTGACTCGCCGCCGAAGGGCTCGAAGCCGGTGAGCAGGACGGTTTTCATGTCAGAAGCGATACACGCACGCATACATGACGACGACATTGAAAATCCAGATGGCCGCGGCGAACGGCGCCTGCGCCTTGATCACCGCCCAGTCATCCTTCAGCTCTAGCAGCCGCACCGGCACGAGGTTGAAGTTCGCTGCCATCGGCGTGACCAGCGTCCCGCAATAACCCGACAGCATGCCCAGCGCACCCATGACGGCCGCATCGCCGCCGTTGGCGTTGACGATGAAGGGCAACCCGACGCCGAGCGTCATGATCGGGAACGCCGCGAAGGCGTTGCCCATCATCACCGTGAAAATCACCATGCCGCCGCAGTAGGCGACCACGGCCACCAGCGGGTGCGACACCGGCAGGGCGGCGGCGACAAGCTTCGCCACCTCCTCGCCGACCCCGGCCTTGGCGAAAATGCCGCCGAGGCCCGCCAGCGACTGGGGCAGGATGATCGTCCAGCCCAGCAGCTCAAGCAGCCGCCCGCCTTCGCGCACCGGCGCCGCCGGCGCGTCCTTGGTCATCCACAGCGCGGCGGCCAGGCCGGCCAGGCAGCCGATCCCGAGCGCGACCTGCGATCCCACGACGAAGCTCCCGGCGATGGCGATCACGGGCACCACGAGGATCGGCCAGAGCACATGATTGCGAAGCTGGGCCGCCCTCGCCTCACGCTCCGCACCGTTCACGGGAAAACCGGGCACCGCGACTTGCTTCGCCGCCACCAGCGCCCCCAGCGCCAGCACCAGCCAGCCCACCAGCTCGTGCGGCAGACTCTTGCCCGCGCCGATCACGATCGCCAGCACCAGCCAGAAGACCGTTGAACCCCAGCGCCGGGGATGACCCGGGTTCCGCGCGATGCCGATCGCGACCGCCGCCACGAACAGGCCGGTCAGCATGAAAAAATGCTCGAGGGTAAGCCCGGTGCTCATTTGTCACCGTCCTTCCGCTTGGCGAGCCAGCGGTCCAGCGCCCGGTATCGCCACCAGCCGATGACAATCACCCAAAGCGCCGTGGGCACGCTCCACAGCTTGATCTGCTCCAGCGTCACCGGCACCCCGGCGTTGTCGAGGACGCCTTTGACCAGCAGCAGCGCGCCCACCGCGACGAGGATGTCGTCCGAGAAGAAATTACCGATATTCTCGGAGGCCGCGCCGTGCGCGCGCACCCGCTCGCGTGTCGCTTCCGTCAGCTCCCCCCGTCCCTTCGCGGCCGCCTCGCCCATGGGGACAATCAGCGGCCGCACCATGCCCGCGTGACTGCCCAGGCTGATGCCCAGCACGCTCAGGCCGCCGCGCAACGCCTGGTAAAGCCAGAAGATCCTGCCCGCCGTCGCCGCCCGGGCCCGGCGCATCAATGTCGCGATGCGTTCCTGCAGGCCGTGCTTCTCCAGCAGGCCCACCAACGGCAGCATCAGCACAATGGGCAGCACCAGACCGCGATTCTCCACGAAAAACCTGCCCATCATGGCCACGACCTCGCGCAGCGAGAAACCCGCCGCCAGCCCGGTCGCCAGCCCCGCCGCCAGCACGACCACCAGCGCGTTCACCCGGAAGCCGAATCCGACCGCGACCAGCAGGATGCCGATGAGCTTGATCATGCGCCGATGGCTTTGATTTCGACGCCGGCAGCCGTCAATTCCCGGCGCAATTTCCGGGCAAACTCCACCGGATGCGCGCCGTCGCCATGCAGGCAGACGGTGTCGGCCGTGATGGCCACGTCGGTGCCGTCGGTCGCCCGCACCTTGCCTTCCCGCACCATCCGCAACACCTGCGCCAGGGCGTCGTTCTCATCCGTGACAATCGCGTTGGGTTGCGAGCGCGGCGTCAGCGAACCGTCCGCTTGGTAAGTCCGGTCGGCGAAAACCTCGCTCACGACCGGCAGCCCGCAGGCCTCCGCAACCGCGATCAGGTGGCTCCCGGCCAACCCAAAAAGGATCAATCGCGGATCAGCTTCATAGACGGCGTCCACCACCGCCCGGGCCAGGGACAGATCCCGCGCCGCCATGTTGTAGAGCGCCCCGTGGGGCTTCACGTGCCGCACCGGTCCCAGCCGCTGCAGCCGGCGCACCTGGCTCAACACCAGTTCGTGCACTTCGTCAGGGCCCATGGCCAGCTCGCGCCGGCCGAAATTCGCCCGGTCGGCGAAACCCGGGTGCGCGCCGGCGGCCAACCCGTGCCTTTGCGCCAGCGCCAGCGTCGCCCGCATCGTCGCCTCGTCGCCCGCGTGCGCGCCGCAGGCAATGTTGGCCGACGTGATCAACGGCATCAGCTCGGTATCGTGGCCGGAGCCTTCGCCGAGGTCACAGTTGAGGTCGACGCGCCACATGGTTCAGCCGGCCAGCCGGGCCAGGCCCATGCGCACGCGCGCCAGGTCGCGCTCGCGGGCGAGGTAAATATCATGGGCCGCCGCAAGCGTGGTCTCCACGAAGCGCACCGTGTCGCCCGGCCGCATCTGCGTGAACCGGCCGAGGTCCGCCGACACGACCGCTGCCAGCCGCGGATAACCGCCCACCGACTGCCGGCTGGGCAGCAGCACGATCGGCTGGCCCGACGCCGGCACTTGCACGACGCCGGCGTTGACCGACGAGGAAATCATCTCGCGCGGCTTCAGCAGCGGCAGCTCGGGGCCGCTCAGGCGCACCCCCATGCGGTCGGCCTCCTTGGTCGCCGTCCACTCGGCGGCGAAGAACGCCCGCTGCGCCTCCTTGGCGAACCAGTCGCACTCGGGGCCTCGCAAGGCCCGCACCACGCCGGGCTTGGCGGGCTGCCCCATCGTCTCGGGTCGCACGGTCCAGGTCACCGCGCGTTTCTGTCCGGACTGGAGCGAGCCCAGGATCTGCCTGCCCCAGGGCGACGGAGCGAAAAGTTTGAGGACATCGCCCGCGACCAGCGGCCGGCCCTGATGGCCTCCGATCCCGGCCCGCCGGTAGGTCGTGCGGCTGCCCATGACCAGCGGCACGTCGATGCCACCCGCGATGGCCAGCCAGGCCCGCAGGCCGGCGCGCGCCAGGCCGAAACTTACGACCTCGCCCGCCGCGATGCGCACCGCCCGGTCGCGCGGCAACGGCTGCCCGCCCACCGTGGCGGCGAAGTCCGCCCCGCCCCACGCGATCAGCACGTCCTGCTCGAACACCAGGTCCGGGCCGGTCTGCGCCATTTCCAGCAGCGCGGCGTTGTCGTCGTTGCCCACGCACAGGTTGACCGCCCGCGCGGCGAAACCGTCGAGCGCGCCGCCCACCACGATGCCGTATTGCTGGTAGCCGGGCCGGCCGAGGTCCTGCACGGTCGTCAGCAGGCCGGGCTTGATCACGCGCATCATGGCCGCTCCTCCTGCCGGGAAAATTCCTCCGGCGTGATTGCCCGGAACTTCACCCGGTCGCCCGCGGCCAGCAGCACCGGCGGGGTCTGCTCGGGCCGGAAGATCCGCAGCGGCGTCCGCCCGATCAGGTTCCAGCCACCGGGAGTCGCCAGCGGATAGATGCCGGCCTGCTCGCCGCCGATGGCGACGGATCCCGGCGGCACGATCATGCGCGGCTTCGCGTGCCGCGGCGTGTGCAGCTCCTTCGGCAGTCCGCCGAGATAGGGAAAGCCGGGGGCAAAACCGATCAGGTGCACCAGATACTCGGCCTTTGCGTGGCGCTTGATGACTTCCTCGGGCGACAGTTTCGCCTGGGCCGCCACGCGCGCAAGGTCGGGACCAAATTCCCCACCGTAGCACACGGGCACCTCCACCACGCGCGGCTTCGCTTTCTCCGTTTTCGGCGGATTCTTCAACCGCTCGCGCAGCACCTCGCCGAGCCAGTCGGCGATGCCCAGCGCCGGCGCCCCGGCCTGCACCGCCGCCCACGGATCGTAGAAGACCGTGACCGTCGTGTAGGCCGGCACCAATTCGCTCACCGCCGGCAACGGCGCCGCCGCCAGCGCCCGCCAGGCCGCCTGCACGCGCCGGTGCGTGGACTCGTCGATGACGGTCCCCAACTCCAGCACCAGCGCGTTGTCGCCCAGCGGCGTGATCTGCATGCCTACTTGCCTAAGTGCCGGGCGGTGTTTGGCAGCCAAAATCTCGCAACTAATTGCTCCCCACCGTCCGGCTGATAGCTGCCGGTTAGGGTTGCGGTTCTCCGGGGAACACTAATGTGGGGGCCAGCCATGCTTTCCCGCCCCCTTGCCTGCGCCGTGTTGGTCCTGCTCCTGACGAGCGGCTGCCGCGACCGCGAGATTACGGCCTACCGCGCCCCGAAGGATCCCGTGGCCGCCCTGCCCGGCCCCGCCTCCTCCGGCCAGTTGCCACCCGACCATCCGCCCGTCGCCAACCCAGCCGGCGGCGACGCCGCTATGGCCAACACCGCGGTGCCCACCGGCGGCGACAGCCTGACCTGGACCGCCCCCGCCCACTGGACCGCCAAGCCGGCCAGCGCCATGCGCAAGGGCAGCTTTGCCATCAAGGATGGCGACGCCGAGGCCGACCTCTCCATCACCGCCTTCCCCGGCGACACCGGCGGCCTGCTGGCCAACCTGAACCGCTGGCGCGGTCAGATCGCGCTGCCCCCGCTCACCCAGGACCAGCTCAATGCCAACCGCGAGCACGTGGACATCGGCCCGCTCCACGTCGACGTCGTGGACTTCGCCGGCACCGCCGGCGGCACGCCGACGCGCATCATCGGGGCCGTCGTGCCGCTCGAGGGCGAGACCTGGTTCTTCAAGCTCATGGGGCCCGACGCCCTCGTCGCCCGTGAGAAAACCGCCTTCCGCGAGTTCCTCGCCACCGTCCGCCCGCGCTGAACCATGACGCCCCTCGTCCGCCAGTTCCGCGATTTCTTCGTCTCCCTCAAGCTCACCGTCTGGCTGCTCGGGCTCTCGATCATCCTGATCTTCTGGGCGACCCTCGCACAGGTGAAGCTCGGCATCTGGGGCGTGCAGGAGAAGTTCTTCCACACCCTGTTCGTCCTCGAAACCATCCCGGGCACCGCGATCCCCGTGCCGGTCTTTCCGGGCGGCTACCTCCTCGGCGGCCTGCTGCTGATCAACCTCGTCGCCGCACACATCTACCGCTTCAAGCTCGAGTGGAAGAAAGCCGGCATCCAGCTCACCCACCTCGGCCTCATCCTGCTGCTGGTCGGCGAACTCATCACGAGCCTGATGCAGGTCGAGAGCAACATGCGCCTCGAGGAGGGCGGCACGGTGCATTATTCCGAGAGCTACCGGAACAACGAGCTTGCGATCCTCGACACGACCAACCCCGAGTTCAACGAGGTCGTCGCCATCCCTGAGGCCGTGCTCGCCGACGGCGGCTCGATCCAGCACCCCAAGCTCCCGTTCCAGATCCGCATCCGCGACTATTACCCCAACGCCGCGCTCCAGATGCGCGACCAGGTGCCCGGGGCCGCCCCGTCACCCGCGACCGCCGGCATCGGCCCGCGCGTCGCCGTCACCCCGCTGCGCCTCACCTACAAGCAGGACGAACGCAACGCCCCCGCCGCGCACATCGAGTTCGTCGGCCCCGAGGGCACGCTCGGCACCTGGCTGGTCTCGCCGCTGCTCAGCGCCCCGCAGAAATTCGACTACGCCGGCCGCACCTGGGAGCTCACGCTCCGCTTCAAGCGCTACTACCATCCCTTCGCCATCACGCTGCTCGACTTCTCCCACGACAAGTATCCGGGCACCGACATCCCGAAGAACTTCTCCAGCCGCATCCGCCTCAAGACCGACGACGGCCGCGGCGACCGCGAGGTGCTCATCTACATGAACAACCCGCTGCGCCACGCCGGCCTGACCTTCTACCAGGCCAGCTTTGAAAAGGGCGACACCGTCAGCATCCTGCAGGTCGTGCGCAACCCGGGCTGGGTGCTGCCCTACGTGTCCTGCGTGATGATGGGCCTCGGCCTGCTGGTGCAGTTCGGCATCCACCTCATCGGCTTCGTCCGCAAGCGCTCCGCCACATGAAACGCTGGATCCCCCTTCTCGTGCTCGTCCTCGCCGCCGGCTGGCTGGCGTCCACGCTGCGGCCGCACAAAAACACCGGCGAGTTCGACCTCGTCGCCTTCGGCCGCCTGCCCGTCCTCGTCAACGGCCGCATCAAGCCCCTCGACACCGTCGCCCGCACCTCCCTGCTGATGATGCAGGGCCGGCAGCGCGTCAGCGACCCGACCGTCTCCACGCCTTTTGTCGCCACCCCCGCCGAGTGGCTGGCCGACGTGCTCTTTAATCCGGCCAAGGCGGACGATTACCCGACCTTCCGCCTCAGCGCCACCGACTCGCCCGAGCTCCTTACGCTCATGGGCCTCACCGAGAAGGAAACCAAGATCACCTACGAGAGCGCCGTGCTGCGCACCCTGGCCATCGCCGACTTTGTGCCCGGCACCCGCACGCGCTTCTCCTTCAACCAGCTTGCGCCGAAGCTGGCCGAGCTCGACCGACAGGCGCAGCTCGCCAGCCCGGTCGATCCGCAGCTGCGCACGCCGTTCCAGAAGGCCGTCATGCAGCTGCGTGAGCGGATTATGCTCTACCAGCGGCTGAAGCACAGCGTGCAGATGCCGGACTCGCCTGGCTTCCTCGGCGAAGTCCTCCAATTCCAGAAGGGCCTCACGGCGGGTGTCGCCGCCGTCCGCGCCCGCCAGAAGGGCGAGCCGCACGACGAGGCCGCCTTCAAGGCGATGCTGGCCGCCGCCCAGCGCTACGACACCATGGACCAGCTGGGCTACCTCCTCACCATCCCGCCGGCCGCGGGCGACACCGATCCGACGCACTGGCAGAGCGTAGGCCATACCCTGCTCGAGACCTTCGAAACCGGCGACATCAACCCCAACGTCATGGCCTACGCCGCCCTCGGCAGCTCCTGGCGGGAGAAGAAAGCCGGGCAGTTCAACGAGATCGTCCGCCTCTTCGGCGCCCAGTTCACCAAGCGCTTCGCCCCGCAGCTGACCAAGAGCGACATCGAGACGCGCTTCAACGCCGCCGAGCCGTTCTACAAGAGCATGCAGCTTTACGCCGTCGCGTTCCTGCTGGCCATCCTGTCCTGGCTCAAGTGGCCCGAGGTGCTCGGCCGCAGCGCATTCTACCTGACGCTGCTCGCCTTCGTCGCCACCACCGCCGGCATCGCCACCCGCATGTGGCTCGAGGACCGCCCGCCGGTGACAAACCTGTATTCGTCCGCCCTCTTCGTCGGCTGGGGCTCGGTCGGCCTCTGCCTGATCCTCGAGAAGATGTATCGCAACGCCATCGGCTCCGTCGCCGCGGGCATGATCGGCTTTGTCACCCTGCTCATCGCCCACCACCTGTCGCTCAGCGGCGACACCCTCGAGATGATGCGCGCCGTGCTCGACACCAACCTCTGGCTCGCGACCCATGTCGTCATCGTGACCATCGGCTACGCCGCCACTTTCCTGGCCGGCTTCCTCGCGTTGATCTATATCTTCCGCGGCGTGCTCACGCGGTCCCTCGACAAGGGCACCGCCGATGCCCTCGCCCGCATGGTCTACGGCATCGTCTGCTTCGCCACCCTCTGCAGCCTCGTCGGCACCGTCCTCGGCGGCATCTGGGCCGACCAATCGTGGGGCCGTTTCTGGGGCTGGGACCCGAAGGAGAACGGCGCGCTGATGATCGTGTTGTGGAACGCCATCATTCTCCACGCCCGCTGGGGCGGCCTGGTTAAGCAGCGCGGCCTCATGTGCCTCGCCGTCATCGGCAACATCATCACGAGCTGGAGCTGGTTCGGCACCAACATGCTCGGCGTCGGCCTCCACAGCTACGGTTTCATGGACGCCGCCTTCTGGTGGCTGCTCTTCTTCGTCCTGACCCAGGTCGCCGTCATCGCGCTGGCCCAGCTTCCGCTCGAAAAGTGGCGGAGCTTTCGGACGTAGGTTGCGCGCCCGCGCGCAACGTTGCCGGCCGGCCGGCCACCTACCGCCACCCGATCCGCCTCAGGCGGCAGATGCCGCCGGAGCCGCCGCCAACCCGCAGGGCCATTTCGTCCGCGGATTGCTCGATGATCTTGAAACTCGTGGACGCCCCGCGCTCCCGGCTCAGCAGGAGCCGGTCGCCGCTCACCGTCCAGTGGCAGGGATAGTCCGCCGTGCGTCCCTTCGTGACGATCCGCACGCGGGCGGCGCCGTCCGGTTGCAGGGAGAAGACATAGGTCGTGTCCGGACTCCGGCCCTCCCACACCCCGGCCAGGGAATCCTCGTCGACGCCACATCCGGCCAACAACAAGACGCCGGCCGCGAGGACGGCCAAGAGGAGACGACGGGAGCAAGACGGATGCGTGGACACAGCCCGCCTTACTGGGATTTCGGACGTGCCGCACAAGCCGCTACGTATGGCTCACCGGCTTTTTACGCCGTCCTAATAAATCGCGGTAAACTCCCGGCCCGGCCTGGTGCCATCGCCCTAAGTAAACCTACGCAGACGCAGCGGGCGCTGGGTCAGCCCTTGAGCAGCTCCTCGGCGTGCGCCACGGCGCTCTTGGCGTTGCGGTCGCCGAGCATGCGGGCGAGCTCCCCCACGCGCACCTTGCGGTTGCCGTGGATCGGCTCGATCTCGACCGACGCCCGGTCGCCGCTCTGGTCCTTCGTGACGACAAAATGATTCGCGGCCTGCGCGGCCACCTGCGGCAGGTGGGTGACGCACAGCACCTGGTGCCGCTCGGCGATGTCGGCCATCTTCTCGCCGACGATCCGCCCGATCTCGCCGCCGACGTTGGCGTCGACCTCGTCGAACACCAGCAGCGGCACGTCGTCGATCTCGGCCAGCACGGCCTTCAGCGCCAGCATGACGCGCGCGAGCTCGCCGCTCGACGCGATGCGGTGCAGCGGCAGCGGCGCCTCGCCGACGTTCGGCGAGAACAGGAACTCCACGCCGCAGTCGCCGTGAAGCCCGAGTTCCGCCAGCGGCGTGAGCGAAACGCGGAAATCCGCCTTCTTGAACCCGAGCTGGACGATGACCTTGCTGGCCGTCCGGGCCAGTTGCAGCGCGGCCTTCTCGCGGGTGGCGCGCAGCTCGGCCGCGGCCTTCTTCGCCGACTTCAGGGCGTCGGCGACCTGCTTCTCCAGTTTCGCGAGCGAACCCTCGACGTCGCTTTGCAGCTCCAGCTTGCGGCGCATCTCGTCGCGCGCGGCGATCACGGCCTCGACCTTGGCGCCGTGCTTGCGCTTCAGCTCGAGCCAGGAATTCATCTTCCCCTGCAGGGTCTCGGCCTGCTCGGGATCGAAGTTCAAGGACGAAGCCAGTGACGAAAACTCCGCATCGAGGTCGCCCAGCTCCACGGCCGCCGACTGCAGGCGGTCGGCCAGCGGCTTGCTGGCCTCATCCAGCGATTCCAGCTGGCGCGCCTCGCGCAGGATGGCCGACAACCGGCCGAGCAGCCCGTCCTCCCCGCTGAGCCCGTGGCTCAGGCCCGACGCGAGCTGGATGATTTCCTGCGCGCTGTTCTGGCGCTGGAAGTCGCGCTCGAGCTCCGCGATGGCCTCCTCGGTCAGGTCGAGGGCATCGATCTTGCCGAGCTGGATTTTCAGGAACTCGATCTGGTCGGCGGACAGTTTCTCCGCGCCGAGCAGGCGCTCGCGCTCGTCCACCAGCTCGCGCCAGTGATGGTAGGTCTTCTGGTATTGCGCGAGCACCGCCTCGTTCTTGGCGAAGAGGTCGAGCAGTTCGCGCTGGCAGCCTTCCTTGAGCAGCCGGCGCGGCTCGCCCGGGCCGTGGAAATCGATCCAGTGTTCGCCGAGTTCCTGCAGGGCATTGAGCGTGGCCATGCTGCCGTTGACCGAGATCTTCGGCGCCTTGTCGCGCGGCAGGCTGCGCTTGAGGATGAGCACGCCGTCGTCGCACGGCGGCAGGTCGAGCCGCGCGAGGGCCTCGTCGAGCTTGCGGCTGTCGGCGAAGAACAGCGCCGCCTCGACCTCCGTGGCGGGCGCGCCCTGCCGGATGATCGTCTTGTCCGCCCGCGCGCCCGCCAGCAGGGAAAGCGCGCCGAGCAGGATGCTCTTGCCCGCGCCGGTCTCGCCCGTCACGGCGGTGAAGCCAGTCTCGAAATCCAGCTCGACTTCAGCGAGCAGGGCCAGGTTGCGGATGCGGAGCGATTGCAGCATTTCGAAAGCACGAATGGACACGAATTAGCGCGGATTCAAGCGCCGCCGCGCCCCGCCGCGCAGTCTCCTGACAGCTTTTTGAGGATGTCGGAATTATCCTTGCACCGCCCCGCGCGAATCGTTCACTCCTCGCTTCCCGCGGACCTTTAGCTCAGTTGGTTAGAGCGTTTCGTTGACATCGAAAAGGTCACTGGTTCGAGTCCAGTAAGGTCCACCATTTCCGCGCAAGCCCTTCATTGGAAGGGCTTTATTTTTGTTCATGTGCTGCCGTTACACCCTCTCCGATCTCAAGGCCATCGCCGCGCTGGTCGAGGCGGCGGGCCTGGGGGTTGATGTGGATCTGGACGGTGCGGCCCCTCGTCACAACGTCGCCCTGACGCAGCGCGTGCCGGTCATCACCAAGCGCGCCAAGCCCAAGCTGGAAGCCATGAGCTTCGGCCTGCTCCTGCCCGCGCGCCCGCCGGCCAAGAAGCCGCTGCTCCTTCCCAACGCCCGCGCCGAGACCTTGCTGACCAAGCAATCCTTCCTCGACGCGGCGCAACACCGTCGCTGCCTGATCCCCGCGAACGGCTTCTACGAATGGGAGAAGCAAGGCACCGTCCGCCTGCCGCACTATTTCACGCTTCCCGCCAACCCGGCGTTTTTCTTCGCCGGGCTCTGGGAGCCGGAGACCGCGACCACCCCGGCCGCCTTTGCCATCGTCACCACGTCGCCCAATGCCTTGCTCGGGGCCATCCACGACCGGATGCCCGTCATCCTCGGCCCCAACAGCGGCCCGGCCTGGCTGGGCGACGACCCCCTCCCTCCTGCCCGCCTCGCCCAGCTCTGCCGGCCCTTCGCGGCCGAAAGGATGACCGGACACCGCGTCGACCCGCGGGTAAATAATGTCCGGTATGAGGCGCCCGACTGTATCGCGCCGGTTTAACCTTTGCGCTCGACGGCCCCCATGCCCGCCCTCAAAACCTTGGGCTCGTGGCCACACCCCCGAAGCACGACGCCCAAGCGATCAACCAAGCCATCGAGCGCGTTGCTTCCGCCATTGCCACCCGGCACGCCCAGACCGACCGCCTCCTGCTCCTCGGCATCGCCAACGGCGGCATCGTCCTCGCCGCCCGCCTCGCCGCCCGCCTGAAAAAGGCCGGCCTCAAGCCCGGCACCGGCACCATCGACATCTCGTTCCATCGCGACGACATCGGCCGCAACCCGATCCCGAAGGAATTCTCGCCGACCATCATCCCCCACGACGTCAACGGCGCGACCGTGATCCTCGTGGACGATGTCCTCTACTCCGGCCGCACCGTGAAGGCCGCCCTCGACGAGCTCTTCGACCACGGCCGCCCCACCCGCGTCGAGCTGGCCGTCCTCGTCGACCGCGGCGGCCGCAGGCTGCCCGTCGCCGCCGAATACACCGGCCTGACCGTCGCGGCCACCGAGGACCAGAAGGTCGTGGTCACGCTCGACGACAAGCTTCCCGCCGCCGACTCCGTCGCGGTCCTCCCCTCCTCTCCCAAATCCCACCGTGCCCTGGCATCGTAAACATTTTCTCACCATCGAGGAGCTCAGCCGCGCCGAGATCGAGCAGGTGCTCGCCACCGCCGGCGCCTTCCGCCGCATCCTCGACCGCAAGGTCAAGAAGGTCCCCGCCCTCCGCGGCAAGACCATCGTCAACCTCTTCCTCGAGCCGAGCACGCGCACCCGCATCTCCTTCGAGATGGCCGCCAAGCTCCTCAGCGCCGACACCATCTCCTTCGACGCCGCCTCCTCCAGCACGACCAAGGGCGAGACCCTCCGCGACACCGCGCAGAACATCCAGGCGCTCAACGCCGACATGATCGTCCTGCGCCACTCGGCCAGCGGCTCCCCGCTCTACCTCAGCCGCGTCCTCGGCATCCCGGTCGTCAACGCCGGCGACGGCGCCCACGAGCACCCGACCCAGGCCCTCCTCGACGTCTTCACGATGCGCGAGAAGCTCGGCAATCTGAAGGGCCGCAAGGTGGTCATCCTCGGCGACATCCTCTTCAGCCGCGTCGCCCGCTCCAACATCCACGCCCTCACCAAGCTAGGCGCCGACGTCACCATCGTCGGCCCGTCCACCCTCGTGCCGCACTGGTTCGAGTCCCTCGGTGTGAAGGTCTCGCACAACCTCCGCTCCGCCCTGGGCGACGCCGACGTCGTCATGCTCCTCCGCATCCAGCACGAGCGCCAGGCCGCCGGCCATTTCCCGTCGGTCGGCGAATACACCAGCATGTTCGGCCTCAACAAGACCCGCGCCGAGTGGATCAAGCCCGACGCCATCATCATGCACCCGGGCCCGATCAACCGCGGCGTCGAGATCGACAGCGACCTCGCCGATTCCCCGCGCAGCGTCATCCTGCAGCAGGTGACCAACGGCATCGCCGTCCGCATGGCCGTCCTCTACCTCTGCGCCGGCGGCCAGCCCGAGCACGTCACCACCCCCCTTGAGTAACGCCATGTCTTCCCTCTGGATCAAAAACGGCCGCGTCATCGATCCCGCCACCAAGCGGGACAAGGTCGGCGATGTCTTCATCGCCGACGGCAGGATCGCCGCCAGCCTCACCGGCGCGCAAAAGAAGTCGGCCAAGGTCATCGACGCCAAGGGCCTCGTCGTGTGCCCGGGCCTCGTCGACATCCACGTCCACTTCCGCGAGCCCGGCCAGACGCACAAGGAGAACATCCTCACCGGCTCGCAGGCCGCGGCCGCCGGCGGTTTCACGACCGTCGTCTGCATGCCCAACACCTCGCCGGTCGCCGACAACGCCGGCACGGTCGAGCTGATCAAGAACGCCGCCCGCTCCGCCGCCGTCCACGTCTACCCGACCGGCTGCATCACCGTCGGCATGAAGGGCCAGCAGCTCGCCCCGCACGGCTCGCTCAAGAAGGCCGGCGTCGTGGCCATCACCGACGACGGCCTTTGCGTCGAGAGCAACCAGCTCATGCGCAACGCCGTCGAATACGCCAAGATGTTCGACCTGCCCGTGCTCGACCACTGCCAGGACGAGTCGCTGACCAAGGGCGCCGTCATGAACGAGGGCACCGTCTCGACCCGCCTCGGCCTCAAGGGCTGGCCGCACGCCGCCGAGGACATCATCGTCGCCCGCAACATCATCCTCTCCGCCTACTCCGGCGCGCACATCCACATGCAGCACATCAGCTCGGCCATGTCGGTCGAGCTCGTGCGCCGGGCCAAGAAGGACGGCATCAATGTCACCGCCGAGGCCACGCCGCACCACATTGCCCTGACCGAGGAGTCGCTCGGCACCTACGACACGAACTTCAAGATGAATCCGCCGCTGCGCACCGAGCAGGACCGGAAGGCGATCATCGCCGGCCTCCGCGACGGCGCCCTCGACTGCATCGGCACCGACCACGCCCCGCACGCGCCGGACGAGAAGGACAAGGAGTTCGACTACGCCCCCAACGGCATCACCGGCCTCGAGACCGCCCTGCCCGTGTGCCTCGACGTCCTCGTGAAGCAGAACAAGTTCAAGCTCCCCTTCGTCATCGACCTGCTGACGCGCAAGGCCGCCAACTTGCTCAAGCTACCCGCCGGCACCCTCGCCGAAGGCGCGCCCGCCGACGTCTGCATCTTCGACCCGAACGAGACCTGGCTCTACGACGCCCGGAAAGGCTTCAGCAAGTCGCTCAATTCCCCGTGGTCCGGCCGGAAACTGACCGGGCGCGTGAAGACGACCATCGTCGCCGGGCACGTGGTATTTGACGGGACAAAGATCGTCGCCTAGGCCTCGGAGCGCATGGCGACTCCCCCGACTCCCCCTCCACCGGGTCCGGCCGGGCCGCGACTTCTGCTGGTCGGGCTCTTCGCGGTTGCGCTGGCGCTGCATTTCTTCCTCGCGACCCGCAACTGGTCATCCGGCTTCCTGATCGGCCACGAGTTCCGCCAGACCCTGACCGCGATCAACACCTACTACATTGACGCGCAGGATAATTTCACGCCGCGCTACGAGTCGCCGGTGCTTGGCAAACCATGGGTCATTCCGCTCGAGTTTCCGCTCTACGAATGGAGCGTGGCCGGCCTCAGCCGCCTCACGGGCTGGCCTCATTTCCAATCCGCGCGCACCCTTTCACTCACCTGCTTTTACCTCTGCCTCCCGGCCGTGTTCCTGTTGCTGGGACACTGCGGCGTGAGTCCGCCCCGCCGGCTGCTCGTGCTGGCCCTGATCCTTACCTGTCCGCTCTATATCTTCTACTCGCGGGCCTTCCTGATGGAATCGATGGAGCTGATGTGTTCCGTCTGGTTCCTGCTCGCCTTCGTGCGGACCATGGAGCGCCGGCACGCCGGCTGGCTGCTGCTCTGCGCCGTCAGCGGCACCGGCGCCGCCCTGATCAAGAACACCACCTTCTTCGTGTGGCTGCTGCCGGCCGCCGCCTTTGGCGCCTGGTGCCTGTGGGCGGACCTGCGGCGGCGCGCCGGTCCCAGGGCCGTCGCCGCGACCCTCGCGTGGGACCTGGGCACGGTCGTGGTTCCGGCCGTCGCCTTGCTGGCATGGATCCGCTTCAGCGATGCCCTCAAGGCCACCCATGCGTCCGCGCACATCCTCACGTCCACCAGCCTCTCGACCGACAATTTCCAGCTCTACAACCTGCTCTACCGCCTCACGCCCGAGAATTGGAGCCGGCTTATGGCCCGGTGGAATGAGGCCATCATGCCGCCCTGGATCATCGGCGCCGTCCTGGCGCTGGCCTTGTGGGGCGCACCGGCGGCACGCCGCCAGATCCTGCTCGCCCTGCTCTGCTTCCTGGCCGGCCAGTCACTTTTCCCGAACGCCTACGCGCATCATGACTATTATTTCTACGCCTGTGCGTTCTTTGTCCTCGCGGCCCTGGGCTTCGGGCTGCTGGGCCTGCTCGACTCGCGCTGGCCGCGCTGGCTGGTCTGGCTGATCGCGCTCGTGCCCGCGGCCGCCGGACTCAACACCTACCGGCAAAGCTACGCGACCTGGCAGAATGTCCGCAGCGCCGGCGGCTCCGGCCTCACCGATGCCCTCCGGGCTTACACTCCCCCGGGCAGCGTCATCATCGTCGCCGGGGCCAACTGGGTGCCCATCATCCCCTATTACAGCCAGCGCAAGGCCCTCATGATCCGCACCGGGCTCGAGTGGGACTGGACCTATCAGGACCGGGCCTTCGATGACCTGGCCGGCGAGGATGTCAGCGCCCTTGTCCTGGTAGGCGACCAGCGCGCCAACCATGAGCTTCGCCGGCGCACCGTGGCCCGGTTCGGTCTCGATGATGCCGCCACTTTCACCCATCACGACGCCGAGGTTTACCTGAACCGGCGCTACCGGGAGAATGCCGTGTTGCGACTGCTGCAGCCGCACGGACTGGACGGCATCGCCACCACGGCCCGCCCGGCCGATCCGGCCGGCACCCTTGCCGCCGCCACGACGATGGTCGCACCCGGCGTGGGTGCGACGGTTTTCCCGATGATGTCACCGGCGCCGGTCAGCTACCGGATGCGCTTCGGTCTTTCCGTCCTTCAGCTTGGCACCCACCAGGTGCTCGGCGCGCACCCCGACTCGGAGCTGACCTTTGCCGTGCCCCCCGGGGCGACGCGGCTCGAGTGCGTGTATGGCATCCTGCCCGAGGCCTATGACAAGGGCACCAACGGCGTGAGCTTCAGCGCCGTCTGGGAATTGCCGGACGGCAGCCGCCGCGAAATCTACCGCCGGTTGCTCTCCCCCTCGGCGGATCCGCGCGACCGGGGCGACCACCTTGCGAAAATCGCCTTGGGGCCGATCCCCGCGGGGGCCCGGCTGGTGCTGCTGACCGGCACCAATGGCGACGAGAGTTTCGACTGGGCCTATTGGGGGGAGATCAGGATCCAGTAAAACGCGCGCCCAGGTGCGGTCCGCGCTTCCAGCCGGCTTTTTTGCCAGGACCCCCTGCCTTGTTCGCCCGGTCCTGCTGTCTCTCTCCCGGTCGGCCGGCACAGGCTGATCAATTCACATTCGTGGCGCTGATGCAGAACGGCCAGCCGGGGAATTTCATCAGGCCGCCGCATTCGAATTCGTCGGTGCCGTCCTGGCCCATGCCATAACGTGCGCCGCCTTGCGTGACGAAGACCACCGGGGAGTAACGGTAATTCAAAATCTGGCGTCCATTGAAGTCGGCCACGGTGAGCAGCGCCGTCTCGATGCCATGGGTGTCCGCCACCTCGACAAACACCGGGTCCTGCAGGCGGGCATCACGCAAACGCCGTATAACCTTCCCGTCCCCGCCGGCGTGGCTGATCCAGGCAATCTCCCGGTCTCCGCGCGAGACGGCGATGATCGTGGGCGGGCTGGTTTTATCATAGGCGAGGCAGACTGGGTTCCGGCCCACCTGCACGACCCCGGCGAGCTTGATCTCGCCGGGCGCCGCGGCCGCCGGGGTGGCGAGCCCGCCGACCCGGTAGATCCGGACCTGGCCGTCCCGGGAGGCGACCAAGGTGCGGGCCTCGCTGCCGCCCCCGAGCGCGGCGAGCACCGCGGTGGGCTCAGGCTGGTCGATGACGCCGGCCAATCGCGGCGCCCAACCCGGGTCCGTCGCGAAGGTGTAGGGCCACTGGCGCAGGCCGTCACCCGTCCCCCGCGTCTTTTGATAGTTTTCCGCGGTGGTGTAATACATTTCCCGCAGACGGACAAAGAGCGGCTGGAGATCGAGGAAAGCCACCCGGCCTTCGTATTTGCCGATGACGGCGGCGAAGCCACACCGGCTGGAATAGTTGGCGTTGTCGCCACTGTTGAAAATGTCCCGGTCCGCCTGTTGCGCGAGGTCAAAGCTGCTGAGCAGGCCGGCATGTCCGTCGCGCCCGTTGAGCCGGGTCGGAGCAGCATCGCTGACCGCGGAGATGCCGGTGGGAAAGTCGAGGCCCGGCAGGTCGATGTAACCGAGCAGCTTCAGGCCGGTGAACACCGCGACGTTGGGCAGGCCGGGATGAGGTTCGCGCCACTCGTGCGCGAAACCGTTTTCCCGGCCGCTGCTCTCGAGGGCAAACACCGCCACCTGGCCCGTCAGGCGGTCGGTGTCCACGACCGTGACCAGGGCGAATTCATTCTTGTTGGTGATCGCGATCGCGGTGGACCGTTTGTTCTTGGGAAAGCGAAAGACCGGGTTGCTGCCCTCGGCGGTCACGGTGCCCGCGGTCGCCACCAAGCCCGAGGAAAACAGGACCACCCCGCAGTTGGCCCACCCGCCCATGCCGCGCGCCATGGCAATCGGCACCCCGGGATCGCCTCCGGCCGCTTGTTGCCACGCCGGCAAGGTCGGCTCCGGGCGAAAGCCGCTGTTCCAGGGCGGCTCGGGCTTTTCCGTGAAGCTCCCGTGGGCCCACTCCAGGATCGTCACCCGGTCCATGCCGAAGCCGGCATCCGGCACATAGAGAATTTGCCCCTGCGTGCTGCTGAAGTCGCCGCTCTCGTTGGTCCAGGGCCCGCCAATCTGATAACGCCGGCCCTTGGCTTCCTCCTTTACGGGCGGTATCCAATGCTCCGGAAATTCCCCGGCTTTCTCTCCCTTGTGATAAAACGCGTAATCGGGTCCCAGCCGGCGATCCATCCCCGCATGGCTGAAATCACCCAGCTCTTTCACGATGACGGCACCGCGCGCCGCAAGCGCTTCTTCGGCCCTGCCTCTGACGACGAACACGAGCAACGCGATGGGGAAAATGATCAGTCTCAAGCCCCGCAATGAACGCCGCGACCCCGCCCCGTCAAATCATGGAAAGCCGGCCAACCCCCACCCAAGCCATCGGGGTTTCCCCGATGTTTCGGGTGGTCAACTCCGCTGATGTCTTCCAAAAATCTCCATCATGGCCCTCGAACTGCGTCCCAACTGTGAATGCTGCGACCGCGACCTGCCGCCGGCCGCGGAGGCTTACATTTGCACCTTTGAGTGCACCTTCTGCCCGGACTGCACCACGCAGACGCTCAAGCACGTCTGCCCGAATTGCGGCGGCAATCTCGTCCTTCGCCCGATCCGCCCGGCCGCCAAGCTGGCCAAGAACCCGCCCTCGATCGTCCGGGTGCGCCGCAACCAGCCCTGCACGCCCGGACGCTGACCGGCAGATCGGGTCCAGCCTCCATTGCCGGCTGATTTCGACCGGGCCGGCGCGCCCCGGCACCCCTACGGGTGACCTGACTTTCCCTGATGGGGGCAATCAGTGCCTGCCCGATTGGCCGGATTCTCCCGGTCTGTCATGGTATTAGTCCCTATGAAACCCATCGCCTCATTCCGACCGATCCTGGTCGTTTTCGGTCTATTGCTCGGCCACTCGGCCGCCGCCCAGCTGCAAATCCCCCTGACAAATGTCCTGCTGGCCAACAGCGGCCTGCCCGCCGTCACGGTCACCCTCAACGGCAGTGCGCGCAACGCCCTGCCCACGCCGTTCGTCCTCACCGCCGCCTTCCTGCCGCCGAGCGCCCAATGGTTCTGCCTGGATCCGGGCCAGACGATCTTTTACTCCGGCAGCGGCGAAGCCGCGGGCAACCACCTCGACTACGCCAGCGGCAACCCCGCCAACTTTGACCTCTGGGGCGGCGGCGCCCCGGGCCTCAGCACCGCCCGGCTGCAGGATCTGGCTGATCTCTTCCAAGCTTATCTGCCGGCGGCCAACACCTCCCTTACCCTCGGCGCGCTGCAGCTCGCCGTCTGGGAGATCGCCAACGAGTCCAATGCCAACCCCTATGCCCTCGGCGGCGGTTTGCTCGGCGTCTCCTCCTACAACGGCACCGGCGCCAACGCCATGATCGCCACGGCCAACACCATGCTGACCAGTCTGGACCTGCCCTCGATCATGAACCACGGCAACATCGCCTCCCTCGACCTGCTGATCGACGGCTCCTACCAGCGCATCGGCACCGACAACCGCGTGTTTGTGCAGGACCTGGTGGGCTTCACGCCCGTGCCCGAGCCCTCCACCTACGGCCTGCTGGGCGCCGGCCTGCTCGCCACCGTCATCGGCTGGCGCAAGCTGCGCCCCCGGCGCCCGGTGGCGCCGGTTCTGCCCGCCTGACCGGCGGCAGACACCTCCGCCGGCGGAGCGCGACCCGGCGGCAAGCGCAGGCTCCCCCGCATTTCAACTCACCGCTTTCAGGTTGGTTTTTACGAGGGAGCCCGCCAAGGATGAACCCGACTCCATGCCCACCGAGCCCGCCCAGCTAGCCATCATCCTCTTCGAAATCTGTCTGCTGCTGACTGGCGCCGGACTGGCGCTCTGGCTGGCCTTCCACCCCGCCGCCCGCACGCGCTGGCTCGGCACCAACGCGCTGCCGGTCACGCCGGCGTCGCTGTCCAACTTCGTCCTGAGCGCGGTGCTGATCTTTTTGACCGGCTTTGCCTTCCAGGCCGCGGCGCAGCTGTGGATCGGCCCGATGATCGCCACGGCCGCCGACCAGCAGGGTCTCGCCCTCTTCATCTACAGCGTGGCCAACTACACCGGCGCCCTCGTGGCCTGGAAGGTGATGTTCCCGTCCCTGCGCCGCAGCTGGGCCGTGGAACCGGAAACGCCGCCGGCCGCGGTCCCGCCGCCGCTGCCCTGGGCGAAAGCCCTGCGCTATGCCGCCGGCACCCTCGCCGTCGCCCTGCCCGTGCTCAGCCTGATCAGCCTGGGCTGGACCTTCCTCGTCGAGCAACTCGGCCTGCCCGCCACGCCGCAGGATGTGATCGCGATCTTCGCCAACACCCGCTCGCCGCTCGTCATCGCCGCGATGCTGCTGGTGGCCTGCGTGCTCGCGCCCATCTACGAGGAACTGCTCTTCCGCGCCGGTCTCTACCGCTTCTGCCGGCAACGCCTCGGGCGCGGCGCGGCACTCATCATCAGCGGTGTCTGCTTCGGCGCGCTCCACGGCAACTGGGCCGGCTTCCTGCCGCTGGCGGTCCTCGGCATGGGCCTCGCCGTCGCCTACGAGGCCACCGGCTCCATCCGCGTGCCGATCATCGCCCACGGCCTGTTCAACCTGAACACCGTGCTCGTCCTGCTGTCCGGCCTGCCGGAACTGGCCAAATGACGCCCTTCACCCCCCATCGCGCCCAGTCGGTCGCCGCCCACGGCGAACGCAAGCTCATCACCGGCATCCGCCGGTGGCTGGGCCGCGCGTCCCCGGCGTCCCCCTTCGGCATCGGCGACGACTGCGCCGTCATCCCGCCCACCAAGCACCACCAGCTCGTCACCACCGACCCGGTGATCTGGGGCCAGCATTTCGACGCGACCGTGTCCGCGCGGGCGGCCGGAGCCAAGCTCCTGAAGCGCAACCTGAGCGACATCGCCGCCATGGGCGGACGCTCGGTGGCCGCCGTCGTGTCCCTGGCGCTGGCGCCGCAGACCAGCATCCGCTGGCTGGAACAATTCTACCGCGGCCTCGCGGCCTGCGCGCTCCGGCACGGCGTCAAGATCGTCGGCGGCGACATCACGCAGGGTCCGGCGGGGTTCTTCGGCGCGTTCCTCACGCTGCACGGCGAGTCCTCCGGCCGGCTTGCCCGCCATAGCCTCGGCGAAGGCGGGCGCGTGGTCACGCGCAGCGGGGCCCGGGCCGGCGACTGGGTCTATGTCACCGGCTCGCTCGGCGGCAGCCTGCTCGGGCATCATCATTCCTTCACTCCGCGGCTCGCCGAGGGCGCCTGGCTCGCCGGCCGGCCCGAGGTGCGCGCGATGATGGACGTGAGCGACGGCCTCGCCAAGGACCTCGACTCCCTCACTCCGGATGGATTGATGCCGGCGCTGGCAGCCGACGCGATCCCCGTGAGTGCCGCGGCACGCCGGCGCGCCCGCACCACCGGAAAAACCCCGCTGGCCCACGCGCTGGGCGACGGCGAGGATTACGAACTGCTGATTGTCGTCCGGGCCGGGGCGGAACAATTCGAGCGCGCCTGGCGCAAACGCTTCCCGAAGTTGCAGCTGAGCCGCCTCGGCCGCTTCGTCCGGAAAAACCAACTGCCCGCCGGCGCCCTCCGCCTGGCGGATTACCACGGTTATGAGCATCTGCGCTAAGCTCAAACAGGGTATCACGACCGAGTCCGCCGAACAGACGCGATCCCTCGCGGCCGAGCTGGCGACGGCGCTGCCGCCGGACACCACCCTTGCCCTGCACGGCGACATGGGCGTGGGCAAGACGACCTTCGTGCAGGGCCTCGCCCAGGGTCTGGGCGTGCACGAACATGTGACCAGCCCGACCTTCGCGATTTACTCCGTCTATCAGGGCACGATGAAAAAACTCATCCACCTCGACGCCTACCGGCTGGAAAAGGAGGCGCAGGTCGAGTCGCTGCTGCTCGATGAGTTCCTCGTCAGCCCCTATGTCCTCGCCGTCGAGTGGCCGGAGAAGACCGGCACGTGGCTGCCCAAGGATGCCTGGCACCTGACGCTGGCGATCGTGGACGGGGACAAGCACCGGCTGGTGCTGCGGTAGGGCGCGGACTCCGCTCCGCGCCGGGCAATGGCGGTGAAGGGACTCACCGCCCTGCCCTCGAACCGGCCCGCGGGGACGCGGCCCTCCAAATAAAAAAGCCCGCTCTTACGAGCGGGCTTTGAAGGTTATCAGGTCTGGGCTTCGGGCTTCGGCTCCTCGACTGGAGTCGGCGCCACGGCCTCGGGAGCTGCTTCCGCAGGAGCCGCTTCGGCGGGTTTCGCCTCCGCAACCGCAGCCGGGGGAGCATCGGGGAAATCCACGGGATCGTGTTCTTCCTCGCCCGCCTCGGCCTTCTTGGCCTGTTGCGGCGCCATCGGCGGCGGGGCGAAGAGTTTGCCGTCGGAGAACTCGGTCACGTAGCCCTCCATGACGAGCCAGCGCAGGTCGTTGCTCATCTTGCGGAGCTTCTCGGCCTGCTCGGGCGCCAGGGCGGCAAACGGCGCCGCGGACGGCGTCGTGCCCTCGGCCGGAGCCGGGGCGGCCGGCGCGGCGACGGGGATTTCCACGCCGAGGAAGTTCTTCGGCAGGTCCTTCACGTGCACCATCGGGTTCTTCTCGATGAAGTCGATGAGCGCCGAGATGGTCTCGGAGAACACCTGGCCCGGGACGCGGAAGCGACGCTTGACGGCGCACACATAGGAGACGCCGCGCGAACCCTTCTTGAAGATGGTGAAACCCTCGCGGCGCAGGCGGCCGCGGAGCGCGTTGGCGGTGTCGAGCGGGAAGCGGCGCTGGCGCTCCACGTGGCCCTCGAGGGCGCGGCGGATCTCGCCCGGCGGCAGCTTCTCGATGAGCTTGCCGTGGAAGCGGACGCTGTCGACGGCGCGCACGACCTTGTCGCGGGCGTTGGCCAGCAGGTGCAGGCGGGCGTCCTCGATGTTGTCGAAGCTGATGACCTCGGCGGCGGGGGGCGCGACCGGAGCCGGCGCTTCAGCCGCGGGCGCAGCCTCGGCCGGAGCGGCCGCTGGCGCGGCGGCATCCATCGGCGGCGTGGTGGCCGACTTGGCGACCGGCGGCTTCCAAGTGTAGCGCGTGGCCTTCTTCATCTTCTCCATCCACGCGGCGATGACCTCGGGCTCGCGCGCGGAGATGATGCTCTCGCGGAAACGCTCGAACGGCATGCGGCCCAGCTTGGCGGCGTGATGCTGCTGCAGGACCTGCTGGTAGCGGTGGTGGTTCGGCGGCCCGAGCAGCTCGCCCGTGATGCCGCACTTGTTGATGATGGGGAAATTCCCCTTCGGGGCCTCGACCTCGACTTCCTGCATCTCGAAGAAGGCGCCCAGGTTGTTGGCCAGCACGTGCTGGATGGCGGCGTCCTCGGTATCGAACGGCAGGTGGTCGGGCAGCGACATGAACACCGGCGCCGGCTTGGCCGGCGCGGCACCCTCGGCCTGCTGGGGCCGGGCGCGCTGGACGACGATCACGAAGCGGTCGTTCTTCTCGAGCACGGCCTTGGTGATCTCGAACAGCTGGTAGGTGCGGCACGAGGCGCGCACGGCCTTCACCATCGCGGCGAAACCGGTGTCCTCGGGATAGCAGGTCGCGACGAAATACGGGCTGACATACGGCGCGCGGTCGAACGGCTGGCCGCCGCCCTCATGGCGCTCGCCACCGCCGCGGAAATCGCGGCGCGGGCCGCCGGGACCGCGATCGAAACGCCCGCCCCCGCGATCGGGACGATCGCCACCGGGCTGCTGACCCTCGCGGGCGGGAGCACCCGGAGCCTGACCCTGACCGGGGCCGCCCGGACCACCGGGACCGGCCGGCTTGCGGAAGGCGCGACGATCGCGCGCGGGCGCGCCGTGGCCGCCACCGTCATCCCGACGGGGAGGCCGGTCGCCGCGGTCGAAATCGCGTTCGCGGCGGCCGCCGGGGGATACCGGCTTCACCTCGGTCCATTGGGTGCCGAAGTTAAAGGTCTGCAACTGACTGAGGTCGATTTTGTTCAACCCCTGGTCGTTGGGTTCGTTGGCAGGCTTGGAGTCGTCCATGAAGGGCGGAAAACGGGCGTGGTTACCCGGTAAGTGTCGGTGTTGGGCTTGGTGTTCCGCGTCGTCAGGTCGGGCGCGCGGTAAAGAGGCAGTCTGCCCCGATAAGAAAGGATGACGCAAGCGCATTTCGGGGCTTTACAAGCAGCGGAGGATTTACCTAAGTCGCCGTTCTCATCGTTGGAACGCTCGGGTGGTGGAATTGGTAGACACACACGTTTGAGGTGCGTGTGCCGTAAGGCGTGCAGGTTCGAGTCCTGTCCCGAGCACCAGCCTTCGCCGGGCCTACGGCTGGCAAGCCAGCCAAAGGCAGGTGAAGGCGGTGGAACGGTTTAAACCCACGACGGTGATGGCGAAGGCTGCCGTCCGTAGGCTTGGCGGAGGACGGCGTTTCACTCACAATTGGCGCTATGGTCTACGTTTATCTTATCGAGAGCGTGCATCAGAGGCAGCAGCACTACGTCGGGATGACTCATGATTTGAAGCAGGGCCTCATCGATCATAACGAGGGCAAGTCGAGCCACACCCGTAAATTCAAGCCGTGGCGGCTGGTCGCTTATACCGGTTTCGCGGACGAATCGACGGCCGCCGACTACGAGAAATATCTCAAAAGCGGCTCCGGGAAAACCTTCCTGAAAAGACACTTTTTTCGGGCAAAGAGCGATTTACCCACCCGCTGATATGACCCCCTTTCCCACCCAACGCATTTGACCGCCGCGGGTTTCTGGCGATCCTTCCCCGCACCGCGACCATGACACCCGAAGCCATCAAGCAGGCCCTGCTCGAGTCCTACGCCCGCGACGGTGGCATCAACCACCTCGACGGCGTCAACCTGCCCTCGCAGGACTGCGTGGCCGACCTGGCCCGCGACTTCATGCACGTGCTTTTTCCGGGCTATTTCCAGAGCACCAGCCTCGCCAAGAGCGACGTGCCGGCCTGGCTCGAGGGGGTGCTGGCCAAGATCGACGACCGTCTTTTCACCGAGATCGAGAAGAGCCTGCTGTTCGCCAAGGACCCGGCCCCCGCCGCCAACGCGCGCCGCATCGCCACCGAGCTCCTCGGCCGGCTGCCGGAGATCCGCCGCGTGGTGCAAACCGACGTGTCGGCGGCCTACACTGGCGACCCCGCCGCGCGCAACGTCGAGGAGATCATCCTCGCCTACCCGTGCGTGCTCGCCATCTCGCTCCAGCGCATCGCACACCAGCTTTACCAGCTCGGCGTGCCGCTGCTCCCGCGCATGCTCACCGAATACGGCCACGAGCGCACCGGCGTGGATCTCCATCCGGGCGCGAAGATCGGCACCCACTTCTTCATCGACCACTGCGTCGGCGTCGTCATCGGCGAGACGGCCACCATCGGCAACCACGTGAAGCTCTACCAGGGCGTGACGCTCGGCGCGAAGTCCTTCGAGGTCGACAACGCGGGCAACCCGGTGAAGGGCGTCAAACGCCACCCCGACATCGGCGACCACGTCACCATCTACGCGCACGCGACCATCCTCGGCGGCGAGACCCTCATCGGCGAACATTGCGTCATCGGCGGCAATGTCTGGCTGCTCGAGTCCGTGCCGGCCAACAGCATCGTCTATTTCAAGGGCGACGACCTCGTCGTCCGCCCGCGTCACAAGAAGGAACTGCTCGTCGCCGAGTCGGCCGACTGGGTGATATAGGCAGGGCGGATTATCCTTAATCCGCCGCGCGGCGCGTCAGGGATAACGCGCCCTCCCTTCATGCCCTCTGCCGCTGGCTGAGCGCGCGCGCCACCTCGGCGGCGAAGAACGGCCCGCGGTAGATCAGGCCGGTGTAAAGCTGCACCAGCGTGGCGCCGGCATCGAGTTTCTCGCCGGCCGCCTCCTCGTCCATGATGCCGCCCACGCCGATGATCGGCAGGCGGCCGTGCGTGGCGCGGGCGATGTAATTGATGATCTCCGTCGCGCGCCGGCGCACCGGCGCGCCGCTCAGCCCGCCGGCCTCGTTCACCGTCGCGAAGAAACCGGGCCGCGCGAGCGTCGTGTTGGTGGCGATGATGCCGTCGAGCCCCAGGTCGGCGATCACCTGCAGCGCGGCGTCGATCTGCGGGAAGGAAAGGTCCGGCGCGATCTTCAGCAGCAGCGGCCGGCGCGGCTTGCCGGCCGCGACGCGCACCTTGTTTTCCTCCACGAGCGCGGCGAGCAGCGGCTTCAGCCACGACGCGTCCTGCAGCTCGCGCAGGCCCGGCGTGTTCGGGCTCGAGACGTTCACCGCGATGTAATCCCCGTGGTCCGCCAGCAGGCGGAAGCTGCCGAGGTAGTCCTCCGTCGCCCGGTCCAGCGACGTGACCTTGCTCTTGCCGAGGTTGATGCCGAGCGGGATGGACCGCGGGCCGGAGAACTTCGCCAGGCGCGCGGCGAGCGCGGCCGCGCCGTCGTTGTTGAAACCCATGCGGTTGATCACCGCCTGCTCGGCGGGATAACGGAAGGCGCGCGGTCGTGGATTCCCCGGTTGCGCGTGAAAGGTCACCGTGCCGATCTCGACATGGCCGAAGCCCAGCGCCGCGGCGGCCGGCCAGGCGCGGCCGTTCTTGTCGAAGCCCGCGGCGAGGCCGACGGCGTTGGGAAACCTCAGGCCGAACGCCTCCACCGGCCGGTGCAGAGCCGGATCGAGGCGATGCACGCGCTCGAGCAGCGCGCACAGCGGCCGCACCCGGCCGAGCCGCGCGAGCGCGTTGACGGCAGCCTCGTGCGCGTGCTCCGGATCGAGGCGGAAGAACGCCCGCTTGCCCACATGTTGGTATAGCCAGCCCATGGGGGCGGACGATGGCAGCGGCAGCCCAACTTACAAGCATCGCGCGGGCCCGGGGCGCCGAAGTTTTTGGTCTTGTTATTTCGCCCCCCGGACCCACCCTGCCGGCGAAATTTGGCACCGGCGGCGAGGGCCGAAAGATTTTCCAACTTTCTGCGTTTCAAGATTTGACAAGGCCTCCACGTGGCCCATTTCGTGCAGCGAAATCAGCAACACCCTTATGGCGAAAGGCTCCCCCCAACTTGAATGGTGCGTAGTGCGGCTCGGCGAAGACCACAACTGGTGGGTCGACGAGATCAGCGATCCCGTGCACTGGGATGTCGACGGCCTCAGCATCATCGACCCGCGCCAGGTCGACCACATCATCGAGCTGATCGAGCCCCTGCGCGAGTTCGGCTTCGACTCCGACCTCTTCGAGCGCGCCTTCATCCCCTTCCGCATCACCAAGGACCTCGGCAAGGGCAAGGTCCGCCTCGCCCGCACCAAGCAGCCGCTGCTGGAGTCCGAGGAGAAGCTCTTCGCCCTGCCCGACGTGATCGACGAGGAGAACGGGCCCTACGCCGACTTCCTCGACCACATCACCCGCCTGCGCGTGAAGCTCATCAACGAGCTGCTCGATCTCGAGGAGAAGCTGACCGTCGACGAGGTCGAGGACCAGCTGCGCGAGGCCCAGAACAACGACTTCATCGAGGGCAAGGCCGTCCACCTCTTCTCCGAGATCACCGCCATCCTCGACTTCATGCCCGCCGGCCACGGCGAGGACGACGAGGACGGCGACAAGGGCGCCGCCGAGGACGAGGATGACGACCTGCCCGAGGTCGAGGAAGAGGACGAGGAAAAGCTCAAGAACGACTCCTCCCTCAAGTGGGACGAGGACGACGAGGACGGCGACAAGGAAGACGGCGAAGCCAAGCCCGGCGCCAAGGGCAAGGGCGGCGACGACGATGAGGATGACGAGGACGAGAAGGATTCCGACGACGCCGAGGACGAGGACGAAAAGCCGACCCGCAAGCGCGGCCGGGGCTAAAAGCCTTGTTGCCACCATGCGGGCCAGCCGTCACTTACGGGACCGCATGACACCAGTCCGCCTGTTTCCTGCGTTTTCATCCGAACGGGACTTCGCATGAGCCTGTTCCGCACCAAACCCATCGCCGAGCTGCAGGCCGAGGCCACCGCCGAGCACGGCTACAAGCGCACGCTCGGCCCGCTCTCGCTGATCAGCCTGGGCATCGGCTCGGTCGTCGGCGCCGGCATCTTTGTCCTGGCGGGCACCTCGGCCGCCCAATACGCCGGCCCGGCCATCGCCCTGTCCTTCGTCTTCGCCGGCATCTCCTGCCTCTTCGCCGGCCTCTGCTACGCCGAGCTGGCGTCGATGATTCCCGTCTCCGGCAGCGCCTACACCTACAGCTACGCCACCCTCGGCGAATTCCTCGCCTGGATCGTCGGCTGGTGCCTCGTGCTGGAATACCTGTTCTCCGGCGCCGCCGTCGCCGTCAGCTGGTCGGGCGCCGTCCGCGACATCCTCAACGAGTTCAACGTCGCCATGCCCATCGCCTTCTCCAGCGCCCCGCTGGCGGTCGAGAACGGCCGGCTCGTCCTCACTGGCGCGTTCATCAACTTCCCCGCGGTCTTCATCTCCCTCGCGCTGACCTACGTCCTCTACATCGGCATCCGCGAGTCGGCCTCCTTCAACGACGTGATGGTCCTCATCAAGGTCGGCGTGCTCGTCGCCCTCGTCGGTTACGGCGTCTGGTATCTCATGAAGCACACCGGGATCGCGAAATCCAACCTGATCCCGTTCATCCCGGAAAACACCGGCACCTTCGGCGAATACGGCTGGAGCGGCGTCTTCCGCGGCGCCGCGGCGATCTTCTTCGCCTATGTCGGTTTCGACTGCGTCTCCGCCGCCGCGCAGGAAACGAAGAACCCGCAGCGCGACCTGCCCATCGGCCTGCTCGGCACCCTCGCCGTTGTCACCGTGCTGTTTGTGTCCGTGTCCCTCGTCCTCACCGGCCTGGTGCACTACACCAAGCTCAACGTCGACGCCCCCTTCATCTTCGCCCTGCAACAGGCCAACGCCCCCGCCCTCTTCCGCTACCTCATCGAGGCCGCGGCGCTCGCCGGCCTGACGTCCGTCATCCTCGTCTCCCTGCTCGGCCAGCCGCGCATCTTCTACTCGATGTCGCGCGACGGCCTGCTCCCGAAGACCTTCGCCAAGATCCACCCGAAATACGGCACGCCGCACATCACGACGTGGATCACCGGCATCTCCTGCGCCGTCATCTCCGGCCTGTTCCCCCTCGACCTGCTCGGGGAGCTCATCTCCATCGGCACGCTGCTGGCCTTCGCGCTCGTCTGCGCCGGCGTCTGGGTGCTGCGCCGCACGCGGCCCGACCTGCCCCGCCCCTTCAAGACCCCGTGGGTGCCCCTCGTGCCCATCCTCGGCATCGGCACCTGCATCCTGCAGATGTGCTTCCTCCCGGCGATCACGTGGCTGAACCTCGCCGTCTGGCTCGGCCTCGGATTCATCGTTTACTTCGGCTACAGCCGGAAGCACTCGAAGCTCGCCCGGCCGAACGGCTAGGATGCGGATGGTTGAGAGTTGAGGGCTGAGGGTTGAGCGTTCCGCCATGAACTTCCAACCCGCCAGCACCGGCTCCGTCGCCGCGTTCAGCGCCATCGTCGCGGCGGTCATCGTCTCGCTGCTTTGGAGCATTCATCGCAGCTACCGTTCGCCGAAGGCGGTCCTGCTTGCGGCTGCCATTCTCGCCGTCTGGCTCGGCGCCCTGGCCGGACTGGTCGCCAGCGGGCGGATGACCCCGCTGCCGATGAACGGCCTGCCGTTCTTCTTCGGCTCCATCCTGGCCATTTCCGTCGGGCTCGGGTTGTCACCCGTCGGAGCCCGGCTCGCGGCGGGGGTGCCGCTGGCGGCGCTCGTGGGCTTCCAGACCTTCCGCCTGCCGCTGGAACTCGTCCTCCACGAATGGGCCTCGCAAGGCACTATTCCCGGCACCATGACCTGGACCGGGCAGAACTGGGACATAATCAGCGGAATCGCCGCGCTCGCCTGCGCACCGCTCGCCGGGCGTTACCCGGTGGCGGCAAGGATCGCCAACATCGTCGGCTTTGCGCTCTTGCTGAATGTCATGCGGGTGGCGTTGCTCTCAGCCCCCGTGCCCTTCGGCTGGGACGTGCAGCCGAAGCTGCTGGTGGCGTTCCACCTGCCCTACACCCTCATCGGTCCGGTCTGTGTCGGCGGCGCGCTGTTCGGTCACGTCGTGCTGACACGGGCGCTGTGGCGCAGGTAGGGCGGATTTCTTGTCTGAAAATGTAGGGTCGCCGCTTGTCGGCGAACCTAGGCACGGCGACAAGCGCCGGCCCTACATTCAACCAGAGGCGCGGAGCGGAGTCCGCGCCCTACCCCTTCAGCGCCCGCGCCACGTCCTTGGCGAAATATGTCAGGATCATGTCGGCGCCGGCTCGCTTGATGGCGAGCAGCGACTCGTCGCGGCAGCGCGCCAGGTCGAGCCAGCCGAGCTTGGCGGCGGCGTGGATCTGGGCGTATTCGCCGGAAATCTGGTAGGCGGCCACCGGCACCTGCGTGGCGTCGCGGACCTCGCGGATGATGTCGAGGTAGAGGCCGGCGGGCTTGACCATGACGATGTCGGCGCCCTCGGCCACATCGAGCTGCACCTCGCGGAGCGCCTCGCGGCGGTTGGCGGGGTTCATCTGGTAGGTGGCCTTGCTGAGCAGGCGCGTGCCGGCGGCCTTGGCGCTGCCGACGGCCTCGCGGAACGGGCCGTAATACGCCGAGTTGTATTTCGCCGAGTAGGCCAGGATGCCCGTGCCGGTGTGCCCGGCGGCGTCGAGGGCCTTGCGAATGGCGCCGACGCGGCCGTCCATCATGTCGGACGGCGCCACAAAATCCACGCCCGCCTCGGCCTGCAGCACGGCCATTTCGCAGAGGATCTCGACGGTGCGGTCGTTGTCCACGTCGTCGGTGGACGCCGTCAGCACGCCGTCGTGCCCGTGGCTGGTGTAGGGATCGAGCGCGACGTCGGTGATGACCGTCAGCTCCGGCACCGCCGCCTTCACCGCACGGACCGCGCGGAGGATAAGGGTCTTGGGGTTCAGCGCCTCGGTGCCCTCGGCGTCCTTGAACTTGGCGTCGAGCTTGGGAAAGAGGGCCACGGCGGGGATGCCGAGCTTGTGCAGTTCGCGGCATTCGCGGACCAAGTCGGTGATATTTAACCGGCTGACCCCCGGCATGGAGGTGATCGGCTCGGGCCGGCCCTTGCCGTCGACCACGAAGAGCGGCGCGATGAGGTCAGCCGCCCGCAGGACGGTCTCCTCGACGAGGGCACGGCGGCTGGGCAGCCGGCGCAGGCGGCGGGGACGGTGGGTCAGGTCGAGCTTGTGGTTCTTGGCCATGGGAGGGAAAAGACCGGCATTAAACCACTATTCGGGGCCAGTTCACGCTAATCTTTTGTGCAGAAATTGCGGTTTTCTGGGCGTGGGTGGCCGTAATCCGTGGTTGAAAGTTCGGCCCTTTTTGCGCCTTTTGGGGCCTCTTCCCTGCCACATGCCCATCCGGCTTTACGAATCCCTCTCCCGCAGCCTCCGCGAACTCAAGCCCGCCCAGCCGGACGGCGTCTTCCGTTTCTACAACTGCGGCCCGACGGTCTACGCCCCGGCGCACATCGGCAATTTCCGCAGCTTTGTCGTCAACGACGTCATCCGCCGCCTCCTCGAGCTCGAGTTCGGCCCGGACAGGGTGAAGCACGTCCGCAACCTGACCGACGTCGACGACAAGACCATCAAGCGCGCCCAGGACGAGAAACGCCCGCTCGCCGAGGTCACGAAGCAGTGGACCGACAAGTTTCACGCCGACTGCGCCGCGCTGAACTGCCTGCCGCCCCACGTCGAGCCCACCGCCACCGGCCACATCAAGGAGCAGGTCGACATGATCGACGTGCTCATGAAAAAGGGTAACGCCTACCGCGCCGCCGACGGCTCCGTCTATTTCAAGGTCTCGTCCTTCGAGGATTACGGCAAACTCAGCCGCGTGAAGGAACGCGAGCTGCAGGTCGGCGCCACGCTCAAGGTCTCCGCGGCGGACGCCGACGAGAAGGAGGACGTCAGCGACTTCGCGCTCTGGAAGGCCCACAAGACCGAGGACGGCGACAACTCCTGGGACAGCCCCTGGGGCCGCGGCCGCCCGGGCTGGCACATCGAGTGCAGCGCGATGAGCAAGAAGCACCTCGGCGAGACGATCGACCTCCACACCGGCGGCGTGGACCTGCTGTTCCCGCACCACGAGAACGAGATCGCCCAGAGCCAGTGCTGCAACGGCACGCTCTTCGCCCACCACTGGTATCACAGCGAGCACCTGCTGGTGGACGGCAAGAAGATGTCCAAGTCGCTCGGCAACCTCTACACGCTCGACGACCTCAAGGCCAAAGGCTTCAGCCCGATGGCCCTGCGCTACGCCCTCCTCGCCAGCCACCCGCGCAAGCAGCAGAACTTCACGCTGGATTCGCTGCACGCGGCGGAAAGCGCGCTGAAGACGCTCCGCTCCTTCCGCGCTGCGCTCGGCACACAGTCGGGCGATGCCGCCGCCTTCGAGCCCATTCTGGCCGCGCTCCGTGACGACCTGAACACTCCCGGTGCGCTCGGCGCCCTGTTCACGGTGGTCAACCGCGGCCCCGCCGGCGTGGACGCCGCGGCCTTCGACCGGGTCATGTTTGCCCTAGGGTTGGACCTGAAGGCCGCCGAAGCGCCCAAGGCCGACATTCCCGCCGCCATCACCGCCCTCGCCGAGAAGCGCTGGGCCGCCAAGCAGGCCAAGGACTGGGCCGGCGCCGACACACTGCGCAAGGAACTGGCCGCCGCCGGCTGGTCCATGCTCGACGGCAAGGACGGCTATAAGCTGGAGCCCGTGAAGAAGTAGGACCGATTTCCGATCATCTTAGGTTTGAATGTGGGAGGGGTTTTATACCCCGCCACCTGCAAACGAACGCAATCAGTCGGGGCATAAAGCCCCTCCGCCGCCGAGGCGCGGATGGAGTCCGCGCCCTACCCTGTCGCTGGTAGGGGCGGTTTCCCTCAACCGCCCTTTCTCCGCGCATGCCAAGGGCCGTTGGGGGCAACGGCCCCTACTGCGTCAGCCGCACCGCCTCCACCACCTCGATTTTGCCGTCCGGGCCCGGGCGCCAGCGCACATTCCATCCCGCGATCGCCATGCCGTAGGTCTGTCCGTTTCCGACCGCCTGATACGCCGGCTGCAAATTCAGCGCGAGCAACTGCCGCACGAGCGTCACCACCGTGTCCGGCAACGCCCGCTCGATCTCCGCCGGGATGACCACATCCGCCGCCGGCCGCGTCGCGGGCGCATCCTTCGCCCAGTCGGACCGCGCCTCCGGCTTCGCCTCGCACCACGGGAGATACGGTTTCACATCATACACCGGGGTGCCGTCCACCGCGTCCACGCCGCCGACGATCAACACCCCCGCCTGCACGCCGCGCAGCTCGACCAGCGAGAGCCCCAGCCCGTTCGGCCGCGACGGCGAGCGCGAGGCAAACACGCCGACGCGTTCGTTGCCGCCGAGCCGCGGCGGCCGCACGGTCGCCGCGCCCGCCCAGGGCGGATTCAGGTGAAACCCGGTCACGAGCCACACATGCGAAAAATCCTCCAGACCGCGCACAAACTCCGGCGCTGCAAACTCCGGCAAAAACTCCACGCGTCCTTCCGCCGCCATCACCAGCCCGGACTGCCGCGGCACCCCGAACTTCTCGGCGAAGGGCGTGCGCAGAATGGCCACCGGTTTTAGCTCAACCATGATGGCCGCACCCTACCCGCGATAACCAATCCGCCGCAAACCAAAGAATCCGGCCATTCCCTCCACTCCCCGCGCTCCATGGCCAAAATCCGCCGCCTTGACAGCCACCCTCCCCTTGTGGCGAAGTGATTGTTCGGCCCTCCAATCGTAAGGAGGACCACAACCAACATATACCATGTCGATGACTCCGCTCGAAGAACTCCGCCACTCGGCCTCCCACGTGCTGGCGACCGCCGTCCTCCGTCTGTTTCCGGACGCCAAACTCGACATCGGCCCGCCGACTGACAGCGGCTTCTATTATGACGTCGACCTCGACCACAAGCTGACCATGGACGACCTCGCGAAGCTCGAGGTCGAGATGAAGAAAATCGCCGAGGAGAACCAGCGCTTCGACCGCAAGGAGGTCTCGCGCGAGGAAGCCGTCGAGATCATCAAGTCCCGCGGCCAGGAACGCTACAAGCTCGGTCGCCTCGCCGACATCCCCGAGGGCGAGAAAATCTCCTTCTACACCAACGGCGAGTTTACCGACCTCTGCGCCGGCACGCACGTCCGCTACACGGCCAAGCTGAAGGCCTTCAAGCTCCTCTCCATCGCCGGCGCCTACCACCGCGGCGACGAGACCAACAAGCAGCTCCAGCGCATCTACGGCACGGCCTTCCCGACCAAGGAGGAGCTCGCCAACTATCTGACGCAGCTCGAGCAGGCCAAGCTCCGCGACCACCGCAAGCTCGGCCGCGAGCTGAAGCTGTTCCACATCGACGAGGACGTCGGCCAGGGCCTGATTCTCTGGACGCCCAACGGCTCCATCCTCCGCCAGGAGCTCCAGAACTTCATCTCCGGCGAGCTCCGCAAGCAGGGCTACTCGCAGGTTTTCACGCCGCACATCGGCCGTCTCTCGCTCTACAAGACCTCGGGCCACTTTCCCTATTACAAGGACTCGCAGTTCCCGCCCGTCGTCGAGCGCGACTACCTCGACCAGCTCATCTCCTCCGGCTGCTCCTGCGCCGAGATGTCCAACCGCATCGAGGCCGTCTCCACGCACCTCGCCGAGAAGGTCAACAAGCTCACCGGCAAGGAGACGATCACCCAGGACCGCGTCCTCCCGGATGACCAGCTCATCGACGGCTTCCTGCTGAAGCCGATGAACTGCCCGCACCACATCAAGATCTTCGCCTCACAGCCGCACTCCTACCGCGACCTGCCCGTGCGCCTCGCCGAGTTCGGCACCGTCTACCGCTGGGAACAGTCCGGCGAGCTCAACGGCATGACCCGCGTCCGCGGCTTCACCCAGGACGACGCCCACCTCTTCTGCACGCCCGAGCAGGTGCAGGCGGAGATCATGGGCTGTCTTTCGCTCGTGAAGACCGTGCTCACCACGCTCGGCATGTCCGATTACCGCGTGCGCGTCGGCCTGCGCGACCCCGACGGCAAGAAGTTCGCCGGCGACCCCGAGAAGTGGGACCTGGCCGAGGCCGCCTGCCGCGAGGCCGCCAAGACGCTCGGCGTGCCCTTTACCGAGGAGCCCGGCGAGGCCGCCTTCTACGGCCCGAAGATCGACTTCGTCATCAAGGATGTCATCGGCCGCGAGTGGCAGCTCGGCACCGTGCAGGTGGACTACGTCCTCCCCGTGCGCTTCGACCTGAGCTACATCGGCGCCGACAACACGTCGCACCGCCCCGTCATGATCCACCGTGCGCCCTTCGGCTCGATGGAGCGTTTCTGCGGCGTGCTCATCGAGCACTTCGGCGGCGACTTCCCGCTCTGGCTCGCGCCCGAGCAGATCCGCCTGGTGCCCATCTCCGACAAGGTGATGGACTACGCCAAGGCCACGCTCGCCGAGTTCCAGGCCGCCGACCTGCGCGTCACGCTCGACACCCACTCCGACAAGCTCGGCGCCAAGATCCGCCGCGCCGAACTCGAGAAGGTGCCGTATGTGCTCGTGCTCGGTCAGAAGGAGGCCGAGGCCTTCAGCGCTTCGGTCCGTTCCCGCGCCAAGGGCGACGAGGGCGTGCACAAGGTCGAGGACCTGCTCGCCCGCTTCACCCGCGAGGTCGCCACCCGCGCCCTCCCGGAAAAGAAGGCACCGGCCGCCAGCCCCGCGCAAACGACCTGATTTCACGCAGAGACGCAGAGGCGCAGAGAATGCCCTCCGCGTCTCTGCGCCTCTGCGTGAGATATTCCCCATGAGCGAATCCGTCGGACTTCCCGCCTGGAAAGACGAACTCGACGCCATCGTCGGCGCCCGCGCCTACGGCCAGTCGGAGGAGATCCTGCCCCGGCTGCGGAAGCTCGATGCGAAGCACCCGAACGTCGCCGAGATCAATTACCAGCTGGCCTGGTCCTGCGACGTCCTCGACCGCGCGGCGGACGCCCTGCCCTATTACGAGAAGGCGGTCGCCCTCGGCCTGCCGCCCAACGAGCTCTCGGGCGCGTTGATCGGCCTCGGGTCGACCCTGCGCGCGCTCGGCCAGCTGGAACGCTCCGCCGAGGTGCTGCGCTCCGGTCAGGTGCAGTTTCCCGACAATCCCGAGTTCGCCGTCTTCCTCAGCCTGACCCTGCACCAGCAGGGCAAGGCCGCCGACGCCCTGCGCCTCGCGCTCGACACGCTTTGCGAGACCACCGACGACCCCGGCCTGACCGCCTACCAGCGCGCCATCCGCCACGCGGCGGCGAAGCTGTAGAAGCAAACCATCGTGGTAGGGGCGGTTGCCCTCAACCGTCCTTCCGCGTGCCTCGCCAAGGGCCGTTGGGGGCAACGGCCCCTACCCGACCGCGCCGTCCGACCATTCCCCGTTCACCATACGCTTTAATTTCAGCGGATTGGCATTCTGCAGATCCGGCGGCAGCAGCTCATCGGTGAAGCTCTGGTAACAGATGAGCCGCGCCCAACGGTTCAGGGCGCGCGTGCCGACCGAGGTGCTGCGACCGCCGTCGCTCGTCGCGGGATAAGGTCCGGCATGCACCTGGGCATGGCTGACCTCCAGGCCCGTGGGATAACCATTCAGGATCAACCGCCCGGCCTTCCCGGCGAGCACATCGACCAGCGGTCCCTGCTCCTTCGCCTCGGCGGCGCCGGCGTGCACGGTGGCGGTCAGGCTGCCCTCGAGTTCACGGGCGACCGACATCATCTCGGCCGCGTCCTTGCACCAGATGACAAGCGAGCTCGGGCCGAAGATCTCCTCGGAGAGCGCGTGGTTGCCCAGGAATTCCTTGGCGCCCGTCTCGAACCACACCGGCGCGGCGCTGCACATCGAGGTCGCGTTGCCCTGCGCCAGCACCTTCACGCCGGGCTGGTGGGCCCGGGCCGTCGTGTTGGCCACGAAACTCTTCCGGATCCCGGGCGTGAGCATCACGCCTTCCAGCGTCGCGGCCAGGCGGGCCGCCATGTCCTTCACGAACTGCTCGGCCGCCGGCGAACGCTGCAGCACGATCAGGCCCGGGTTGGTGCAGAACTGGCCGACGCCGACGGTGGACGAGGCATACAGCCCCTCGACGATTCCCGCCGCCCGCTCGGCAATGGCACCGGGCAAAATGAACACCGGGTTGACGCTGCCCATCTCGGCATAAACCGGGATCGGTTCGGGCCGCGCCGCGGCGAGATCCGTCAGCGCCCGGCCACCCTTGACCGAGCCCGTGAAACCGACGGCCTTCACCGCCGGATGCTTCACCAGCGCCTGGCCGACCTCGAAGCCCGCATCAAACAGCAGGGAGAACGTGCCCTCCGGCAGTCCGCTCTCGCGCACGGCGTGGAGGATCAGTCGCCCGACCATCTCGCTGGTGCCCGGGTGCGCCGGATGGGCCTTCACGATGACCGGGCAGCCGGCCGCGAAGGCCGACGCCACGTCGCCGCCCGCCACCGAGTAGGCGAAGGGAAAATTGCTCGAACCGAACACGACGACCGGGCCGATCGCCCGGAGCATGGAGCGATGGTCGGGCTTGGGCAGCGGCTTGCGGTCGGGCAACGCCGTCTCGATGCGCGCGTCGACCCAGTCGCCGCGCGCCGCCGTCTCGCCGTAAAGCCGCAACTGGCCCGCGGTGCGGGTGACCTCGCCCTTGAGGCGTGCCTCGGGCAGCCCCGTCTCCTGCATGGCGCGAGCGACCAGTTCGGCCGACCGGCTTTCGAGTTTTTCCGCGATGGCGGCGAGAAACTTGCCGCGCGCCGCGCCGGACAGCTTCGCCCAGATGGGCGCCGCGGCCACGGCCAGCTGGACCGCGCGCTCCACATCCTCCGGGGCGGCCGACAGGAAGGTCGGCTCGAGGTGGACGTTCTTCGCCGGATCGAACGCCTTGAAGGTGGCGCCGCCGAGTCCGCTGGAACCAAAGCCGATGAGGGAGCCGCCGTCAGGTTTCATGGGGTAAGAAGTTATCAGGATTTGAAAAGCCGCCAGCCGAAAGGTGGAACCCGGCCTCCGGACGGGTTTGTTCGGCGCGCGTCCACCTCAGAGTTTCAACCGGTCTTTGAGCGCCTTGGCGAGCACCGCCTGTGTCAATTCGAGGTCACCCCCCGCCAGCGGCAGCCGGGGCGGCCGGACATGGGGCGTCCCCCGCCCGACCTCGGCCTGGATCCATTTGATGTGCTGGACGAACTTCGGGACCGTATCGAGCCGCAGGAGCGGCAGGAACCACTCGTAAAGGGCCGACGCCCGGGCCTTGTCGCCGCGGCTGGCATAGTCGAACAAGGCCACCGACTCCTCCGGAAAGGCGTTCACCAGCCCGGCAATCCAGCCCGTGGCGCCGGCGTAGACACCCTCGACGATGGCGTCGTCCATGCCGACCAGGATCTCCAGGCGCCGGCCGAGGACGGCCTTGATGGCGGTCACGCGGCGGACATCGCCGCTCGACTCCTTCACCGCGTGCAGGTTGGCATGCTCCTTCGCCAGCTCGGCGATCTGGACCGGCAGGAAGTCGGTTTTGTAGGCCGGCGGGTTGTTGTAGAGCATGCACGAGAGTTCGGTCGCCGCGATGACCGCGCCGACGTAGGCCTTCATCTCGCGCCAGTCGGAGGTGTAGACATAGGGCGGCAACACCATCAGGCCCTGGGCGCCGGCCGCCTCGGCCGCCTTCGCCATCGCCACCGCCTCCACCGTGCTGAGCGACGCGATGCCCAGCACGACCGGCACGCGGTCGCCCACGGCCGCGACCGCGGTGCGCACCACGGCGATCTTCTCGTCAAAGGTCAGCGTCTGCGCCTCGCCGAGCGAGCCGCAGCACACGATGCCGGTGCAGCCGCTGTCGATCATCCACCGGCAATGCGCCGCGAATGCGTCGTGATCGACCGACAGGTCGGCCTTGAGGTTGGTGGTGACCGCGGGGAGGACGCCTTTCCAGTTCATGGGGTATGGAGATTGGTGGAGGGCTCAGCTCCAGCTGAGCCGCGGCCCAGCTGGAGCTGGGCCCTCCATATGAATGTTACGAATAGCGATTGGGATTGAGCAGCGCGAGGTCCACCGACGGCTTGCGGCCGGTGAGGATCTCGGAAATCAGCAGGCCGGAGATGGGCGCCATCGTGAGGCCGAGCATGGCGTGACCGCTGGCCGTGGAGAGATTGGCGTAACGACCCATCCGGCCGATGTAGGGCAGGCCGTCGGGCGAGACCGGGCGGTAGCCGAACCAGGGCTTGATGCCGGCGAAATCGGCCGCGGTCATCTCGGGGAAGAAGGCCTGCGCCCCCGCGATGATCTGCTCGACGCGCTCGGGCCGCACCGTGTCGCTGTGGCCGCTGATCTCCATCGTGCCGCCAAAGCGCAGCTGCTCGCCCATCGGGGTCACCGCCACGCGGCGCTCCGTGAGGATGAGCGACTTGGTCAGCTGGAAGCGCGGCTGCGGGATCGTGAGGCTGTAACCCTTGCCCGGCTGCATCGGCAGCCGCACGCCGAGGCCCGCCACCATGGACGGCGACCACGAACCGCCGGCTAGGACGTATTCGTCCGCGTAGAGGTCGCCGGAGGTGGTCGAAACCCCCGCGATCCGCCCGCCCTCGGCGCGCCAGCCGTAGACGCTGGTGTTCCAGGCAAACTTCACCCCCATCTCCTTGAGCAGCCCCGTCAGCGCGGGCATCAGCCGCCGCGGGGTGACGTGGGCGTCGATGGGAAAATAAACCGAGCCGGCGACCGCGAGCTTCGCGCCCGGCTCCAGCGCGGCGGTCTGCCGCGCGTCGAGCACCTGCGCCTCGACGCCGAGCTCGTTGGCGATGGCGGCCAGCCCGTGCGCCTCGTGGTCCAGCCCCTCCTGCGTCTGGCACAGGTTGAGCAGGCCCTCCGTCTTCAGCTCGAAGGCATTGCCGGTGATGTCGGCCAGCTCGACGAAAAGCTTGCGGCCGCCGAGGCAGAGGTCGCGCAACACCGGCGCGGCGCGGCGGGTGTGGGCCTGGGTGCAGGCGCGGGCGAAGAGCCAGCCCCAGCGCATGAGGTCGCTGTCCAGCCGCGGCTTGATGTAGAACGGGCTGCGCGAGCTCAGCATCCACTTGAGCCCCTTCCAGACCATGCCCGGCGCCGCCAGCGGGACGACGTGGCTCGGCGAGATGTAGCCGGCGCTGCCGTGGGCGCAGGAGTCGGCGCCCTCGGCGTTGCGCTCGACGACCGTCACGCGCCAGCCCTCGCGGGCCAGGTAATAGGCGCAGCTCAGGCCGATGATGCCGCCGCCGCAGATGATGACCGACCGGTTCTGGCGCATGGGCTCAGCGGATACCCCAGACAAACGGATCGGCCGGATCCAGCAGGAGCGTCGACTCGGCGGTCACGTGGGCGGTGCCCGTGATGGTCGGGACGATCTTGTCGCCCTGCCGGCGGTATTTCGCCCGGAACGTGCTGCCGACGATGCTCTCCTGCACCCACTCGGCGCCCGGGGCCAATTTGTTGTCGGCCGCGAGGCACGCCAGCTTGGCGCTGGTGCCGGTGCCGCAGGGCGAGCGGTCGTAGGCCCCGCCCGGGCACAGGACGAAGCTCTTGCTGCTCACGCCCGGCGTGGCCGACGGGCCGAAGAGCTCGACGTGGTCCACCTCGGGAAAACCGGAATCGTTGACCGCCTGCCGGATGCGCTGGCAGTAACCGGTCAGCTGCGCGACGTTCGCCAGCTCGAGCTTCTGCTCGTGCTGCTCGATCAGGCAGAACCAGTTGCCGCCCCAGGCGATGTCGCACGGGACGTTGCCGATGCCCGGCAGGTAGAGCTCGAGCTCGTGGTGCTTGCGGTAGCTCGGCACGTTGTCGAACGTGACCTGCCCGTCCGCGCCCAGCACGGCGGCGATGTAACCGGCGGGCGTGTCGATGCGCACGAGGCCCGGCTTGACCATGCCGGCGTGCGCCAGCGCCACGATCGCCCCGATCAGGCCGTGACCGCACATGCCGAGGTAGCCGACGTTGTTGAAGAAGATCAGGCCGAAGTGGCAGGTCTTGTCGTGCGGCTCGACCAGCAGCGCGCCGACGAAGACGTCCGACCCGCGCGGCTCGCCCACGATGGCGCTGCGGAACCGGTCATGCTGCGCCTGGAAGACCTTCACCCGGTCGGCCATGGGCCCGCGGCCGAGGTCCGGGCCGCCTTCCAGCACGAGGCGGGTGGGTTCACCACCCGTGTGGGTGTCGAGGATCTTGATCTTGGACAGGACGGGCATGCGAACCAGCACCATCACCCGGCCGGCGTCCGGTGAAAAGCAAAAAGCCGATCTCAGGCTGTAGGGCGGGCTCTCCGAACCCCGCCTTGGACGTGATATCATGTCGGCGCGAAGGCGGGGTTCGGAGACCCCGCCCTACAACAACCCCCAAGCAAAAAAGCCGGCCCCCTCGCGGGAGCCGGCTTGAAAGGATCGGAGGGTCCGCCTCAGACGGCGCTGTCGCCGTGCTCGTCGGTGCGGATGCGGATGACATCCTCCAGCGGGAGCACGAAGATCTTGCCGTCGCCGATCTTGCCGGTCTTGGCGGCGCCGGTGACGGC
>JAYRXZ010000006.1:18697-149666 GCA_041917235.1 Lacunisphaera sp. | reverse complement strand
GGCGGTCACAAGAAGCTCTACCGCATCATCGATTTCAAGCGCGGCAAGCTCGACATGCCCGCCAAGGTCCAGGCGATCGAATACGATCCCAACCGCACCGCGCTGCTCGCGCTCCTCGCCTATGCCGACGGCACGAAGAGCTACATCCTCGCGCCCGCGGGCCTCAAGGTCGGCGACACGGTTTACAACCTCCTGAAGACCGACACGAACGACTTCCGCGCCGGCAACTCCTTCCCGCTGTCCGTGATCCCGCCGGCCACCAAGCTGCACGCCGTCGAGCTGATCCCGGGCAAGGGCGCCCAGATCGCCCGCGCTGCCGGCACCTCGGTGGAGCTCGTCGCCATCGAGAACGGTTACGCCCAGATCCGCATGACCTCCGGCGAGACCCGCCTGATCAATGCGAACTGCCGCGCCACCATCGGCGAGGTCTCCAACGCCGACCACGGCAAGCGCTCGCTCGGCAAGGCCGGCCGCAACCGCTGGCTCGGCAAGCGCCCCCGCGTCCGCGGCGTCGCCATGAACCCGGTCGACCACCCGAACGGTGGCGGTCAGGGCAAGTCCAAGGGTGGCGGTGGCCGCCAGCACCTCGTCTCGCCGTGGGGCCAGCTCGCGAAGGGTTTCCCGACGCGCCGCCGCACCAAGCTCTCCAGCAATTTCATCCTCGTTCGCGCCAACGGCCGCAAGCCGCGCGGCCAGAAGTAATCCCAACGACTCCGCACCATGGCACGTTCCATCAAGAAAGGTTTCTTTGTCGACTACCACCTCCTGGAGAAGATCCAGAAGGCGGCCAAGTCCGGTGGCGCCCGCAAGCCCATCCAGACCTGGTCCCGTCGCTCCACCATCACGCCCGAGTTCGTCGGCCACACCATCAGTGTGCACAACGGCAAGGCGCACATCGCGGTCTACATCACGGAGAACATGGTCGGGCACAAGCTCGGCGAGTTCGCCCCGACGCGCATCTTCAAGGCGCACGGCGGTATGACCCGCAAGGAAATCTGAGGCCGTTGCCCAACCAGGACACTACAATGGAAATTCAAGCTCTCACCCGCAACGCGCGCATGTCGCCCAAGAAGGTCCGCGAGGTCGCGCGCCTCATCCAGGGCCGCTCCGTCAACGAGGCCATCGACTTCCTCACGCTCGTGCCGCGCAAGTCCGCCCGCCTCCTCGTCAAGACGCTCAAGAGCGCCGTGGCGAACGCCGAGAACAACAACAGCATCACCGCCGACCAGCTCACCGTGCACCGCGCCCTCATCGAGAACGGCCCCGTGCTCAAGCGCTTCAAGGCCGGCGCCAAGGGCTCGGCCAAGCCGCGCGTCAAGCGCATGTCGCACCTCCGCATCGTCCTCACCGACGGCAAATCCAACTAACTTACTTCCATGGGACAAAAGACCAACCCTACAGGCTTCCGCCTCGCCGTCCGCCGCAACTGGCAGTCGCGCTGGTTCGCGCGCAAGAAGGATTTCGCCAAGCTCCTCCATGAGGACCAGATCATCCGCTCCACGCTGATGGAGAAGCTCAAGCAGGCCTCCGTGCCGCGCATCTTCATCGAGCGCGCCGGCAACCGCGTCCGCGTCAAGATCTTCACCGCCCGCCCCGGCATCGTCATCGGCAAGAAGGGCCAGGAGGTCGAGAACATGAAGGTCCAGCTCGGCAAGCTCACCGGCAAGGAGGTCCTCCTGGACATCCAGGAAGTGAAGAAGCCCGAGATCGAGGCCCAGCTCGTGGCCGAGAACGTCGCGCTCCAGCTCGAGCGCCGCATCGCCTTCCGCCGCGCCATCAAGAAGTCCATCCAGATCGCGATGTCGCTCGGCATCGACGGCATCAAGATCCAGTGCTCGGGCCGCCTCGGCGGCGCCGACATCGCCCGCCGCGAGTGGCAGCGCCAGGGCCGCATCCCGCTGCACACCCTGCGCGAGAACATCGATTACGGCTTCGCCGAGGCCCAGACCGTCTGGGGCAAGATCGGCGTGAAGTGCTGGATCTGCAAAAAAGACGAATCCAACTAAACTGTTTTACCCGGCACCGAGCGTAACGCTCACCGCCCCCTGATACCATGGCTCTCTCACCCGCCCGCACCAAATTCCGCAAGTCGATGAAAGGCTCCCGCGCTGGCAATGCCAAGCGCGGCAACACGCTCGCCTTCGGCGAGTTCGGCCTGCAGTCCCTGTCCCGCGGTCCCATGACCGGCCAGCAGATCGAGGCCGCCCGCGTCACCATCGCCCGCCACCTCAAGCGCAAGGGCAAGCTCTGGATCCGCGTGTTCCCCCACAAGCCCGTGACCAAGAAGCCCGCCGAGGTGCGCATGGGCCAGGGCAAGGGCCCGGTCGAGTTCTACGTCGCCGTCATCAAGCCCGGCGCCGTCCTCTTCGAGCTCGCCGGCGTTCCGCTCACCATCGCCAAGGAGGCCTTCCGCCTCGCCGACGCCAAACTGCCCTTCCGCTGCCGCTTCATCGTCCGCGAAGGCACCGCCGCCTGATAACCCGGAGACCGCCACCATGACTTCCAAGGAAATCCGCGACCTCGCCCCGAGCGAGCTCACCACCAAGCTCCGCGAGACCCGCGAGGCCCTCCTCCAGCTCCGCCTGCGCAAGAACGCCGGCCAGGTCGAGAAGCCGCACCTCCTGCGCACCTACCGCAAGGACATCGCGCGCCTCCTGACCGCCCTCGCGTCCAAGAAAACCGCCAAGGCCAAGGCCGCCTGAGCCAACCGCTTCCCTCCATGTCCACTCACGAACGCCACAACCGCCGCAAGACCCTCATCGGTTTCGTCAGCTCCAAGATGGGCGACAAGTCCGTCAAGGTCACCGTCCCCTACAAGACGCCGCACCCGCTCTACCACAAGGTCATCAACCGCAAGACCGTCCTCCACGTCCACGACGAGAAGAACGAGGCCAAGATGGGTGACAAGATCGAGGTCATGGAGACCCGCCCGATCAGCCGCCTGAAGCGCTGGCGCGTCATCCGCGTCGTCGAGGCCGCCGTCGGCGTCGACATCGTCGCCGTGTCCGAGAAGGACGTCGCCGAGGCCGTTCCGACCAAGACCACCAAGGCCAACGTGGCCGCCAAGGCCTAACCCTCCGCCGGAGACCCTACCATGATCCAGATGCGTTCCATCCTTGATATTGCCGACAACACCGGCGCGCGCCGCGCGTCGATGATCGGCAAGATCGGGCATCCCTCCCGCTACGCCCACGTCGGCGACATCATCACCATCAACATCAAGGAGAGCAGCACCGACGCCACCGTGAAGAAGGGTGAGGTCCACAAGGCCGTCATCGTCCGCACGCGCGCCGCGCTCCGCCGTCCCGACGGCAGCTACCTCCGCTTCGATTCCAACGCCGTCGTCATCATTGGCGAGGATGGCAACCCGAAGGGCACCCGCATCTTCGGGCCCGTCGCCCGCGAGCTCCGCGCCAAGAACTACGCGAAGATCATCTCGCTCGCCCCGGAGGTCCTCTAACATGTCCCAGAAATTCCACATCAAGAAGAACGACGTGGTCGTCGTCATCGCCGGCGCCCACAAGGGCAAGTCCGGCAAGATCCTCGAGATCCGCGGCGCCAAGAACCGCGCCGTCGTCGAGGGCGTGGCCATGATCAAGCGCCACCTCAAGAAGTCCCAGGAAAACCCGCAGGGCAAGATCGCCGAGCGCGAGGGCACGATCCACGTGTCGAACCTCATGCTCCAGTCGCGCTTCGACGCCTCGAAGCGCAAGAAGACCGCCGCACCGGCGGCCAAGGCCTGAGCCGGCGAGGGGACCATCCTTTAAATCAACCATCAGCATCCGGGTCGGAAATCCGGTTAGCACCATGAGCAAACAACCCACTCCTCTCCAGAAACACTACGCCGAGACCGTCGTCCCGGCCCTGATGGCCGCCCGCGGCTACAAGAACAAGCACCAGATCCCGAAGCTCGAGAAGATCGTGATCAACACCGGCATCTCCTCCGACGCCGACAAGAACCAGATCGCCGACACCGCGCGCGACATCGGCCTCATCGCCGGCCAGAAGCCCGTGCTCAACCGCTCGAAGAAGGCCATCGCCAACTTCAAGCTGAAGCCCAACCAGGTCACCGGCTGCCACGTCACCCTCCGCGGCGAGAACATGTGGCACTTCCTCATGCGCCTCCTCGCGGTCGCGCTGCCCACCATCCGCGACTTCCGCGGCGTGCCGAACAAGCTCGACGGCCAGGGCAACTACACGATCGGCATCACCGACTTCACCATCTTCCCCGAGATCGTCGTCGAGAACAACAAGCGCTCCATGGGCATGGACATCACCCTCGTGACCTCCGCCCCGACCGACGACGAGGCCCGCGAGCTCCTCAAGGCCCTCGGCATGCCCTTCCGCCGCATCGAGGCCGCCGCCCCGACCAAGACTTCCGCCGCCTAACCCTTCCGACCATGCCGAAAACTTCCGCCATCGAACGCAACAAGAAGCGCATCCGCCTCGTCGAGAAGCACGCCGCCAAGCGCGCCGAGCTGAAGGCCATCCTCGCCAACCCGGCGACCACGGACGACGAGTTCTTCGCCGCCCAGAAGAAGCTGGCCAAGCTCCCGCGCAACTCCTCCAAGGTCCGCATCCGCAACCGCTGCTCGCTCAGCGGCCGCCCGCGCGGCTTCCACCGCCGCTTCGGCGTCTCCCGCATCACGCTCCGCGAGCTCGCGCTCGCCGGCAAGATCCCGGGCGTCACCAAGTCCTCCTGGTAAACCACTTTCCCGCCGGAAGTCGGATATGATCCGACGGGCCCACCTAAAAAACATCCATCCATGACAGACCCGATCAGTGATTTCCTGACCCACCTTCGCAATGCGTCGAAGGCCGGTCTCGCGCAGTGCGTCTCCCCGCATTCCAAGCTCAAGGAGAGCCTCGCGAACATCCTCAAGAGCGAAGGCTACGTCCGCGACGTGGCCACCGGCACCGACGAGCGCGGCCACAAGACCGTCATCGTCACCATGAAGTATGTCGACAGCGCCCCCGTCATCACGGGCCTCAAGCGCTCCTCGACCCCCGGCCGCCGGCTCTACACCGGCTACACGGAGATCCCCCGCGTCCTCAACGGCCTGGGCATCGCCATCATTTCCACCTCCAAGGGTCTCATGAAGGACCAGGACGCCCGCCGCAACAAACTCGGCGGTGAACTCGTCTGCACCGTCTGGTAAGAAGGACACCACCACCATGAGCAGAATCGGCAAACAACCCGTTCAGATCCCCGACAAGGTCAAGATCGACATCAAGGGCACCACCGTGTCCGTCGAAGGCCCGAAGGGCAAGGTCTCCAAGACTTTCGCGTCCGTCGTGAAGATCGAGAAGAAGGACAACAGCGTCCTCGTCTCGCCCACCGACGAATCCCGCTTTTCCCGCGCCATGTATGGCACGGCCCGCTCCGTCATCGCCGGCATGGTGAAGGGCGTCAGCGTCGGCTACCTCAAGGAACTTGAGATCCAGGGCGTCGGCTTCAAGGCCGCGCTCAAGGGCAAGCAGCTCGACCTCGCGCTCGGCTACTCGCACCCGATCCTCCACGACATCCCCGAGGGCATCAAGGTCACGGTCACCGACCAGACCAAGCTCAAGATCGAGGGTGCCGACAAGCAGCTCGTCGGCCAGGTCACCGCCGAGATCCGCGCCTACTACCCGCCGGAGCCTTACAAGGGCAAGGGCGTCCGCATCGTCGGCGAGCACGCCGAGCGCGTCCGTCGCAAGGAAGGCAAGACCGTCGCCTAACCGGAAACATAACCATGAAAACTGTCTACAAGGCCCAGCTCCTCCAGAAGCGCAAATGGCGCATCCGCAAGAAGGTGACCGGCACCGCCGTCCGCCCGCGCCTCAGCGTCAAGTTCTCCGGCAAGCACATCTATGCGCAGGCCGTCAACGACGACGCCGGTGCGACCCTCGTGTTCCTCTCGACCCTCGATCCCGAGGTGAAGAAGGGCGGCGCGAAGGGCAATGTGTCCGGCGCCAAGTCCCTCGCCATCGCCTTCGCCGCCAAGGCCAAGGCCGCCGGCATCTCCTCCGTGGTGTTCGACCGCAACGGTCGCCCCTACCACGGCCGCGTCAAAACCTTTGCCGAAGCCGCCCGCGAGGGTGGTCTGCAATTCTAATCCTCTCCCATGGCTAACAATAATCGCTCCTTTTCCAACGGCCCCGGCAACGACTCCGGCGAGCCCGGCATGTTCGAGAAGGTGGTCTTCATCAACCGCTGCGCCAAGGTCGTGAAAGGCGGCCGCCGCTTCAGCTTCTCCGCCCTGTCCGTCGTCGGCGACGGCAAGGGCAACGTCGGCATCGGCTACGGCAAGGCCAACGAGGTCCCCGACGCCATCAAGAAGTCCACCGAGTCCGCCAAGAAGCGCATGGTCTCCGTGAAGCTCAAGGGCTCCACCATCCCGCACGAGGTCCTCGGCGAGTATGATGGCGGCAAGGTCTTCCTCCGCCCCGCATCCACCGGCACCGGCCTCATCGCCGGCGGCGGCGTCCGCGCGGTCCTCGAGGCAGCCGGCGTCCACAACGTCCTCACGAAGTCGATGGGTTCCAAGAACCACATCGCCGTCGTCCACGCGACCCTCAACGGCCTGCGCAAGCTGCGCCTCGAGGCCGACTTCAAGGCGCTCCGCGCCTAAGGTCATCACTTAACATCATCCGAGTCGCCCCGCCTTTCCGCGGGGCGGCGCCAAAATTAGGAATCCAGAAAATGCGTCTCCATAATCTCGTTAACGTCAAGGGTGCGGTCCACCGCAAGAAGCGCGTCGGCTGCGGCGAAGGCGGCGGCCACGGCAAGACCTCCGGTGTCGGCGGCAAGGGCCAGAAGGGCCGCTCCGGCGGCTCCATCCGCCCCGGCTTCGAAGGCGGCCAGATGCCCCTCTACCGCAAGCTCCCGCACCGCGGGTTCAACAACTACGAGTTCCGCACGAGCTATGCCGTCGTGAACGTCGGCGATCTCGCCGCGCTCGACGCCAAGATTTCCGAGGTGAACGCCGAGGTGCTCGCCGCGGCCGGTCTCATCCGCCCGGGCGTCAAGCTGCTCAAGGTCCTCGGCGACGGCGAAATCAGCCGCGCGCTCAAGGTCACGGCCCACAAGTTCACGGGTTCGGCCAAGGCCAAGCTCGAGAAAGCCGGCGGCCAGGCCATCACGGCCTGAGCCGGGTAGGGTAGGGCTCCCGCCCGTCTCCTTCGCAACCGCTCGCTGTCCGTCTACTCCAACATGTTTTCTGCCTTCGCCAACTCCCTGAAGATTCCCGAGCTCCGCTCGCGCATCCTCTACACGCTCAGCCTCCTCTTCGTGGCCCGGGTGGGCGCGCACATCCCGCTGCCCGGCATCGACCCGAAGCCGCTGCTGACGTTCTTCGAGGCGCAGACCGCCGCGGGCGGCGGCGGCCTGATGGGCCTCTACAACATGTTCACCGGCGGCGCGCTCCTCAAGGGCGCCGTCTGCGCCCTGGGCATCATGCCCTACATCAGCGCGTCCATCATCTTCCAGCTGATGACCGCGGTGGTGCCGGCGCTCAGCCGCCTCCAGCAGGAGGGCGACGTCGGCCGCCAGAAGCTCACGCAATACACCCGTTACCTGACGGTCGTCATCTGCGTGGTCCAGGCGGTCCTCCTCGTGCTCACCCTGCAGAACCCGGGCAAGCTCTTCGCCGGTTACGACGTCAACACCTACGGCCAGATCGTGGTCATCAGCGACTGGACGTTCCTGGTCTTCTCCACGATCTACATGACCGCGGGCACCATGCTCCTCATGTGGCTGGGCGAGCAGATCACCCAGCGCGGCATCGGCAACGGCGTCTCCCTGCTCATCACCGTCGGCATCCTCGCCGATATCCCGGGCGCGGCGGTCGCGACCTACCAGCTCTTCTTCGCCCCCGTCGGCGTGGCCCAGCTCGGCCTGCCCCAGGGCATCATGATGGTGGCCCTCTTCCTCATCGTCACGATGGGCATCATCGCCGTCACGCAGGGCCAGCGGAAGATCCCGGTCCAGTATGCCAAGCGCGTCGTCGGCCAGAAGGTCTACGGCGGCCAGAGCTCCTTCCTGCCGCTCAAGGTCAACTACTCCGGCGTCATGCCCGTCATCTTCGCCAGCGCGATCCTGATGTTCCCGCAGCAGATCTTCTCGCAGGTCGGCGCGGCGTTCAACATGCCGTTCCTGGTCGAGTTCGCCAACAACCTGCTGCACGGGCACTGGATGTATTACGTCCTGATGACCCTGCTCATCCTGTTCTTCAGCTATTTCTGGGTGTCCGTCATGTTCAAGCCGATCCAGATCGCCGACGACCTGAAGAAATACGGCGGCTACATCCCCGGCGTCCGCCCGGGCGAGCCGACGGCCAGCTTCCTCGACTTCATCATGACGCGCCTGACGCTCGCCGGCGCCGTGTTCCTCACCGTCATCGCCATCCTGCCGGACTTGCTGCTGTTCCAGCTCAAGGTCCCGCCGCGCATCGCCTATTTCTTCGGCGGCACCGGCATGCTGATCACCGTCGGCGTCATTCTCGACACCATGCGCCAGATCGAAACCTTCCTCCTGCAGCGTCATTACGACGGCTTCCTGAAGAAGGGTCGCATCCGCGGCCGCAGCACGTCCTCCACGGTCGCCCTGGGCGAGGCCGCCAGCGACAAGGCGGTTATGCAACTCACTGCGGTGATGGTGGTTATCCTGGTCATCGGCCTGTCCGCCTGGCTTGTCCGCCACTTCGCTCTTTAACCCTTTACTTCGGTGAAAGGGACTGAACACTCCAGCCCCCTTTCGACTTTCGCCCCGGCGAAAGCCAAGTTCCTTCTCCTTGGTCCATCCGGCCCGCACTTCGCGGGTCTGCTTCTCCAAGGTCGTTCTTTGAATCTTGAGCACGTCTCTCCTGCGTCCCTTGTGCAACAGGAGATTTCGCGACGCACCCGTTCCGCCCTCCCGCGGGACCCCAACCAGCTGACCATGGCGCTCCTGCGCAAATGGTTCTGGGCGCGCAAACCCGATGCGGGATTCCTTCTCGAAGGTTTCCCGGCTACGCTGCTCCAAGCGTTGGTGTTCGACGAGTGGCTCGAAGCCCGCGGTGAAAACCTCACCGGCTGCTTCGCCCTTGATCCGCTTTCGGCGGAACCCGTCGTCACCCACTACCGCACCTCCGGTCTCCTCCGTGGAGACCTTCCCGCCGCCGCCTGATGATCCCGATCAAAAATCCGGAAGCGATCAAGCGGATGCGCGAGGCCTGCGCCGTCGCCGCGACCGTCCTGTCGCGGTTGAAGGAGCAGGTCCGTCCCGGTATCACGACCTACGACTTGGATCAAATCGGCCGCGATCTCATCGCCTCGTTCGGCGCCCGCAGCGCCTGCCACGGCTACCAGTTGCACTCGCGCCGCTATCCCGCCTACACCTGCCTCTCGGTCAACGAAGAGGTCGTCCACGGCATCGGCTCCCTGAAGCGCATTTTGCGCGACGGTGACATCATCTCGCTCGACGTCGTCGTTGAATACAACGGCTACATCGGCGACAACGCCCTGACGGTCCCGGTCGGCGCCATCGCCCCCCGCACCGCCGAGCTGCTGAAAGTCACCGCCGAGGCCCTCCAACTGGGCATCGCCCAGGCGACCGTCGGCAACCGGATCGGCGACATCTCGCACACGGTGCAGACCTTCGTCGAGTCCCACGGCTTCAGCGTCGTCCGCGAGATGGTCGGCCACGGGGTCGGCCGCGCGATGCACGAGGAGCCGCAGATCCCGAACTTCGGCCGCCGCAACTCCGGCGAGAAGATCAAGGCCGGCATGACGCTCGCCATCGAGCCCATGGTCAACCTCGGCGGCCACGCGGTCCGCACCCTCAGCGACGGGTGGACGATCGTCACCGCCGACGGAAAACCCTCCGCCCACTTCGAACACACCGTGCTCACCACTGATTCCGGCCCCGAGATCCTCACGATCCCGCGCGCCACCTGAAATTTTTCCCTCTCCCTCCTTACCACCTTAAACCTTACAACTTAAACCTACACTACCATGCCTCGTCTCCTCGGCGTTGAACTCCCCGCCAAAAAGAAGATCGGATATTCCCTCCGGTATATCTACGGTATCGGCCCGGCCCGGGCCGATCTCATCATCGCCACCGCCGGCCTTGATGCCAACATGCGCGCCTCGGACCTGTCCGAGGAGCAGCTCAACAAGATCCTCCACGTCATCACCGACAACAAGTGGGTGGTCGAGGGCGATCTCCGCCGCGACATCGCCGGCAACTTGAAGCGCCTCCAGGCCATCAATTGCTACCGTGGCATCCGCCACCGCCGCAGCCTGCCCGTCCGCGGCCAGCGCACCAGCACCAACGCCCGCACCCGCAAGGGCCCGCGCAAGACCGTCGGTGTCACCAAGGCCAAGGAAGTCTAATCTCCAACCACCATCTCCATGTCCGAAGAGAAATCCGCTCCCAAGAAAGAAAAGCCCAAGAAGGCTGCTCCCGCCGCCGAAGGCGCCGCTGCTGCCCCCGCCGCCGAGGCCAAGCCCGCCAAGGCCCCGAAGGCCGCCAAGCCCGCCGCTGACGGCGCCGCCGCGGCCCCGGCCGCCGACGCCAAGCCGGTCGAACTCGTGGGCGGCGTGCCGAAGGCCGTCACCGCCGAGGACCTCCTCAAGGAGGAGCTGCTCGCCGTCAAGGTCCGCAAGGCCAAGGGCTCGAAGAACATCACCTCGGGCATCGCGAACATCGCCGCGACCTTCAACAACACCATCGTCTCCATCACGGACGCGAAGGGCAACGTCATCTCCTGGTCCTCGGCCGGCAAGTGCAACTTCCGCGGTTCGCGCAAGTCCACCGCCTACGCCGCCCAGGTCGTGGCGCAGGATGCCGCCCGCAACGCCATGGCGCACGGCCTCAAGGAAGTGCAGATCCGCGTGAGCGGTCCCGGCCTCGGCCGCGACTCCGCCATCCGCGGCCTCCAGGCCATCGGCCTCGAGATCTCCTCCATCATCGACGTCACCCCGGTGCCGCACAACGGCTGCCGCCCGCGCAAGCGTCGTCGCGTCTAATCCCCCCTAACTTTTAAACCACCACTCCCATGGCCCGTTATACTGGACCTTCCACCCGCATCAGCCGCCGCTTCGGCCAATACATCGTTGGCTCGGCGAAGGTGCTCGAGCGCCGCAACTTCCCGCCCGGCCAGCACGGCCCGAAGTCCCGCCGCAAGCTCTCCGAATACGCCGTCGGCCTCGCCGAGAAGCAGAAGCTTCGCTTCATCTACGGCCTGCTCGAGCGCCAGTTCCGCCGCACGTTCGCCATCGCCAAGCGCGAGCGCGGCGTCACCGGCGAGCGCTTCCTGCAGCTCCTCGAGACCCGCCTCGACAGCGTCGTCTACCTCCTCGGTTTCGCCAAGAGCCGCGCGGCCGCCCGCCAGCTTGTCAACCACGGCCACGTCCGCGTCAACGGCAAGAAGGTCGACATCGCCAGCTACACCGTCGTCCAGGGCGACGAGGTCGAGATGAAGGCCGTCAACTCCTCCCGCCAGCTGGCCACCCGCGCCATCGAGGAAAACCGCGCCCGCGTCGTCCCCGGCTGGCTCACGCGCAACGACGAGGCCCTCAAGGGCACCGTCACCCGCCTGCCCACCCGCGACGAGATGGAGCCATCCATCAACGAGCAGCTCATCGTCGAATACTACTCCCGCTTCTAAGCGGTTTCTGCCGGTCGCTTCACCACACCTTCGCTCCTTAAAATCCAAATCATTCCTGCCATGCCCAAGCGTCTCGGAAAGTTCGAAATTCCCTCCAAGCTCACCAAGGTCGAGGAGGGTTCCACGCCCACCTACGCCAAGTTCATCGCCGAGCCCTTCGAGGCCGGCTACGGCCACACGGTCGGCAACTCCCTGCGCCGCGTGCTGCTCAGCTCCATCGAGGGCAGCGCCATCAGCTCGATCAAGATCGAGGGCGTGAACCATGAGTTCCAGTCCGTCGACGGCGTCGTCGAGGATGTCACCGACATCGTCCTCAACCTCAAGAAGGTCCTCATCGTCTCCGAGAAGCGCGAGCCCGTGAAGCTCCACCTCAAGGTCAACCGCGAGGGCGCCGTCACCGCCGCCGACATCCAGGCCGACGCCAACATCAAGATCGTCAACCCCGACCAGATCATCTGCACGCTGGACAAGAAGCAGACCTTCGAGGCCGACATCGAGATCAAGACCGGCCGCGGCTACTGCCCCGGCGAGAACAACAAGAAGGAAGACCAGGCCATCGGCGTCATCGCCATCGACTCCCTCTTCTCCCCGGTCCGCCTCGTGCGCTACGCCGTCGAGAACACCCGCGTCGGCCAGATCACCGATTACGACAAGCTCGTGCTCGAGGTCTGGACGGACGGCCGCATCACCCCGGACGACGCCCTCAAGCAGTCCGCCTCGATCCTCAAGCACCACCTCGACGTGTTCGACCGCGTCTCGCAGGAGGCCTACGAGTTCGAGAGCCAGGCCGCCGAGGTCTCCGAGGAGCAGAACAAGCTCCGCAAGCTCCTCAACATGTCCGTCAACGAGATCGAGCTGTCGGTCCGCGCGGCGAACTGCCTCAACAATGCGAACATCACCACGGTCGGCGAGCTCGCCATGAAGACCGAGCAGGAGATGCTCAAGTATCGCAACTTCGGCAAGAAGTCCCTCAACGAGATCAAGGAAAAGCTCGAGGCCCTCGGCCTGTCGCTGGGCATGAAGTTCGACGAGCGCCTCCTCGACACCAAGAAGGAAGCCTAAAACCCACTCTTTCGTTCCTCGCGCCGTCCGCTGCCGCCCCAACGCTGCGACCGGATTGCCGATCGGGGACCGATAACCTAAAACCACAATGCGTCACAATAAACACCACGCCTCCCTCGGCGTCACCCGCGAGCACCGCAAGGCGATGCTCTCCAACATGGGCGCCAGCCTGATCAAGCACGGTCGCGTCGAGACCACCCTGACCAAGGCCAAGGCCCTCCGTCCCTTCATCGAGAAGGTCATCACCAAGGCGAAGAAGGCCGCGGCCTCCTCCGTCAAGGCCGATGCCCTCCACCTCCGCCGCATGGCCCTCAAGGACATCCGCGACGAGGGTGCGGTGACCGTCCTCTTCAACGAGAAGGCGGCCCAGTTCGCCAACCGCTCCGGCGGTTACACCCGCATCTACAAGCTCGGCCCGCAGCGCATCGGCGATGCCGCCGAGATGGCGATCATCGAGCTCATCGCCGCCGATGACCAGGGCTACAAGAAGTCCAAGGGGGCCAAGAAGGCCAAGAAGTCCGGTGCGAAGAAGGCCGCCAAGGCCGACGCCGCCCCGGCCGCCGAGGCCGCGCCCGAGGCTCCCAAGGCCTGAGGTTAGCTCCCGTTTCATTCTCAAAGCGCCGGCCTCACCGCCGGCGCTTTTTTATTTCCCCTTGGCGGCCGGGCGGCGCCGTGCGACGCTGTCGGCGAGTTCGTCGCTTCAACCCCGTTCCGCCATGAACCTGCCCCCTTCGTTGACCCCCGGCGCCTCCCGGCGTGATTTCCTGCGCAGCCTCGCCACTGCCGCCGGCAGCCTGGCCCTCGCTCCCACCATCCTCGCCGCCCGCGACTGGACCGGCGCCTCGCCTTCGCGCTATCCCGATCCTGACATCATCTCCCTCGATCCGCGCTTCAACCGGCTCCGGATCGGCAACACGCCTGTTCAGCGGCTTTACACCGGCTCGCTCTGGGCCGAGGGCCCGGCGTGGAGCGCGGTCGGACGCTACCTCGTGTGGAGCGACATCCCCAACGACCGTCAGCTGCGCTGGCTCGAGGAGGACGGCCACGTGAGCGCGTTCCGCCAGCCGGCGGGCAACTCGAATGGCAACACCTTCGACCGCGAGGGCCGGCAGATTTCCTGCGAGCACGGCACCCGGCGTGTCACCCGCCGCGAGCATAGCGGTGCTATCACTGTTCTGGCGGACAAGTTCAACGGCAAGCCCCTCAACGCGCCCAACGACGTCGTCGTGCATCCCGACGGCGGCATCTGGTTCACCGATCCGGGCTACGGCAGCATGGGCAACTACGAGGGCAACAAGGGTGCGCTGGAGCTGAAGGAAGCCGTCTATCGCATCGACCCGACCAACGGTCAGGTCGCGCTCGTGACTGACGAACTCAGCAAACCCAACGGCCTCTGTTTCTCGCCCGACTACAAGCTGCTCTACGTGGTCGACACCGGCGGCGGCCCGACCCGCGGGTTCCGCGTCTACGACGTGGTTGACCAAGCCAGGCTGTCGAACGGCCGCCAATTTGCGTCCACCGAATTCAACGGCAAGAGCGTCGGATCCGACGGCGTGCGTTGTGATGTCGACGGCAACGTCTGGTCCAGCGCCGGCTGGCTGGGCGAGGGGTATGACGGCGTCTTCGTATTCGCGCCTGACGGCACCCGGCTCGGCCAGATCAAGCTGCCGGAGACCGCGTCCAACGTCTGCTTTGGCGGCGCCAAGCGCAACCGCCTCTTCATCACGGCCAGCCAGTCGCTCTACGCGGTCTATGTGAACACCAGCGGTGCCCACTGGTGCTGAACTGAGGTCCGGACGGTTTATTTCCCCTTGGCGGGAGACCGGCGGCGTGCGAGGTTTTCCCCGTGGTCACGCCGCCTGATTTCACCCTCGATGTCGTCGTTTACGGCCTGCTCGTGCTGGGCGTTTTCGGCGTGCTCTGGGTTTATTACGACCGGCGCGACCGGGCGCTCTACGACACCCAGCGCCGCAAGATCACTTTCCACTGCATCCGCTGCGACCACCTCTACACGGAGAAGGCCGGCACCGACACGGCACCGTGCCCCAAGTGCAGCCACGTGAACACGCGCCTGAAGTTCTAGTTTTTCCGCCGGCGAGCCGTGCATTCCGTGGCTGATTTCGCTGATTTCATCGTTTTCGCCGTGTCCTCGGCCGGACCCGCCGCTACTTGATTTAAAAACTCCCTCCCCATGCTCCAACGCCTCCTCCTGACCCTGTGCCTGTTCTCCGCGGCGGCCCTGCACGCCGCCACGCCGTTTCCGGCGATGCTCGATGCCTACTACGAGGAATATCTAGCCCTGTTCCCCGTCACTGCTGCCGAATATGGCGACAGTGATTCCCGCTACGAGGCCGTCTGGCAGAACGAGATCACGGCCGAGCACCGCGCCAAGGTCGCCGCCCTGTGCGACAAATACCTCGCGGCGCTCGCCACCTACGATCGCACCGGCCTCACGCCCACGGAGCAGCTGAGCTACGACACGCTCCAGTGGAGCCTCACCGCCCGGCGCGAGCTGAATGCGCAATTCTTCCACCTGCTGCCGGTCAGCCAGTTCGCGAGTCCGACGCTGACCTTCGCACAGATGGGGTCGGGAAAGAGCCTGCATCCGTTCAAGACCGAGCGGGACTTCCGCAATTTCATCAGCCGGGCGCAGGGCTTCAGCGCCTGGGTGGACACCGCCATCGCCAACATGAAGGAAGGCGTGGCCAAGGGCATCGTGCAGCCGAAGGTCCTCATGGAGCGCGTGCTGACCCAGCTCGAGCCGCTCATGGCCGACGACTCGGCGAAAAACGTCCTCTTCGGGCCGCTGCAGATGGTCCCGGCCGCTCTCGCCGCCGCCGACAAGGACAGGCTGACCGCCGATTACACTGCCGCCATCCGCCAAGTCATGCTCCCGGCCTATGCCAGGCTGCATGCCTACATCAAGGCGGACTACCTGCCGCATTGCCGAGAGACGGCGGGCATCGGCGCGCTGCCGGGCGGCAAGGAGGCCTACGCCAGCTCGGTCCGCTGGCAGACGACCACCGATCTCACGCCGGAGCAGATCCACGAGATCGGCCTGCGCGAGGTCACGCGCATCAGGGGTGAGATGGAGAAGATCCGGATGCGGGTCGGCTTCAAGGGCACGCTGCCCGAATTCCTCAAGTTCGTCGCCAGCGATCCGTCGTTCTCGCCCTTCAAGAGCGACGAGGAAGTTCTAGCCGCCTACCGTGCGATCGAGGGCCGCATCATGGCGCAGGTCCCGAAATTCTTCGGCCACCTGCCGCGCACGAAGTTCGAGGTCCGCGCCACGGAGAAATTCCGCGCCGCCACCGCCGCCCATGAATACCTCCCCGGCACCGCCGATGGCTCGCGTCCCGGCGTGTTCTACGTGCCGATCTCCGACCTGAAGCGCTACCGCAATCCCCGCATGGAAAATCTCTTCCTGCACGAGGCGATCCCCGGCCACCACTTCCAGATCTCCCTGACGGTGGAGAACACCACCCTGCCGAAGTTCCGCCGCTACGACGGCAACAACGCCTACATCGAGGGCTGGGCGCTTTACACCGAGGCCCTCGGGCCTGAGCTCGGGCTCTACACCGATCCCTACCAGTATCTCGGCATGCTCTATGGTGACATGCACCGCGCCGTGCGGCTGGTGGTCGACACCGGCATGCACGCCAAGGGCTGGACACGCGAGCAGGCCATGGACTTCGGGCGGGACGCCGAGGGTGAGCTGCCCAACCTCGTTTCCGAGACCGAGCGCTACATGGCCTGGCCCGGGCAGGCGCTGGGTTACAAGATCGGGCAGTTGAAGATCCGCGAGCTCCGCGCCGCCGCCGAGAAGCAGCTTGGCCCGAAGTTCGACATCCGGGCCTTCCATGACCTGGTCCTGATGGAAGGCGCGCTGCCCCTGTCCGTGCTGGAGGCCCGGGTCCGGGCCTGGGCCGCCCGCTAGTTTCGGGCCCGGCCCGGCATTACACCTGCTAGGGAAGGGGGGCGGCGACGCCACGCCTTCCCTTATGAGCCCGCAGATCGAAACCGAGCGCCTGACGGCGGAGATCGAGTATCTCGCCCGCATCTCCGACACGCCCTATCCGTCGGTGACGCGGGTGCTGTTCAGTTCCGTGGACCTGCAGGCCCGCGAGTGGCTGAAACTGCTCTACGCCGAGGCGGGCCTGGTCGTGCGCGAGGACGCGGTCGGCAACACTTTCGCCCGCTGGCCGGGCACCGATCCGGCGGCGGCGCCGGTCGCCACGGGATCGCACATCGACGCCATCCCCAACGCCGGGCGCTTTGACGGGGTGGTGGGCGTCCTCGGGGGGCTCGAGGCCATCCGGGCCCTGCAGCGCACCGGCCGCCGGCCGCGCCGCTCGATCGAACTGGTGATGTTCACGGCGGAGGAGCCGACGCGCTTCGGCCTCGGCTGTCTCGGCAGCCGCTTGATGGCCGGCACGCTTTCGCGGCAGAAGGTCGAGAGTCTGCGCGACCCGCAGGGGCTTTCCGTCGACGACGTGTGTGCTCACGCCTACATGCAAGGCACGCTGGAAAGCACGCGGCTGTCGCCGGGGTGTTATGATTCCTTTGTTGAGCTGCACATCGAACAGGGCCCGCTGCTCGAGCGGATGAAGATGCCCATCGGGGTCGTCACGGCCATCGCCGCGCCCGCGGCGCTGCGCATCGACCTCACCGGGCCCGGCGGCCACGCCGGCACCGTGCTGATGCCCGACCGGCACGATCCCTCGCTGGCGGCGGCGGAGATCATGCAGGCGGTCGAGCGCGCCGCGCTCGCCACGCAGAGCCGCGATACGGTCGCCACCTGCGGCCTGGTGCAGGTGTTGCCCGGGGCGGTAAACAGCATCCCCCGCGAGGTGCGGCTGGAGATCGATGTTCGCGACATCGACGGCGCCCGGCGCGACGGCGTGCTGGCGGCCATCCGGAAGGCGGCGCAAGCCGCCGCGGTCCGCCGGGGTTGCGGGTTCAAGGAGCAGCTGATCAATGCCGACCCCCCGGCCACGTGTGCGCCGCACATCGTGACCGCCGTCGAGCAGGCGTCGGCGGCCTTGGGGTTGCCCTGCCAGCGCATGATCAGCCGGGCCTATCACGACTCGTTGTTCATGGCCCAGGTGTGCCCCACGGCCATGGTTTTTGTGCCTTCCAAGGACGGCATCAGCCACCGGCCGGACGAATACACCGCCCCGGAGGAAATCGCCAACGGGGTGCGGGTGCTGGCTGGCGCGCTGGCCGCGCTGGCGGGTTAATCCCGGCCGCACCGCGGTTTGCGGCACAGTTCCCGGCAAAGTCCGTCAGCACCGGTTTTTTTGATTTCTTTCCTCCAAAAACCCGCCCAGTTTCCCGCATGGCGCAGACAATTGCTGTTCTCGATTTCGGTTCCCAGCTCACCCAGGTCATTGCGCGGCGCATCCGCGAGTGCCAGGTCTACTCGAAGATCTACCATTTCAGCACGCCGGCGGCCCAGCTCCGCGCCGATGGCGTCGTGGGCATCATCCTCTCCGGCGGCCCCCAGAGCGTCTATGCGAAGACCGCCCCGCATCCCGACCCGGCGATCTTCAAGCTCGGCATCCCGGTGCTCGGCATCTGCTACGGCGTCCAGCTCATGGGTCACTTCCTCGGCGGCACGGTCGCCCTCAGCAAGGCCCGGGAATACGGCCACGGCCACCTGACCATCAGGAAACCCGGCAAGCTCTTCGCCGGCCTGCCCCGGAAGCTCCGCATCTGGAACTCGCACGGCGACAAGCTCACCAAGCTTCCGCCGGGCTTCGTTGCCACGGCGGTCTCCGATAACTCGCCGTTCTCCGGCATCGAGGATCCCAAGCGCCGGTTCTACGGCATCCAGTTCCACCCCGAGGTCTTCCACACCGAGCGCGGCGTGGACATGATCAAAAACTTCCTCGTCCGTGTCTGCGGCGCGAAGCAGGACTGGACCACCAAGGATTTCATCGCCCACGCCGTGGCCGACATCCGCGGCAAGGTCGGCAAGTCCCGCGTGCTGCTCGGCCTCTCGGGCGGCGTGGATTCCTCCGTGGCCGCCGCGCTCCTGCACAAGGCCATCGGCAAGCAGCTCACCTGCGTGTTCGTCGACAACGGCCTGCTCCGCAAGGGCGAGCGCGAGTATGTCGAGGCGCTCTACAAGCGGAATTTCAAGATCGACCTGCGCGTCGTCGACGCCTCGGCCCTGTTCCTCAAGCGCCTGAAGGGCGTCACCGAGCCCGAGACCAAGCGCAAGATCATCGGCCGCACCTTCGTCGAGGTGTTTGAGAAGTCCCTCAAGTCAATCGGCGGCGCCCAGTTCCTGGGGCAGGGGACGCTCTACCCGGACGTCATCGAGTCCGTGTCGATCCAGGGCAACCCCGCCTCGCTCATCAAGACCCACCACAACGTCGGCGGCCTGCCCGAGCGCATGAAGCTCAAGCTCATCGAGCCGCTTCGCGAGCTCTTCAAGGACGAGGTCCGCCAGGTCGGTTCCGCCCTCGGCCTGCCCAAGGAGGTCGTCTGGCGCCAGCCGTTCCCCGGTCCGGGCCTGGGCGTCCGCGTGATGGGCGACATCACCGCCGCCAAGCTCGAGATCCTCCGCAACGCCGACGCCGTCCTCCAGGAGGAGATGATGAAGTCCGGCCATTACTGGAAGGTCTGGCAGTCCTTCGCCGTCTTCCTGCCGGTCAAGACCGTGGGCGTCTTCGGCGACGAGCGCACCTACGACTACGTCATCGCCCTGCGCATCGTGGAGAGCATCGACGCCATGACGGCCGACTGGGCCCGCCTGCCGCACGACCTGCTGCAGAAAATCTCGTCCCGCATCACCAACGAGGTGCGGGGGGTCAGCCGGGTGGTCCTGGACATCAGTTCCAAGCCGCCGGCGACCATCGAATGGGAGTGAGTTTCCCGTTGCGAAAGGGGGCACACGCCCCAATTTTCCCTGTCGAACCACCCCTATGAACGCCCGTCTCGTCCTGGCCGTAGCCGCCCTGTTTGCCACCGCCGTTTCGACCACCGCCCAGACCGCCGAGCAATGGATCGCCCGCGCCCGCGCCCGCCTGGGCAGCGAGAGCGCCCTGCAGGGCATGACCAGCGTCCGCTTCACCGGCACCATCGAGGTCGACGGGGCCAATGCCCGGGCCATGGACATCATTTTCCAAAAGCCGCTGCAGCAGCGCATCACGCTCACCAGCCCGGAACTCGTGGAAATCATCGCGCTCGACGATTACGACGGCTGGCAGAAGCGCCTGAACCCCAAGAACCCCACCCAGTGGCAGCTCACCCTGCTCGACGGGCCCCAGATCAAGCGGCTCCGGGCCCAGGCCTGGGACAACCTCAACTTTCTCCGCAACATCGACCGCCTGCGCGGCACGGTGAAGGTTGGCGGCGAGGAAAAGGTGGACGGCGTCGATTGCGTGAAACTGGTGTTCGCCTACTATGAGAGCATCGTCCTGACCCGCTATTATGACAAGGCGACGGCACGGCTCGTGAAGACCGAGACCGAGACCGGCGTCGAGATCCGCGAGGAGGGCGAGATGTTCGCCCAGGGCATCCGCTTTCCCCGCAAGGTCAGCAACCGGGACAAGAGCGGCAAGACCGTCACCATGACCTTCGAGAAGATCGTCCTGAACGAGGCCTATCCCGCCAGCGAATTTGCCGTGCCGGCTCTCCCGGCGAACTGAGCCGGACCGGTGGAGCGCGTTGCCCCCAACGCGCTTTTTATGACCCGCCGGGGCCGGACCCTACATTGGCTACCACTTGCGGTGAGGCCGCCTAATGACTCGCCGGGCCCCGGAAAAAGCCGAGGCTTTGCTTTGCAACGGGCCTGATTTCTGCTCTTTTTTTCCCTACCCCCGCCATGCCAAAAAACGCCCTCATCAAGATCGACGACAAGGAAGTAATCTACCCGGTCATGACCGGTTCCGAGGGCGAGCAAGCCATCGACGCCCGCAATCTCCGCAAGGACACGGGCTACATCTTTTACGACCAGGGCTACGGCAACACGGGTTCCTGCGAGAGCCAGGTGACCTTCCTGGACGGCGACAACGGCATCCTGCGCCACCGCGGCTACCCGATCGAGCAGCTGGCGGCCCAGTCCGAGTTCGTCGAGACCGCCTACCTCGTCATCTACGGCGACCTGCCCACCAAGGAGCAGCGCCGGAAGTTCGGCGACCTGCTGCGCGAGAACGCCCACATCGAGCCCCAGATGCAGCGTCTGTTCGAGGGTTTCCCCAAGGACGCCCCGCCGATGGGCATGCTGTCCTCGCTGGTCGGTGCGCTCGCGGCCTACTACCCGAATCTCGCGACCAACAACTTCGAGAAGGACCTGCAGAGCTTCGACCTCGCGGCGCCCCTGGCCATCTCCAAGATCCGCACGCTCGGGGCGATGATCTACCGCCACAACCGCGGCCTGCCCTTCGTCCACCCCAAGGATCTGCCGTTCTGCGACAACTTCCTGCACCTGATGTTCTCGGATCCCTACAAGGATTACGCGATCATCCCCGAGGTCACCCAGGCCCTGAACCTGATCCTCCTGATGCACGCCGACCACGAGCAGAACTGCAGCACCTCGACGGTGCGCATGGTCGGTTCCAGCGGCGCCAACCTCTTCACCTCGCTCGCCGCCGGCGTCAACGCGCTCTCCGGCCCGCTCCATGGCGGCGCCAACGCCGCGGTCATGCACATGCTCCAGTCGATCCACGACGAGGGCGACGACGGCACCCGCTTCATCGCCGCGGCCAAGGGTGGCAGCAAGAGCAACCGCCTGATGGGCTTCGGCCACGCCGTCTACCGCAATTTCGACCCCCGCGCCAAGATCATCGGCGAGGCCTGCGGCGTCGTGCTCAAGAAGCTCGGCAAGTCCGACCCGCTCCTCGACATCGCGCACAACCTCGAGCAGGCCGCGCTGAAGGACGACTACTTCATCTCCCGCAAGCTCTACCCGAACGTGGACTTCTACTCGGGCATCATCTTCCGCGCCCTTGGCATCCCGACCAACATGTTCACCGTCATGTTCGCTATCGGCCGCTCGCCGGGCTGGATCGCCAACTGGCGCGAGGTGGCCTCCAACCCGAAGGGCCGCATCTACCGCCCCCGCCAGATCTACGTCGGCCCCGCCAAGCGCGATTACGTGCCGATGGCCAAGCGCGGGTGAGGTGGAACCCGCGCTCCAGCCGTCGCCAGGCCTATGGCTGGCAAGCCGCGCGGGTTTTGTTGCCGGGCGGGATCGCTGATCCCGCCTTTTTCTTTACCCTTTCTTCTCCGGCGGCTGCCGCAGGATTTCCTCCACGGTCAGCCCGCTGAGCTTCTCGAGGCCCTTCAGCAGGCGCCACAGCGCGACCATCATGATTGCCATGCTGGGCACCACGATCACCGGCCAGCTCATCCAGGTCATCTTGCCGAGCTGCTCGTTGAACTCCGGCGTGTCGGGCATGGCCGTGATGAGGTAGCGTGCCAGGCCGAAGTTCAGCACCGCGCTGATGGCGAAGGAGGCCGCCAGCAGCCAGCTCGAGTCCCGCAGCAGCCGCGTGAAGGCCACCCGGTGTCCGCGGGCGTCCAGCGCCGTCTCCACGCGCGGCACGTCGATCACCTGCTCGTTGAAGAGCAGCGACCGGACCAGCGGCTTTTTCGTCCATTGCGAGATGATCACGGTCAGGCCGATGAGCGTCGGCACGATGGCCTCCTTCACCGCGAACCAGAACGGCGCCAGTTTCAGCAGGCCGAGCCCGCCGGTGGCCAGGGTGCTGGTGAAGCCCAGGGCGGACAGGAAGTTGAAGTTCCGCCGCTTGACCAGGTCGTAGATGCCGTAGCCCAGCGGAAAGGCGAGGGCGACCACCAGGGCGACCTTGGGCTCCAGCTGGAGCAGCTTCGCCCCCTTCGTCAGCATCAGGCCCGGGGCCACGACGTTGCAGGCGATGTTCAGCAGGAGGTTTTCTTTCGGGGGCGGTGTGGCGGCAGGGGAGGACATTTCGCTTTTGCCAAGGAGAAGTGCGCGGTCATTAATGGTCAACCTCCACCTCATGATCCTCCTCGGCGTCAATATCGACCACGCAGCCACGCTGCGCCAGGCCCGCTACCGGTCCGCCGGGGCCACCCATGGCGGCGCCATCGAGCCCGACCCCGTCGAGCTGGCCTTCCGGTGCGAAAAGGCCGGCGCCGACGGCATCACCGTCCACCTCCGGGAGGACCGCCGCCACATCCAGGACGAGGACGTCCTGCGCCTCGGCCGGTCCAAGACCACCCGGCTCAACCTCGAGATGGCCTGCACGCCGGCGATGACGGAATTCGCCCTCAAGCTGAAGCCGCACTCCGTCTGCCTCGTGCCCGAGAGCCGCGAGGAAGTCACCACCGAGGGCGGCCTCGATGTGGTCAAAAACCGCGACAAGGTCGCCCGGGTGACCGACGCCATGAACGCCGCCGGCATCAAGACCAGCCTCTTCATCGACCCGGATCCGGAGCAGATCGAGATGTCGGCCCGCCTGACGGCCCCCTGGGTGGAATTGCACACCGGCGCCTACGCCAATCATTACCACGATGCCGGCCGCGCCGCCGAGTTTGCCCGCCTGGTGGCGGGCGCCCGGCTGGCCCATGTCGCCGGGCTGGTCGTCAACGCCGGCCACGGCATCAATTACACCAACATCACCGAGGTCCGCACCATCCCGCACCTGCACGAGCTGAACATCGGCCACAGCATCATTAGCCGTGCCTTGTCCGGCGGAATCGACGAGGCTGTGCGCACGATGAAGCAACTGATGAACCCATGAGCATTGTCCTTCCCCCCGGCGGCGTCCTCATCGGTCTCGGCTGCGACCTCATCGAGACCGAGCGCATCAAGAAGGTGCTCGAGAAGCACGGGGACCGTTTCCTCAAGCGCGTGTTCACCGACGAGGAGCGCGCCTACTGCGACAGCCTGAAATACTCGCACAAGCACTACGCCGCCCGCTGGGCCGCCAAGGAGGCGGTCTCGAAATGTTTCACCACCGGCATTGGCGAGCACCTCGACTGGACTTCGGTGTCCGTCTATCACGGCTCGCGCAAGGAGCCGCTGGTCCGCCTCGACGCCAAGGCCGCGGCCCTGCTCGCGCAGGTCGGCGCCACGCACGTCTGGCTGTCGCTGTCGCACATTGATTCGCACGCGATGGCCGTCGCGGCGCTGGTGAAACACTAGGAGCCAGCCATGGAGCGCGTGCCGTCCCACCCGGTTCTCACGTGCACCGAGGCCCGGGCCTGGGAAAAGGCCCGTTTGACGGACGAGACGCTGGAATGGTCGGCCATGCAGACGGCCGGCACCAAGGTCGCCCTCTCCGTTCTCGACGATTTCAAGGAGATTGGCGGTTTCCCCGCCGGCGGCCGCATCCTCGTGCTGGCGGGCAAGGGGCACAACGGCGGCGATGCGCTGCTGGCGGCGCGCCAGATTGTTTCCGAACGCCCCGATGCGTCGGTGTCCGTTGTCTTGGGTTTCGGCCCGGAGGAGCTGCGGCCGCTGGCCGGCCGGGCACTCGACTGGCTCCGGCAACAGGCGCCGGAGCGGGTGAAGATCGAGCCGCTGGAGGTGGCGTTGGAATCCGGCCGGTTATACGCGCTCTGCCTGGACGGCATCTTCGGCTTCCAGTTCCGGGCGCCGATGGATCCGGCCAGTGTCCGGTTGATCAACCGGGTCAACAAGCACCCCGGCATCCGGCTCCGGGCGGCCGTGGATTTGCCGAGCGGCGTGGGCCTCACGAGCGCGACCGAACCTTTCCGCGCCGATTTCACCTATGCGACCGGCAGCGTGAAATATCCCGTGCTGTCGCCGCGCAACGCCGGGGTGGTCGGCCGGCTGCGTTACCTGGATATCGGCCTGCTGCAGGAAGACTCGGCCCCCGACGCCACCGAGCGCATCCTGTTGCCTTCGCTGCTGCAGCCGCTCGCCGGGTTGCGTGCCTCGCAGTCGGACAAGCGCACCTTTGGGCACCTGCTGCTGGTCGGTGGCTCGCTCAGTTATCCCGGCGCGGTGGTGCTGGCGGCGCGGGCGGCCCTGCGCAGCGGCGCCGGGCTGGTCACGGCGTTCGTGCCCGAGGCCCTGGCCCCGGAATATGCCGCGCGTCACCCGGAGGTGATGTGGGTGGGCTGTCCGGTGACGACCCAGGGCGGGCTTGCCGCCGGGACGGCTGATTTGCTGCGGGCGCGTTCGGCCAAGGGCACCGCCCTGCTGATCGGCCCGGGGTTGGGTGCGGAGGCGGAAACCGTGGCGCTGGCCGCGCACCTGGCGGGCGAGTCGAAGGTGCCGCTCGTGCTCGATGCCGACGCGCTGCGGCCCGAGGTGGTGGCGCGCGTGCGCGACAAGCCCTTCATCGGCACGCCGCACGCCGGGGAATTCGACCGCATCGCCCCGACGCTTTTCACCGATGGCAACTTCACCGCCTCGCAGGGCGTGCTGGTGCTGAAGGGACCGCTGACCCGCGTGACCGACGGCAAGACGATTTACCACAGCCCATTCGGCGGTCCGGTGCTGGCCCGCGGGGGCAGCGGGGACATTTTGGCCGGGCTGATCGGCGGGTTGCTGGCGCAGTCGCCCGCCCATCCGGGCCTGGCGGCGTGCCAGGGGGTGGTCTGGCACGGCCGGGCGGCCGATTTGTTGGCTCGCAGCCACGGGCAGGTCGCCGTAGAGACTTCGGAAATCCTCGAGCAGCTCGGGCCGGCGCTCACTTCCTGAACATGGCAGATACCTTGACCGAGCGGCAGGCGTTCATGGTTTTGAACGACCTGCCCAACATCGGGCCCGTCACGCTTCACCGGCTGCTGGAGGAGTTCGGTGCCGACCCGCGCGACATCCTTGCGGCGCCCAAGCGCCGGCTCGAATCGGTGCGCGGGGTCGGCCCCGAGACGAGTGACGCGCTGGTCAACTGGCGCACGCATTTCGACCTCGCCCGTGAAGAGGAGCGGCTGGCGAAGGCCGGCGCGACCTTCATCACGGCGCGGGACGAGGGTTACCCGAGGCTGCTCAAGGAAATTCACGACCCGCCGATCGGGCTCTACCGGAAGGGCGATTACCTCTTCGGCCAGCCCTGCATTGCCGTCGTCGGCAGCCGGCGCACGACGCTTTACGGCCAGTCGGTCGCCAAGAAACTCGGCGCCGATCTCGCCCGGCTCGGTTTCTGCGTGGTGAGCGGACTGGCGCGCGGCATCGACACGGCGGCGCACGAGGGTGCGCTGTCGGTGGGCGGCAAGACCGCCGCCGTGCTCGGCTGCGGCATCGACATTGTCTACCCGCCGGAGAACCTCGCGCTCTACCGGCAGATCGCCGAGACCGGCGCGGTGCTCTCGGAGTTTCCCTTCGGCCGGAAGGCGGACAAGCAGACGTTCCCGATGCGCAACCGCGTCGTCTCCGGCATGTGCGAGGCGATCGTGGTCGTGGAAAGCGACGTGTCGGGCGGCGCGATGATCACCGCGCGCTTCGCCGGCGAGCAGGGCCGCCTCATCTACGCCGTGCCGGGCCGCATCGACCAGCCGAGCAGCGCCGGGTGCCACCAACTCATCCGCGACGGGGCGACGCTGTTCACCGGCATCGACGACATCCTCAACGAGCTGAACTACCTCGACGGCCTGCGGCCCAAGGCCATCGCCACCGAGGGACAGCCGGGTCTGCTGGAGCAGCTCATGCCGCAACTCGACGCGAAGGAACAGCGGGTCATCGCGGCTTTCAGCGGGGGCGGCCTGCTCGGGATCGATGCGCTCACCGCGGCCACGGGCCTGGGGTCGTCCGAGGTGTCGGTGGCGCTCATGGGGCTGGAATTGAAAAAGCTGGTGCTGAAGCGGGCGGATGGCACGTTTGAGGCCCGTTCTTCCTCCTAGACTCATCCCTTTCCCCTATGAAGATGACCCGTCTGTTCCTTGCCTTGTTGTCGCTGCTGGCCGTTATGGCCGGCTCTGCCCGGGCCGCTGAGACGCCCGCCAAGAAAGCCATCACCCACGAGGATGTGTGGCTCATGAAACGCCTCGGCACACCCGTGCCCAGCCCAGATGGCAAGTGGGTCGTCTATGCCGTGACCGACCCGGCCTACGACGCCAAGGACTCGTCCACCGACCTCTGGCTCAAGTCGCTGACGGACGACACGCCGCCGCGCCGCATTACCTTCAGCAAAGCCGGCGAGGGCGGCCCGGCATGGTCGCCGGACAGCCGGAAGCTCGCCTTTACCGCCAAGCGTGACGGCGACGAGGCGGCGCAGATCTACCTGCTCGACCTGGCCGCGGGCGGCGAGGCGGAGCGCATCACGTCCCTGTCCACCGGCGCCGGTGCGCCCAAGTGGAGCCCCGATGGCACCAAGTTGCTGTTCGCCAGCTCGGTTTATCCCGGCGCCATGGACGACGAGGCCAACAAGAAGGCGGCCAAGGAGGCCAAGGACCGCAAATACAACGCCCGGGCCTACGAGACCTTCCCGCCGCGCATCTGGATGACGTGGCTCGACGAGAAACGCGCCCACCTTTTTGTGCAGGATGCCAAGGCCGGTGCGGTCGCGCGCGACCTGCTGGCCGGCACCAAGCTGGCCGCCACGCCCGGCTTCGGCGGCCCGTTTGGCAACAGCGGCGAGAGCATCAGCGGGGAATGGACGCCGGACGGCACGGCCATCGTGTTCACCGGCCTGATGAACCGCCATGACGGCGCCTTCGCCAACGTGAACACGCAGATATTCTCCGTGCCCGCTGCCGGCGGCGAACCGACGCGCCTGACCAACGACACGCACAGCTACGGCTCGCTGTCGTTCTCGCCGGACGGCAAGACGCTGCTTTGCAGCTATTCCGCCGAGGAGGCCGGCAAGGTCTACGACCTGTCCCGCCTGGCGAGCTTTCCCTGGCCGCTCACGGGCAAGGCGAAGATCCTGACGGCCAACCTCGATCGCGCGGTGTCGGGTTTCGCCACGCCCGAGGGCTCGGACCGCATCTACTTCACCTACGAACATGCCGGCCTGGAGAAACTCTACTCGGTGTCCTACGCCGGCAACGACGTGCGCGACGAACCTTCGCCCGCGACCGGCACGATCAGCGGCCTGAACGCCGGCGGCAAGGCGCTGACCGGCCTGTGGGAGACCACGACCAACCCGCAGGAGGTCTACTCCTTCAACGGTGCGCCGAAGCGCCTGACCTCGATCAACACCGAGAAGGCGGCCGCGATCGATTGGCTGCCGGTCGAGCACTTCTGGTTCAAGAGTGCCAAGGGCCGCGACATCCACAGCATGATCGTGAAGCCGGCCGGTTTCGATCCGGCGAAGAAGTATCCGCTCTTCACGGTGATCCACGGCGGCGCGGCCAGCATGTGGCACGACGCCTTCGTGCTCCGCTGGAACTACGATCTTCTGGCCAAGCCGGGCTACGTCATCCTGCTGACCGATTACACCGGCTCGACGGGTTACGGCGAGCAGTTCGCCCGCAACATCCAGTTTGATCCGCTCAAGACGCCCGCCGACGAGATCAACCAGGCGGTGGACGAGGCGATCAGGAAATATCCCTTCATCGACGGCACGCGCCTCGCCGCGGGCGGAGCCAGCTACGGCGGCCACCTCGCCAACTGGCTGCAGGCCACGACCACGCGCTACAAGGCGATCGTCTCACACGCCGGCGAGGCCGACCTCATCATGCAGTGGGGCACGAGCGACAGCGTCTTCGGCCGCGAGGTCAACGCCGGCGGCCCGATCTGGGGCGACAGCCCGGTCTGGCGCGAGCAGAGCCCGGCGCTGCAGGCCGGCAACCACGCCAAGGGCACGGGCTTCACGACGCCAATCCTCATCACGGTCGGCGAGCTCGATTACCGCGTGCCAGTGAACAATGCCTACATGTGGTTCACGTTGAACCAGCGCCTTCAGGTGCCAAGCAAGCTGATCGTGTTCCCCGAGGCCGGCCACTGGATCCTGCGCGGCGAGGACAGCCGCTACTTCTACAACGAGGTGCACGGCTGGCTGGCGAAGTATTTGAAATAAGTGGAGGGTCGGCCTCCCGGCCGACCGCGGCCGGTCAGGAGACCGGCCCTCCAGAATACAAAAGCCCGCGGATCCCGCGGGCTTTTTTGTAGGTGGCCCGCTTGCGGGCCACGTTGCGCGCGAGCGCGCAACCTGCAGGAAGACGCTCAGCCCGGCGGCCAGGCCAGCGGGCGTTTGCCAAGCAGGTGCACGTGCAAATGGGGCACGCTTTCGCCGCCGTCGCGGCCGTTGTTGATCACCAGCCGGTAGCCGGATTCGGCGACGCCCAGCTTTTTGGCCAGCGCGGCGCCGGTGAGGAGCAGGTGTCCGAGCACGGCTTGGTCGGCCACCGAGGCCTCGCCGACGCGCGGAATGGGCTTCTTCGGGATGATCAGCACATGCACCGGCGCCTGCGGGTTGATGTCATGGATGGCGATGCAGTGCTCATCCTCGTGCGCCAGCTTGGCCGGGATCTCGCGGTCGATGATCTTCTGGAAGATGGTTTTCATGGCTTGCAGGTGGAGGGCTCAGCTCCAGCTGAGCCGCGGTCCAGCTGGAGCTGGACCCTCCAGTTAAAGAAACAGCAGGTTCATGTTCGCGTCGCGGCGGGAGCGGGCGGCGGCGAGGTCGCGGATGAAACCCAGGGCGTCGTCGTAGTCGCGGCGGCGGCGCTCGGTCCAGCGCCGGGCGGGCGGGCAGTGGGCGGCGCGGAGATTGGTGACGAGCAGCGTGGACTGCGGAAAGGCGGACAATTGCTTCAGGCCCTGCATCACGCCGGCGCGGGCGAAGAGCGGCGAGGCGCCGGTATCATCGGCGGCGGCGTCCCAGTGGAAGAAGCCGTGCGCGGCCTGCGCCGAGCAGAGGCGGGCGAAGAGGGTGGCGGCGGCGTTGACGAAGGCCGGGTCGCTCGGCGCGCGTTCCTCCGCCTCGGGGAGGCTGCTGGTGATGGCCGCGTCGATCTGCTGGGCCAGGTAGAGGTCGTGCCCGGTCAGCGGGGCGAACAGCGCGTTGAGGAAGTGAAGCCGGCGCAGCTGGGGGGATCGCGTCATTTCTTGGGCTTCGATGTATCGGGCGCGCGGCGCGGTGCAAGACTGCTGATTTCGTCGACGAACTCGGAGACGTCGCGGAATTCCTTGTAGACGGAGGCGAAGCGGACGTAGGCGACCTGGTCCATCTTGCGCAGGCGCTGCATAACATGCTCGCCGACGGCGGCGGTGGGCACCTGGCTCTCGTAGAGGGCCTCGACGGCGTCGATCACGTCCTCGATGAGCATCGTGATCTGCTCGTTGTCGATCGGGCGCTTGTGGCAGGCGGCGCGGACGGCGCGGAGGAGCTTCTCGCGGTCAAAGGGTTCCTGGCGGCCGTCGCGCTTGACGATGACCATGCTGTCGCGGACGAGCTCCTCGGAGGTGGTGAAGCGGTGGCCGCACTCGAGGCACTCGCGGCGGCGGCGGGTGTTGTTGCCGTCGCGCGCGATGCGCGAGTCGATCACCTTGTCTTCAATGGAAGTGCACTTGGGACAGCGCATGAAAGGGGGTCAGTTGAGCGAGAGGAAGTTTTGGAGAATCTTCATGCCACCCTCGGTGGCAATGGACTCGGGATGGAACTGGACACCGAAGACCGGAAATTGTTTATGCCGGAGGCCCATAATTTCGCCCTCGGCGGTCTCGGCCGTGATCTCGAGGCAGTCCGGGAAGCTCGAGCGCTCGACCAGCAGCGAGTGATAGCGGGTCGCGGTGAAAGGCGAGGGAAGGCCCTTGAAGATGTCGGTATTGCGGTGGGTGATGGGCGAGAGCTTGCCGTGCATCTGGCGCGGAGCGCGAATCACTTTTCCACCAAAATGCTGGCCCATGGCCTGGTGGCCGAGGCAGACGCCCAGAACGGGCTTCTTGCCTGCGAAGGTCTTTATGATGTCGATACTTACACCAGCGTCCGAGGGGGTGCACGGGCCCGGGGAAATGAGCACCCGGTCGGGATTCAGCTTCTCGGCCTCGGCCGGGGTCAGCTCGTCGTTGCGGAAGATTCGCATGCTCACGCCCAGCTGGCCGAAGTATTGGACCAGGTTGAAGGTGAACGAATCGTAGTTGTCGATGACCAGGAGCACTTTCGGACACCTTAGCTGGTAATTGACAGGGGGTCAAGTTCTTGGGCAAGTTGATAGACCGCCCAATGGCAGACCACTTCCAGCTTCTGAAGACCGATACCGATACCGCTGCCCGGCGCGGCCGGCTGCAGACGCTGCACGGGGCCATTGAGACACCCATCTTCATGCCGGTCGGCACCCAGGGCACGGTCAAGGCCCTGACGCCCGCCCAGATCAAGGAGACCGGCGCCCAGATCATCCTGGGCAATACCTACCACCTGAACCTCCGTCCTGGATCCGAGCTCATCCGCGATCTCGGCGGATTGCACAAGTTCATGGGCTGGGACGGCCCGATCCTGACCGACAGCGGCGGCTTCCAGGCTTTCAGCCTCGCGAAGCTCCGCGACATCCGGGAGGACGGCATCGCCTTCGCCTCGCACCTCGACGGCGCCAAGGTCTTCCTCGGGCCGCGCGAGGTCATGGGCATCCAGGCCAACCTCGGCTCGGACATCGCGATGGTCATCGACGAGTGCCCGCCCTGGCCCTGCACCAGGGAGGAGTGCCAGCGCGCCGTCGACCGCAGCCTGCGCTGGGCGCAGCAGTGCAAGCAGGTGGCCACCGACAACGGCTTCCTCGGCTCCGGCCACCACGTGTTCGCGATCGCGCAGGGCTCGACCTTCGACGACTTGCGCCGCGAGGCCGCCGAGTCGCTTGCCGCGCTGGATTTCCCGGGCTACGCCGTCGGCGGCGTCAGCGTGGGCGAGCCCGAGCCGGAGATGATCAAGCAGGTGGCGGCGACGACGCCCTTCCTGCCGGCGCACAAGCCGCGCTACACGATGGGTCTCGGCACTCCACCGCAGATTTTGAAGATGATCGCGCTCGGCGTGGACATGTTCGACTGCGTGCACCCGACGCGCGTGGCGCGCAACGGCGCGGCCTTCACGCCCGACGGCCTCATCAACCTCCGCAACGAGCGCTACCGCACCGACCCGAAGCCGCTGGTCGAGGGCTTGGACAATTATACCTGCCGGAACTTCTCACGCGCCTACCTGCGGCACCTCGTGATGGCCGGCGAGATCCTCGCGAGCACGCTGGTCTCGCTGCACAACGTCCATTTCTACCTCGACCTCGTGGCCCAGGCCCGGGCCCACATCGAGGCCGGCGACTACGGTCCGTGGCACCGCGCCTGGATCGAGCGCTACGAGGCCGGCGAGGCCGCCGCGCTGCTCGGGAAATAACGTGGGGGTTTGACTGGGTCGGGTGGTCCGCTATCGAAAGGCATGCAAGCAACGCCGCCCCCGCCACCCGTCCCGGATGCCTTGGCCGAGGAGCACGCGGCGCTGGACCGGGAGGAGGCCGAATTCATGCGGTTGCGGATCATCGCCCCGCTGTGGCTGCGGGAAAACCCGGGCTTGGTTCTGACCGGCATCTACGTGGCCGCTTCCATCATCGGCGTCCTGTATCACTTCCTGTTTTTCCGTCGGTTTGGCGTGAACGTCCTGGAATTCTCCGAGGCGTCCGATTTTTTGATGGTGGTGGTGCGCGATCCGCTGACGGTGGCCCTCGCGCTGCTCGGGGTGCCGTTCTATGTGGTCTATGGCGCGCTGACAAAGCCGCTCAGCCGGTGGGGACGCCGGCATTTCGCCGTCCTGCGGAGCACGCCGGAGAAGCGCCGGAAAATGCACGAACGCATGCGCCCTTGGTGGCCGCTGATGCAGGGGAGCTTCATCGGCATCTATGCCATCCTGTTCGTGATGGTTTATTCCAACTGGCGCGCAAAGAATATCCGCGCCGGTGACTTCCGGAAAGTGACGGTCGAGTATAAGACCGATTCGCCGAGGCCCGATGGATCCCTCCGCCTCGAGGGGCTGGGACTCCTGGGCACGACGGCGCGTTTTGTTTTCCTCTACGATCAGGCCAACCGGCGCACCGAGGTCGTGCCGCTGGATGCCATCTCGCGCCTGGTCTGGGACGCCCGCACCCGCCGCGAGCGCGCGGCGGACGCCGTCCCGGCGCCGTCGCCTGAACCCGCGCCCGTGCCGGCGGCCAAACCACCGGAACCGGTGGTCACGCCGCCCGCGAATGCCCCGTCGAAACCGGGTAATCCCTGATGCAAGTTTTGCTGGCTAGCCCCGCGGCCTTGCCCTAAAGACCCCCTCCGTCATGCGCATCCTCATCACCGGCGGAGCCGGCTTCCTCGGCAGCCACCTTTGCGACAAGCTTATCGCGCAGGGGCACGAGATCATCTGCCTCGACAACCTTTTCACCGGCAGCAAGGCCAACATCGCCCACCTGCTCGGCCACCCGAGCTTCGAGTTCGTCCGCCATGACGTGATCGACCCGTTCAAGTTCGAGGTCGACCAGATCTACAACCTCGCGTGCCCGGCGTCGCCGCCGCACTACCAGTTCAACCCCATCAAGACCACCAAGACGTCGGTCATGGGCGCGATCAACTGCCTCGGCCTCGCCAAGCGCGTGAAGGCCCGCGTCTTCCAGGCCAGCACCTCCGAGGTCTACGGCGACCCGTCCGTCCACCCGCAGCCGGAGAGCTACTGGGGCAACGTCAACCCCATCGGCCGCCGCTCGTGCTACGACGAGGGCAAGCGCGTCGCCGAGACGCTGTTCTTCGACTACCACCGCGAGAACAAGGTCGATATCCGCATCGTCCGCATCTTCAACACCTACGGCCCGCGCATGCACCCGAACGACGGCCGCGTCGTCTCGAACTTCATCGTGCAGGCCCTGAAGGGCGAGAATCTCACCGTCTATGGCGACGGCACGCAGACGCGCTCCTTCTGCTACGTTGACGACCTGCTCGAGGGCTTCGTGCGCCTGATGAACCAGACCGAGACGGTCGGCCCCGTCAACATCGGCAACCCCGGCGAGTTTACCATGCTCGAGCTCGCGGAAAACGTGCTGAAGCTCACCAAGAGCAAGTCGAAGATCGTCCACAAGCCGCTGCCCGCCGACGACCCGAAGCAGCGCCGCCCCGACATCACGCTGGCCCGCAAATACCTCAAGTGGGAGCCGAAGGTCCAGCTGGCCGAGGGCCTCAAGAAGACCATCGCCTACTTCAAGACGAAGGTCTGAGTCAGGCAAGGTGCCTGCTGGCACATGCCTTGCTTGAGCGGGGCATGTCCTTATTCCGCTGTCTGCTGCTCGTGTTGATTTCGGTCGCTGCGCTTCCGGCCGCCGACCTGATCCGGCCCAAGGTGATCATCGTCGCCACCTTCGAGGTCGGCGCCGACACCGGCGACAAGCCGGGTGAATTCCAATACTGGGTCGAGCGCGAGAAGCTCACCGGCACCCTCACCGTGCCGGGCCTCGACCACCCGGTGCGCTTCAACGACCAGGGCGTCTATGGCGTCGTGTCCGGCACCACCGTGCGCTGCGGCCTGCAGATCATGGCGCTGTGCCTCGACCCGCGCTTCGACCTTTCGCAGACCTACTGGCTCGTCAACGGCATCGCCGGCGTCAGCCCGCACGCCGGCACCGAGGGCAGCGCCGCGTGGGCGCGGCATGTCATCGACGGCGACATCGCCTACGAGATCGACACCAAGGAGGCGCCGGCCGACTGGCCCTACGGCATCATGGCGCTGGGCAACAAGACGCCGCTGACCCCGCCGGTCATCCCGGACTGGGCGCCGAAGCCGATGGCGTGGACCCTCAACCCGGCGCTCGTCGACTGGGCCTACCAACTCACCAAGGACGTCGAGCTTTACGATGACGCCGCCGCGAAGGCGCACCGCGCGCTTTATGTCGGGTTTCACGCGGCGCTGGCCGAGCCGAAGGTCTTCCTCGGCGACAGCTTCGCCTCCTGCCGCTACTGGCACGGCGCGCGGATGCAGCAGTGGGCCGACGACTGGACGAAACTCTATACGAAGGGCCAGGGCAGCGCGGCGATGACGAACATGGAGGACCACGGCATCGCCAACGCGCTCACGCGGCTCGACGCGCTGAAGAAAGTGGATTTCTCGCGCGTGCTCTTCCTGCGCACCGGCAGCAATTTCTCGATGCCGCCCGCCGGCCAGACCGCGGCGGAGAGCATGGTGGCGGAATACGCCGGCATGATTCCCTCGCTCGAGGCCGCCTACCGCGTGGGCAGCCCGGTGGTGCACGCCTTGGTCAAGGACTGGGCGAAATACTCGGTCACGCCGCCGGGGAAGTGAGGCGGATCCGAGTGTAGGGTCGGCGCTAGTCGCCGGACCGGCACGCCGACAAGCGGCGGCCCTACATTGATTCAGCGAAACGCGTAACCCTCACCCGCCGCTCCGCACCGAACCCGGCGCCGTGGCGTGCACGGGCTCGAGTTCCTCCAGCCGCGTCACCAGCACGTCGACCGTCAGCTGGCGCTTGGCGGTGCCGCGGTAGGTGCCCTTGAGCGGGGAGACGTCGGCATAGTCGCGACCGACCGCGACCTTCACATAGTGGCCGTCGGGCTGCCGGTTGTTCGTGGGATCGAGGCCCCACCAGCCGTGGCCGGGAACGTAGACCTCGACCCACGCGTGGCTGGCCTGTGCGCCCTTCAGCTGGTCCGCCGGGCCGTTGTAGAGGTAGCCGCTGACGTAGCGGGCGGGCATCTTCATCGCCCGGCAAAGCCCGAGCATGACGTGCGCGAAATCCTGGCAGACGCCGGCGCGGGCCGTCAGCACGTCGCGCATGTGCGTGTGCACGTGCGTCGCGGCGGGCTGGTAGCGGAACTCGCGGTGGATGAAACGCATGATGGCCTGCGCGGCCTGCCAGGCGTCGGTCTGGCCGGCGGTCGCATCGACCGCGAGGCGCCACAGGTCGGCGCCGACCTCGACGTAGGTGCTGGACTGGAGGAAGTCGTAGCAGCGGTCGAGCCGGGCGCACGCGCCGATCTGGTCGAGCGGCGAGGGCGTGGCGCCGGCGGCGAGGCCGGGCACGTCGGGCGTCGTCACGGTCGAGTTGGCCTCCACCGTCAGCTCGGTGTGCGCCTGCGTGATCTCGAACAGGTGCACGTAGTTCAGGTAGAAATCGAGGTAGTGCGACAGCTTCGAGGTCGGCAGCACCTTGAGGAGGAAGCTGTGGCAGGTCTGGCCGTCGGTGGTGACCGGCTGCAGGCGGGCCTCGTTGAAGCTTTCCCGCACGCTCGCTCCGTAGCTGAAGCGGGTGCGGTGCAAAATGTGGAGTTTCATGCGCGCGGCGACGGAACGGGGGCGGGGGACTGCTGCTGCTGCTCCTCCTGCTGGCGGAGCTCGTGTTCCTCGGGGGTTTGGAAGGGCTGGAAGATGTAGGCCTGGAAGAGCGCGTCGCCGATGGCGTTCAGCTTCGCCTGCGCCACATCGATGTAGGTGTGGAGGCCGATGTCAAAAATGTCGTCGGCCGTGCTGAACTGGAACTCGGCGAGGAGCCGGCCGGCGAGCTTCTCGGCGTCGTTGCTGAACCGGCCCTCGTGCACGCCCGAGATGCGGCGCAGGGCGTTGTTGAGGTGGCGCACGCAGAAGCGCACGGAGCGCGGGAACTCGTCGGAGAGCAGCAGGAACTCGGCGACCATCGCCGGCTGCACCTCGGCGCCGTGCAGGGCCTTGTAGGCGTCCCACGCGCTGCAGGAGCGGAGCACGGCCGCCCAGCCGAGCGCGTCCGCCTGGCTGGGGGTGCCGGTTGGCGTGCCCTGCGCGGGCAGGGAGGCGTGGCGGACGTCGAGGATGCGGGAGGTCTTGTCGGCGCGCTCAAGGTAGCGGCCGCACTGGATGAAGAACCAGCCCTCGTTGCGCACGACGGTGGCGTCGGTCAGGCCCTGGAGCAGCAGCGAGCCGTTGCGGATGGTGAGGAAGAAGTCGGAGGGATTCTCGCGCCAGAGCTCGCGGGCACGCGGCGAGTGCAGGAACAGGTAGAGGCGGTTGAGTTCCTCCCACAGCTCGGCGGTGACCTGGTCGCGCACCATGCGCGCGTTCTCGCGGGCCTGGCCGATGGAGGAGACGATGGAGTTGGGATTGTCGGCCGCGAAGACGAGGAACTCGGTCACCGAGTGGCCGGTGGCGCGCGGGTGCAGCTTGCGGAACAGCTCCTCGTCGCCCGAGCTCTGGACGATGGGGATCCAGTGCGCGTCGAGCGCGTGGTCGTCGAGGCTCCGGAAATCGAGCAGGAGCTGGAGGTTCACGTCCACGAGGCGCGCGATGTTCTCGGCGCGCTCGATGTAGCGGCTCATCCAGTAGAGGGAGTTGGCGACGCGGGATAGCATGGCTCAGTGGTTCCCGTAGAGCACCCAGGTCTCCTTGCTGCCACCACCCTGGGAGGAGTTGACGACAAGCGAGCCCTTGCGGAGGGCGACGCGGGTGAGGCCGCCGGGGATGATGGTGGTCTTCTCGCCGTAGAGGATGAAGGGACGCAGGTCGATGTGCCGGCCGGCAAAGCCCTCGCCGTCGGAGTGCGTGGGATGGCGGGAGAGCGAGATCATCGGCTGGCCGATGTAGTTGCGCGGGTCGGCGAGGATGCGCTGGCGGAAATCGTCGCGCTCGGCCTGGGTGGCGTGCGGGCCCATCAGCATGCCGTAGCCGCCGGCCTCGTTGGCGGCCTTGACCACCAGCTTGTCGAGGTTCTCGACCATGAACTGCAGGTCCTTTTCCTCGCTGGCGAGGTAGGTTTCGACGTTTGGCAGCAGCGGCTCCTGGTCGAGGTAGTATTTGATGATGCGCGGGACGAAATAATACATGACCTTGTCGTCCGCCACGCCGGTGCCGATGGAGTTGGCGAGGGAGACGTTGCCGGCGCGGTAGGCGTTGACGAGGCCGGGGACGCCGAGGGCGGAGTCTTTGCGGAAGACGGTGGGATCGAGGAAATCGTCGTCGATGCGGCGGTAGATGACGTGCACCGGCTGGAGGCCCTTGGTCGTGCGCATGTAGACGTGCTGGTCGCGGACGAGCAGGTCGCGGCCCTCGACAATCTCGATGCCCATCTGGCGGGCGAGGTAGGTGTGCTCGAAGTAGGCGGAGTTGTAGGCGCCGGGCGTGAGCAGCACGACGGTCGGCTCGGCCACGCCGGCGGGGGCGGAGAAGTTGAGGACCTTGAGCAGCTCGGCGGCGTAGTTCTCGACCGGGCGCACGCCGCCGGCCTCGAAGATCTCGGGGAAGGTGCGCTTCAGGGCGCGGCGGTTCTCCAGCACGTAGCTGACACCGGACGGGCAGCGGGCGTTGTCCTCGAGCACGAGGTAGTTGCCCTTGTCGTCACGGATGATGTCGGTGCCGCAAATGTGGATGTAGATGTCGCCCGGGACCTTCACGTTCACGAACTCGCGGCGGAAATGTTTCGCCGACATCACGTAGTGCGGCGGGATCGTGCCGTCGTTCAGGATGTGCTGCTCGTGGTAGATGTCGTGGAGGAAGAGGTTGAGCGCGGTGATGCGCTGGACGAGGCCGGCCTCGAGCTTCTCCCACTCGTTGGCCGGGATGATGCGCGGCACGAGGTCGAACGGGAAGATGCGCTCCGCGCCCTGCGAGTCGCCGTAGACGTTGAAGGTCACGCCCTGGCGCAGGAACGCCAGGTCGACGGCGCGGCGCTTGGCCTCGAAGTCGGCCGGGCTGACCGCGCCGAAGTGTTTCAGGAAATGCCGGTAGTGCGGCCGGACGGTGCCGTCGGGCGCCATCATCTCGTCAAAAAAGCCTTCCGTGGCATACTGCCGGAAAGCTTCGGGGAGGGCGGCAGCGGGGGAGGGGCGGGAGGTGGCCATGCGATGGGAAGACCCTACGGATAGCAGGCCGCATGCAAACCACCAAATTTTCTTCGCCGGTGCCTTGGGGCCCAGCGGGTTGCGGGAGCCGGCCGGGGCGAAATTTTGCCATTTGCCAAGGTCCCGGGCGTAGTTTTCATTCCACCCCTTCAATGTTCAGCTTCCTCCTTCAGAAATTCGCCGGCCGGCACCACCGCAAATACGTCGAGAAATGTCGCCCCATCGTGGCGCGCATCAACGAATTCGAGCAGTCCTACCAGTCGCTGACCGACGACCAGCTCCGCGCCAAGACCGTTGAATTCCGCGCCCGGGTCGCGCAGGGCGAGACGCTCGATGCCATCCTGCCCGAGGCCTTCGCCGCCGTCAAAAACGCCGCCCGCCGCATGGTGGGCCGCGAGGTCACCGTGTGCGACCACCAGCTGAAGTGGGACATGGTGCATTTCGACGTCCAGCTCATCGGCGGCATCACCCTCCACGAGGGCCGCATCGCCGAGATGGCGACCGGCGAAGGCAAGACCCTCGTCGCCACGCTCCCGCTCTACCTTAACGCCCTCACCGGCAAGAACGCCCAGCTCGTCACGGTCAATGACTACCTCGCCCGCCGCGACTCCGAGTGGATGGGCCACCTCTACGGCTTCCTCGGCCTGACCGTCGGCTGCATCCAGCAGCAGATGCACTCCGAGGTCCGCCGCGAGATGTATAACCGCGACATCACCTACGGCACCGCCTCCGAGTTCGGCTTCGACTACCTCCGCGACAACGGCATGGCCACGCGCAAGGAGGACCAGGTCCAGCGCGACCACTTCTACTGCATCGTGGACGAGATCGACTCCATCCTCGTGGACGAGGCGCGCACGCCGCTGATCATCTCCGGTCCCGCCCCGATCGAGCGCGAGCAGCCGTTCACCCGCCTCAAGCCCGGCGTCGAGCAGCTTGTCAGCGCCCAGCTCCGCTTCATCAACCGGCTCGTCAAGGAGGCCTCCGATCTGCTCGAGAAGCCCGGCGCCACCGCCGACGAGAAGCACACCGCCGCGATGAAGATGCTCCAGGTCAAGCTGGGCATGCCGAAGAACAAGCTGCTGCTCCGTCTCCAGGAGAATCCGGAGTGGCGCAAGCTCCTCGACAAGACCGACGTCGAGATGCACTCCGACTTCAACAAGGAGGAACTTTACAAGTGGAAGGAAGAGCTCTTCTTCGTCATCGACGAGAAGAACCACCAGGCCGACCTCACCGAGGTGGGCCGCAAGAAGCTCCGCCCCGACGACCCCGACGCCTTCGTGCTGCCGGACCTCGCCACCGCCTTCATCGACATCGAGAAGGACGCCGCCAAGACCCCCGAGGAGAAGGAGGCCGCCAAGCGCGAGGCGCAGTCGCGCTACGAGGTCGTGTCCGAGGACATCCACGCCCTGTCCCAGCTGCTCCGCGCCTACTCCCTCTACGAGCGCGACGTCGAATACGTCGTGCAGGACGGCAAGGTCGTCATCGTTGACGAGAACACCGGCCGCATCATGTCCGGCCGCCGCTGGTCCGACGGCCTGCACCAGGCGGTCGAGGCCAAGGAAAACGTCACCATCGAGCGCGAGACGCGCACCTACGCGACGGTCACGATCCAGAACTACTTCCGCATGTATGAGAAACTCGCGGGCATGACCGGCACCGCTGAGACCGAGGCCACCGAGTTCCACGAGATCTACCGGCTCGCCGTCACGCAGATCCCGACGAACAAGCCCTGCATCCGCGTCGACAAGAACGACTCCATTTTCAAGACCCGCCGCGACAAATACGGCGCGGTGGTGAAGCAGATCCAGGAGGCCCAGGCGCGCGGGCAGCCCGTGCTCGTGGGCACCGTGACCGTCGAGCAGTCCGAGGTGCTCAGCCGCATGCTGAAGCGCGCGGGCGTCATCCACACCGTCCTCAACGCCAAGTTCCACCAGCAGGAGGCCGAGATCGTCGCGCGCGCCGGCCACCGCGGCTCCGTCACGATCGCCACCAACATGGCCGGCCGCGGCACCGACATCAAGCTGGGCGAGGGCGTCCGCGAGCTCGGCGGCCTGCTGGTCGTCGGCACCGAGCGCCACGAGTCCCGCCGCATCGACCGCCAGCTGCGCGGCCGCTGCTCCCGCCAGGGCGACCCGGGCATGACCAAGTTCTTCCTCTCGCTCGAGGACGACCTGATGCGCCTCTTCCTCCAGGGCAACCTGGCCTCCCGCATCATGGAGGGCGCGATGAACGAGGGCGAGGAGCTCGAGCACCCGTGGCTCAACCGCTCCATCGAGTCGGCCCAGAAGAAGGTCGAGCAGCAGAATTTCTCCATCCGCAAGCGCCTGCTCCAGTATGACGACGTGCTCAACAAGCAGCGCGAGGTCATCTACGGCATCCGCAACGGCGCCCTGCACAGCGAGCGCCCGAAGGACATCATCTTCGAGATGATCGAGGAGGAGGTCGCCTCCCGCCTCGAGTCCGCCGGCTTCGACGAGAAGGGCGGCGCGGGCTCGGCCAACGTCGAGAGCCTCGTCGGCTGGCTCAACGCGCACTTCCCCGTCAGCGCCAAGGTCGAGGAGTTCTCCGGCCGCCGCGACTTCGACACCCTCGTCAAGGAGCTCGTCGAGCGCATCAAGCAGGCCTACGCGCTGAAGGAGTCCGTCGAGGACCAGGCCGCGCTGGGCGGCCTCGAGCGCTACATCGTCATCAACGCCATCGACCACCACTGGCAGGAGCACCTGACCGAGATGGAGGAGCTCCGCCGCTCCATCGGCCTACGCAGCTACGGCCAGAAGGACCCGCTCTCCGAATACAAGGGCGAGGCCTTCCGCTTCTTCGAGGAGCTGATGAACAACGTGCGCCTGCAGATCTGCACGAGCCTCTTCCGCTCGGCGACGAACCGCGACGCCTTCGAGAACCTCTTCGCCATCCTCTCGCGCTCCGCCCGCCTGCAGGGCCCGGCCGCCGCGCCGACCGCGCTCGCCGCCGCCACCCAGGCCGCGGCCCCCGCCGGGGAGGACGCCGCGCCCGCGGCGCCGGCCGAGGACATCAAACTGCCGTCGGTCACCATCCGGCGCGAGGCGCCGAAGGTCGGCCGCAACGATCCGTGCCCCTGCGGTTCCGGCAAGAAATACAAGACCTGCCACGGGGCGAGCTGACGCGTTTTGTAGGGCGGGATCTCCGTATCCCGCCTTCATGCGAAAACCATATTCATGCCCGAGGCGGGGTGCGGTGACCCCGCCCTGCAACCCAATCTCCGACGCACCATGATCAAGATCATCGGTTTCGATGCCGACGACACGCTCTGGCACAACGAGAGCATCTTCGACCGCGCCCAGCAGCGTTACCGCGCGCTGCTGGCGAAATACCACCCGGCCGCCGAGGTGGACCGCGTCCTCTTCCGGACCGAGATGCGCAACCTGCCGCTCTACGGCTATGGCGTGAAGGGTTTCATGCTCAGCGCCTCCGAGACGGCCATCGAGCTGACCAAGGGCGCCATCGGCGCGCAGGAGATCCGCGAGATCCTGGCACTCGGCCAGGAGATGCTGGCGCACCCGGTCGAGCTGCTGCCCGGCGTGGCCGAGATCGTGCCGGCGCTCGCCCGTGACTACCGGCTGCTGCTCATCACCAAGGGCGACCTGCACCACCAGGAGCGCAAGATCAACGAGTCGCGCCTCGCGGCGCACTTCCATGCCATCGAGATCCTGAGCGAGAAGGACCGCGCGGCCTACGAGCGCGTGCTGCGCCGCCACGGCGTGGCCCACGATGAGTTCGCCATGATCGGCAACTCGCTCAAGTCCGACATCCTGCCCGTCCTCGAGCTCGGCGGGGCCGGCGTGCATGTGCCGTATCACATCACCTGGCAGCACGAGCACGTCGAGACGGTGCCGCATGACCGGCCGCGCTTCCGGCAGGTGGCGAACCTTGTTGAGCTGCCGCCGCTGCTGCCCACCCTCTGACCATGGCCGCCGACGCTTCCGTGCCCTTTGATCCCTACGAGCCGCGGCCGACGCTGTGGCAGCGGCATCCCAACCTTGGGTGGATTTTGGCGGTATTCGGTTTCACGGTCTTGCTGACCTATGTGTCGTTCCCGCCCGTGAGCACGGGCGAGGCCGCCTACGTGCTGGCCCTGCCGGCCCTGCTCTGGGCCTACCGCCAGCCGGCGTTCCGGCTGTATGCGCGGACCGTGCTGGGGGCGCAGGTGGTGGCGTGGACGCTCATCCTTGGCTGGTTGCACAACGTCACGTGGGGCGGCCTGTTCCTGCTCGGGCCGTTCGTCGGCCTGCTCGTGGGCTCGTGGTTCCTCGCCGCGTGGTGGGTCATTCCTCGCCTGAAGGGCCACAAGGCCATGGTGCGCATCTTCGCCCTGTTCGGGCTGGCGGCGCTGTGGGTCGTGCTGGAGTGGTTCCGCAGCGTGGTCTTCGGCGGCTTCCCGTGGCTGCCGCTCGCGGCGAGCCAGTGGCAGCGCCCCCTCATCCTGCAGGTGGCGGCGTATGGCGGCGCCGGCGTGACCTCGTTCGTCCTGATCTGCTTCAACCTCGGCGCGGCCGCCTACGTGCATCGGGCCTTCTTCGAGGGCGTGACGGGTTTCAAGAAGCGCACGCCGGAGTTCTCCGTCGCGCTGCTCGTGCTGATGGGCGGCTCGTTCCCTTTCCTGGCCGACAGTTTCAACCAGCAGCGCAAGCCCCTCGTGCGCGCCGCCGTGGTGCAGCCCTACATCCCGCAGAACGAGAAATGGGACGCCGCGCGCGCCACCGAGGTCCTGCAGACGATCGAGCAGGTGACCTATGACGCCAGCCGCCGCGGCGGACCGCAGCTCATCATCTGGCCCGAGGCGGTGACACCGTGGGCGCTGTATCGCGATCCCAACGTCCAGGCCTGGCTGGAGACCGTCGCCCAGCGCACCCGGAAGCCGCTGCTCTTCGGCACCGTTTACACCCAGGTGACGGGCCAGTCGGAGGAATGGTATAACGGCGCGTTTGTCGTCAGCCCGACCACGGGCCTCGAGCGCACCGGCTACGCCAAGCGCAAGCTCGTGCCCTTCGGCGAATACATCCCGCTGCGGCCGGTGTTCGGCTGGATCGAAAAATTCGCGCCCATCGGCGGCGATTTCCAGCGCGGCACCGACGCCGCGCCGCTGCTCGTGCCTGTCGGCTCGCGCCGCGTGCCGGTCGGCGTGCTGATCTGCTTCGAGGATATTTTTCCCGGGCTGGCACGGGAGAGCGCCCTGGCCGGCGCCGAGGTGCTGACCGTGCTGACCAACAACGCCTGGTTCGGCGAGGGCGGGGCGGCCTACCAGCACGCGGCGCACTCGGTGCTGCGCGCGATCGAGACCCGCCGGCCCGTCATCCGCGTCGGCAACGGCGGCTGGAGCGGCTGGATCGACGAATTTGGCAACATCCGCGCGACGGTGGAGAATGACGCCGGCAGCGTGTATTTCCGCGGGGCGCAGACCCTCGAGGTGACGCGCGACCAGCGCTGGGTGGGCAAGCAGAGTTACTACACGCAGAAGGGCGACTGGTTTCTGCTGGTGTGCGTCGGCCTCGTGGCCGGCGCCTACTACGTGGTGCTGATGATGAAGCCGCCGCGGCCCGAGCCGGACGGCCCGGCCCGGTTCTGAGCGGCCGCCCCGCTCAGGGCGCAAACAACACGCACACGGCCTGCGGCACGGTGACGGTGCTGCCGGTCGCGGTCAGGCGGCCGGAGCCGGCATCGACCTTGAAGGAGACGAGGTTGTTGCTGTTCTGGTTGGCGCAGACCAGCCAGTTGCCGTCGGGCGAGAGTTCGAAGTTGCGCGGGTGCTTGCCGCCGCAGGGCGTGATCTCGACCAGCTTGAGCGTGCCGTCGGCCTGGATCGCGAAGACCGCGATGCTCTCGTGGCCGCGGTTGGAGGCGTAGACGAATTTGCCGTTCGGATGGATCCGGATCTCGGCGGCACGGTCGGGATCGGTGACGACGAAGCCCGCGGGCAGGGTGGAAATGTGCTGGATGGGCGTGCCGGCGCCGCGCGCGGCATCGTAGGCGCAAGCGCTGATCGAGCCGTCGATCTCGTTCAGGATGTAGAAGAACTTTCCGTCACGGGAAAACTTGGTGTGGCGCGGGCCCGAGCCGGGCGGGGTCGGGATGAACGCGGGGTCGTGCGGGGTGAGCGTGCCGGCGGCGGGATCGACCCGGTAGGCCAGCACGCGGTCGAGGCCGAGGTCGGCGACGAAGGCGAAGCGGTTGTCGGGCGAGAAGGTCACCGAGTGCGGGTGGGGTTTGTCCTGCCGGGTCTTGTTCGGGCCCAGCGGGCCGGCCTGCGGGATGAAGGAGGTGCGTTCGCCGATCCGTCCGTCGGCGGCGAGCGGATAGGAGGCGACCTGGCCGCCGCCATAGCTGACCGTGACGAGCATCCGGCCGGTGGCGTCGGGGGCGAGCATGGTGGTGTTGCCACCGCCGGCGCCGCGGGTGTTCAGCGGGGAGAGCTTGCCTGAGGCGGCGTCGAAGCTGAAAGCCGCCGCGCCGCCGCTGGTCTTGCCATCGGGCCCCGGGCCCTCGCCGAGGGCGTAGAGCACGCGGTGGTCGGGATGCCAGGCGAGGAAGGTCGGGTTGGGCGTCTCGGCCGCCACGACGGGCTCGCCCAGCGCGCCGGTGGCGGAGTCGAGCCGCACTGCGTAGATGCCCTTGCTGCCGTCCTTGGTGTAAGTGCCGAGAAAGATGAGGTGGCTGGCGGCGGACATGGGGGAAGTGAGAGTGAAAGTGAGGGCGAGGAGGGAGAGAATTTTCACAGGAGGTAACGGAGGGGAGGGATAGGGAACTCTGTTTTCCCTGTTACCTCCTGTGCAAAAATCAGATCACGCCAGGGCTTCCTTGTAGTGGCGGCGGCACATCGCGACGTAGCGCTCGTTGCCGCCGATCTCGACCTGGGCTCCCTCCTTCAGGCCGCGGCCGTCGGGACCGACGCGCAGGTTCATCGTGGCCTTGCGGCCGCAGTGGCAGATGGTTTTCAGCTCGATGAGGTTGTCGGCCAGCGCCAGCAGCGCCGCGCTGCCGGGGAAGAGCTGGGCCTGGAAGTCGGTGCGCAGGCCGTAGCACAGGACGGGGATGCGGAGCTGATCGGCGATCTCGGTCAATTGCTCGACCTGCCGGCGGGTGAGGAACTGGGCCTCGTCGATGAGCACGCAGGCGACGGGCTGGGCGGCGTGGGCCGACTTCACGTGGGCGTAGATGTCCTCGTCGGCCGGCAGGGCCATGGCCTCGGCCTCAAGCCCGATGCGGGACTTGACCTTGCCGATGCCCGCGCGGGTGTCGATGGCCGGGGTGAAGAGGAGGGTGCGCATCCCCCGCTCATGGTAGTTGTAGCTCGACTGGAGCAGGACGGTCGATTTGCCGGCGTTCATCGCCGAGTAATAGAAGTAAACCTTCGACATGCAGGCGGAGCCAAGCAGCCCGCGGCGCCGGGGTCGAAAACAAAAACCGTCCTCAGCGGTCGCCGAGCCAGTGGGCGGGGTTGATCTGCTTCTCCGCCTTGCACTTCGGGCAGATGATCGAGGCGAGTTCCTCGCCCAGCGCGTTCTTCGCCGTGCGCACGCGGGCCTCGCCGAGGGCTTTAAGCCGGCGGCGCTGACCGATCTCGCCCAATAGCTGCGCGAGCCGCTGTCCGCATTGCGGACAAAGGATGATGGTTTTCTCCATGGCCCATCTCCCGAAGGAGAAATGGAGAGCTGACGGAATTTTAGTTTTAAGGTGACCCGGACAATTCCGGCTGGGCCCAAAATGGCATCCGGTCTTGCCCGGAAGCAACGACGTTTTTCGCGGTGGTGACGGGAGGGCAATAAAAAGCCCCGGCCGAAGCCGGGGCGAAGACGGCGCGTCAGGGATAACGCGCCCTGCCGGCTCAGCGCATCCGGGCGAAGGTCTTCGAGAGCAGCTCCAGGTCGGAGGCGTTCTTGGTCTTCTCGCGGGTGGTGGCGATGAGCTTCTGCTCGAGGGCGTTCTTGGTCGGGCGGGTCTTGTTCTCGTAGAACACGCCGAACTTCCCGGGCCAGGGCTCGGAGGCGAGCTTGAAGGCCGCGATCTCGTCGGTCGGGTCGTGGCGCAGGGCGTCCTCGGGCGTGCCGTCGTTCTTCTTGAGGTCGATGGTCTGCCAGGCGCCGCCCTTGCGGGGGTTGGCGCCGTCGAAGGCGCCCTCGAAGAACTCGACGCACTCGGACAGGATCTCGACGACCGAGAAGCCGTCGTGGTTGGCCGCGCGGAGCATCATGTCGACCATGTGGTTGACCTGGGTGGCGTGCGAGCGGGCGACGAAGGTGGCGCCGCTGTTGAGGAGCGTGCGCATCGGGTTGATCGGCTGGTCGAAGGCGCCCCAGGGATCGGTCTTGGACTTGAAGCCGAGCGGCGAGGTCGGGGAGGTCTGCTTTTTCGTCAGGCCGTAGACCGAGTTGTCCATGATGACGTAGGTCAGACGCGGGTTCTTGCGGGCGGTGTGGACGAGGTGGTTGCCGCCGATGGAGAAGCCGTCGCCGTCACCGCCGAACACAAACACATGCAGGTCGTCGCGGCCGAGCGAGATGCCGGCGGCGAAGGGCAGGGACCGGCCGTGGATGTAGTGGCCGCCGTGGGTGTTGACGAAATACGGGAAGCGCGAGGAGCAGCCGATGCCGGCGAAAGTGACGATCTTCTCCTGCGGGTAGTTGAGCTTCTCGAGGACCTTGTAGAACGAGGCCAGCACGGCGAAGTCGCCGCAGCCGGGGCACCACGTCGGGTGGTCGGCGGTCAGGGCCTTCTTGGTCAGCGGGGCGCCCGGGGCGGGAGGGGGAACGGCAACAGTGGACATGGGAGGAAAGGATTGGGGGTTTAGCTGCGGGCCGGGATGGCGAGGACGCTTTGCTTGCGCATGCCGACGGTGGTGTCGGCGAGGCCGAGCTTCTTGGCGACGCGCTCGACGATCTCGCTGACCTTGTAGGTGAGGCCGTCGGTCTTCGTGATGCTCTCGATGGCGGGGTTGCAGAAGCAGCCGCGGAGGAGGGTGGTGAGCTGGCCGTAGCCGTAGAGGCCCTCGTCGTTGATCTCGACCACGATGATGTGCTGGTAGCGGGCGAAGGTCTCGGCGAGGCCCGGGGCGAGCGGGTGGATGTGGCGCAGCTGCATGTGGCCGACCTTGGCGCCGGCGCCGCGCAGGCGGCCCATGGCCTCGCGGATCGGGCCGTAGGTGCAGCCCCAGCCGACGAGGAGGACGTCGCCGGAATGATCGCCGGCCAGCTCGGGGGCCGGCAGGGTCGAGGCGAGCTTCTTCAGCTTTTCGCGGCGCTTGGCCGTCATCTTCATGTGCAGGCCGGGATTGGCGGTCGGGTGGCCGAGCTCGTCGTGCTCGAGGCCGGTGACGGTCGGGTATTTGCCGGAGCCCATCACGGAGCCCGGGGGCGCGTGGTGGGTGGCCTGGTCGAGCGGGTAGGGCTTGAAGGAGGCGTCGCGCGGACGGACGTCGGGTTTGGTCGGGCCCATGAGCTTGGCGAGCTCGGGCTCCGGGAAGGCCTCGATGCGGGTGGCGATGGCCTGGTCGGAGAGGATGATGACCGGCGTGCTGTATTCGCGGGCGATGCGGCCGGCCTCGAGGGCGACGTAGAAACAGTCCTCGACGTTCTTCGGGGCGAGCACGACGCGCGGGCAGTCGCCGTGCGAGCCGTAGATGGCCTGCATCAGGTCGCTCTGCTCGATGTTGGTCGGCATGCCGGTGGACGGGCCGCCGCGCTGGATGTTGACGACGATGAGGGGCATCTCGGCCATGGTGGCCCAGCCGAGGGCCTCCATCTTGAGGGAGAGGCCGGGGCCGGAGGAACCGGTGATGGCGAGGTGGCCGCCGTAGGCGAAGCCGAGCGCGGTGGAGGCGGCGGCGATCTCGTCCTCGCACTGCACGAAGATGCCGCCGTATTTCGGCAGCTCGACGCGGAGGGTCTCCATGATGGAGGACCACGGGGTGATCGGGTAGGCGGCGCCGTGGCGGACGCCGGCGGCGATCAGGCCGTAGGCGAGGGCGGTGTTGCCGTCGGTGGTGACCTGCGGGCGGGCGCCGGCGGCGGGCGCGGCGGCCTTGTCGAGGCGGTAGCGGAGGTTCTCGGCGGGGTAGGCGTAGCCGGCGTCGAAGGCCAGCATGGCGTTGCGCACGATGTCCTCGTTCTTGCCGGCGAAGCGCTCCTTGATGAGCTGGCTGAGCTTCGGCACATCGAGGTCGAACATGCGGGTGAGCAGGCCGAGCACGTAGATGTTCTTGCCCTTTTCCTTGGTCGAGCCGCCGACGGCCTCGACGGTCGCGGAGGTCATCGGGATGCCGACGGCGGTGATGTCCTTGTCGTCGGGATTCGGGGTGACGTGGTCGGTGTCGTAGAGGAGCACGCCGCCGGGGCGGAGCGAGGCGCGGTGGCTCTCGTAGCTGTGCTGGTAGAAGGCCACGAGCACGTCGGCGCGGTCGCCGGACGAGAGGATCTCGCCGGAGCCCATGCGAACCTGGAAGATGGAGGGGCCGCCGGAGATGGTCGACGGGATGGTCATGTAGGTCATGACCTCCTGGTCGGAGCGGCCGGCGAGGCGGGCGAGGAAACCGCCGACGGCCTGGATGCCGTCCTGGGAATTGCCCGCGAGCCGGATGACAACGTCGGGGATGGATGGGGTTTCACCCGAGAGGCGCTGCGAAGCGTCCAGGGGTCCTGGGGTAGAAGGACTGACCATAGACAATACTATGTCTTACAAGCGCGGATTGGTAAAGGCTGGGCTTGTCGGAAAAGGCGCATTTCTTGCCATTTCCGAGGGAGATACACCGGGACCAGTATAAGAAAAACCCCGGCGCGGGCCGGGGTTCGATTTGATGGACTAATGGGGCGGGTGGGGTGGAGGGTCGGACTCCCGGTTGACCGCGGCCGGTCTGGAGACCGGCACTCCAAAAGATTGAATCAATCCCAGCCGATCTGGCGGCCCTTGTTCTGTTCCTGCAGCCACTTCATCAGCGGGGCGTAGTATTCCACCATGGCGCGCGTGCTGAGTTCCTCGCCGGTGGCTTCCTTGATGACTTTGCGCCAGTCCTCGGTCTTGCCCTTCGCCATGATCTGGCGGAGGAAGTCGCCGACTTCTTTGTTGTTCGCGTAATTGCAGCTCTGCGGGGGCTGCTTGAGGATGTTTTTCGCGATGTAGTCGTTGAGCTGGTATTTGAAGACCTGCGCGATGGCGTAGCTGTAATAGTAGCAGGGCGTGTCGTTGATGTGGGTCTTCGTCGCAGCGTCGCACCATTCCTCGCCGCGTTCGGTCGGGGGTTCGACGCCCTGGAAGTCGCGGACGTATTGCCACCAGCGGGCGTTCCACTGGTCGGCGGGCAGGTTCTTCGCGTAGATGTCGGCCTCCCAGTGTGCCATGACGCCGGACGACCAGAAGATAAACGGCACGCCGGGGACGAGGGCGTTGTTGAGGAGGAAGGCGTTTTCATCGACCTTGAAGTCGGCGGGCAGGACGCCGAGCGACTTGAGGTAGGGCGCCATGCCGGAGGCGAGGGCGGTCAGTTCGCCGAAACCCTCGTGGAAGGCCGGGTTGGCGCCGGTGCGAAGCAGGGCCGGCACCTCGGGCCGGGTGTAGCTGATAAAATAATAGATGTGGCCGAACTCATGGTGATTGGTCGTGAACCACCAGGGGTTGGCCTCGATGCTTTGCAGCGAGCGCAGGTCGTTCTCGAGGTCGACGTGCCAGGCGGAGGCGTGGGTGTTTTTCTTGCGCTTGTCGCCGGCGGGGACGGAGTAGAGGTCGGATTTGTCCCAGAAGGATTGCGGCAGCTTCGGGAAGCCGAGGCCGACGTAGAACTGTTCGGAGGAGCGGGCGACCCACTCGGGCGTCCTGTCCTTGAAGAATGTCGTGAGGTCGGCGCCCTCGGCGAGGCCGCCCCATTCCTGCGACCAGCGGTTGTTGATCCAGTGGGCGGGGATGCGCTTGGGCACGGGCTGGCCGTATTTCTCGGCGAGCTTGTATTTCACCCAGGTGTGGAGCTGCAGGTAGAGCGGACGCAGCTCGCGCATGAAGTCGTCCTGCAGCTTGATCATCTCCTCGGTCGTCATGCCGTAGCCGGCGACCTGCAGGGCGAAGTAGTCGGGATAATCGAGTTCCCGCGCGACGCCGTTGCGGAGGTCGCGGAGTTTCACGAGGCCGGGCTTGAGGGCCTGGCCGGATTCCTTGGAGGCCTCCCAGACAGCCTGCCGGGCCGCGAGATCGGTGCTCGCGTTGAGGAGGTTGTCGATTTCGTTCACCGTGATCGGTTTTCCGGCCAGCTTGAACTCGAAGCCGTTGAGTGTGGAGGCCTGCGCGACCTCGGCGTCGATGCGGTCGGCGACGAGTTGGGGGTTGGTCATCGGGCCCTCGGCGGCGGCGAGGAGCAGCTGCTGGAGTTCGCGGACGGTGAGTTCGTTCAGCTCGTGGCGTTGGAGGAGGAGCGCCTTGGCCTCGTTGATGAGGACAGGATCGCCGGTGAAGGCGGCGCGGGCCTTGCTGGCTGCCTCGGAGCCGGCGTCGTGGACGGGGGAGACGTCGGTGAGGGCTTTCCATTGGGCGTTGCCTTCGAGGGTGACGAGGGACTTGTAGGCCGAGTTGACGAGGAGCAGGAAACGGTCGGCGCGTTCCTGCGTGGGGTTGGCATCGGCGGCGAACGAAACGGAGGCGGCCAGCAGCGCCGCAACGGCGGCACCGCGGAGGGAGGATGTAGCGCGAATCATGGCTGTGTCATAAACCACGCCGGCCGGTTGGCAAACCCGGAGAGGCGGGCGTTTTCAGCCAGAGGCATGCAGTGGAAATTGTGGTATCGCGCTTGTTCGCGCCCAGAAGCACCCTGAGTTGCGAGCAAGCTCGACTCGATCAAGTCAGAACCCCCTGGCTCGCTCTCGATCCTGGGGACAAAAATCTTGGAGTGAACATAGCCCGGAAATTGATCACCACACTTCGCGGCGATTGGCCGAAACCACCTCGCCGCAGGGATCAAGGCCGGCGGGTGAGCACCGACTCCAGCGCCTCAAGATGGAGGGTCGGTGAGTCGACGGCGGCAAGGCTGAGGTAGCGGGCCGCCCCGAGGGATGGCGTGACCGTGTCGGGTTCGGCGCCATGCTGTGGCAGCGTGAATGGGGCGGCGAAACGAACGCTCCACAAGTCGTGCAGCCGCCGCGAGGTGCCGGGCAGGCGGAAGCCGTCACCGGCGGGATTCTGCACGCAGAGAGTGACGGGCAAATCATGCGCGCCGGGAGACAATGTGCGGTTGACCTCGAGCGGCAGAATATAAACGGCGGCCTGACCGGCGGCGAGGTGGAGGGCCACGGAGTGGGCGGCGGGCAGGCCCAGCTCGGGATGCGGGCCGATGCGGAAACAGGCGATGCGCTGGCGCGAGGCGTAGTTCTCCACAAAACACAGAACCTGCGTCGGATGACCGGGAGTCACGTGATCGGGATGAAGAAAGACCGTGGCGGCCACATCGCGACAGGTGTAGTGAAGCTCGAAGCCGAGCGCGCCGGTGAGCACATCGCGGCTGGCGGGCAGCGTTTCATGACAGCGGCGGCGGACGAGGAGGCGGACGGCGGCGAAGATGGCGATGCAGACAAACCCGATGAGGGCGGCGAGCGGCCAGACCACACCGTCCTGCTGATAGAACAGCAGCGCGGCGCCGAAGGCGGCCAAGGTGCAACTGATAAAGACAAACCAAGTGAGCGGGCCGGCAAAGTGCTGCGGGCCGGCGTCGGGCGTGGTCGCGGCCGGCTCGGCCACGAGCGGGGATTGGGCGGGGGCGTTCATTGCGGACGGTGGCGGCGGAAGCCGGTGCGCACGGCTTGCACGAGCCCGAGGATGATCAGGGCCTTGAGCGTGGCGCCGATTAGGAGCTGGCGGGGATCGAGCGTGGCGATGATGCCTTGAATGATGAGGTAGACGACGAGGGCCGCGAGCGCGCCGCGATAGGGCGCGTAGCGGGCCCACCACCAGAACCCGAGAAGCACGATGCCCGTGAACACGGTGGATGCGAGGGTGAACCCTGGGTGCAGGTGCTGGCTCGGCGATGGCGTGTCGAGCCAGATCACGGTGAAGAGGAGAAAGGCCGGATAGACCGCCGCCAGCAGGTGAGCGAGGGCGCAGATCAGGATCCAATTCCGGCCGGACAGGATTTCCTGTTCACGGACGGAACGGCGCTGGGCGGCGCGCAGGCGGTGGAAGAGGGCCGGGGAGAGCATGGCGGGGCGTGGTCGGCTTACTGGGTGGCCGTGGCCGCGGTCGGCTCGGACCAGCCGCCGCCGAGGGCGCCGTAGAGCGTGGTCAGGTTGTCGAGGCGCGAGAGGCGGGCTGAGATGAGCTGCTGTTGGGCGCTGAACAGTTCCTGCTGCGCGAGCAGGAGCGAGAGAAAGCTGTCCACACCGGCCTTGTAGCGGCTTTCGGTGAGCTCATAGCGGCGCTGGGCGGCGGCGGTGCGGGCGGTCTGCGCGTCGATCTGGGTGCCGATGGTGCGGCGCACGGCGAGAGCGTCGGACACTTCGCGAAAGGCGGTCTGGATCGCCTTCTCGTAGTTGGCCACTTCGATGCGGGTTTCGATCTTGGCGACGTTGAGCTGGGCCTTGTTACGGCCGGCCGCAAAGATCGGCAGGCTGACCGACGGCGCGAAGCTCCAGGCCTTGGAGCCGCTGTCAAACAGGCCGGAGAGTTCGGAGCTGGCGGTGCCGCCGAAGGCCGTGAGCTTGACCGAGGGGAAAAACGCGGCGCGGGCGACCCCGATGTTGGCGTTGGCGGCCTGCAGGGTGTGTTCGGCGGCGAGGATGTCGGGCCGGCGGGCGAGCAGGTCGGAGGGCAGGCCGGCGGGCAGATCCTCGATCAGGTTCTGCGTCGCGAGCGTGCCGGGCGCCGGCAGGTCGGCGGGCAGGGTGGTGCCGACGAGGAGCGCCAGCGCGTTCTGGGCGAGGTCGCGCGACTGTTCAAGGGAGGCGGTGCTGGCGCGCACGGATTCGCGCTGCGCCTCGGCGGTGCGGAGGTCGAGCTCCGAGGCGACGCCGGCGTTGAAGGATTTGCGGTTGAGCTCGTAGGAGCGCTCGGCGGCCGCGAGGGTCTGGTGGGCGAGCTCGAGTTGTTCCTCCGTGGCCAGGACGGTGAAATACTGGCGGGCGACGCTGGAGATGAGGCTGAGCTGGGAGCTGCGTTGCGCGGCCTCGGTGGCGAGGTATTGTTGCAGCACCTGATCGCGGAGGCTCGTCACGCGGCCGAAGAAATCGAGTTCGTAGGAAGGAATCTCCAGGCCGATCTGATAGGACGAACTGATGGCCGGGCGGCCGGTGCCGGACAGGTCGCCCGGGGTGCGGCGGCGCGAACCGTCGGCGGTCGCATTGAGGCTGGGGATGAGGGCGGTGCGCTGGATGTTGTAGAGCGCGCGGACGCGTTCGACGTTGAGCGCGGCGACCCGCAGGTCGCGGTTGTGCTCGAGGGCGGCGCGGATCACGGCTTGCAGGCGGGCGTCCTGGAAGAACTTGTCCCAGGCCAGATCGGCGGCGGCCGGGCCCGTCGGGGTGGCGGGCGCGGCCGGAGTGGTCGGGAAGGTGGTGGCGACGGGCGAGGCGGGACGCTCGTATTGGGGCGCGAGCGAGCAGCCGGCGAGGGCGAGGCTGAGGAGAATGGGACTGAGGGCTCTCATGAGACGGAATGGGATCTTACTTGGAAGAGGTGGTGGCGGCCGTGGATTTCACGCGGAAGAGGCGGAGCACGACGACGAAGAAGACGGGCACGAAGAAGATGCCGAGGGCGGTGGCGGTGAAGGTGCCGCCGAGGACGCCGATGCCGATGGCGTTTTGGCTGCCGGAACCGGCGCCGGAAGCGATGGCAAGCGGGAGCACGCCGAGGCCGAAGGCGAGCGAGGTCATGAGGATCGGCCGCAGGCGCTGGCGGGCCGCGTGCACGGCGGCCTCGAGCAAGCCCATGCCGCGGTCGTAGCCCTCCTTGGCAAACTCGACGATGAGGATGGCGTTCTTGGCCGAGAGGCCGACGATGGTGAGAAGGCCGACCTGGAAATAAACGTCGTTGGGCAGGCCGGTGAACCAGGCGGCGAGCAAGGTGCCGATGACGCCGAGCGGCACGATGAGCAGAACGGAGGCCGGGATGGACCAGCTTTCGTAGAGGGCCGCGAGGCAGAGGAAGACGATGAGGAGCGAGATCGCGTAGAGGGCGGGGCCCTGCGAGCCGGAGAGACGTTCCTCGTAGGAGAGGCCGGCCCACTCAAGGCCGAAGCCGGGGGGCAGCTTGGCGGCCAGCTCAGTCATGGCCTCCATGGCGGCACCGGAGCTGTAGCCGGGGGCGGGCTCACCTTGGATGGAGACGGACGGCGAGCCGTTGAAGCGTTCGAGTTTGGGCGAGCCGAGGATCCAGTGGGCGCTGCTGAAGCTGGAGAACGGAACCATCGTGCCGGTGCTGCTGCGGACATACCAGCGGCCGATGTCCTCGGGCATCATGCGGTAGGGCGCGTCGGCCTGGAGGTAGACTTTTTTGATGCGGCCGCGGTCGATGAAGTCGTTGACGTAGGAGGAGCCCCACGCGGCGGAGAGCGTCGAGTTGATGTCGGCGAGCGAGATGCCGAGGGCGGAGGCTTTCTCCTGGTCGATATCGAGGCGGAACTGCGGGGTGTCGTCGAGGCCGTTGGGCCGGACGCTGCGCAGGCGCGGGTCGGCGGCCGCCATGCCGAGGAGCTGGTTGCGGGCGGCGATGAGGGCATTGTGGCCGTTGGAGCCGTTGTCGGTGAGGCGCAGGTCGAAGCCGCTGGCGGTGCCGAGTTCGAGCACGGCAGGCGGCGCGAACGCGAAGGCGAAGGAGTCCTTGAATTGGGAGAACTTGGCCATGGCACGGCCCGAGATGGCCTTGACCTTCTGATCAGGGCGTGAGCGATGCTCCCAGTCTTTCAGGCGGATGAAGGCGAAGGCCTGGTTCTGGCCGAAGCCGGAGAAACTGAAGCCGGTGACGCCGAACATGCCTTCGACGTTGTCCTTTTCGTCGACGAGAAAGTGATGCTCGATCCTTTCCAGGACGGCTTGAGTCTGCGCGGTGGTGGCGCCAGGCGGCAATTGGGCCTGGGCAAACATGATGCCCTGATCCTCGTCGGGGAGGAAGCCGGTAGGGATCCGGCCGAAGAGGTAGATGAGACCACCGAGGATGAGCACATAAATGAGGAGGGTGCGGCCGGTGCGGTGGAGGAGGCGGGTGACGCCGTTGGCATAGCGATTGGTGCTGCGATCAAAGAAACGGTTGAACCAGCCGAAGAAGCCGCGTTTTTCGTGGTGCTCGCCGGCGGCGGCGGGTTTGAGCAACGTCGCGCAGAGGGCGGGGGTGAGGACAATCGCCACGAGGACGGAGAGTGCCATGGCGGAGACGATCGTGATGGAGAACTGGCGGTAGATCACGCCGGTCGAGCCGCCGAAGAACGCCATGGGGATGAACACGGCGGAGAGCACCATGGCGATGCCGACGAGCGCGCCGGTGATCTGGGTCATGGATTTCCGGGTGGCCTCCTTGGGCGAGAGGCCTTCCTCGGTCATCACGCGCTCGACGTTTTCGACGACGACGATGGCGTCGTCGACCAGCAGGCCGATGGCGAGCACGACGCCGAAGAGCGTGAGCGTGTTGATGGAGAAGCCGGCTGCGGCCATGATGGCGAACGTGCCGAGCAGCACGACCGGCACCGCGATGGTCGGGATGAGGGTGGCGCGGAAATTTTGGAGAAACAGATACATCACCAGGAACACGAGGATGACGGCCTCGACGAGGGTCTTGACGACCTCCTCGACGGAGAGGCGCACAAAGGGCGTGGTGTCGAGCGGGTAGACGACCTCGAGGCCCGCAGGGAAGAAGGGCTTGAGCTCGTCGATCTTGGCCCGAATGGCGGCGACGGCTTCGAGCGCGTTGGCCCCGGTGGCGGGCCGGATGGCAATGCCCGCGGCGGGCAGGGCGTTGAAGCGGGAGATACGATCGTAGCCTTCGGAGCCGAGTTCGACCCGGGCGACATCGCGCAGGCGGATCTGGGAGCCGTCGGGATTGACGCGGATCAGGATGTTATCGAATTGCTCGGCGGTCTCGAGGCGGGTCTGCGCGGTGATGGTGGCGTTGAGCATCTGGCCGGGGACGGCCGGCTCGGCGCCGAGCTGACCGGCGGAGACCTGGGCGTTCTGGGCCCGGATTGCTGCGCTCACATCGGAGGGCATGAGCCCGTAGGTCTGGAGCTTGTCGGGCCGGAGCCAGATGCGCATCGCATATTGGTTGGCGAAGCTTTGGATGTCGCCGACGCCCGGCACGCGGCTGAGCGGATCCTGGATGCGACTGGAAACGAAATCACCGATATCGGTGGCGGTCATGCTGCCGTCAGTGGAACGGAAGCCAACCACGAGGAGGAAGTTGCGGACGGACTTGGTCACCCGCACGCCGAGCTGTTGCACTTCCTGCGGGAGGAGCGGGGTGGCCAGGGCGAGCTTGTTCTGCACCTGCACCTGGGCGATGTCGGGGTCGGTGCCGGCGTCGAAAGTGATGGTGATGCTGACGTTGCCGGCGGAGTCACTGGAGGACTCCATGTAGCGCAAACGGTCGATACCGCTCATGCGCTGTTCGATGACCTGGGTCACGGAGTCCTCGACGGTCTGGGCGGAGGCGCCGGGATAGCTGGCGGCGATGGCGATCTGCGGCGGCGCGATGTTCGGATACTGCGCGATCGGGAGGGATCGGATGGAGATGATGCCAGCCACCATGATGACGATGGCGATGACCCATGCAAAGATGGGGCGGTCGATGAAAAAGCGGGCCATGACGGAAAGGGAAAGGAGGGTCTAGGATCTAGGGTTTGGGATCTGGAGAGGCAGATCTCAGCTTTTGGCGGGGGCAGCGGCCTGGACGACCGGCTTGACGGGGGAGCCGGGACGCAGCTTCTGGCGATTATCGAGGATAACCTGATCGCCGGGCTTGAGGCCGGCGGTGACCAGCCACTGGTCGCCGACCGTGCGGGAGACGGTCAGCACGCGGCTTTCCACTTTTTGCTCGGCGCCGACGACGAGCACCGTGGCCTGGCCAGCGGCATTGCGGCTGACGACGGCCTGCGGGACGAGGATGGCATCGGTGGCGACACCTTCTTCCAGGCGGGCGCGGACGAACATGCCCGGGAGGAGGTCGAGCCGAGGATTGGGCACGGTGCCGCGAAGCAGGACGGTGCCGGTCGTGGAGTTGACGGAGACGTCGGAAAATTCCAACGCGCCGGGCTGGGCGTAGGCCTGGCCGCCGTCGAGGGTCAGGGTGAATTTCGCGCCGCCTTCGCCGCTGCGCTGCAGCCGGCCGGCGGCGTGGGCCTCCTTGAGTTGCAGGACTTCGGCGGCGGATTGGTTGAGATCGACGTAGAGCGGGTCGAGTTGCTGCACGGTGGCGAGCAAGGTGGCGGAGCTTTGCTGCACGTAGGCGCCTTCGGTGACCTCGGCGCGGCCGATGCGGCCGGAAAGAGGCGAGGTGACGCGGGTGTAGCCGAGGTTGATCTCGGCGGTCTGCACGGCGGCGGCGGCGGCGGCGACATCGGCGGTGGCGGAAAGCTGATTGGCGATGGCGTCATCGTAGGACTGCTTCGAGACGGCGTCACTGGCGACGAGATCCTTGTAGCGTTCAGCCTGCGCGCCGGCGGAGGCGAGGCCGGCCTGGGCCTTGGCGAGGGTGGCGCGGGCACTGTCCAGGGCTGCCTGATACGGCGCCGGGTCGATCTCGAAAAGCGTGTCGCCGGCCTTCACGTCGGCGCCTTCGGTGAAAAGGCGTTTTTGGACGATGCCGCTGATCCGGGCGCGAACCTCCGCGATCCGGTAGGCGGAGGTGCGGCCGGGCAGCTCCCGCGAGAGGGCGGCGCTGGTGGGCTGGATGACCAGCACGTGGGCTTCGAGGGCGGCGGGAGCGCCTTGCGGCGCGGATGTCTTTTTGCCGCAACCGGCCAGGATCAGGACTCCAGCGACGGAGGCGAAGGCCAGGACGATGGAGCGGGTCGGGCGGGTGCGGGGGGGGAGGGCGGATTGCATGGCGGGATTAAACGGGATTAACGGGAGGCGGTTTGAAGAGAGTTTTCGCGCAGTTGGGCGCACAGGTGGTCGAGCCGGACGAGCTCCTGGGGTTCGAGGGGAGACATAATGCGGCCGATCGCCCGCAAGCAATGTTGCAAAGCGGCGGAAAAGACCCGGCGACCCTTGGGGGTGGCTTTCAAGGTAAAGGTGCGGCGATCATGCGCGTTGCGCTCGCGGGCGACCAGGCCGGAAACTTCAAGCCGGCCGAGGGTGGCGGCGATGAGTTGGCGGGGCAGGCCGAGTTCGGTTGAAATTTCACTCGGGGTGAGATCGGCCGGGGCGTGCCCGATGACGTGGGCCAGCAGACGGAAACCGGGCTCGGTCAGGTTGCTGCGGGCGAGATCGCGGCGGAGCCACTGGCTGAGCGCCTGGCAGGTGTCCACGAGTGCGAGGAGGGCGTGGCACTGGCGCCTGACGTCCGGCGAGCAACCCCGCGCGGCGGAGAGCAGCGCGGTGCGGGCGGGATCGTGGCTGGGCAGGACAGACATGCGCCGAGAATAGCGCAGATAGCGAAAGGCGGTATTACTTTGTTGTTTGCGGGCTGATAACTTTCGGATATCAGGGGTCGGAGTGGAACTGAGGCATTTGCGATATTTTGTAGCGGTGGCGGAGGCGCTGAATTTCCGCCGCGCGGCCGAACAGTTGCGGGTGGCGCAGCCGGCGCTGAGCAAGCAGATCAAGGATCTCGAGCACGCGGTGGGCGCGCGCTTGCTGGATCGCAACACCAGCGGCGTGATGCTTACGGATGCCGGGGTGGTGTTGCTGGAGGAGGTGCGGGATATTCTCGAACGGGTGGAGATGGCGGCGGCGGCGGCGCGGGAGGCGGCGGCCGGGCGCAGCGGCCGGCTGACGGTGGGCAATCTCGGCGCGATCTCGGCGGTATTCCTGCCGGCGACGTTGCTGGCCTTCCGGGCCAAGTATCCGCAGGTCGAGGTCAATTTGCATGAGCTGAGCCTGCCGGATCAACTGGCGGCGTTGCAGGCGGGGGAGGTGCAGGTGTGTTTTTCCGTGGAGCCGCCCACGGCGTTGCCGCAGGGACTGCAGGCGGTCGAGGTGCTGGAGTCACGGGTCGCGGTGGCGATGAGCCCCGGGCACCGGCTGGCGCGATCAACGAAGGTTTCGCTGACGGAGATCGCCGCCGAGCCACTCCTGTATGTCGGCGAGATGGAGCGGCACAGCCTGCACGGGCAGAAGATCCAGAGCATGTTTGCCGCGCGGGGCATCAAACACCGGCCGCTGCGGCGCGTGAACGGATCGGAATCGCTGATCGCGATGATCGCGGGCGACCAAGGGATCTCCCTGTTGCTGCCGCTGATCCGGAGCGAGAACCACATCACGTTCCGGCGGATCAAGGAGGAGGGCGATGATCTGCAGGTGCGGATCTTGGCGGTCTGGCGGCAGGGCGCACATTCGCAACTGGCGACAAATTTCGTGGAGGTCATGCGGACGGTGACGAAGCGGGCGTGAGGACGCCGGCCGACCGGCGGGCGCGACCGGGCGGGGGAGGCCGGGAACGGCCGGAAGTGCGGGGCGGCCGCGCGTAAAAACAGATTGGCAGGCCGGGCGGAGACGGCATCTTCGGCCGGCAATGAACCGCACGGACCGGCTTGTCGCGATGGTGTTGCACCTGCAGGGGCGGCGCGTCGTGCGCGCGTCCGAACTGGCGGAGCGTTTCGACATCACGGAGCGGACGGTCTACCGCGACATCGCCGCGCTCGGCGAGGCGGGCGTGCCCATTTCCGGCGAGGCGGGCGTCGGTTACAGCCTGTTGAAAGGCTACCAGCTCCCGCCGGTGATGTTCACGGCCGAGGAGGCGGTGTCCCTGTTCGTCGGCGGCGAACTGGTGAAACAGTTCACCGACGCCTCGTTGCAGGCGCCGATGATGTCGGCGCTCGACAAGCTCCGCGCCGTGCTGCCGCGCGACCGGCAGGATCACGTCGAGCGGCTGGTGGCGCGCACGGTGGTCTATGGCCAGTCGTCGCGGCGGGGCTCGCCGCCGGCGGCGGATCAGCGCTGGCTGCTGCCGGTGCAGCAGGGCGTGGTGCTGCGGCGCGTGCTGCGCCTGAGCTATCAGGGGCAGGAGCGCGCGGAGGAGACGGCGCGCGACGTGGAACCGCTGGGTGTGGTTTTCTACGGCGGCGCGTGGACGCTGGTCGCGTGGTGCCGGCTGCGGGCGGATTACCGGCATTTCCGAATCGACCGCATCCGCCGACTGGAGCTCATCCCGGAGAAATTTGAGGTGCGCGAGGGATTCTCGTTCAAGCAGCACATGGAGGAATCCTCCGCCCGGGAGAAAACCCTGCCGGTGCGCGTGTGGTTCCATCGCACGGCGCAGGAACGCGCGCAGCGCGAGAGTTACGCCACGCTCATCGAGGAAAAGACGCGCGACGGCGGCGCGGAATTCGCGCTCTACGCCTGGTCGCTCGAATGGATGGCGCGGTGGCTGTTGTCATTTGGCGACCGCGCCGAGGCGCTGGCGCCGGCAAAATTGCGAGCCTTGGTGCGCGCCGAGGCCGAGAAAATCGCGCGCCTGCACGCGAAATAGGCGGGCCTGGCCGCTCCTGACATAGGGTTGTCAGGAGCTTCTGGTAGGATGGGGCATGCTCAACCACCCCGCTTTCCGCTCCGGCCCCGTGCTGGGCCTCCTCACCGCCGGCCTGGCCTTCACCCTCGCTCCGGCCACCGCCGATGCCGTGGCCGTCGATGACGCCCGGATCATCGCGGCGCTCGACACCGAGTTCCAGGCCGCCGTGAAGCACAACGATGCCGCCACCATCGCGCGCCACCTGGCTGACGACATGGTGCTCGTCACCGGCCGGGGCCGGGTCTTCACGAAACAGGATCATATCGTGTCCGCGCAAAAGAAGGAGCGCCTCTACGAGCAGCAGGACGAGGTGCCGGGCACGCAGCAGGTGCGCGTCTGGGGCGACACCGCCGTCGTCACGGCGCTGCTGTGGTGCAAGGGCACGACCGGCGGCGGCCAGGCCTTCGATTACAAGGTGTGGTTCAGCGACACCTACGTGCGCACGCCGGCCGGCTGGAAATATGTCTTCGGCCAGGCATCGTTGCCGTTGCCGGCCGAACCCGCGAAATGATTTTCCCATGATCAACATCACGGCCATCGCCTACACGGGTTATCCCGTCACCGACATGCCGCGCGCCCGCGCCTTCTATGAGGGCTTGTTGGGGCTCAGGACCGCCACGATCTTCGACCACGAGGGCAAACAGTGGATCGAATACGAGATCGGCGGCGGCACGCTGGGGATATCGAACATGTCGTCCGGTCAGTGGAAGCCTTCGCCGGACGGGCCCTCGCTGGCGCTGGAAGTGGCGGACTTCGCGGCGGCCGTGGCCGACCTGCAGGCCGCCGGGGTGAAGTTCAACCTCGGGCCGATGGACACCGGCTTCTGCGCGATGGCCATCATCGCGGATCCCGACGGCAACTCGCTCATCATCCACCACAAAAAAAGCTGAATGTCCGCTGCCTTTTCACCCGCAGACCCGATACCAAAACCCCATGAACATCCAGCCCATCACCGTCAGCGTGGCCGCCCCGCGCGACATTGTTTTCAATTTCCTGGCCGACATTGAGAACCTGCCCAAATGGACGGCGAACTGGTGCGAGCGCCTCATGTTGCAGCGCGGCCGCTGGTGGGCGCTGACGTCCGAGGGCGAGCAGGTGGTCGACATGGAGACGAGCGCCGGCACCGGCGTGATTGATTTCCGCGCCGGTGCCTCACCCGAGCGATTCCGGCTCACGCCCATCCGGGTCGTGGCGCTGTCCCCCCGCCGCACGCTCGTCAGCTTCCTGCTGATCGAGAGCCCGGACGAGACGGACGAGGCTTTCGCCCGGCGCCACGAACGCCTGCAGGCCGCGGCCGACGGACTGGTCGGGCGCTTCGGCGGCGGCGAGATGCACTGGGCGCCCGCGCTGGCGGAACTGGGCCTGAATTAACGCGCCGGCCGGCTGCGCCAGCGCCACCACCCGGCGAGCACGCTGCCGATCACGGAGTGGAACACGCTGGAGATGGCGCAGGGCACCGCCGTCAGCGGGTCCGCGAAATGTTTGCGCGCCAGCACGACGCCGAGGCCGGAATTCTGCATGCCGACCTCGATCGAGACGGTGCGGGCGGCGGTCTCCTCGAAACGCAGCAGCCGGGTGGCGATATAACCGAGGGCGAAGCCGCCGGCATGCAGGCAGAACACCGCGCCGAGCAACGGCAGGCCGGCGGCGCGCACGGCGGCGGCGCTGCCGCCGATGATGCTGGCGCAGATGAGGGCGATGACGACGACCGAGACCAGCGGCAGGATCAGCTGGGCCCGTTGCACGAGCCGCGGGGCCAGGCGGTTGATCCACAGACCGAGCACGACCGGCAGGATCACGACCTGGCAGGTGCTCCAGAACAGGCCCCACGCGTCCACCCGCACCAGCGTGCCCGCCAGCCAGGAGGTCAGCAGCGGCGTCATGATCACGGCCGCGAAGGTGGAGCACATCGTCATCACGACCGAGAGGCAGACGTTGGCCTTGGCGAGATAGGTCACGACATTGGAAGCCGTGCCACCCGGACAGCAGGCCACCAGGATCAGCCCGACGGCGAAAGGGGTGGGCAGTTGGAAGAGCCGGCCCATGAGCCAGCCGAGCAGGGGCATGATGGTGAACTGCGCCACGAAGCCCAGGGCCACGGCCCGCGGCATCCGGCCGACGGCGCGGAAATCGTCAAAGGTCAGCGTCAGCCCCATGCCGAGCATGATGACGGCGAGCCCCCACACGATCCACGGGCCGCTGAACCACGTGAACCACTCGGGCTGGAAAAGCGCGATGATGCCGCCGGTCAGCACCCACACCGGAAAAGCGTTCGTGAGCAGGGTCAGCACGCGCGACATGGCCGCCGAGCCAGCCACGCGGCCGCCCGGCTGGCGAGCCCGGAGTGCGGCTTATCCTTGTTCCCGCTTTTCTATCGGTTTCGTTTTCGTCCGGTCTTGAAAACGGGAACGAGGCTCCGATCAACGCTCGGACAGGAGATTTTCCAAGTCCAGTCGCGCGGTCATCATCGCGAGCCCGCCCTTCGCGTCGCGCGGCCACTCGGACTGGGGGCGATCCCAGTAGAGTTCGACGCCGTTGCCGTCGGGGTCGCGCAGGTAGAGCGCCTCGCTCACGCCGTGGTCGGAGGCGCCGTCGAGCGGGATCTGCGCGGCGATGAGCCGGCGCAGGGCGTCAGCCAGCGCGGCGCGGGTGGGGTAGAGGATGGCCGTGTGGAAAAGCCCGGTGTGACCCGGGGGCGGCGGCGTCCCGCCGAGGCTTTCCCAGGTGTTGAGCCCGATGTGGTGGTGGTAACCGCCGGCGGAGATGAACGCCGCCTGCGCACCATATTTTTGCATGAGCTGGAAGCCGAGCACACCGACGTAGAAGCCGAGTGCGCGCGTCAGGTCGGCGACTTTCAGGTGGACGTGGCCGATGCGGGTCCCGGCGGCGATGGGTGGATTGGTGGCTGGCATGAGGACACATTAGCCGGCGGGCGGGCGGAAACAAGCAGATAGTTGCGTATGCAACAAAAAACAGCCGAGCCGTTGTTGGCGGGCCCATGCCTGACGGGGCTGATGGCCCCGCCTCCAATGAGAGGATTGCAGGGCCGGAAAAGTCGTGCACACTGCCGGCAACCCCATGCAAAAGTTTCTCCGCCTTGAATTCATCGCGAGCAGCCCGGACGCGGGTCTGCTGGTGCTCCGGCTCTGGCTCGGTGTCTCGATGGTGTGGCTCCACGGCTGGGGCAAGCTGGCCGCGTTGTTCTCGGGCAAGACATCTTTCCTCGACCCGCTCGGCATCGGCGAGGTGCCGAGTTTCCTGCTCACCATCCTCGCCGAGGTGGGGTGCTCGGTGCTGCTCGTGCTCGGGCTGTGGACGCGCTGGGCGGCGCTGATCCTGGCGTTCACGATGGGCGTGGCGTTCTTCGTCGTGAACGGCGCCGCCTTTGCCAAGGGTGAACTGGCCTGGCTGTATTTCGGCGGCTACCTCGTGCTGTTTGCCGCCGGGGCGGGGAAGTTCAGCGTGGATAAGAAGTGACAGGTGGGGCGGTATATCGCTTCGCCGCCGGGGCGCGGGGCGGAGTCCACGCCCTGCCTTATGCCTTCGGCACCGGCCGCTTCGTGCCGTCGTCGAGGTCGGGGTCGAACGCACGTTCGGCGGGCTGGCCGGTCGCGGCCTGGCCGCGGGTCCAGAGGGCCCTGACTTGCCCGGTCGTGAGTTGGGCGGCGGGCTTGAATTTGTCACTCGCGGCATAGTCGAGCAGCGACCGGCGCAGCTGCCGGGCGCCGGGCGTCTGGCCATCGAGCGGGATGGCGGAGACGAGCAGGCGGCCGGGGCCGACCGCGCACTCGAAGATCACGCCGAGCCGCCAGTTGCGGTTCCAGTCGTCGATGGCCGCGACGATGGGCTTCAGCTCGCGCGGGGCGCCGGTGAGGTTGACCGAGCGGACATTGTCGATGAGCGGAGTCCACTGCCAGTCGCACGCCTCGGTGGTGGGGAATTGCGCGAGAGCGGCGTGCGCCGGGTCGGCGAGCAGGCCGAGCATGGCGTCGAAGCGCGGCGTGTTGTTCCGCGGCGGACGCACGGTCATCTGGATGTTCCAGAAAACCGGCACGCGCTTCATCGGCGGGCTGCGCGCGGGATCGAGGTCGGCCGCGGTCGGCGTGAAGACGACGCGGCCGCCGGCGGCGAGGCGCGCCTCGGCCTCGGCCCACTTGTCCGTGACCAGCACCGCGGCGGGCGGGGCGGGGTCGATGACGGCGGGGTAGAGCCAGAAGTTCCAGTCGTTGCCGGCATCGGTGTCGTCCTTGAAGCTGACGATGAGTTTGTAGGCGGCGGGGGCGGGCAGCCGGTCCAGCGCGAGCGCGATCCGGCCGAGCGGGAGGTTCTTGCCGATCGGGACGTCCCGCGGCGCAAAATCGCCGCCGGCCACGGTGAGGCCGGACGCGTCGACGACTTCCCAATACGCCGCGGCCTGCGTGAGGGGTTTGGCGCCAAAGTGGTAGAGCTCTACGTCGGCGATGAGCGTCTCCGCGGTGGTGAAGGTGCGCTGCGCGAGGCGGGCGAGCGGGACGGTGGGACCGCTGAAGCGGCGGAACTCCTGCGGCGTGACATAGCCCTTGGATTCCCAGAAGGCATCGAGCAGGCCGATGAGCGCGGTGCCCTGGCCGAGGTAGTCGTGCAGGTCGAGCAGCTGGAAGCCGGCCAGGCCGGGGGTGCGCAGGTTGGCCTCGATCTCCTCCTTGTAGCACATCAGCTGGAAGCGGCCCGAGGCGCGGGCGAAGGCCCGGTTGTATTCGAGCACGCCGGTCTGTTCCGCGATGTGGCGGAAGATATTGTAGTTCGACGGCCGCAGGTAGCCGGTGAATTTCTTGATCACGTCAAAGTCGGGGTAGGAGCACCACTGGCCGTTCTCGTGGGCGAGGACGGGGATGCCGACATTCCCGAGCGCGGCGCGGTAGTCGCCGCCGAACCAGCCGTCGGTGCCCCGCAGGTCGGCCATGTTGCGCGGATCCTTGCCGTAGCGGACGAGCACGGCGAACTGGGCGCCGCCCTCGACCTGGCCGCGGCGGAACCAGCCGGTGCCGGCGGAGTAGAGCCGGCGCGGGTCCTGCTCAAACCAGGCCTTCGCCCAGGCGGGCGTGACCTGTTCATAGTTGCCGGCGGGCTCGTTGCCCGGCGAGAACAGGACGAACGACGCGTGGTTGCCGTAGGCGCGCAGGAGGCGCGGTGTCTCCTCCTCCATGTATTTCGTGTAGGTGCTGCCCGGGTTGAACGGCACCCACAGGCCGAGCTCGGGTTGGAGGTAGAAGCCGAGCTCGTCGGCCGCGGTGAACGCGGCCCCGGGCGGGCACCACGAGTGGAAACGCATGCCGTTGAGTCCGTGCGCCTGGCAGGCGCGGATGATCTTGCGCCACGACTCGACGTCCATCGCGGGATAACCCGTGAGCGGGAAGTCGCCGCCGAAGTGTGTGGTGCGCAGGTTGACGACGCGACCGTTGAGGACGAGGTCCTTGCCGTTCCGGGTGATCTGGCGGAGGCCGAAGGTGACGGTGCGCGTGTCGTCTGCGTCGGGGCCTTTGAGGGTCACGGTCAACTGCTGCAAGGTCGGGGCGAATTCATCCCAGGGGCGCGCGTCCGCGCCGAGCGGCACCTCGAGCTCGGCCCAGCCGCCATATTCATCCCACTTGATCGCGGTTGAATGGCCACCGGCGTTGATCGTGCCCGAGCCGGCCGCGCCCGAGGCGTTGCCGAGGGTCACCTTGATCCGGGCGGATTTCCTTTCGACGTTGGGAAACACCTGTGCGTCGTGGATCCAGACCGGCGTCGTGGCCTGCAACTCGATCCGCCCGGCAATGCCGTTCCACGTGCTGCCGAGGGCGTCGGAGATGGCGTGGCTGTCCACGCCGTGGCCGTCGTTCCGCGGATCGCGGACGATCTGGCGGTTGTCGATGCGGATGGTCAGCCGGTGCCTTCCCGGCGCGGGCCGGCCCAGTTCGAACTCGTGGGGTGCAACCAGGCTGTTGTTCGAGCCGATCCTGTTGCCGTCGAGCCAGACGGTGGTCTCCCAGCGCGGCCGTTCGAGAAAGAGCGCGAGCCGGCGGCCGGCCCAGCCGGCGGGGATCTCGATGTCGCGCTGATACCACGCGGCGCCGAGGTAGTGCTTGGGCGGTTGTGCGAGGAATGGCACCTCGACGCGGCCGGGCTGGGAGAACTTATCGCGCAGTTCGGCAGGCTGGAGCTTCCACCACGCATCACCCAGCGCGACGACCCAGGGCGTGTCGGTGGCGATGTCATTGCCATAGCCCTGCGCCTGCAGGACCCCCGGCAGGGTGATGCGATCGGGCAGGTCGCGGTTGAACCAGGCCTCGGTCACCCCGGCGTCGGCCCGGTCGAGGGCGAAGCGCCATTCGCCGGCGAGGGATGATGTCGTGCTTTGGGCGTTGAGGGACAGGCCGGCAAGCAGGAGGCCGGTCAACCAGCGGAGGGGGCGGGGCATGGGGGAAGCCAAGCCCGAAGCCGCCGATTAGGCGAGCGGCGGTTACACTGACGGTAAACCTCGCGCGGTCTACTCGCTGCGCAACGCCTCCACGGGGTTCACCCGGGTCGCGCGGCGCGCCGGCAGCAGGCAGGCGATCAGGCCGATCAGGGCGAGGCCCGCCATGCCGGCGGCGATCACCAGCGGATCGAGCGCAGTGACGCCCGTGAGCAGCGTGGTCAGCAGCTTGCTGGTGGCGAAGGTCAGGCCGAGCCCGGCCACGAGCCCCGCGCCCACGGCCAGTCCGCCGTAACGCAGCATCCAGCGCAGGATCATGCCGGCGTCGGCGCCGAGCGCCATGCGCACGCCGATCTCCTGCGTGCGCTGGGTCACGGTGTAGCTCATGACGCCGAAGATGCCGAGCGCGGCAAGGATGACGGCGGTGAGCGCGAAGGCGCCCGTGAGCATCAGGGTGATCCGTCGCGGCGCGGTTTGCCGGGAAATCTGCTGCTCGAGGGTGGACGGCTGGTCCAGGGCGAGCTCGGCATCGAGCTTGTGCGTGGCGGCGGTGACGGCGCGGCCGAGGGCGGCCGCGTCGCCCTCGAACTGGAGCACGGCGGACAGCCGCGTGCGCGGCTGCTGCTCGAGGGGGAAATAGGCCAGCGGCTGGGCGCTGCTCTCAAAGCCGCGCGGGCGCACGTCGGCGACGACGCCGACGACCGCGGCGGTGGACGGCTTCCCGCCATGCGCGCCGGGGTTGACCGGTCCGGTGATCTGCGCGCCCAGGGTGATGCCCTCCGGATAGTATTGCTTCACAAAGGACTCGTTCACGATCGCCACGACCGGGGCGTCGGCGCCGTCCTGCGCGGTGAAGAACCGGCCCTGGCGCAGCGCGATGCCGGTGGCGCGGAAGAAGTCCGGCGTCACACCGGCCACCGCCATCGAGCGCGGGGCGCTGCCGGCGGAGGCATTGGCCGCGGAGGAGCCCTGGGTGGTGGACGAGAAGACCACCTGCGAGTAGGCCGAAAGCGGCGGCGCGTCGGTGAGGGACGCGGCCTTGACGCCCGGCAGGGCGGCCAGGCCCTCGAGCCAGCGGTTGGCGAAGTCACGCTGCTGGACGGGCGTGCCATAGCGGCGCGGCAGGGCGAGGTTGGCGGTGAGCACGTCGCTGGTGCGGTAGCCGAGCTCGGTGCTGTAAAGCTGGTAGATGCTCTTCACCAGGAGGCCGGTGTTGACGGCCAGCACGAGCGCGAGGGCGACCTCGAGGGCGACGAGGCCCTGCCGCCAGCGGTGGCCGGCGGGGGAACTCTGGTGGCCGCCTTCCTTGAGGGTTTCGAGCAGGTCCACGCGGCTCCCCGACCAGGCGGGAGCGAGGCCGAAGCCGAGGCCCGCCACGACGGCCAGCAGCACGGCGAAGCCGAGCACGGAGGCGTCGAGGCCGACCGGGTTGATCCGCGGCAGGTAGTCCGCGAGCCACGCCGTCAGTCCCTGCGTGCCCCACCAGGCGAGCAGCACGCCGAGCAAGCCGCCCGCGAGCGCCAGCAGCAGGTTTTCGGCGAGCAGTTCCAGCGCGAGCCGGAGGGGCGAGGCGCCGAGCGCGGCCCGGACGGCGCTGTCGCGCTTGCGGCCGGCGGCGCGGGCCAGCTGGAGGTTGGCGATGTTGGCGCAGGCGATGAGGAGGACGAAACCCACGGCCCCGAGCAGCAGCCAGAGGGTGGTGCGCGATTGCTTCACGAGTTGCTCCTGCAGCGGCACGAGCGAGCTCACGGCGTCGGCGAAGGGCGGGCGGAAGCGCGGGCCGCCGGGACCAGCGGAGGGGACGGCGACCACCTGGCGGTTGGGGGTGGCGTTAGCTTGGGCTGTAGGGTCACTGCTTGTCGGCGGACCGGATTGCGGGCGAGGCGCGGCGACGAGCGCCGGCCCTACATTGGGCTGGTTGGGCTGAGCACCGGCGGAACCGGCGATGACACGCTGCTCGCCGCGGGGTGGGGGCACCCCGCCCCCATTGGCCGGCTGCGGGCCGGGGCCGCTGAAGCCGGCGGTCAGGTTGTTCCAGAAGCGATCGGAGATCCCGTCGAGCTCGCGTCCGGCGACGTCGAGCGGGGTGCCGGGCAGCAGCCGGCCGAAGACGCGGATCATGGTGATGCGCAGCTGGCCGGGTGCGTTCGGGGCGACGGGCAGCGGCCGCCAGAACTGCACCGGGTCGGTGAACTCGAACGAGGCCGGCAGCACGCCGATCACGGTGTGCGCCACGTCGTCGAGCTTCACGACCTGGCCGAGTGCGCTATCCTCGCCGTTGAAGCGCGCCTGCCACGCCGCGTGGCTGAGCACGGTGGTCGGCGGGGCGCCGGGCTTGAGGTCGTTCTCGTCAAAGAGCCGGCCGCGCCACGCGCTGACGCCGAGCAGCGGAAAGAACCCGCCGGTGACCGCGGCCGAGGGCACGCGGACGGCGCCGTCGCCGCGCGACAGCGTGGCGGAATTGTTGCGGTAGCCCGCCAGGGCGCGGAAGGACTTGGGCACGGCCTCGGTGAGCGCGAGGAATTCATTGTCCGGCATCATGTCGCCGTTGCCGGGGATCTGGGCGGCGGGGTCGCGCGGGACCTTGCGGACCAGCACAAGGTCGCCGGGCTCGGGGTAGGGCAGGGGCTTGAGCAGGACGGCGTGGACGACGCCGAAGATGGCGGTGTTGGCGCCGATGCCGAGGGCGAGCAGGGCGATGATGAGCGCGCTGAACGCCGCGTGGGCGCGCAGCTGCCGGAAGGCGGACGTGAGGATATCCATGGGTGGGGGTGGGCAGGCGCGGTGCGCCGCGCTGCCTTTAAGCGCCGCCCGGCAGCCGGTTTGTCTGCAGTCGGGCCGGAAAAACGATCAGGCCCGCGGCGGGCGTCAGGCGGCCTTCGGAACGGGATCCTTCCTTGCGGAAACGAGATATGGCCGCTCGATGAACCGATAGGTTAGCACCGTGGCGAGCACCGTGGTCAGCAAGGTGAGCAACAGCTGGACGGTGTTGCTCCGGATGCCGGTCAGGTTGCCCAGGGCCCACGTGGTCGCCATGATGACAGGCGGATGAACGGCGTAGAGGCTGTAACTGCCCTGACCCACCCAGCGCAGAAAGCGGAGCGGCCGGTTGCCGACAAAAAAGGGAAAACGGGTTTCCCGGCCCACCAGCCAGAGCAGCAGCACGGTGAAACCCGCCGCGCGGATCAGTTGCACCAAGACAAAGGTGACGGGAGAGTAGGGGAGGCCGCGCAGTGCCAGGAACAAGCCCCAGGCGGGCAGCAGAACCCAGGCTGGCACCGGGCGGCCCCCCTTGAAATGCCACTCGGCCGCCAGCATGCCGAGATACCAGTAGGCCCCCATCATCAGCGGCGTGCCGAAAATCCAATGCATGGGAAAATACGGCAGCAAGGCCAGCGCGACAAACTGCAGCGCGATCAGGCCCGCCAGCAGCGGCCACCCGCCCAGCCGGCGGGTGCCGATGAACAGGAGCGGGTAAAGTGCATAGATGGCGATTTCCGAGGACACGGTGTTGAGCGACCAATTGCCCAGGATGACATCCCCGGGCACGACCGCGGTGACGGCGAACAGCCGGACCACCAGGTCACGCAAGTCGCCGGCCACGTGGGCGGCCAGGATGGGGTTGCCGGAGGGCCAGGTTGCCTGCAGGGCCATGAGCCCCACGCCCAGGAGGGTGCCCCACCAATAAACCGGCAGGATGCGGCGCCCCCGGCTCACGAAATACCGGCGCCAATCCGGTGCCGCTCCCCCGCCCGCCGTCCGCCGCGCCCGCGAGGCGTGGATGCAGAAGCCGCTCAACACGAAAAAACCGAGCACGGCCGGATGATGGCCGTTGCTGTTCCAGGTGAGGAGGCCGAACACCTGGTAGGCGGTGTCGAGGCAGTCATGGAACAGGCGCTCCGTTTCACCCGCGGGCCGGAAATTTGCCCAAAGGAACCAGTGCGTCAGGAAAACCGCCAGCGCGCACGCCCCGCGAAAAGCATCGAGTGACTCAATCCGGGAGCCCGGAACGGACGCGGGCGGCGGGGTGGAGCCACTGGCCTTGGACGGCGTCATTCGCGCGGGGGTGGGCGCCGGGGGGATGTTTCCGGGCGCCTAGGTCTTGGCGCTGTTGTCGCAGGTGATGTGGGCGCGCCGGCGCTGGGCGGTGTAGCTGCGAATCTGGGCCGCGAAGGTCTTGTTCTTGATCAGGATCGCGTTGGCCGGCTTGCCGGCGGCGTTGCTTTCCTCGGTGGCCGCGGCCGTGGCGATCAGCACCAGCAGCTCCGCCTTTTCCGGCAAACGCTGCGCGGGGAAACGGGCATGGGTGGCCAGCCAGCGCAGGGTCTGGTGAAAGGGAGGTTGGGCGGTCGTCGTCACGGGCGGAGAGTGCAGGGAGGCCGGCGGTGGAGTCAACCGGAGTTCTGTTTTAACCACTAATCCACACTCAGGGATCACTAATCAGCGGACTGGGAACCGAATGAAGAGGATCGGGCCAAGTCATCAAGCAGCTCTGAGCCCGATGTTTGGATTAGTGCCTCATTAGTGAGGATTAGTGGTTAAAAATCCCCGAGCTTTGGGTTGCACCGGCCGGGGCGGGGCCTACGTTCGCCCATTCCCATGGCTTCATTGCTCAACCTGCTCGACGTCAGCCTCCACTTCGGCGGCCCCGCGATCCTGGAAAAAATCAACTTCCAGGTCGATGCGGGCGAGCGCGTGTGCCTGCTCGGGCGCAACGGCGCGGGCAAGTCCACCCTCATGAAGGTCATCATGGGCGACATGAAGCCCGACACGGGCGACGTCTTCCGGCCGGCCGGCGCGGTCTACCGCCGGCTCACGCAGGAAATCCCGACCGACCTGACCGGCACGGTGCACGACATCGTCGCCGCCGGCCTGCGCCCCAACGACGACCACCACGAGGAGGAGTGGGAGCGCGACGTCCGCGTCGAGGACCTGATCAACGCCATCCGCCTGCCGCCCGCGCAGGAATTCTCCGCCCTCTCCGGCGGCCTGAAGCGCCGCGCCCTGCTGGCCCGCGCGCTGGCCGCGCAGCCCGACCTGCTGCTGCTCGACGAGCCGACCAACCACCTCGACCTCGAGTCGATCCTGTGGCTGGAGGAGTTCCTGCTGGAGAAGAAACCCACGCTGCTCTTCATCACCCACGACCGCGCCTTCCTCCGCAAGATCGCCTCGCGCATCGTCGAGCTCGACCGCGGCCGCCTTGCCGGCTGGGCCTGCGACTACGACACCTACCTCGTCCGCAAGCAGGAGGTGCTGGAGGCCGAGGAGCGGCAGCGCGCGCTCTTCGACAAGAAGCTGGCGCAGGAGGAGGAGTGGATCCGCCGCGGCGTGAAGGCCCAGCGGTCCCGCGCCACGGCCCGCATCAACGCCCTGAAGGACATGCGCGCCCAGGCCCGCGCCCGCCGCGACCGCGTCGGCAACGCCACCATCAAGGTCACCGAGGCCGAGCGCACGGGCGTGAAGGTCATCGAGGCGCAGAACGTCAGCTACGCGTGGGCCGACGGCAAGGTCGTCATCCGCGACTTCTCCACCGTCATCCAGCGCGGCGAGAAGATCGGCATCCTCGGGCCCAACGGCGCGGGCAAGACGACCCTCATCAAGCTTTTGCTCGGCCAGCTGCAGCCCACCAGCGGCTCGCTCAAGCACGGCACAAACCTCGAGGTCGTCTACTTCGACCAGCTGCGTGCGCAGATCGACGACAACAAGACGGTCGCCGACAACATCGCCAACGGCAACCCGACGGTGACCATCGAAGGCCACACGCGGAACGTCATCAGCTACCTGCAGGATTTCCTTTTCGAGCCGGCCCGGGCCCGCACGCCGGCGCGCGTGCTCTCCGGCGGCGAGCGCAACCGCCTGCTGCTCGCGCGGCTTTTCACGCAGCCGGCCAACGTGCTGGTGCTCGACGAGCCGACCAACGACCTCGACGCCGAGACGCTCGACCTGCTGGAAGATTTGCTCGTCGAGTTCCAGGGCACGCTGCTGTTGGTGAGTCATGACCGTGAATTCCTGGACGAGGTTGTGACGAGCACGCTGGTGTTCGAGGGCGACGGCCGACTGGGCGACTACGTCGGCGGCTACACCGACTGGCAGAACGAGAAGAAAAAGATGGCGGCGCGGTGGAACGCGTTGCCCCCAACGCGTTCGGAAGCCCCGAAGCGTCTTGAGGGCAAGCCGCTCCACCAAAAGCCGGCCAAAAAACTTTCCGGCAAGGAGCAGAAGGAACTCGAGACCCTCCCGGCGAGGATCGAGGCGCTCGAGCAGGAGCAGGCCGAGCTCACCGCGAAGTTGGCGGATCCGGCCTTCTACAAGAAGGAGGCCGCCAGGTTCGCCGAGGTGAAGCAGCGGCTCGAGCTCGTGGAGCGCGAGCACGCCACGGCGTTCGCCCGCTGGGAAGAGCTGGAGGCCGCGAGGAACGCGGCGGTCTGAAGGGTCCTCAGCCCAGCGGGTCCGGCCGGCGGCCGAAGCCATACAGGTCGGCGTCGCGCGCGGGGTTTCCGGCCAGCCGGTCGCGGAAGAGTTCCGCGGCGAGCAGGCTGTAGGTGATGCCGTTGCCCCCGTAGCCGAGGGCGAACCATGTGCGGGGCACGCCCGGATGTCCGCCGATGAACGGGAGGCCGTCCGCCGTTTTGCCAAAGGTGCCCGCCCACGCCGTGGCGACCTCGAGCGGGATGCGGGGAAACAGCTGCGCGAACCGCCGGCGCAGCGCAGCGACCTTGCGGGGCAGCAGGCGGTCGCGCGCCGCGGGATCGCGGAACGGCTCGTCGTAGCCGCCCAGGATGATCCGCCGGTCCTCCGTGGTGCGCAGGTAGAGGTAAGGGTCGCCGGTTTCCCAGATGACCGGCAGCCCGGCGGGCCAGCCGGGGAAATCCGCGACCGGTTCGCTGGCCAGCGCATAGGTGCTGTGGAGCGTTGTGACCTTTTCCGGCAGGAACCGGTCCGCCTCGTAACCCGACGCCACCACCAGCCAGCGTGCGCGGACGCGGTGCCCGCGGTCCGTCACCAGCTCGACCCCGCGCGCGGTGAGGCGGTGATGCGCCACGGCGGTGCGGTCGTGCACCGCTGCCCCCCGCCGCCGTGCCGCCGCGAGCAGGCCGTAGGCGAACGCATAGGCATCGACCTGCGCGGCCGAGCCGGCGCGGGAAAAAAGGGCCGCCGGCTGGGGCAGGCTGCCGCGGCGGGCCAGTTCGCCGCGCGGCCACCACTCGACGGGAAAACCCGCGGCCTGGCGCGCCAGGAACTCGCGGCGCAACGCCGGCACGTGCGCGCGGTGGCGGGCCAGCAGCACGCTGCCCTTGGGGGCGAAGCCGACGTCCAGGTTGAGTTGCTTCACCAGGCGGCCGAGGCCGTGCACGGCGCCAAGGCAGCCGTGATAGGCGCGCTCGGCGCGCGCCGCGCCGAGCCGCCGGGCCAGGCGGTGCAGCGGCAGGTCGATCTCATATTGCAACAGCGCCGTGCTGCCGGCCGTGCTGCCATGCGCCGCCTCGCGCCGGTCCAGGACCACGGTGCTGATCCCGGCCTCCGCCAGATGCCAGGCCATCAAGGCGCCGGTGATGCCCGCGCCGATGATCGCGACCTCGCAGGACACCTGGCGGCCCAGCGGTGGGAAACTCGCGGGCAGGCCGTCCTTGAGCGGCCAGTAGGGACAACAGGAGAGCAGCTTCATGTGGTTACAGTGACCTCCCGCCCGGCGGGTGGAGCCGGCAAATGCTTGCCGTGCGCGTTTATTATAATCGGGAGGAGCGTTTCGTGCCGGCCCCTCCGGGCTCGACTGGCCGGGCGCGGTGCGCTTTGCTGCCGGCGTTACAGACCCGTTTCGCCCGTCCGGGCAGAACCTCAACTCCGCACACACATGGCCTTGATCCTCTTCTTCACGGTGCTCGCGATCGTCGCGCTGGGCGCCTCTTTCGTCCTCACGCTGCCGGCCGCCGGCCGCGGCGCGCTGGTCGTGCTCGCATTCTCGCTGTTCGGCTTCGGGCTCGTGGTCGGCTCGTCGGTCGTCATCGACCAGGACGAGGTCGGCATCGTGCACAAGCAATTCTTCGGCAACCCGCTGCCGACCGGCCAGATCATCGCCCGGGCCGGCGAGATGGGCCCGCAGGCCGAGATCCTCGGCCCCGGCTGGCACTTCGGCTTCTATCCCTTCACCTACCAGGTGCGCATCGACCGCGTGATCACCGTGCCGTCCGGCCAGGTCGGCTTTGTCACCGCGCGCGACGGCCAGCCGCTGCCGGAGAACGAGATGTTCGCGCCGGCCTGGGAAAGCGCGCAGGACATGCTCAATCCCACCACCTTCCTCGCCAAGGGCGGCCGCCGCGGCCCGCAGACCACCATCCTCACGCCCGGCACCTACCGCTACAACACGGCGCTGCACGAGGTCACGGCCATCCCCGCCCTGCAGGTCGCGGCCGGCACGGTCGTCGTCATCAAGAGCAACTCCGGCAAGCGCTGGACCGCCGCCGACGGCCAGGGTGACCTGGTCAACGGCGTGCCGCTGGTCCCGCGCGACCACATCGGCGTCTGGTCCGAGCCGCTGACGCCCGGCGGCTATTACCTGAACACGAACGCCTACGTGCCCACCGTGGTGAAGACCACCCAGCGGACCTACACCTACCAGGCGGACACCTACAACAAGCCCGCCCCGGCGCCCGCCCCGGCCGCCCGCGCGGCGGCCGCGGTCCGCGCCGCGCCCCAGGCCGCGGCCTCGGGCAACACCGACTGGTCCGTCTCCGTCCGCTCGAAGGACGGCTTCTCGTTCCCGGTCGACGTGCGCGTCGCCTGCGCCGTCGAGGCCAAGAACGCCCCCTACCTGGTCGCCCTGCTCGGCAACCCCGACGCCGTCGTGCAGGACGAGCAGGAGGGCGAGGAACTCGAGGTGCTCGAGGCCCGCATCATCCTGCCGTCCATCCGCGCGATCTTCCGCAACGTGGCGGAGACGATGAACGCGCTCGAGTTCGTCAACCGCCGCAGCGAGATCGAGGCGCTGGTCGGCCAGCGCATCACCGCCGAGCTCGCGCGCTTCCGCGTGAGCTGCGACGGTGTCTACGTCGGCAACATCCACCTCGACGCCAGCCCCGCCGGCCAGCAGCTGCTCGCCACACAGACCGACCGCGAGGTCGCGGTGAACCAGGAAAAGCTCTACACCCAGCAGAAGCAGGCCGAGGAATCCCGCGCCAAGTTCGTCCGCGCGCAGGAGGAGGCCGAGCAGCAGCGCCAGCTCGCGGCCGCCGAATACAAGGTGAAGGTCGAGGGCGAGAACGCCAAGTCGCAGGTCGTCCGCGCCAAGGGCGAGGCCGAGTCCCAGATCATCATCGGCGAGGGCCGCGCCAAGGCCTACAAGCTCCTGGTCGAGACCCTCGGCCAGCAGCAGGTCGCCCAGCTCGAGCTCCTCAAGCTCGTCGTCGAGGGCAAGGTCCAGATCACGCCGCAGGTGATGGTCAACGGCAGCGGCACCGGCGGCACGACGGACGCCCTCATGGGCACCATCCTCCGCCAGGCCGTGCCGCCCGCCCCCGCCAAATAATCTTCAACCGGAGAAATTCCCATGCGCCTGCTCATGTTTGTTTCCGCCCTCGGCATCCTGCTCAGCATCGCCGTGCTGATCATGGTCATCATCAAGGCCAAGAAGGACGAGACCCCGCCGAAGATGAAGCGGGAGGATTGAGGTAGGGCGGCGAGTCCCTTCGCCGCCGGGGCGCGGACGGAGTCCGCGCCCTACCTGGGTCTCACGGCTGCTTGGGCGGAGTCGCGGGCGGCGGGTTGCCCTCGCGCCGGCGTGACATGGTCGCCTGTTCCTCGGGCGTGACGGGCGGAATCTCCCTCGGCAGGTGGTCGCCCACCAGGCCGAGCATCGCGATGGTCTCGAGTCCGCTCTGCGAGGCGCCGTTGGTGCCGCCGAGGCCCTCGTCCACCGGGTTGAGCGACTCGGGACCCTCGACCCGCTGCAACGGAGGGTTACGGCCGCCGCCGCGGGCCGTGCGCAGCAGGGCGTCGATGCCGGCCTTGCGGAAGGCCTCGTTGCCGGTCTTGAAATAGACATAGGAGGCGAGGCGGCCGTCGCGGACGAAGGAGGCGTCGGCGCCCTCGGTGCCGGTCTTCATGTCGCGTTCGATGACATCCTTCGGGGCGCTGTAGAGGCGGCAGTATTGCAGCCAGAGTTTCTGCCACCGCGGGTCGTCGAGCATCAGGTTGAGTTCGAACACGGTCTCGGCGCCGCCCATGATGGTGGCGAGGTTGTAGACGCCCGGTTCGGCGCTGAGCTGGTAGAGTTTCCCGGTGGCGGGGTCGTAGCCGAAGACGAGGTTCTTGCCCGTGCGCAGGCCGAGCGGCATGGCGTCGAGGCTCGCGACGCCGGCGAGGATCTTGTCGCGCCACTGCGTGTCGCCGGTGCGCTCCCACTCGGTCATCCAGTTGCCGAGGAAGGCCAGCCAGTCGGGCCCGAGGCGGACGCGCGTCGGTGCGATCTTCCTCTCGGCCTCGGTGATGGGCTGGGCCAGACGCATCGGATCGTAGTCGATGGTCTTGAAGTCGGCGTTGAGCATCTCGCGCATGACGTCGCCCGTGCGCTCGTCGGTGGTGAGGTAGTAATAGAAGCGGCGGTAACCGGCCTGGCTGATGCGGGCCTCCTTGGCGCCGCAGCCCCAGTGGCGGACATTGTGGCGCGAGCCGAGCCCGGCGAATTTGCCGAGATGGTAGCAGTCGACCTCGCCGGTGTGGCGCGTCATGGCCTCGGCCATGCGGAACACGTCCGCGCGGCCCGAGCGCAGGAAGCTATACCAGAGCCACAGGTCGGGCCCGAGTTCGGAGTTCGCCCAGGCCATGCCGCCGAGGTCGTAGCGCCAGACATGGCGCTCGTCGTCGTAGGAGTGCATGACGTCGCCGAAATCCCAGAAACCATACCAGCGGTGCTGCTCGGGCTGGGTGAGGTAGAAGTTGAGCGTGGCGTCGAGGCGCTGCTCGATGGCGGCCTTCACGGGGGTCGAACGGTCTTCGAGGCCCCAGTGGCCGAAGGCCTTGGCGGAGTGGAGATATTGCGGTGTGCAGACGAGCAGCGGCGGGGCGGCACCCATGGCGGCCATCTTCACGGTGTCCTCCTTGGTCGGGACGCCGGCGGAGGGAAAGAGGGTCAGCTCGCTGGTGCGGGCCACGCCGTGCGCCGTGCTGAAGCCCGGCTGGACGTCTTCGTAGACGGCTTCGAGTCCGTGGGCCTTGGTATCGTAATGCCTCAGGTCCATGCCGGGGGCGTCGGGGGACCAGAGCCAGACCGTCAGCTCGGCCTCGCCGGTGGACATCTTCTGCACCTCCAGTGAGGCGGGATAGGATTGCCAGAAATTCTTCAGGCTGACGGCCAGGCCGCCGCTGACATCGCCCGCGAACACGAGGCCCGAGGCGCGCCGACCGGCGCCGGCGGCAATCCACGCACTCTCGGCGTTGGTGCGTTTGACGACGGTGAAGCCGTCGGCGTTGGGCTGGGTGAGCTTGAAGCCGTCCCACACGGCCCAGTCGGCGAGCCAGCCCTGGCTGCGGGGGGTGACCTCCTCGCGGTTCGGCACGCGCAGACCGTCGACCTGGCGCGGATAGACATCGGCGGTGCCGTTGGGTTCGGCGACGAACCGGCCGCCGCGGCCGATCATCGGTTGGATCGGCTCGGACCACAGCCCGCCGTTCTCGCCGGAGAAGCGCACGTGGCGGTTCTGCACCTGCTCGCGCAGCGGCACGCCGAACACGACGCCGAGGCCGCGGATGAAGTCCCGGCTCTCGTCGCCGTCGAAGAAGAAGGTGTGGACCATCCGGATGGATTCCTCGCCGGCGTAGAAATACAGGCGCACCACGAACGGCAGCCAGGCGCGGCTGGTCTTCGCGGAGAGGTGCATGCCCTCGATCTTCACGACGGCGCGCACGGGGCCGGACTGCTCGAGGGTCACCCGGTCCACGCGGGTGCCGTAGGCTTCGCGCGCCGGCGCGGCGGTGGCGTCGCCATCGGGGCCGTCCTGCACGATGGCGGTGAGGCGGCCGGCGCGGGCCACCTCCCGGCCGTCGACGGTGAGGAGGTCGATGATATTCGAGCCGTGCATCGGGATGACCGCCTTCACGCGGCCGGTGTCGATCAGGAAGGTTGTGTCGCTGCGGCGGACGGTGATGGCGGCTCCGCCGGGGGTGGCCGTGGCGACCGGAAGCAGTTTCAACTCACCCTTGGTCTCGGGACCGGCGACGGTGGCGACGCCGACCCATTTCAACGAGCCGTCCGGCCAGTAGGCCAGCGGCCAGGTCTGCACCGGCAGGGCCCGGTTATCGGCGGTGGTGAGCGTGAAGGCCTGCGTTTTCGGCACGGCGCCGCGCGGCCACGGCACACCGAAGCTGACCCCGGTGCCGAGCGGAGCCGGAGTGTCACCGAGCCATTTGACGGTAACCGGCTGATCGGTGGCGGCCTGTCCGGTCAGGGTGCCAAGACACAAACAGGCGAGGAACGGACGAAACGCGGGGAAGTTCATGGGGATGGGGTGGGGCCGAGGACGGAATACCGAGGACAGGGAACAGACAGGCTCGGAACGAGAAAAGACGAGACTGGCGGAGGACGGATTACACGCCCGGAGAATTCGTCCGGTAAAATGGCTGGCGGGCCGGCACGTGGCGTGCAATGAGACGGGCATGAAATTTCTTCGCCAGATTGCGACCGGCCTGGCGGCGGGACTGCTCGGGTTCACGGCTCCGGCGGCGGAAACCGCGGTCACGATCACGCCCGAGCTCAAGGGTGCATGGCTGAAACCGGACAAGGGGTGGAGCGGCCGCGCCGTGCTGTTGCTGCACGGCTTCGCCGACGATATGGACGGGGCCGGCAACCTGACGAAGCGGCTGGCGGGTGAGCTGGCGGCGAAGGGCATCGCGAGCCTGCGCATCAACTTCCGGGGCGAGGGGGACAAGCGCCGGACGGACATCGAGTCGACCTTCGCGACGCGGCTCGAGGACACCGCGGCCGCGTATGCCTGGCTGGTCGAACAGCCGGGCGTGAATGCGAGCCGGCTGGGGGTTCAGGGCTGGAGCCTCGGGGCCTCGACGGCCATCGAGATCGGCGCGCACTACCCCGACTGGTTCAAGAGCATGGCGCTGTGGTCGAGTCCCGGCGGCGACCATTATGCGATGTATATGGAAACGGAGACCGGCTGCACCGCGGTGCGTGACGGCGTGGCGACGGAGGAGGTGCCCGGTTGGAAGAAAATCACGACGAAGCGCGCGTTCTACGAAAGCTTCCGCGGCGTCGACCTGGACAAGTCGCTGGCGAAATACCCCGGCGCGTTCCTCACGGTGCGGGGGTCGGAGGATTTCCTGGCCACGCGGGTTTTGAAAAAGCCCACGATCAGCGACGAAGGGCGTGCGATCACCAGTGAGGTGCGGGTGGATTGCGACGCAGCTTTATTGATGGCGGCGCCGGGGAGCCCCAAGGAACAGGTGAGGATCGAGGGGGCCGACCATATTTTCAACGTGTTCCAGCCCGAACTCGGCCACGCGAAGCGGGCGGTAGAGGCGACGGTGGCGTGGTTTGAACGGACGTTGTAGGCGCTGGCCTGAATCTCAGGCGATCTGCGGGACCGTGAAGGGGGCGCGGTAGTTGCGCGTGAGGAGTTTGTTGGCGGCGGAGGCGCCCTTGCCGGTGAAGCGTTCCGCCTTCTGGTCGATCGTGAGCGGCCGGCCCAGCGTGAGGCGGGTCTTCTTGAGGTCCACGCCGTTGACCGCGAGGTGCTCGGTCATGCGGCCGACGGCCTCGGCGAGCGGGGCGTCGCCCTTGACCTCGTCCTGCACCTTGCCGGGGGACGCCTTCGAGCCGAGTTGGTGGGAAATGTTGCCGACATGGCAGAGTGCGCTGGAGACATGGCCCTCCTCGATCGGGCCGTAGAGGTCGGCGGTCTTCCGGCTGCGGATGACGTCGATGAAATTGGCCATGAGACGGTCCTTGCCCTTGAATTCCTTGATGACCTTGCCGGCGCGGTCGAGCGCCGTGGCCTCGAAGTAACCGCCGATGACGATGCTGCCGCCCTCGCAGTCGATCACGTTGCCGATGCTGACCCCGCGGTATTTGTCCATGGTGGAAGCGGCGGCACCGGCGGCTTCGGCGGAATTCAGGCCGGCGGTGGCGGCCGGGGCGGCGTCGGGCTTGGCGGGCAGGCCGCGGACCTCAAAGATGAGCGGGGCGGTGGCGTAGTCGTGGATGATCACCTGGGTGTTGGGCGTCTCGCCGTCGTCCACGTAGCCGAGGCGGCCGCCGACGCTCAGCGTGTGGCGCGGCAGGCCGGACTCGCCGAGGAACCAGCGGGCGACGTCCATCTGGTGGATGCCCTGGTTGCCGACGTCGCCGTTGCCGTAGGCGTAGATCCAGTGCCAGTCGTAGTGCACGGGGCCGTTCTTCTTCGAGTTGCGGTGCGGCTCGATGATGGGCGCGGGGCCGGACCAGAGGTCGTAATTGATGGTCGGCGGCACCGGGGTGGGCGCCTTGGTCAGGCCGATGCTGTCGCGGCGCTTGTAACAGAACCCGCGCGCGGCGGTGATTTTGCCGAGGTTGCCGGCGCGGACCCAGGCGACGGCGTCGATCAGGCCCTCGCCCGAGCGGATCTGCGTGCCGGCCTGGACGACGCGGTTGTATATCTTGGCGGCAGCCACCAGCTGGCGGCCCTCCCAGACGTTGTGGGAGACGGGTTTCTCGACGAAGACATCCTTGCCCGCCTGGCAGGCCCAGATGGCACCGAGCGAGTGCCAGTGGTTCGGCGTGGCGATGGTGACGGCGTCGAGGCCTTCCATGGCCAGCAGCTGGCGGACGTCCGTGAACTTCTCCGGGGCGAGGCCCTGTTTCGCAAGTTCGGCGGCGGTCTTCTCGAGCACGAGGACGTCCACGTCGCAGATGGCCACGATGCGGACGCCGGGAATGCGGGCGAGGCTGGTGAGGTGGTTCCTGCCGCGGCCGTTGAGGCCGATGACGGCGACGCGGATGTCGCCATTGGCCCCGGCGACCTGCGCCCACGAGCGGGCGGAGAAGGCGGTGGCAGCGAGGCCGAGGGCGGTGGTCCTGAGGAAGGTGCGGCGGGTGAAGTTCATGGGGTGGGGAAGCAGAGGACGGAGGACAGAAGACGGAGGGCGGAATGAAAATCAGCGGCCGGCGGCGTAGGCGGCGTAGTGGTCGGCGACCTTGGCGGCGTCCGGGTCACCGGTGTGGAAATAAAAACGGTAACGCAGGGTCAGGCTGCCGCCGGCGGGAATCGTGTAATCGCCCATGCCGCGGGGGTGTTTTTTCTCGGGCTCGAATTCATGCTGACCGAAGGGGTTGGCGTTGAAGAGCCCGTAGTCGCGGGCCATCCACCAGGTCGGGTGGCGGAGGTTTTGCGGGTGGTCGAAGATGGCCACGCCGTAAGTCTTTCCCTCGCGGGTGGCGTAGGCATCACACCAGGGTGCGCGCTTGCCCCAGACGGTGCCATCGCGGTCGCCGGCGGCGGTGAGATAGTGGCCGAACCCGGGGATGTCCTTGCCCGAGATCTTGTGCGGCAGGGTGAGCCATTGGGCCAGGCGGATGGACATCGTGCCCTCCTTGCTGTCACCCATGACGAGCGGGGTGTCGGGCAGCGCCTTGATCGTGACTTCGTAATCGAGCGTGCGGTTGCCGTTGCCGGCGTCGCGAAAGCGGATCGTCGTCTCGTCGGTGGCGATGAGCTTGCCCTCGGGGGAGAGCCAGCGGTTGCGCGTGCGGAGCGAGCCGGTGTCGCCGTCGGTGGTCTCGAGGCCGCCGTCGTGGACCGTGCGGCCCTTGGGCGTGTTGCCGCCGGCTTTGCCCTCGTTCCAGAAATCGATGCCGTTGGCATTGCCGTGGGCGAACATCAGCGCGCGGTGGTGCGGGTGGTCGCGATCCTCGCCGGGCGTGTCCTTCATCGGGAAGTCGCGCGTGAGCCCCGTGCCGTCACCGAGCAGGACGGGGTAGCAATACGGCCGCGAGGCGCCGTCGCCGAACACGTATTCGGTGAAAAGCTGTCCGTTGATCTCGACGCGCACGCGGTCGGCCAGCTTGGTGAGCTTGACGTCGGCGAGGGAGGCGAGGGGCGCGAGCGCGAGGAGCAGGAGAAGAAAGCGGGATTTCATCTAGGGCGGGGTGGCTTGGAGTGGGAGGGGTTTTATGCCCCGACCGAATAAGGTGCCGCGGGCGAGTCAGGGTGTAAAACCCCTCCCACTAGGGATCGCGATCTCACGATTTCGGGGTCAGCGGGGTGTGATAATAAACGACGATGTAGGTGCACGGCGTCGGGCCGGCGTTGCGCAGGGCGGTGGTCGCCCGGGCGGCGAGGAAGAAGACCGAGCCGGGGCCGGCGGTGTGGGTCTTGCCGTCGATGTGCATCTCGACCAGGCCCTCCTTCACGATGATGATCTCCTCCTGCAGGTGGAGGCGCGGCTCGCCGCTGTTTTCGCCCGGGTTGAGGGTGGTGATGTGGCAGTGGGCCTTGTCGAGGGTCGCGGTGGGGCCGTCGAAGACGTCGCGCCGCTCGCCCTTGGGTGTCGGGGTGACGGGCATTTTTTCCCAGTCGTAGACGGCGGAAGCGAGCCTGGGGGCGGGGGCAGGTGGCGTCTGGGCGTGCAACATGGGGGTCAGGCACAACAAGACGCCGAGGCGGGCGAACGATTTCATAAGGGTAAGAACCAAGTTGCCGATCCGGCCCGAGCAAAGCGGGTCGGGGACGGAAGGCGATGCAAACTGCGGCCGGCCGGGCAAGCCGGGGTGATCCCTTGAGCGAGGTCATCTCAGGGAGCTGTCATGAAGGTCCATTTTACCTCGCCATAACTCCACTTCCGGCCGCGGGCGTCGGGGGTGACGGTGCCGGTCCATTTGCCGGCGGCGTTTCTCGTGACCGCCAGACCGGTCCAAGAGCAGGCGCCCTGCTCGAAGTCGAAGGTCTCGCCGTCATCATCGTAGAGGCTGAGCGAGCCCGGGGCCTCGCCGTAGTGGCGGACTTCCAGGGATACGGTCTCGCCGGCCGCGGGGGCGTGCGGGCGCGGTTCGATCATCGGGATGAGCGCACCGTCCTTCACGAAGACGGGCATCGTGGCGAGCGAAGGCGTGACCTCGATGGTCTCGTTGGCCCCGGCGTATTTCCCGGTGTGGAAGTCATACCACTTGCCGGCGGGCAGGAGGACCTTGCGGGTCTTCACGCCCGGCGGGACGGGCGCGACGAGCAGCGAGTCGCCGAACATATACTGGTCCTTCACCTCGCGCACGGCGGGCGGAACCTCGTAAGGATTCGCCGTGGCGTCGAGCTTGCCGGCCGCGGGGGCGGACGCGTGGGCGGTGACGCCGCCGGCGAGCTGCATCGGGCGGATGGGTGGCGTGCCCTCGTGGTGATATTGGGCGAAGGTGTGGTAGAAATACGGCAGCAGGCGGCCGCGCAGGACGATGGCGTCGCGCATGGCGTCCTTTACTTCGGCGTGCGTCCATAGTTTTTGCGCCGAGGCCCAGCCGTTGTAGAGCGCGAGCGGAGAGAAGCACACGGCCTGCAGGCGGCGGAGCATGTCCTCGCCGTTGTCGCTGCCGCGGACCTCGGGCGACCAGAGCACGCCGGCGAAGCCGCTGTTGCTGACGGCGGTAATGTAGCCGTCGAACTCGTAGTTGTCGTTGTAGATGACGAACGGGTAGGGCGAGGCGCCGGCGTTGGTGCCGCGGACCTGGCCCATCGTGCGGCGGTTCGCCGAGTGAAAGGCGTCGAAGACGGCCTTCTGCAGCAGCAGGCCGTAGGTCTGGCGGAGCTGCTCGGCATCGCGGCCGGAAGGGAAAAGCGCGGTGTCAGGCCAGAGGTAGCGGTCGTAGCCGTCGACCTCGTCGAGTTTGAAGCCGCCGACGGCGGCGGGGTTGGCGTCAATCACGGTGCGCTTGAGGTGATCGATGAAGATTTCCCGGGCCGCGGGCATGGTGTAATCGGGGACAATGCCGTTCCACACGAGGTGCGTGCCGGCGTAGGGCAGCAGCTTCTGGTAGAGCGGCGTTTGCGGCGGGCCGATGTAGGGGTTGAACCAGAGGTTCACGCGGACGCCGGCCTTGGCGACCTCGGCGAGGAAAGCCTTCGGATCGGGGAAGCGGGTCCGGTCCCACTCGAACGAACAAGGGTAGGCGTGGTCCATCCAGCCAGGCTCGAGGCCGATCATGTCGAGCGGGATGCCCTGGGCGCGGAACTCGGCGATGTCGTTGAGCACCTCGGTGGCGGTGTATTGCGTGCGGACACGGTTGAGGAAACCGAGGCCCCACTTCGGCGGCAGGGCGCCGCCGCCGGCGTAGAGGTTGTAGCGGCGCACGGCGTCGAGCGGACTGGGGCCGGCGAAGACGTAGACGTCCATGCCCCCGGCGTTGGCCAGCACCTCGATCGAGTCGGAGCGCGGTTGGGACTGCCAGCGGGCGTCGACCGGTGCCGCGCCCGGCGTGGCCGGCATGATCAGGTTCGTCGTGCGGTCGATGACGGGCGGCTTTTCCTTGGCGGCGAGGCGGACACCATGGCCGACGCTGACCTTGAGGTAGCGTGCGGTGTCGAAGAGGACGGCGAATCCCTTGGTCGACACATAGAGGGGCACGGGGGCGTGGGTGCGGCCGGTGATGGCGCGCCTGTTGTCCCAGTGGTCCACGTGGAGCTCGAACACGCCGCCGTTGCGGCGCATGGAACCGAAGTCCACGCCGAGGCCGTAGATGTCCTCGTTGCCGGCCAGCGGGAAGCGGACGGTGGTCTTGGCGTTGAAATTGCGACCCTCGATCTCGGCGGGATCAAGCGGGAAGGCGGCCTTGGGCAGCCGGGCCAGCGCGGCGCGGGACGGCACGCCGCCGGCGGCGCCGAGCAACGTGAGGGTATCAGCCTGGCCGACGGTGGTTTTCCACACGCCCGGGGCGACCTCGGTCCAGGCGGGGTTGATCGCCGCCGGAATGGCGGCCGCCAGCGGGAGGGCGGACAGCAGCGAAACGAGCACGGACAGGAGGAGCCGCTTCATGGGGTGGCGCGCAGGTTAGTCCGGCGCGTGCTGCCCTGACAAGGGCCGCGCTGCTCATACCGTAAAGCAGCGGGCCGGAAAAAAGCCCCAGCGATGGCTGGGGCTTGAAGTGCGGGAAGGGCGCGGGCGAGCCCGCTGGCCCGCGTCAAACCTAAGACTTGGCCGGGAGGGGCAGCTTGAACTCCTTGAGGATGGCCTCGATCTTGCCGGCGATGTCGGAGGTCGGGTCGCCGGGGTGGAGGCCGGCGTGGCGCACCGTGCCGTCGGGCGCGATGATGGCGACGAAGGGAATGCCCTCGATGCCGTAGGCGGGGTTGAAGACCGGCTCGGCGCTGAAGGCCACGTCCCACGTCATTTCCTTGGCCCTCATGAAATCGGTCATCAGCGCCATCTCCTTCGCCGGGTCGTTCTTCGTGTCGATGCGCGGGCCCATGTTCGCGACGAAACCCTGGATGCTGGTCACGCCGACGAAGGCGACCGGCGAACCCTTGAAGTGCGCGACGTGCTCGCGGACCTGCGGAAAGGAGGCGATGCAGGGGCCGCACCACGTGGCCCAGAAGTCGAGGACGACAACCTGGCCCTTGAGACCGGAGAGGGTTTTCAGGCCCGCCTGGGAGGACCAGGTGAAGTTGAGTTCAGGCGCCGGGCTGCCGATGAGCGCGGCCTTGGCCGCCTTGGCCTTCTCCATCAGGTCCAGCTCCGCTAGCATCTTCTCGACGTTGTTGGCGGGTTGGGTGCCGGGGAAGTCGCGCTTGAGCGCGAGCAGCAGCTCGCGCGCCTTCGGCATGTCCTCGAAGACCTGGATGTAGAGGCCGGCGCGCATCAGCGCGATGCTGGCGACCATGTCGGTCTTGTTGGCGCCGTATTTCAGCAGCAGCGCGTCGAATTGCGCGAGCTCGGGCTCGAGGGCCGCGGCGGTGCGCTGGCCGGCCTGGAGCTTGTGCTTGATCTGGTTCACGAGGTTGCCGAGGTCGGCCATGACCTGGGTATCGGCGGAGGCCGGTTGGGCGGCGGCCCCGGCCGGAACGGCCGGTTGAGCGGAGGCGGGGGAGTGGAGGGAGGCGCCGAGAAGGAGGGCGGCGGCGAGGCAACGGAGTTTCATGGGCGGGAGATTTGCCACCAAAAGCGCGGAAAGCGCAAAGACGGATTTGGGCAAAAAAAGAACCCGCCGGTGAGGGCGGGTTCGGGAGAGGCGCGAGCTAGCTCGCCGGCCCACGGGTTACTTCTTGCCGTCGGCGATGGCCGCCTGGGCGGCGGCGAGGCGGGCGACCGGCACGCGGTAAGGCGAGCAGGACACGTAGCTGAGGCCGAGCTTGTGGCAGAACTTGACCGAGTCCGGATCGCCGCCGTGCTCGCCGCAGATGCCGAGCTTGATGTCGGGCCGGGTCTTCCGGCCTTTCTCAATCGCGATCTGCATGAGCTGGCCGACGCCGGTCTGGTCGATCGAGGCGAAGGGGTTCTTCTTCATGATCTCGGACTCCTGGTAGGCGCCGAGGAAGGAGCCGGAGTCGTCGCGGGACATGCCGAGGCAGGTCTGCGTGAGGTCATTGGTGCCGAAGCTGAAGAACTCGGCCGTGTGCGCGATCTCGTCGGCCGTGAGGGCGCCGCGCGGGATCTCGATCATGGTGCCGACCGAGTAGTTGATCTTCACCTTCTTCTCGGCCTGGACCTTGGCGGCGACCTCGTGGACGAGCGCGACCTGGAGGTCGAGCTCGCGCTTGAAGCCGACGAGCGGGATCATGATCTCGGGCTTGGCCTTGAAGCCGGCCTTCGTCGCATCGGCCGCGGCCTCGAGGACGGCGCGGGCCTGCATGGCGGTGATCTCCGGATACTTGATGCCGAGGCGGCAGCCGCGGAAACCGAGCATCGGGTTGAACTCGTGGAGCTCGTGCACGCGGTGCTGGATCCGCTCGACCGGGACGTTGAGTTTCCGGGCGAGATCCATCTGGGCCTCCTTCGAGTTCGGGAGGAACTCGTGCAGCGGCGGGTCGAGGAAGCGGATGGTCGCCGGGAAGCCCTTGAGGGCCTTGAAGATCCCGTAGAAGTCGTCGCGCTGGTAGGGCAGGAGCTTGGCCAGGGCGGCCTCGCGGGCGCCGAGCGAGTCGGCGAGGATCATCTCGCGCATGGCGTCGATGCGGTCGCCCTCGAAGAACATGTGTTCCGTGCGGGTGAGGCCGATGCCCACGGCGCCGAACGCGATCGCCTGGGCGGTCTGCTCGGGCGTGTCGGCGTTGGTGCGGACCTGCAGCTTGGTGGCCTGGGCGCACCACTTCATCAGCTGGACGTAGCTCTTGAACTTCTCGGTGGCCTGGGCGGCCTTGTCGCCGTGGAGCAGGCCGGAGATGATCTCGGACGGGGCCGTCTTGATCTGGCCCGCGTAGACCGTGCCGGCGGTGCCGTCGATCGAGAGGAAGTCGCCTTCCTTGTAGGTCGCGCCGGAGACGGTGACCGTCTTGGCGTCGTAATCGACCTCGAGGGCGGCGGCGCCGCAGACGCAGACCTTGCCCATCTGGCGGGCGACGAGGGCGGCGTGCGAGGACACACCGCCGCGGGCGGTGAGGATGCCCTCGGCGGCGATCATGCCGCGGAGATCCTCGGGGGAGGTCTCGACGCGGACGAGCAGGACCTTCTCGCCCTTCTCGGCGGCCTGCACCGCGCGGTCGGCGTTGAAGTAGATCTTGCCGGTGGCGGCGCCGGGGCCGGCCGGGAGGCCGGTGGCGATGACGGTGGCCTTCTTGACCTCGCCGAGGTCGAAGATCGGGGCGAGGAGCTGCTCGAGCTGGTCGGCCGGGTTGCGCGTGATCGCGGTCTTCCAGTCGATGAGCTTCTCCTTGACCATGTCGATGGAGAACTTGAGCGCGGCGGCGGCGGTGCGCTTGCCGTTGCGCGTCTGGAGCATGAACAGCTTGCCGTCCTGGATGGTGAACTCGATGTCCTGGACGTCCTTGAAGTGCTTCTCGAGGGTCTTGCGGACCTTGAGGAGCTCGGCGTAGGACTTCGGCATCTGGTCCTTCAGCTTGAGGACGGGCTCGGGCGTGCGGACGCCGGCGACGACGTCCTCACCCTGGGCGTTGATGAGGAACTCGCCGTAGAACTCGTTGGTGCCGTTGGCCGGGTTGCGGGTGAACGCGACGCCGGAGCCGGAGGTCTCGCCGGTATTGCCGAACACCATGGCCTGGACGTTGACGGCGGTGCCCCACTCGGAGGGGATATTGTATTTGCGGCGGTAGACGATGGCGCGGTCGTTCATCCACGAGCCGAAGACGGCGCCGGCGGCGCCGCGCAACTGGTCCCACGGATTGTTGGGGAACACCTTGCCGGTGCGCTCGAGGACGAGGGCCTTGAAGCGCTTGACGAGCTCCTGCTGGTCGGCGGCGGTGAGCTCGGAGTCGACGATGTCCTTGTGATACTTCTCGTGCTTGTAGCCCTCGATGACGGTCTCGAACGGCTCGTGGTCCTCGCCTTCCTTCTTCTGCACGCCGAGGACGACGTCGCCATACATCTGGATGAAGCGGCGGTAGCAGTCCCAGGCGAAGCGCTCGTTCTTGGTGGCGTTGACGAGGGCGACGACGGTCTGGTCGTTGAGGCCGAGGTTGAGGATGGTGTCCATCATGCCCGGCATGGAGTCGCGGGCGCCGGAGCGGACGGCGACGAGGAGCGGCATGCCGTTGGTGGCGCCGAACTTCGTGCCCATGATCTTCTCCATGTTGGCGACGCCGGCCTCCATCTGGGCCTGGAGCGAGGCCGGGTAGGTGCGCTTGTTGGCGTAGTAGTAGGTGCAGACCTCGGTGGTGATGGTGAAGCCCGGGGGCACCGGCAGGCCGATGCGGGTCATCTCGGCGAGGTTGGCGCCCTTGCCGCCGAGGAGGGCCTTCATGGACCCGTTGCCGTCGGCTTTGCCTGCGCCCCACGTGTAAACGTATTTGGCGGACTTGCCGGTTGATTTCTTGGCCGCCGGTTTGGCGGACTTCTTAGCAGTGGTTTTTTTAGCCATGGGTGAAATGAAAAATAGGGAAGGTTATCGCAGCGGGCGGGCGCGGGGGTGTCAACGTTCGAGGCGGGTCTAACTGTAGGGCGGGCCCGGGAATTGGTTATGACAAGGGATGCGCAGCCCGGGCGGCGGGCCCCCGGGGCGGAAATACGGGCCTTGCGGGCCCGGGGGAAAGTTGCTTCTAGGTCAGGGCTTGAGCGAGCAACCCCCAGTGGATGAATATGATGAGGCCGCGACCGGCGACGCCGCGCCGGCGGTCGCCGCGGGCAAGCCCATGGGTTTCCTCGACCACCTGGAGGACCTGCGCTGGACGCTGATGAAAAGCGCCATCGTCTTCGCGGTCTTCGTGGGCGTGATCAGCTTCTACCTCAAGGAATTCTACGCGGTGCTCATCTGGCCGCTGGAGAGCGTGCGGGCCGACTTCCCGCAGTTCACCACCCACCTGATCACGAACAGCCCGATGGGCATCTTCAACATGCTCATCAGCATCGCGCTGGTCGGCGGCGTGGCGCTGTCGCTGCCGTTCTGGTTCTTCTTCGTGGCGCAGTTCATCGCGCCCGCGCTGACGAAGAAGGAGATGAAGGTCCTCGTGCCCGCCTGCCTGGCGGCCCTGGTGCTGTTCCTGATCGGCGCGTCGTTCGGCTATTTCCTGCTCGTGCCGAGCACGGTGCGCATCGCCTACGAGTTCAGCGCCTACATGGGCGTGGACCCGATGTGGACGGCGGACAAATACTTCGGCCTGCTCACCTGGCTGGTGCTGGGGGTGGGCGTGACCTTCGAGTTTCCGCTGCTCATCGTGCTCGCCAGCTACATCGGCCTCGTGGAGGTCGCCACGCTCCGCAGATACCGCCGCCACGCCATCGTCGTGTGCTTCATCATCTCCGCCATCGTCACGCCGACGCCGGACATGGTCACGCAGACGCTCTTCGCGGTGCCGTTGTGCCTGCTCTATGAGCTTTCCATCTGGGCCTCGGCCTTCATGGGCCGGCGGAAGAAGTCCGTGGCTTGAGGTGGAGCCCGGCCTCCGGACGGGCTGGCTTGAGCAAGCGATGACTGGAGCGGTCTGATGGGCGTGGCACGAACCCGTCCGGAGGCCGGGTTCCACCCTCAGATCTGATATTCGAGGACCGTGGTCTCGACCGGCGCGGTCGTGCCGGCGTCGAGCAGGGTCTGCGCGACGCGCAGCGCCTGGCCGCGCAGCTCGGGCACCGCGACGCTCTCCCACAGCGTGCCGCGCAACAGCGGGCCGATGGCAAACAGGCAGGGCGAGCGCCGGCCGTCGCGATTGACGACCGCGAAGTCCGGTTCGACGCGGATGCCCATGTCCATCGGGTCGGGTTGGGCGAGTCCGCTCCGCAGGAGCTGCTGCAGCAGGGGCGAGCGCGTGGCGGAGAAGCGGGTGTGCGGGCCGGTGCAGTTGATGGCGAGCGCGGCTTCCATGACGGAAACCACCCCGTCGCGGCCGCGCAGCTCGACGCCGATCCTGGCGCCGAGGGGTTTCACGCCGGTCACGGCGGCGCGCGTGATCTTCAGCCGGCCGGAAGCGAGGGCGTCCGTGACCTGGCGGTGGATGGACGGGGCGATGCGATGGCGCAGGACGTTCCAGCGCGCGGCGTGCTTCGCGACGAACTCGCGCCGTTCCGCGTCGGTGAAGGCGCCCCAGATCCGCTGCGTGTGCGGGCGCAGCTTGTCCACGACCATGGCGGGGTTGAGGCCGGCGGCACGCAGGCGGGCGCAGTGTTCCTCGAGGAGGCGGACGAGGCCCCCGAGGCCGAGCGTGGCGAGGTCGACGTTGGGCGGTGGAAACAGCGGATCGTCCACGCCCTTGAAATGGGATTCGGGCAGCAGGCCGTGGCGCGAGACGGCGTGGATGGTGCCGCGCCAGCCGAGGGCGAGCAGGGTGATGATCGCATCCACCGTCGTGAGGCCGGTGCCGAGCAGCACAATGTCGCCCGACGCGGGGATGCGCGATTCCCAGTCCAGCCACGGGTTGGCGCACCAGGCGGCGTGGGTGGCGACGGTGTTTTGGCCCGGCAGGTCGGCGGGCGGCTCGTTGCCCGTGGCGAGGACGACCTTGTCGGCGTCGAGCGTGGCGCCGCTCGCGAGCCGGAGCCGGGCGCCAGCGCCGGCGGGCTCGAGCGCGAGGACCTCGTCATTGAGCTGGGCGAACTCCGCGCCGCACCGCGGGTCGAGCGGCCGCATGTAGTGCTGGGCCAGGCTGCGGAGGTAGTCGCCGTAGACGCGGCGCGGCATGAAGGTCTCGCGCAGCTCGGCGTCGGGCACGTCGGCGTATTCGGTGCGGGTGCGGAGCCACTCGAGGAAATGGTTCGGGTGGTCGGGCAGCGCCGACATGTTGCGGGCGGCGACGTTGAGCAGGTGCTCGGGGCGGCGGGTGCCGTAGGCGATGCCACGGCCGGCAGGCGAGCCGTGGTTGAGCAGGGTGACGCGGAGGGGCGCGGCGCCGAGGCGGGCGAGGTTGAGGGCGGCCATCGTGCCGCTGAAACCGCCGCCGATGACGGCGATGTGTTGGAACCCGGGGGTGGTCATCCGTGCAGGCCGGTCAGCGTCCGGTCAGGGGTTCGGGGCGGGGGCGCATGGCAGGATTGGCAAAAAAATAGCCCCACCGCCGGGGTGGGGCCAGATCTATTCGCGCCGCGGGGGCGCATGGCTCACTTGCGCGAATCGCGCTGGAACTGGAAGACGACCTTGAGCATCTGCCAGGCGAGCCAGAACACGCCGGCCATGCAGCCGGCGGCGAGGCCACCCCACAGCATGACCATCTTCGGGTCGTTGGAGGGCACGTGCGAGTTCACGAGCCAGTAAAAGATGCCAAAGGCGATGGCGGTGAGCGTCAGGTCAATGACGAGGGTGACGACGGAAAAGGGCTTTTTCTCAGGCGAGGCCATGGCCGGAACAGAAGGCGCCGGGCGGGGGCTTGTCGAACAGAAACTTGGCCGGCCCGCCGGGGCCCCCGGCGGGCCGGCGGACGTTCAAGGCCTTCTCATAAGGGGCATTAGGGGATCAGGCGGGTCCCGGGGCGGTCCCCCAGGCACAGGGCGCAAGAACTGCGGAGTGGATGGCAACCGTCGCGCAGACGGTTCCGGGCATCCCTGCGATACTGGCCGGGTTCAGATTTCACCCTACCACCGCACGATGAACGACGGACAACTGTTTCTTGTTGGCGCCACCCACCGCACCGCCCCGCTCGGGCTGCGCGAAAAGCTGGCCCTCTCCGCCGTGAACGAGGCCGGTCTGGCCGCGGACCTGAAGGGGCTCCCGGGCCTGGTCGAGTTTGTCATCCTGAACACCTGCAACCGCGTGGAAATCTACGGGGTCGGCGAGAACGATCGCCAGGCCGCCCAAGTGGCCGCGGCGTTCTGCGCGCGGCAGGGCTTCGCGCCGGAGGAATTTGATCGGATCAAGCTGGGCTTGGCCGGCCGCGCGACGGTCGAGCATCTGCTGGAGGTGGCGAGCGGCCTCGATTCCCAGATGATCGGCGAGAACGAGATTTTCGGCCAGGTGAAGAAAGCCTTCCTCACCGCACAGGGCCGGGGCTCGGCGGGTCCGGTCCTGAACCGCATTTTCCAGAAAGCCTTCCAGGCGGCCAAGCACGTCCGCACGCACACGGGCATCACGGCGGGCCTGGTCAGCGTCTCGAACGTGGCCGTGGAGGTCGCGCTGCGGATCTTCGGCAAGCTCGACGAAACGAAGGTGCTGTTGTTGGGTGCCGGCGACATCGGCCTGAAGAGCGGCCGCGCCTTCCGCAGCCGCAGCCCGGGTTCGTTGGTGGTCGCCAGCCGGCGCCTGGAGCGTGCCAGCGAGGCGGCAATGGAACTGGGGGCCACGGCGGTCTCCTTTGACGAGGCGCTCACCCGACTGGGCGAATTCGACGTCGTGGTCTGCTCCACCTCCTGTCCCGCGGCCATCATCTCGCCGGAGCGGGCTGCCGCCGCGATGCAGCAGCGCTCGGGCCGGCCGATGTTTTTCATCGATGCCGCCCTGCCGCGCGACGTCGATGCCGGCGTCACTGCGCTCAAGAACGTCTTTGTCTACAATCTCGACGACCTCGCGAAGATCGCCGCGGAAAACCGCGCGGCGCGGGAGTCGGAGATCATCCGCTGCCGCGAGATCCTCGCCGAGCGCACGACCACCCTCTGGGCGCAGGCCGAGCGGGCGCTGCAGGCCGGGGATGCCCAAGCGACGGCCGCCGACCGTCCGGTCGAGTTTTATCCGGCCGTCAGCCTGGCGGGGTGAGGGCCCTTGGCGACGGAGCCGGGATGCGGAGTTAAACCAGGAAGTGTTTTAGAATCTCGATTTGTCATTCTGAACGCAGTGAAGAATGCATCGGGATGTGGGCCGCTTTGCTTGAGCAGCGAGCATTCAACTGGATGTCGAACCAGCCTGCTGGCTAGACTTCGCTACGCTCAGAATGACAGGTTTCGGAAGCTGAGGGGTTTGAAAGCACTCGCTGGGCGAAACAGGCCTTCCGCCTTTGCCGAGACTATGGCGGACAGGCTGGATCTGATTTCTTGGCGCACATCTGACCAACCCGTCCAGAGGCCGGGTTCCACCTTCGATGCAGTTGCCTCAGGCCGTGACGGCCTGTTGGACGGCCGCAGCCAGCCGCTTGCCGGCGGCGATGCATTGCGAGAGCGAGACACCGTCGCGGCTGGTGCCGCCGATGAAAAGGCCGGGCGCGCCGGCCTCGGCGGCGGCGCAGGCATCCTTGAACTGTTGGAAGCCGACGGTGTATTGCGGGATGGCGTGCGGCCAGCGCTGGATCCGGGTGAACACGGGTTCGCCGTGCACGCCGAGCAGCGCGCCAAGTTCGGAGCGGACGGTGTCGAGCAGCTCGCGGTCGCTGGCGCCGGCGAGTTCCGGCTGCCGCGTGCCGCCGACGAAGGTGGTCAGGGCGACATGTCCCTCCGGCGCGCGGCCGGGGAACAGGGTGCTGGAAAACAGCGTGCCGAGGATGCGGCGCCGCTCGACCGCGGGGGTGAGGATGCCGAAGCCGTCGAGCGGGTGCGCGACGTCCTCCCGGCGGTAGCCGAGGAACACGGAGGCGACGGCCGGCGAGGTGACCCGGCGCAGCTGGGCGAGCGCGCCGGCGGCGGGGGCGCCCTCAAACCGGAGCCCGCCCAGCAGGTCGGGCGGCAGCGCGCAGATCACGGCGGCAAATTCCTCCTCCCGGCGGATGCCGCCGGTGATGAAGCCGACCTGCCAGGTCGAGCCGGTGCGGCGGACATGGGTGACGGCGTGGCCGAGTCGCAGGTCGGAGCCGAGGGCCCGGGCGAGGGCGCGGGGGATCTCCGCCAGGCCGTCAGGAAAGGAGATCATGCTGCCCTTCGGGGCGCCGGTGGCGTTGCGCCGCGCGAGCGAGCCGCGGACGAGCGAGCCGTGCTCGTGTTCCAGCGCGAAGAGCTTGGGGAAGGCGTGCTTCACGGACAGGGCGGCCGGGTCGCCGGCGAAGACGCCCGCGACGAACGGGTTCACGATGTAGTCGAGAAACTCCGGGCCGAGGCGGCGCGTGACGAACTCCGCGACGGATTCCTCCTTGCCCGCCGGCGGGCGGCCACGGAAGGGTTCGCCGAGCACGTTGAGCTTGGCGCGGGCTGACAGGAGCGGGGTGGTAATGAACTTAAACGCGGAGTCGGGCAGGGCCACGGGGGCGCCATGTTGCACGACGTAGCGCTTCGCCGCGGCGGGATTGGCCACAAGCCGGCGATCGCGCAGTCCGAGCTCCGTGAGGAAGGCCGAGATATCCGGGGTGTTCTCGAAGAGGGTGTTGGGGCCGGTCTCGACCAGCCAGCCGCCCTCGCGGCCGGAGCCGATGACGCCGCCGGGGGCCACGCCGGCCTCGAACACCACGACCGGGACGCCCGCCCGGCGCAGCTGCCAGGCGGTGGCGAGGCCGGTGAGGCCGCCGCCGATGACGGCCACGGGCCACACGTGCGATGCGGCGGCGGGAGCTGACGGGGCGGAGGGCGCGAGCAGGTTCATGCCCTCATTCTAGCAGGGAGGGGCGCGGTCGGCCCTGCGCCCGTTGTCAGGCACTGCGCGGATATTGCGGGCCCCGGGGCCAGGGCCGTAAATATCCCCGGAGCAAGCTCCGGGCCTTTGAACGAACCCTTCGCGGGCGGGGTCGCCCGCGCTCCAGGCGCCGGATCTGGAGCCACGGCGACCTCGCCGTGGGATTGCACAATCCAAGTCGGAGCAAGCTCCGGGGGGTTAGACCCACAGGGAATAAACAAAAAGGCCGCGGGTCCGAGGACGCCGCGGCCGGGGGTGAGGGAGTCGGCCTCAGAAGCGATACTGGACCTTACCGTAGAGCAGGTGGCCCTCGTAGTCAGCGGCGCCGAGCGACGGGACGTCCTCGTTCTTGGCGTAGGTATACTTCAGGTTGACCGTCGTGCGGGCGTTCATGCGGCGGTTCCAGCCCACCGAGAAGGTCTGCAGCTTGCTGTCGGTGCCGTAGGGCACGGTGACGGCGGAGTTGTTGATGTAATTACCCATCGCCTTGTAGAGCATGTAATCCACCAGTAGGTCGCTCTGTTCGTCGAGGGCGTAGCCGCTGCTCAGGCTGAAGTTCACGTAGTTCGAATCGCTGTTCTTCACGAGGTTGCTCGCGGCGCCGGTCAGGCCGACGGCCGGAGTCTTGAGGGTCTCGTTCACGTAGTTGACGTTGCCCTGGAGATACCAGCGGGCGAGCGGGTTCCAGGTCACGCTCTCGGAGAGGATGTGCTGGATGGACTCCATGCTCTGGGCGAACGCCAAGCCGACCTCCTGCGAGCGGACGGTGGTCTTCTGGTAGTCGTAGCGCGTGATCGTCCGGAAGTTGGGCGACAGGCGGTGCGACAGGCGGATGTTGAAGTCATTGGTCTCAAAGTCCTGGCCGGTGACGTAGGCCGGGTAGCGGTCGGCGGTGCTGACGGTGTTGTCGCGGGTGGCGCGGTAGTCGTTCTGGCGGGCCTTGAAGTAGTATTGCACCGCGACGGTGGTGCCGGGGCGGGCATACCAGTTGGCGGTGTAGGCATACTTCTGCACGCTGCGCTCCAGCTCGGTGTCGCGGTCGATCGAGATGGCCTGCAGCGGGGTGCCCGGCTCAAGGATGCGCTCCTCCTGGAGCTCGCCCGCGGAGTTGGACCAGTCGGCCTTGAAGTTGAGTGAGACGTTCTTGTAACCGGTGTAGCGGGCTTCGACGCTGGCGGCGTAGGTCTTCCAGCTTTTCGCGCTCCGGGCCTCCACCTCGTCGTTGATGGGCGTGAAGGTGGGGGCGGCACCGAAGTTCGTTTCCTCGAACCCGATCAGGTTGTGCCACTGGGTCTTCTCGAACCGGAAGGAGGGCGTGATGCGGAGGGTCTCGGAGCCGAGATACAGCGCGCTGAGGGTGGCGACGGTCTGCGTCATCTGCGATTTGCCGAGCTCGTTGCCGGGGAGCAGGCTGAAATAGCCCTCGTCGCGCTGCTGGCGGGTCGGGAAGGTGCTGCTGTAGTCCGCGTCGTAGCCGGTGCCGAAGATGCGGCTGCCGCTGAGGATGGTGTCGATCTTGGTGCGGGCGACGGCGGTGGTCAGCTTGAGCTTCTCGGTCAGCTGGTTGAGATAGCTGCCGCGGATCTGGAACAGATCGAAGTCCTGGCCCTCCTTGGCGGTGACGTAGCGGTCGGTCGACTGCCCCGGGGTGCGGCGGCTGTAGCGGCCGTTCTCATACTCGCCCTTGTCGTAACGGAGGCCCAGGGCGAGGTCATGCTTGCCCGCGACCTTCGAGACGGTGCCGTTGAGGATGTGGCGCTTCTCGTCGAAGGTCAGGTAGGTCGGCACGATGTAGCGGGTGGCCGACGCGCTGACGGCGAGACCGGTGTCCATCCAGCTGGTGGAATCCTTCTGGCCCTTCTTCGTGAGGTAGTCGTAACGGAACATGAAGTTGACGGCGTCGGGCTTGGTGAAGCCGGCCTCCAGCCAGAGGTTGCCGCGGTCGACATGCAGGTCCTCGTCGTAGAGCTGGATGCGCAGGCCGTTGGTGGGCCAGACGCCGCCGCTGCCATCATACCAGGTGCGGAACATCTTGTAGCCGGCCTTCAGGTAGCCGACCTCGTCCTTGGTGATGGACAGGTCGAGGAGGTAGTCATGGTTCCCGGCCAGGGCATGGCCACGGAGCTTGAGGACGGCCTCGTTCTTCAGCTCGGTGGTGTAGTAGAGATCCTCGATGCCGATGGATCCCTTTTTATTGAGCTGGAATTGCTTCTGGAAGCCGGGGCGGTCGCCCTCCTGCAGGTTGTAGCCCGCGGAGAAGTCGATGTAGTTCTCGTAGGTCGGTTCCTTGGCCTTGCCGGTTTGGGCGCTCAAGGCGCCCGGCAGGCCCAGCAGGCTCGCCCCCGCGAGGACCAGCATGGGCCGGCGAATCAGGTGGAGAATGGCGGTGGAGTTCATCGGAGTATCCGTGATGGTTTGGGTGTTAGAAGCGGAGGGAGGAGCTGACGTGTGAGCCGTGGACGGCCTCGTGGCAGCCACCGGACCAGCAGGTGCCGCGGGACAGGAAGCTCGCGTGGTCGCGGCCGCCGATCATGATGACACCGGCGGAGGGTTGCTCCTGGAAGTGGCATTGCAGGCAGAGGTTGGCATTGCGGGCCTTGAGCATCTTCTGGTTCACGGAGCCGTGCGGGCTGTGGCAGGACATGCAACCCTCGCGGGAAGCCTCGTGCTCGAAGACATAGGGGCCGCCCTGTGAGGTGTGGCACTTCAGGCAGGACGAGTTGAGCGTCGACATGCCGGTGTTGGTCTCGTTGATGGCGTCGCCGGTGTGCGGGCTGTGGCAGTCGCTGCAGCTCATCTTGCCGGCGAGCACCGGGTGGGTGTTCGGCAGGCTGAACTCGCCGCGCTTGTCCAGGTGGCACTGGAAGCAGGTCTCGGGCGAGTTGCCCGGGTTCACGATGCTGCCGGCGCCGCCGCCGGACTTCACGTGGATGCTGCCGGGGCCGTGGCAGGCCTCGCAGCCGATGTCCTGGCCGTTGCCGCCATCGGCGGTGAGCTTGGCGTGCGTCGCGTCATGGAATCCCGTGGTCACGGTCTCATGGCATTCGGCGCAGGCCTTGGTGCCCACGAATTTGGCCCCCGGCACCGAGGGCGGTGCCATGACGGAGCGGTTGACGGAAACGCAGGAGACCAGCAGGAGGCCCCAGGCGGCGATGCCGCCGAAGATCAGCGTGTTTTTTGTCCAGCGGAGCGGGAGTTTCATGGGCGTAAAGTTAGGAGTGAAGGGTTGGGCTTGGTTCGGGGGAAAGGTTCTGGTTCAGCGTGGTCACTCTATCGGAACGGGGTGGCAATGGCTGCGCATCACTTGCGGAGTTGTATGCACGATTTGGTGTGTATTAGCGATGCTTAGGCCTGAGGTAGGGTTAACACCTAACATTAGGTCAGGCACTGGCCTGAGCGGAATCTGCGGAGGCGGCGTGCAGCGGGTCGGCCAGCGCGGTCGCGGCCTGCTCGGCCGCCACGTGCGCGCGCATCGCGTCGCGGTAGGCGTTCACCGACTCGAAGAATTCCGCCATCATCAGCATGAGCCAGTAGCGGCCCTTTTCCGTCAGCCGCCAGCCGCGCGCGTCGCGCGTGGCCGCGCCGAGGAGCTCAAGCGTGAGCAGCTCGCCCCAGAGGCGGCGGAAGAATTTTCGGCCGTGATGCTCGACCGCCCACGCGCGGTCGAGGCCGAGGCCGAACATCCGCACGAGCAGCGCATACCGCATGCGGTCGGTGTCCCCGAGCTGGTGCCGCGTCACGATGCCGGTGAGGCCCCGCGCGATGCGCTCCTCGTAGGAGTTGAGCGAGAAGCTCGTCGAGTAGAGCGTCCCGTCGAGGTAGCTGAACGCGCCGCTGCCGGCGCCGACGTAGTTGTCCGCGGTGGCGATGTATTCGTCGCTGCCATGGCCGTTCCGCGTGAAGCACCACGCGGAGGTCGGCGAGAAGCCGCCGGCCGCGAGCCGGCGCCCGATGGTCTGGTAAAACCGGCGCAGCCGCCGCCGGTCGGGCACGCCCATTGCGCCGGCGAGGCGGCGCAGGCCGGAGGGCGAGGTCATCAGCGGATAGCAGGAAACCTGGCCGGCCCCGAGGGTCGAGAAGATCTCCAGGTCGCGCTCGAGCGACGCGAGGGTCTGGTGCGGCTGGTTGAAGATCAGGTCGACGTTGAGGGTGGGGAAGAGCCCCGCCACGCCGCGGATGCGCTCCGCCGTCTCGGCCCCGCCGCCGTATTTCTCAAAGCGGCCCATCTCGCGCAGCAGCGTGTCGTCGAAGCTCTGCACGCCGACCGAGAGGCGCGTCACGCCGCCGGCGCGCAGCCGGGCGAGCAGGTCGGGGCGGAGGTCGCGGGGGTTGGTCTCGACCGAGATCTCCTTCACGGCGAACCGCGTCCGCACGAGCGCGATGGTCTCAAGCAGCTCCTCCGGCTCGACGGTCGGGGTGCCGCCGCCGAAGTAGACCCCGGTGAATTCGAAGCCGGCCGCGTGGTAGAGCTCGAGCTCGCGGCGGAGCGCGGCGAAGTAGCGTTTCGCCTGCGGGCGGCAGTGCAGCACGCGGTGGAACGAGCAGAACGGGCACAGCGCCTCGCAGAACGGGATGTGCACGTAGAGGTAGGTCCCGCCTGATTGCGGCCGGGGCGGCACCGTGCCGTCACAGTCGGTCATCCGCATGAAACCGCGCGTGCGGTAACGGAACAGCCCGAGCAGAATGGAGTCGAGCAGCGGCGTGGCGTTCATGGAAGGGTCCTCAGTGGCCGAGGCGCGAGAGCAGGGCGTAGATCATCAGCGCGAGGAGCAGCAGCCCGATGCCGACGAAGATGAAGCCGAGCGTCTTGTAGAGCGTGCGCCGGGCGGCCCAGTCGGTGTGGATCACGCGGTGCTGCTCGAGCTTCCCCGAGGCGACGAGGCGGTCATACCACCGGCGGCGCTCGGTCAGCATCTCGGCCTTCGAGATGTGGCCGGAGAAGATCACGGTATCCATCGGGAACTTATCCAGCCGGAAGTGCGTGTTGAAGAAATGGAACGTGAAGATGAAGCCCGCGGCGAGCAGGGCCTCGTCGGAGTGGATCACCACCGCGATGTTGATCAGCCAGCCGGGCAGGAAGGTGGTGAAGAACTTCGGGAACCACAGCACGAGGCCGGAGAGGCCGATGATGCCGACGCCCCAGAAGACGGCGAGGTAGTCGAAGCGCTCCCAGTAGGTCCAGCGGTCCCACGAGGGGCGCGGGCCCCGGCCGAGGAACCACTTCACGTGGGCGAGGAAGTCGCGCAGGTCCTGGAAGGACGGGACCATGGAGTCGGGCCCGAACACGGCGCCCCAGAACCGGCCGAGGGCGAAGCGCCCGGTGGCGGGGTCCCGCACCGCGCCGCGGTTCCGCCACAGGCCCTGCGCGAGGCTGGCGAGGTGCAGGCCGAAATACAGGAACGTGACGAGGGCGGCGAGGTGGTGCAGCACGCGCGCGGCCTCGGGGCCGCCGAGGACGTTGAACATGACTCGCGCCCATTCGGTGTAATAGAACTTCAGCGGCATGCCGGTGAGCACCAGCGCGAGGAAGCTCGTGACGACGAGCATGTGGAGGAAGCGCTCGTAGGGGTTGAAGCGGCGGTAGGTCTCCGTCTCGTCGTGCAGCGCGGCGCGGGCGGCGCGGAAGCCGGCCGGGTCGCGGAGATAAGTGAGCGTGAAGCGCGTGATCCAGAGCAGCGTGTGCACGCCGAAGAAGGCGAACACGCTGACGAGCAGCGTCGTCATCGCGAGGTAGGTCCAGTGGAGCACCGGGTAGTTCTTCCCGTCGGTGTGGTCCGCGTGCGGCTGGTATTGGGTGAAGGCGGCGTTGACGCCCTTGTGGCACGAGGCGCAGGTCTGGACGATGTTGCCGGCCGAGAGCTTCGACTTCGGGTCGGTGTGCTTGAGGATGTCGTGGTGGCCGTGGCAGTCGTAGCACGCGGCGACGTCGGTGGCGGCGCTGGCCTGGCCGAGCAGCATGGCCTTGCCGTGGTAGGTCTCGCGGTAGTTGGCGAGGCGGTCCTCGTGGCAGGCGCCGCACTTCTGGTCGCTGGTCTGCTTGAAGTGCGCGCTGCCGGGGCGCTCGATGTCGTGCGCGGTGTGGCAGTCGGTGCAGACCGCGGTCTTCTGGCCGGGCTTGGCGGGCTGGCCGTGGATGCTGGCCGCGTAGGTCTTCTCGACGCCGACGTGGCAGGCGCCGCAGGTCTTGGACAGGGCGGCGCGGCTGGTGTGGGCGGAGGCGTCCTTGATGGACTTGATGTCGTGCACGCCGTGGCAGTCGTTGCAGGTGGGCGAGACGTTGAGCCCCATCTTGTAGAGGCCCTGGCCGTGGATGCTGTCCTTGAAATGCGCAATGGCGTCGCCGTTCTTCAGGCCGAGCTTGGTCTTGTCGCCCTCGTGGCACTGCGCGCAGGTGGCGAGGAGGCTGAACTTCGCCACGGGGGAATCCACGTGCTTCACCGGCAGCAGCTCGTGGGTCTTGCCGTGGCAGCTTGCGCAGGTGGCGGCGACGGGGAGCCCGCCGTCGCGCTTCACGCCGTGGATGCTGGCGGCGAACTGCTTGGCGGCGCCCTCGTGGCAGGAGGCGCACTGCGCGGGCGGCAGCTTGTCCTCGTGGGTGGGGTCCTTGATGCTGGCGTGGCAGTCCACGCAGTTCAGTCCGCCGTGCACGGACTTGGCGAACAGCTCGGGCCGGACACCGATCCAGACGGGCGGCAGGCCCTTCTTGGGGGCCTTGAACTCGGCCTCGTGGCAGTCCATGCACTCCGAGTTGGGCACCGCGGGCGGCGCCTTGAGCGGGGCGGGGGTGACGGCCGCGTCGGCGGCGCGGGCGCCCAGGGGCGCCAGCAGGGTGAACACGAGTAGCGGGATCCGCCGGCAGATTGCGTTCATGGTAGCTCCGCGCACAGGATGCGCCGAATGCCGCGCCGCGGCTACGCAGCGCTTGGCCGAACCGGAGCGTAATTTGCCGGCGGGGCGCCGTTACTTCTGGATGCCGCCGTTGTGGCAGTCCGCGCAGCTCAGCTCGGGATCGAGCTCGCCGCCGGGGTGCTTGAACTCCAGGCCGCTGGCCGAGATGGTGGCGAGCTCGGCGCCCTTGCCCTGCGCGATGATCGAGTGGCACGAGGTGCAGTCGCTGGCGCGGACGGTTTCACCGGTGGCGGTCTTGTGCTTGTCGTCGTGGCAGCGGAAGCAGCCGGGCCAGTCCTTGTGGCCGATGTTGTTCGGGTAGACGCGCCAGTCGGCCTTGCGCTCGGGGAAGATGGAGGTGGAGTAGATGCGCTGCACCTCGGCGATGGCCGCGGGCAGCTCGGGGTCGCCCTTGTATTTGGCCGTGAGGAAATCGGCGATCTGCTGCGGCGCGCCGGCGTCGGTGGTGATCTCCTTCTGCAGCATGGCCTGCACGGCGCTGCGCTTGATGTTGGGGAGCTTGGTGCTGAGGGTGCCGAGCCCGAGCGACTTTTCGACGGCGTCGTTGGCGGTCGGGAAGGCGTGGGCCGGGCGGTTGTGGCAATCGATGCAGTCCATCGTGCGGACCGTGCCTGCGGGCGGCTCGCCCTTGAACTCCTCGTTGCGGTAGATCCGGGACGTGCCGGCCTTCTTGTCCGTGACGCGCATCCAGACGATGTCCTGGCGGTCAGCATCGGCGGCGTAATACTCGACCGAGCTGTCGGGGCTGACGTGCCAGTGGATGCCGGCCAGCGGGCCGCCCTGCCGGCCGGAGTTCACATGCAGCAGCATGCGGACGCTGGCGGGGGTGTTTTTCTTGTCGGAAAGGTAGTGGTCGAAGGTGATGTCGAGGTTGCCGTGGAACTTCTCCGGCCAGTGGCACTTCTCGCAGGTCTCCCGGGCGGGGCGGAGGTTGTGCACCGGCGTGTCGATCGGCCGGTTGTAGTTGTTGAGCGTATAGCCGATGAGCTGGCGCGTGCCGTTGAGCTTGGCCTTGATGAAAGCCGTGGCGCCGGACCCGACATGGCACTCCACGCAGTCCACGCGGGCGTGTGCTCCGCGCTGGTAGGTGACGAACTCGGGGTTCATGGCCGAGTGGCAGACCTGGCCGCAGAACTGGGTGGACTCCGCGTAATGGTAGGTCTGGTAGCTGCCGAAGGCGCTCAGGAGCAGGAACCCGACGCCCCCGATGCCGAACAGGACCAGCATCTTGCGCTGCTTGGGATTGGTGAAGTCCAGCCGCCACTTGTCGGGCATGGTGGCCGCATGCTTGATCGCCCAGCGGCGCTGGGCCCAGGCGCCGAAAAAGACCGTGACCAGGCCGGCGATGAGGAAGCCGGGGGCCACGAGGTAGGTGAAGATGCCGAGGTAGGGATTCTTGTGCGCCCCGGTCAGGTCCATCCAGCAGAGCAGCGCGAACGAGAACAGCGCGCCCACGGCGAGCACGGCGCCGATGGCGCTGATCCAGTTGTTGAAGTGGGAGCGTGGCGCGACGGGGGGCGGGGTGGGCGTGGACATGGGCGTGGGATGAGGGGAAGGGCAGGGGCGCCGTCAGGCGGCGTCCCTGCAACAGGGGGAGAACGGCTCAGGCCTTGAACTTGCGGATGTAGGCGACGAGTTCCTTGATCTCGTCGGCCGAAAGCTCGTCCTTGTAGGCCTTCATCTTCTCCTTGCCGGCGGCATCGTTCACGCCGTCAGCGATGGCCTTGATCATGTCCTCGTCCTTCATCTCGGCCTGCGCCTTGGCGTCGGTATAATCCTTCAGCTTGAGTTTCTTGCCGACCTTGGTCTGGCCCTTGCCATCCTCGCCGTGGCATTTGGTGCAGTGGTTTTCCCAGTTTTCGGTGGCAGGGGCGGCGAGGCCCAGGGTGGCGCCGGCGAGCAGGACCAGGCCGGCGGTGATGACTTTATGGCGGTTTTTCATGAGGAGCGGGGATGGAGTGATGATGGATGAGGAAGGCGATGCCGGGAGATTAATGAGGCCCAGCACCTTGTCGCGCCTATAATGCCAGTTACCGGCTCCGGTCGCTGCGCATTGGTTGCCGAGTATCGCGCAGGGTTTGTGGTTGTTGCTCCGGCGGCCGGAGGGGTGGACGCAATTCCCGCAAGGCCCGGCTAATGGCTCGCAAGATATGCGCAGCCACCCCGGCCGGTTTCAGGCATAGTCGCGGCTCCACGATGAATCCATCCAGTCTGCCTCCACGCCGGCCGTCACGGTTGCCAAGCGGTCGCTTTTATTCTCCACTCCGCGCCATGCTCCCACGCTGGCCGGTCCTGTTGATGGTCCTTCCGTTCGGCCTGGCCTCGTGCCGCGAAGCCCAGGTCGCCACCTACCGCATCCCCAAGGAAAACGACACGCCGCCGCCGGCCGCGGCCGCCGCCACCCCGGCGACGATGGGCGCCGACACCGGCGGCCTGGTGGTTGCCTCCACCGAGACGGGCGGCCTCACCTGGACGGCCCCGGCCGCGTGGAAGGCCAAGCCCGGATCCGCCATGCGCAAGGGCAGCTACACCATCGGCGCGGAGGGCGGCCCCGCCGCCGACCTCGCGATCACCGCCTTCCCGGGCGATGTCGGCGGCGACCTTGCCAACGTCAACCGCTGGCTCGGCCAGCTCGGCCGTCCGCCCATCGCCGCGGCGGACCTTGCCGCCGTCCTCACGCCGCTGTCCGGCGCGGGCGTGGCCATGCAGGTCGTCGACCTCGCCGGGGGCACCGCCGAGGCCCCGCTGCGGATGCTCGGGGCCATCGTGCCGCACCAGGGCGCCACGTGGTTCTTCAAGCTCACGGGCCCCGACGCCGTGGTCGCGCCGGAAAAGGCCGTGTTCCTCGACTTCCTGAAAACCGTCAAGGTTTCCACCCAGCCGCTGGCCGCGCCCGCCGCCACCCCGGCAGCCGTGACCGCCGCACCTGCCGCCCCGCCGGCGGACATGACCGGCTCGCCCGTGGTCAGCGCCAGCGGTCCCGGTCTCAAGTGGACCGCCCCGGCCGGCTGGCTGGAGAAGACCGGCGTCGGGATGCGCAAGGCCACCTTCACCATTTCCGGCGCGAACGGCGCCACCGCCGAGCTCGCGGTCACGGCGTTCCCCGGCGATGTCGGCGGCGACCTGGCCAATCTCAACCGCTGGCGCGGCCAGCTCGGCCTGCCGCCCGTCACCGAGGCGGAGTTCGCCGGCGCGGTGACGCGCCTCACGGTGAACGGCCTGGCCGTCACGCTCGCGGACATCACGGGCGGCGGCGACAACCCGCAGCGCCTGCTCGGCGCGATGGTCCCGCACGCGGGCGCCACGTGGTTCTTCAAGCTCACCGGTCCGGCCGCGCTGGTCGCGGCGGAAAAGCCCGCCTTCCTCTCGTTCGTGCAAACCCTCTCCGCGCCGTGAAATTCCTGAACACCCTCCTCTCCGACGCGCGCGACCTGTTCGTGTCGCTCAAGCTCACGGTCGTCCTGATCCTGTTCTCCATCATCCTCATCCTGGTCGCCACGCTGGACCAGGTGAACCTCGGCATCTGGGTGGTGCAGGCGAAATACTTCAACACCTTCATCGTGTTCTGGCACGTGGGCGACATGTCGCTCGCCGTGTTCCCCGGCGGTTACACGCTGGGCGGGCTGCTGCTGGTCAACCTCATCGCCGCGCACATCTACCGCTTCCAGTTCAGCTGGAAAAAGCTCGGCATCTGGCTGGCGCACATCGGCCTGATCGTCCTGCTCATCGGACAGCTGCTCACCGCGCTCTGGCAGGACGAGTTCCAGATGCGCCTCGACCAGGGCGAGACCAAGAACTACTCGGAGAGCTACCGGAACATCGAGCTGGCGATCACCGACACGACCGACCCGAAGTTCGACGAGGTGGTCGCGATCCCCGAGGCGCCGCTCGCCCGCAAGCAGGCGGTGCAGCACCCCAAGCTGCCGTTCCGCGTCGGGGTTCACACCTACCTGCCCAACGCCGGCCTGTCGGAGGCCATGCCCGGCGCCAACGCCCCGACCGGCCCGGCCAACCAGGGCGTCGGCCCGCGCATCCTCGTCAGCCCGATGGCGCTGACCTTCAAGGAGGGCGAGCGCAACCTGCCCGCCGCCTACGTCGAGCTGACCGGCCCCGACGGCCCGATCGGCACGTGGCTCGTGGCGCCGCAGCTGGACGCGCAGCCCTTCGAGTTCGGCGGCCGGAAGTGGAAGATCGCGCTGCGCTATGCGCGGCACTACAAGCCGTATTCGCTCACGCTGCTGAAGTTCAGCCACGACCGCTACGCCGGCACCGAGATCCCGAAGAACTTCTCCAGCCGCCTCCGCCTGACCACGCCCGACGGCAAGGACGACCGCGAGGTCCTCATCTACATGAACAACCCGCTGCGCTACGCGGGGCTCACGTTCTATCAGGCCGGCTTCGACAACAACGACACGACCACCGTGCTCCAGGTCGTGCGCAACCCGAGCTGGCTGATCCCCTACATCGCGTGCGGCATCATGACGCTCGGCCTCGGCTGGCAGTTCGGCCTGCACCTCGTCGGCTTCGTCGGCAAGCGCCGTCGCCCGGCCGCCGCGCCCGGCGCCGCGGCCTCGGCCGCTCCCGCCGGCCCGCGCTGGACCGCCGCCCGGCTCACCGCGATCCTCGTGCCGGTGCTCGCGGGGCTGATCGTCACCTCTTCGCTGTTTCCCCGCGCGCCGAAGGGGGACTACGACCTCGACGCCTTCGGCAAGCTGCCGACGCTCGTCAACGGCCGCGTCAAGCCGCTCGACACCGTGGCCCGCACGACGCTCCTCGTGCTGCAGGGCCGCCAGCGCGTCACGGCCCAGGACGGCCGCACGCTCCCGCCGGCCGAATGGCTGCTCGAGATGCTGTTCCGCCAGGGCGTGGCCAACACCTACACGGTCTTCGAGGTCGTGCACCCCGACGTGCTGACGCTGTTCAACCTCACGCCCGAGCAGGGCGCGGGCAAGAAGCGCTTCTCCTACGCCCAGATGCAGCCCGGTTTCCCCGAACTCGACCGCCAGGCCAAGCTGGCCGACGCCGTCGAGGCGCCGATCCGCAACCCCTTCCAGAAGGCCGTCGTGCAGCTGCGCGACAACGTCTACCTCTACCAGCGCGTGCAGGACAGCCTGCTCGCCCCCGGCGTCGAGAACTACCTCGACCGGCTGGCGAACTTCGACCACGCGGTCCCCGCCGGCGTCGCCGCCGAGCAGGCCAAGAAGGCCGGCCAGCCGCACGACGTCGAGGCGGCGCGCGCGCTGCTCGAGATGCGCACGACCTTCATGACCCTCGAGCAGTTCGGCTATCTGCGGTTGATCCCGCCCGAGACCGGCCAGGAGGACCTGACCAAGTGGCTCAATACCGGCGCCGCCCTGCGCACCAGCGTGGACCGCGGCCGGCTCGATCCCGCCACGGCCAGCTACGTGCAGGCCGGCCTCGCTTGGCGCGACTACCAGCCGGCGGCCTTCAACCAGGCGGTGCACGATTATCGCGCACGCCTGCAGGGCACCATCCCGGAATTCCTCCGCAAGAGCGACCTCGAGGCGCGCTTCAACGCCGCCCAGCCGTTCTACACCAGCACCGTGCTCTATGTCGCCGCCTTCCTGGTGGCCGTGTTCTCCTGGCTCAAGTGGCCCGAGGTGCTCGGCCGCATCGCCTTCCGCCTCGTGCTGCTCGCGTGGATCCTGACGACGGCCGGCATCGCCACGCGCATGTGGCTCGAGGGCCGCCCGCCGGTCACGAACCTCTACTCGTCCGCGCTCTTCATCGGGTGGGGCGCCGTCGCGCTTTGCCTCGTGCTGGAGATGTCCTACCGCAACGCCATTGGCAGCGTCGCCGCCGGCCTCATCGGCTTCGCCACGCTGCTCATCGCGCACCACCTGTCGCTCACCGGCGACACGCTCGAGATGATGCGCGCCGTGCTCGACTCCAACTTCTGGCTGGCGACGCATGTCGTCACCGTGACCATCGGCTACTCCGCGACGTTCCTCGCCGGGTTCCTCGCGCTGATCTACCTCGGCCGCGGCCTGTTCACGCGCTCGCTGGACAAAAAGACCGCCGATGCGCTCGCGGGCATGGTCTACGGCGTCGTCTGCTTCGCCACGGTCTTCAGCTTCGTCGGCACCGTGCTCGGCGGCATCTGGGCCGACCAGTCGTGGGGCCGCTTCTGGGGCTGGGACCCGAAGGAAAACGGCGCGCTCATCATCGTCCTGTGGAACGCCCTCATCCTGCACGCCCGCTGGGGCGGCTTGGTGAAGCAGCCCGGGCTCATGGGGCTCGCCATCTTCGGCAACGTCGTGACCGCGTGGAGCTGGTTCGGCGTCAACATGCTCGGCGTCGGCCTGCACAGCTACGGCTTCATGGACGCCGCCTTCTGGTGGCTCGCCGCCTTCATCCTAAGCCAGCTCGTCGCCATCGCGCTGGTTGCCATCCCGCGCGACAAGTGGCGCAGCGCTGCGACGGGCTGATCCCAGTGGTCCTTAGCTTTTGGAATGTTGTCATCGCGAGGCGCGCAGCGCGCCGTGGCGATCCAGCTGGATTGCTTCGTCGCCACGCTCCTCGCAATGACAGTCTCAAACAGAGCAAAACGTTTACCATCATAATATAGCGTTTTTTGTGACTGAGCACCCTTCGCAAAATCTGCATGGTCTAACGCAAGGCCGGCGGAGCCGTTGCGGCATGTTCCTGCCATACTGTGGGTCCACGCAATGATCCGCCCCGAAGAAACCCTCCCTGCCGCGGCCCCCTCGGCCCTCGACCTCGATCTCATCCGGAAATACTCGATTCCCGGACCGCGCTACACCTCGTATCCGCCGGCGACCAAGTTCACCGGCGACCTCGCCGCCCTCCAGCTGGAGGACGCCATCACGCTCGACAACCGCCCCGGTGCCGGCCCGGTGTCGCTTTATTTCCACCTGCCGTTCTGCGAGACCCGCTGCTGGTTCTGCGGCTGCAACACCGTCATCACGAAGCGGCGCGGCGCCGCGGCCGAATACCTCGACGACCTCGCCCGCGAGATGCGCCTGACGGCGGCCCGCATGGACCGCACGCGGCCCGTCACGCAGATCCACCTGGGCGGCGGCACGCCGACCTTCTTCCCGCCGGACGAGCTCCGCCGGCTCGGCGCGCTTGTGCGCGAGATCTTCACCGTCGCCCCGGACTGCGAGTTCAGCGTCGAGATCGATCCCCGCCGCCTGACCGTCGAGCACGTCACCGCGCTCCGCGACATCGGCGCCCGCCGCGCCTCGCTCGGCGTGCAGGACACGAACCCGCGCGTGCAGCTCGCGATCCACCGCATCCAGCCCCAGTGGCAGAACGAGGCGGCCTTCAAGTGGCTGCGCGACGCCGGCTTCACCTCGATCAACGTCGACCTCATCTACGGCCTGCCGCTGCAGACGCCGGAGTCCTTCGCCAAGACCGTGGGCGACGTGCTCACGCTCAATCCCGACCGTCTCTCCGTCTTCAGCTACGCGCACGTGCCGTGGATCAAGCCGACGCAGAAGATCTTCGACGACCGCCAGCAGCTGCCCGGCCCCGAGGACAAGCTGGCGATGTCCGCCGTCGCGCACGAGATGCTGACCGGCGCCGGCTACATCGACATCGGGCTCGACCATTTCGCCAAGCCGGACGACGAGCTGGCCGTCGCGCTGCGCGAGGGCACGCTGCACCGGAATTTCCAGGGCTACAGCACGCAGGGCGGGGCCTCGCTCTACGCCTTCGGCGTCTCGTCCATCTCGTCCACGCCGGACAGCTACCGGCAGAATTTCAAGACGCTCGAGGAGTGGCGCGCGGCGCTCGACGCCGGCCGGCTCCCGATCGAGCGCGGCCTGCGGCTCACCGCCGAGGATGCGCGCCGCCGCACGATCATCATGCGCCTCATGTGCGACCGCCGCCTCGACTATGCGGCGCTGTCCGCGGCGCTCGGGCTGGATTTTGCGGCCGTCTACGCCGCGGAGATCGCGTCGCTCGCCGACCTGGAGACCGACGGCCTGGTGCGGCGCACTGCCGCCGGGATCGAGGTCACCCGCGTCGGCGTCCCGCTGCTGCGGGTGATCGCCATGCGCTTCGACCCGACGGTCACGGCTTCCGCGCTGCAACACTCGCGGACGATATGATTGGTGTAGTTGTGACGGGCGGAAGGGGGCTGGGGCCCCTTCCGCCATTGTCCCGGCCGCATGGCCAAGTGCTGCGCACTCAAAGCCAACAAACGCCGAGTGGCGGGTCGGATCCGGAGCCATAGTGGACCGGCCCCCGGTCCCCATGCCTCTCGCAACCCGCTATCTCGGGCTGTATCTGCGCAGCCCCTTCATCGTCGGCGCATCGCCGTTGTGCGACGACCTGGGCATCGCGCGCCAGCTGCAGGACGCCGGGGCGGGCGCGGTCGTCATGCGCTCGCTGTTCATGGAGCAGTTCGGCACCGGGCCGGCGCTGGAGGGCCCGGCCGGCGTGGCGGATTACCACCACACGCCCGAGCGTTATCTCCGGCACCTCGCGGCCTTGAAAAAACGCCTGTCGGTTCCGGTCATTGCGTCGCTGAACGGCTGCCGGCGGGGCGCCTGGATGGAGGTGGCGCCCTATTTGGAAAAGGCCGGTGCCGATGCCATCGAGCTGAATTTCTATCATGTCGTCACGCGGGCCGACGTGGCGGCCGATCAGGTTGAGCTCGAGATGCTGGAGATCGTCCGCGAGCTGACGGATGCCGTGCGGATCCCGGTGGCGGTCAAGCTTTCGCCCTACCATGCCGCCGTGGCCCAGCTGGCGGTCGCCCTCGAACTGGAGGGCGCGTCCGGCCTGGTGGTCTTCAACCGCTTCTACCAGCCCGATGTGGACATCGACGCCCTGGAGGTGAGGCCGACCCTGCACCTGTCCGATTCGTCGGAGCTGCTGCTGCGCCTGCGCTGGCTCGCGATCCTGTCCCCGCAGATCAGCGGATCCCTGGCGGTCAGCGGCGGGGTGCACGCGGCGGAGGACGTCATCAAGGCCCTGCTGACGGGCGCCCATGCCGTGCAGATGGTGTCCGCGATCCTGCAATACGGGCCGGAGATTCTGGCGAGCCTGCAGGAAGGCCTGGAGACCTGGATGGGGCTGCACGGCTTCACGGGGATCGCGGAGTTCCGGGGCCGGCTGGACCTGCATCGCTGCCCCGATCCGGACGCCTTCGAGCGGGCCAACTACATCCGGGCGCTGCACACCCGGAGCTATTAGGCCGGAATCGACGGAGTGAAGGAACCACTAATGGGTTTCGCCAAGGGCGAAACTTACCAATACCCCTCCGGCAAATCGCCTCCGGTTTTGGATCCGGGGAGCGGCTAATCGCCGCTGAGCAGCAGGAGAATTCGGTTGTCAGTCGACGATTAGCCGACCCCCGAAGCCACCTGGCGGAGCCGATCAGGCCTAGCCGCACCCAGTGGCAGAGCCGTTAGGCGATGCATCAGTGGTTAAACCCGGATCGGCATTCTGTTGCCTTGGCCTACGGTCCGGTTTTTGCGGTTTAAAGACACCTCCCAGTGGTTACCCGATTCTGGGGCGTTGGCCCGCAAGATCTGCACAGTGTATCGCAACACCCGCCGCGCCCCCGGGGCGGGGATCTGGGATGATCAGGGCATGTCCCTGCTGGACACATCTCCCTTCGCTCCGCCGCCGGCCCCTGTCCGCCGGGATCCTGCCGATCCCCGGGCGCGTCCGCCGGTCCGGATCGCCGGGCTCGATATGCTGGCATACAGCGTCACCGCGGCAGCTAAGCCAGCGGCCGAAATGTCCCAATCATCCCCGGTCGCCCTTGCGGCTTCGCCGGGGAATCGTTCGGACGCCCCGGCCGGCTGGCTGCCGCCCGCGCCGGTCTGGCCCCACTTTCCCGTCTGAACCCCATGTCCGCCGCGCCCGACGTCTCGTCCGGTTTCACCTGTCCCGTGCCGCTGTCGCACCGGACGGAGATTACCGTGGGCCATGGCGGCGGCGGCCGGCTGACCCAGGAGCTGATCGAGCGCATCTTCCGGCCGGCGTTCGCCAACCCCTCGCTCGACGCGCAGCACGACGGCGCGCAGCTGCGCTTCCCCGGCGGCGGCCGGCTCGCCTTCACGACCGACTCGCATGTGGTCAGCCCGCTCTTTTTCCCCGGCGGCGACATCGGCACGCTCGCCGTCAACGGCACGGTCAACGACCTCGCCATGTGCGGCGCCCGCCCGCTGTGGCTGAGCGCGGGCTTCATCCTCGAGGAAGGTTTTCCGGTCGCGACCCTGGAGAAGGTCGTCGCGTCGATGAAGGAGGCGGCCTTCGCCGCCGGCGTGAGCATCGTGACCGGCGACACCAAGGTCGTGGAACGCGGCAAGGGCGACGGGCTTTATGTGACGACCTCCGGCGTCGGCGTGATCGAGACCAGGCTGACGGTCGCGCCGGCCAGCATCCGGCCCGGTGATGCGATCATCCTGAGCGGCGACCTCGGCCGTCACGGCATGGCGATCATGGCCACGCGCGCCGGCCTGGAATTTGAAAGCGCGATCGAGAGCGACTGCGCGCCGCTGGCCGCGCCGGTGCTGGCGCTGCTCGACGCGGGCCTCGACGTCCATTGCCTGCGCGACCTGACGCGCGGCGGGCTGGCGACCTCGCTCGTCGAGCTGGCCGAGTCCGCCGGGGTGGCCATCGCCATCGACGCGGCGCAGGTGCCCGTGTCCGAGCTCGTGCAAGGCGCGTGCGAGATCCTCGGGCTGGACCCGCTCTATGTGGCCAACGAGGGCCGGTTCGTCTGCGTGCTGCCCGCGGCCCAGGTGGCCTGCGCGCTGGAGATTTTGCGGCAAAGCGCCCCCGGCGGGCGGCCCGTCGTGATCGGCACCGTGCAGGCCGGCCCGGCCGGGCAGGTGACGCAGCGCAGCGTCATCGGGTCGGAACGGATCGTCGACCGCCTGAGCGGCGAGCAGCTGCCGCGGATCTGCTGATAGTTGCTGAAGGTGGAACGCGTTGCCCCCAACGCGTTGCGGCGAAGCCGCACCGGTCCAGCGCGTTGGGGCAACGCGCTCCACCTCAAACCAGAACCCGGCTGCGGTAGCGGTAGTAGGCGGCGCAGGCGCCCTCGCTCGAGACCATCGGCGCGCCGAGCGGGCGCTCGGGCGTGCAGCGGGTGCCGAAGGCGGGGCAGTCGTGCGGCTTCTTCACGCCGCGCATGATCTGGCCGCTGATGCACTCGGTGGCGCAGTCCTGGCACGAAGCCGCGAGCTTGAAGCGTTTCCCCGCGTCGTAGGCCGCGTAGGCCGGCCGCACGGCCAGGCCGCTTTGCGGGATGACGCCGATGCCGCGCCAGTCGCGGTCGCACACCGCGAAGACCTGCTCGACGATCGCGCGGGCCTGGGTGTTGCCCGTGCTGCGCACGGCGCGGGAATAGGCGTTCTCGACCTCGGCCCGGCCGCCCTCGAGCTGCTGCACGCAGAGCAGGATCCCCTCGAGGATGTCCACGGGCTCGAAACCGGTGATGATGATCGGGGCGCCGTATTCGCGGGCGATCGGGCCGTATTCGGAAGTGCCCATGATCGTGCAGACGTGGCCGGCGGCAAGGAAGCCCTGCACCCGGTTGTCCGGCGAGCCGAGGATGGCGCGCATCGCCGGCGGCACGAGGACGTGGGAGGTGAGGATGGAGAAATTCGCCACGTGCTCGCGCTCGGCGCGGAGCACCGACAGCGCGTTGGCCGGCGCGGTGGTCTCGAAGCCCACGGCGAAGAACACGACCTGCCGCGAGGGGTTCTCCCGGGCAAGGGTCACGGCATCGAGCGGGGAATAGACGATGCGCACGTCGCCGCCGCGGGCCTTGGCGGTGAGCAGGTCGATGCCGTTGCCGGGCACGCGCAGCATGTCGCCGAAGGAGCAGAGGATGACGCGGTGGTTGAGGGCGAGGTCGACCGCCTGGTCGATCAGGTCGGCGCTGGTCACGCACACCGGGCAGCCGGGGCCGTGGACGAGCGTGATGTTCTTCGGCAGGAGGTCGTCGAGGCCGAACTTGACGATGGCGTGCGTCTGGCCGCCGCAGATCTCCATGATGGTCCACGGCCGCGTCGTGGCGCGGGCGATGGCCGCGGCCAGCTTCCGCACGAGCGCGGCGTCGCGGTATTCGTCGACGTATTTCATGGGGCGGTCTCCGTGGTCATGGCGGCTTCGGGCGGGATCTCCAACCCGTCCAGCTCGCCCATCTGCTGCAGGTAGCGGAAGGTTTCCTCCGCCTCCTTCGGGTCGACGGTGCTGATGGCGACGCCGACGTGCACAAGGACGAAGTCGCCGACCTTCGCCTCGGGCGTGCACGTCAGGCTGATGAGTTTGACGACGCCGGCGAAGCTGACCTTCGCGGCGCGGAGGAGGGGATCGTCACCGACGATTTCGAGGACTTTTCCGGGAACGGCGAGGCACATGGGGATAACGGGGTTAAAATGAGAGTGGAAGTGAGGGTGGGGGAACAGAGGCGACTGAACTTATTGGCCACAAAAAGTCACAAGAACGCGTCGGCGAATGAGAATCTCATGGCGCCTATAGGCGCGCGGAGAATCTGCTCCGGCGAGAAACAGCCTTTTTGTGACTTTTCGTGGCAAATCAATCATGGGAGGATTTCAGCCCGGGAGGGAGACGGTGGTGAGGTTCCAGAGCGCGGCGAGGGCCTGGCCGGCGGCGATGGAGTTGTCGTTGGGGGAGAGGCGGCGGTGGGTGAGGACGCGGAAGCCGGCCTCGGTGAGGGCCTCGCTCGCGAGCGAGTGCAGGAGTGCGTTCTGGAAGCAACCGCCGGTCAGCGCCACGGTGCCGGCGCCGGCCTGGCGCGCGACCGCGACCATCGCCTGCACCAGGCCGCGATGGAGGGCGGCGGCGTCCGCGGCGGCATCGCCGGGGAAGTTGAGGAGCTGGGCGACCGCGGGCCGCCAGTCGACCTCGAGCCGGGCGCCGGGCAGGGTCGCGGGTGCGACCGGGAAGGGGAGCGCGCGGGTCTCGGCGGCAAAGGCGTGGGCGGCGGCCTCCACCGCGAGCGGCACCTGGCCCTCGAAATGGTTGAGCGCCCCGAGGCCGAGCAGCGCGCCGAAGCCGTCGAAGAGCCGGCCCGCGCTCGAGCAGAGCGGGGAGTTCAGCTGGCGGTCGAGCACCGTGCCAAGCAGGTCCAGGTCGCGTTCCGCGTAGTTGAAGCGGACGGCCGCCCGGCGGTAGAGCCCCAGGTCGTGGGCGAAGGACAGCGCGATGCGCCGGGCGTCGCGGACCGCGGCCTCGCTGCCGGCCAGCCGGAAGGGGCGGAGGCGCGCGAAGCGTTCCGCGCGGTTTTGCCGGAGCAAAATGAACTCGCCGCCCCACACCGTGCCGTCCTCGCCGTAGCCGGTGCCGTCCCACGCGATGCCGAGCACGCCGTCGGCGGGGTGGTGGTGCTCGAGGAGGCAGGCCAGCACGTGGGCCAGGTGGTGTTGCACGGCGATGCGCCGCAGGCCGAGGCGGTCGGCATAAAGGGTGGACTGGTAGGCGGGATGCTTGTCGTGCGCCACGGCCGCGAACTCCGCGCCGTGCAGCCGGCCGAGGGTGGCGATGGTCCGCTCGAAGGTGTGGTGGGTCAGGACGTCGTCCAGGTCGCCGAGGTGCGGGCTGAGCACGAGGTGGTCGCCGGCCGCGACGGCGATGGTGTTCTTCATCTGGCCGCCGACGCACAGCACGGGGCCGGGCAGGCGGCCGGGCAGGGTGAAGGGGGCCGGCGCATAACCGCGGGCGCGGCGCAGCAGGATCGGCGCGTCGCCAGCCGCGAAACGCACGACGGAATCCTCGACGGGGTGCGCGATCGGCCGGTCGTGCCCGAGGAACAGGTCCGCGATCCCCGCCAGCCGGTGCCGGGCCTCCTTGTCGCCGGTGCAGATCGGCTCCGACGCAAGGTTGGCGCTGGTGGCGACGACGGGGAAGTCGAGCGACGCGAGCAGCAGGTGGTGCAGCGGGGCGTAGGGCAGCAGGGCCCCGATCCAGGGGTTGCCGGGGGCCACGGCGGGGGCGAGCGACCGGTCGGCCCGGCGCGGGACGAGCACGATCGGCGCGGCCGGCGAGGTGAGCAGGGCGGCGGCCGCGGGGCCGGCCTCGGCGAATTCGCCGAGCTGGGCCAAATCGCGGAACATCACCGCCAGCGGCTTCTGGTCGCGGTGTTTCCGGTGGCGCAGGGTGGCGACGGCGGTCTCGTTGGTCGCGTCGCAGAGCAGGTGGTAGCCGCCGACGCCCTTGACGGCGACGATGAGGCCCTCGCGCAGCAGCGTGCGCGTGTGGTTGAGCGCGGCCTCGCGCTCGCCCATGATGCGGCCGGCCGGGTCGGTGAGCGTGAGGTGCGGGCCGCACGCGGGACAGGCGTTCGGCTCGGCGTGGAAGCGGCGGGACGCCGGGTCGGCGTATTCGCGGGCGCAGGCCGGACACATCCGGAAGCAGCGCATGGTGGTCTGGGCCCGGTCGTAGGGCAGCCGCTCGATGATCGAGTAGCGCGGGCCGCACTGCGTGCAGTTGATGAAGGGATAGCGGTGGCGCCGGTCGGACGGATCCATCAGCTCGCGCCGGCAGTCGGCGCAGGCGGCGAGGTCGGCGGGGGTTGCGGTGGCGATGTCACCGCCGGGGCGGCTGGCGCCGATGGTGAAGCCCGGGCCGGCGGGCGGCAGGTCGGGACCGGGGGACAGGCGGTCCACACTCGCGACCGACGCGGCCGGCGGCGGGTCGCGCCGCAGCGCCTCGACCAGCGCGGCCACGCGGGCGGGATCGCCGGCGGCGCGCACGAGCACGCCCTCGGCATCGTTGAGCACCCAGCCCCGCAGCCCGAGCTCCGCGGCGGTGCGGTGCACGAAGGGACGGAAACCCACGCCCTGCACCGTGCCGCGCACGCGGAGCAGCACATCGGTGTCGGCGGGGGCGGTGGTCATGGCGCGGCGGGTTCAGGCCTGCGCGGCCAGCGCGCGCAGGTAGTCATACCACTCGGTCAAACCCTCCCCGGTGCGGCTCGAGACCTGGATGATCCGCGCCTGCGGGGCCACGCGGCGGATGTTCTCGACGGCGACGTCGCGCTTGAAGCCGAGCACGTCGGCGACATCGACCTTGGTGAGCAGGACGAGGTGGGCGGACTTGAAGATGGGCGGATACTTGAGGGGCTTGTCCTCCCCCTCGGTGGTGGAGAGGAGCACGACGCGCGCCTGCTCGCCGAGGTCGAAGGAGGCGGGGCACACGAGGTTGCCGACGTTCTCGATGAAGAGCACGCGGACGCCGTCGAGGTTGATGGACTGCGCGGCGCGCGCGATCATGCCGGCGTCGAGGTGGCAGACGTGGCCGGTGGTGATCTGGGCGACGGGCGCGTGCGGCCGGCTGAGGCGCTGGCCGTCGTTGTCGGTCTCGAGGTCGCCGACGAGCACGGCGCACTTCGTCTGCCGGCCGAACTCGTCGAGCGTGCGCTCGAGCAGGGTCGTCTTGCCGGCGCCGGGGGAGGAGACGAGGTTGAGCGCGGCGAGGCCGCGGCCGAGGAAGTAGCCGCGGTTCCGCTCGGCGAGGATGTCGTTCTTCTCGAGCAGGGGGATGTTGACGTCGACGGCGCGGACGGAGACCTCCCCGGAGGGGCTGGCGGTGAGGGCGGCGGCGATCTCGGCGGAGAGCGGGCCGGAGAGCGCGCGGGAGGAGCCGCCGGTGGCGGCGCCGGTCAGGGCGTTGATGCGCACGCCGGGCTCGGGGAGGGTGGGGGGCGGGGTCGGGTTGTTCATGGTGAATCGGGAAATTCAAGGCGCGCGATGCCGAGCTCGCGGCCGGCGCGGATGTCGCCGGAAAGCCCGCCGCAGACGGGGCAGGTGAAGATGAAGCCGCGGCCGGCGCCGAAATCCCGCGCGCAGGCGGCGCAGTGCGCCCGGGCCGGCACGGTCTCGATCTCCAGCACGGCGCCGGCGGCGATGGTCGACGGCGCGAGGGCCTCGTAGGCGAAGCGCAGCGCATCCTCGTCGACCCCGGCCAGGGTGCCGATGCGCAGGACGATCCGGGAGACGCGGGTCGCGCCGTGCGCCCCGGCTTCCCGCCGGACGGCGTCCAGCGCCGACTCCATGATGCCGACCTCGTGCATAACGCCAACCTATGCCGCGGGCAACCGGGGCGTCGAGCGCACGCGCGCGCTTTGCAAGGAACGAGCAGGGTTTGCCAAGAGACGCTCATCGCCCGGGCCGGAAATCGGGTAGTCTCGCCGCAGCCCCGAAACCCGCCACTCCCCGAAAACAAAAACGCGCCGTCCCGGGCCCAACCCCCGCCCGTGACCCGCCTCCCGCATATGCCGACCCAAATTGCGCCCGCCCGACCGGACACGACGATCTATGAACAAATCACCGCGCGCGGCGTGTCCCGGCGCGAGTTTCTGCAGTTCTGCGCCTGGATGGGCGCCTGCATCGGCCTCGAGGCCTCCGGCGTCGAGCAGATGGTCAAGGCCCTCGAAACCAAGAAGCGGATCCCGGTGATCTGGCTTCATTTCCAGGAATGCACCTGCTGCAGCGAGTCCTTCCTGCGCAGCTCGCACCCGATCGTCGCCGACATCCTGCTCGACAAGATCTCGCTCGACTACTCCGAGACGCTCCTCGCCGCCTCCGGCCACCAGGCCGAGCAGTGCCTCAAGGACACGATGGAGAAATACAAGGGCGAGTATCTCCTCTGCATCGAGGGCTCCGTGCCGCTCGCCGAGGACGGCGTCTACTGCTGCATCGGCGGCAAGACGGCCAAGAGCATCGCCGAGGAGGTCGCCGAGCACGCCAAGGCCGTCATCGCCTGGGGCAACTGCGCCTGCTCCGGCTGCGTGCAGGCCGCCAAGCCGAACCCGACCGAGGCCATGCCGATCAGGAAGATCATCGCCGGCAAACCCATCATCAACGTCCAGGGCTGCCCGCCGATCGCCGAGGTCATGGCCGGCGTGCTCGTCCACCTGCTGACCTTCGATACCATCCCGCAGCTCGACAACCTCGGCCGCCCAAAGGCGTTCTATTCCCGCCGGGTGCACGACACCTGCTACCGCCGCCCGAACTACGACGCCGGGCTCTTCGTCGAGACCTTTGACGACGAGAACGCGCGCAAGGGCTACTGCCTCTACAAGGTCGGCTGCAAGGGCCCGTCCACCTACAATTCCTGCGGCACGATCAAGTGGAACGGCGGCGTCAGCTTCCCCATCCAGTCGGGCCACCCGTGCATCGGCTGCTCCGAGTCGAACTTCTGGGACAACGGGCCGTTCTACCAGCGGATCCCCAACTTCCCGGGCTTCGGCATCGAGTCGACCGCCGACCGGATCGGCGCCGTCGCCGCCGGGGCCGCCGTCGCCGGCGCCGCCGCGCACGCCGTGATGACCAACTTCCGCAAGCGCCATGAAATCGGCGAGCAGGCCGGCGAAAACGCCGAGCAGGCCGAAAAAGACGACCAGGCCAACCAATCCTAACACCCCTCGCCCCATGAGCACCCGCATTGTCGTAGACCCCGTCACCCGCATCGAAGGCCACCTCCGCATCGAGGCCGAAATCAAGGACGGCAAGATCGTCGACGCCTGGAGCGCCGGCACTATGGTGCGCGGCCTGGAGATCATCCTCAAGGGCCGCGACCCCCGCGACGCCTGGGCGTTCTGCGAGCGCGTCTGCGGCGTGTGCACCACGGTGCACGCGCTCGCGTCCGTCCGCGCCGTCGAGGACGCCATCGACGTCCAGATCCCGCCCAACGCCGAGCTGATCCGCAACATCATGTTCTGCGCGCAATACATGCAGGACCACGTCGTGCACTTCTACCACCTGCACGCGCTCGACTGGGTGGACGTCGTCAGCGCCCTCAAGGCCGACCCCGTCGCCACCTCCGTCCTCGCGCAGGGCGTGTCGAAGTGGGCCAAGAGCTCGCCCGGTTACTTCAAGGACATCCAGACCCGCCTGACGAAGTTCGTCGAGAGCGGCCAGCTGGGCATCTTCGCCAACGGCTACTGGGGCCACCCGGCGTTCAAGCTCCCGCCCGAGGCCAACCTCATGGCCGTGGCACACTACCTCGAGGCCCTCGAGTGGCAGAAGGAGATCGTCAAGGTCCACACCATCTTCGGCGGGAAGAACCCGCACCCCAATTACCTGGTCGGCGGCATGCCGTGCTCGATCAACATCAACGAGGCGAACGCGATCAACGCGGAGCGCCTCGCCATGGTCGGGGACCTGCTGAAGCAGGGCCAGCAATTCATCGAGCAGGTCTATATCCCCGACGTGCTCGCCGTCGCCCCGTTCTACCTCGACTGGGCCGGCATCGGCGGCGGCCTCGAGAACTACCTCTGCTACGGCGACCTGCCGACCAACGGCTTCCGCGACGTCGGCAGCTACCGCTTCCCGCGCGGCGCCATCCTCGGCCGCGACCTGACCAAGGTGCACGCCGTCGACCCGCGCGACGACACCGGCATCCAGGAGTTCATCGACCACTCGTGGTATGAATACGAGGGCGGCGCCGCCGGCCTCCACCCGTGGAAGGGCGAGACGAAGCTCAAATACTCCGGCCCCAAGCCGCCCTACGCCAACCTCGACACCGACGCCAAATACAGCTGGCTCAAGACGCCGCGCTGGAAGGGCCACGCGATGGAGGTCGGCCCGCTGTCACGCATGCTCGTCGGCTACGCCTCGGGCAACGCCGAGATCAAGGACGCCGTCACCGCCACCCTCGGCGCGCTGAAGGCGCCCGCCTCCGTGCTCTTCTCGACGCTCGGCCGCACCGCCGCCCGCGCCATCGAGTCGTCGCTCGCCGCCCGCTGGGCGCTCGAGGACTACCAGAAGCTGCTCGCCAACATCAAGGCGGGCGACACCCGCACCTTCACCCGCGACAAGTGGGAACCGTCCAGCTGGGCGGCCACCTGCAAGGGCGTCGGCACCAGCGAGGCGCCCCGCGGCGCGCTGGCGCACTGGATCGTCATCAACGACCGGAAGATCGCCAACTACCAGCTCGTCGTCCCGAGCACCTGGAACGCCTCGCCCCGCGACGCGAAGGGCCAGCGCTCGGCCTACGAGGCCTCCCTCATCGGCACCCCGGTGCACGATCCGCAACAGCCGCTGGAGATCATCCGCACCATCCACTCGTTCGACCCCTGTCTCGCCTGCGCCGTCCACCTCTACGAGGACAAGAAGGAAATCGCGCGGCACGAGCTGATGGTCAACTGACCCGGAGGCCACCATGAACGCCTCGCACGACTACCAACGCGTCTATGTCTGGGAGCAGCCCGTGCGCTGGTTCCACTGGATCAACGCCGCCGCCATCGTGGTGCTCGGCGTCACCGGCTGGCTCATCGGCCATCCGCCCGGCCTGACCAGCTCGGGCGAGGCGGCCGACGGCTACTGGTTCGGCACGGTCCGCTTCGTGCACTTCGTGGCGGGCTACGTGTTCCTGGCGAACTTCTTCTTCCGGATCTACTGGGCCTTCGCCGGCAACAAATACGCCAGCTGGCGGAACTTCCTGCCGCTGCGGAAGGCGCAGATCCGCCAGATCTGGGACGTGCTCAAGGTCGACATCATGCAGTCGAGCGACAAGCCCGTGCACACGCTCGGGCACAACTCGGTGGCCTACTTCACCTACGCGGGCACGGGCCTGCTGACGGTCTTCCAGATCGCCTCGGGCTTCGCGCTCTACGCGTCGATGAGCTCGTCGGCCTTCCCGCAGCTCTTCACGTGGCTGGTGCCGCTGTTCGGCAGCGAGCAGAACCTGCGCCTGTTCCACTACGCGGTGATGTGGGCCTTCATCGTCTTCACGCTGATCCACATCTACCTCGTGTTCTACCACGACTACGTCGAGGGCCACGGCGTGCTGTCGTCCATCATCGGCGGCTGGAAGTTCATGGAGAAGCACAAGGTCGCGGCCGAGGAGGCCCACGGCATCTCCGCCTTCCCCGAGGCCAAGCCAGTGCCGCCGCCGGCGACGGCCAAGCCCCGCGCCACCCGCTGATCCCATGCTCGGCCTGATCGATTCCACGCTCGTCGGCGAAGCCAACTCCGCCGCCCCCCAGGGCGCGGCGGGCGACCGGGTGCTCGTGCTCGGCGTCGGCAACCTGCTCATGGGCGACGAGGGCGTGGGCATCCACATCCTCCGCACCCTGGAGCACGAGCGGCCCGTGGCCGGCGTGCGCCTGCTCGACGGCGGCACCGGCGGGGTCAACCTGCTCACCGAGTTCGACGGGGCGGATGACATCGTCCTCATCGACGCCACGCGGGACGGGCGGCCCGCGGGCACCATCACTTTCCTTCAGCCTGAGTTTGTCGGCGACCTTCCGCGTGGGTTGGGCGCCCATGATTTCGGGTTGAAGGACCTTTTTGCGGCCGCGGCCCTGCTGGGCCGGCTGCCGCGCATCCACCTCTACACCGTCTCGGTGGAGGAGGTCCGCCCCATGTGCACCGAGCTGTCCGCAGCGGTGGCCGCGGCGGTGCCCGAGGTGGTGCAGACCGTCCGCGCGCTCGCCGCCCGCCTGGCGGCGGCCGGTTGAATCCCGCGTCATGAACCCTGAAATCCACGCCTACACCCTCGGGGCCCCCCAGATGTCCGTGCTGCTGCTCGGCACGGCCGGGGTCGCCATCCTGCACACGCTGGCCGGACCGGACCATTACCTGCCGTTCATCGTCATGGGCCGCGCCCGCCGCTGGTCGGTGGCCCGCACGGTCTTCTGGACCACGCTCTGCGGCGCGGGCCACGTGGCCAGCTCGGTCGTGCTGGCCGTGCTCGGCGTGCTCTTCGGCCTCGGGCTGGAGCGCGTGCGCTTCATCGAGGAGTTCCGCGGCAACCTGGCGGCGTGGGCGATGATCGCCTTCGGGCTGGTCTACCTGGCCTGGGGTTTGAACCAGGCGCTGCGCGGCGCCCGCCACGGCCCGGCGCACGACCATCCTGCGCCGAGCGGGGAGGCCGGCTTCCGGCTGACGCCGTGGGTGCTCTTCACGATCTTTGTCTTCGGTCCCTGCGAGCCGATGATCCCGCTGGTGATGTATCCCGCGGCGCAGGGCAGCTGGGCCGATGTGTGGCTGGTGGTCGGATCGTTCAGCGTCCTCACGATCGGCGCCATGCTGGCGGTGGTCCTGCTGGGCCAGCGCGGGCTCGGGCTGCTGCCGGCGGGCCGCCTGGAGCGCTTCCGCCACGCCATGGCGGGCGGCACCGTGCTGCTCGCGGGCTGCGCGATCCAGTTCCTCGGCCTGTAGCGTTGCCGCAGATTTTGTCCCCGTCCCTTGTGCATCCGTTGCGGACTGCTGCGCATTATTTGGCCGGAAGGGGCCGGGCGCTTGCGACGGCCGGCGCCGGGGCGTAATCAGGAAACATGCCCGCTCCCGTCCCCCGACAGAAGCATCCGCTGGTCGAGCAACTCCGCCGATCGCAGATCTACCGCGACTACGAGAAGGCGTTCCGCGAGACGACGGGGCTGCCGCTGACCCTGCGCGGCAAGGGCAACTTCAACCTGCCGCACCACGGCGACCCGAACGAGAACCCCTTCTGCTCGCTCATGGCGGGTTCCAACCATTCCTGCGCCGCCTGCCTGCAGCTGCAGCGCAAGGTCGAGGAGGCGGCCGCGCTCGAGCCGAGGACGCTCCGCTGCTTCGCCGGCCTGTGCGACTCCGCCGTGCCGGTGCGGGTAGGCGAGGACCTGGTCGCCTTCCTGCAGACCGGGCAGATCCTGCAGCACGCGCCGTCGGCCGCGCAGCTGAAGCGCCTGACGCGGCTGCTGCTGAAGTTCGGCGTGGAAACGGACGTGAAGCGCTACGAGGAGGCCTACCTGCAGAGCCGCGTCGTCTCGCCCAAGCAATACAAGTCCATCGTCCAGCTCCTGACCATCTTCGCGCAGCACCTCTCGGCGCTCAGCAACCAGCTGGTGGTCCAGGAGGAGTCGCGCGAGGCGCCCTCGATCAGCCGCGCGCGGGCCTACATCGTCGAGCACCATGCCGACGAGATGTCGCTCACGCAGGTGGCGTCGGCGGTCAACATGAGCGCGTTCTATTTCTGCAAGAGCTTCCGCAAGGCGACGGGTCTCACCTTCACCGATTACGTGGCCCGCGTGCGCGTGGAGAAGGTGAAGAACCTCCTGCTCAACCCGAACAAGCGCGTGAGCGAGGCCGCCTACGAGGCCGGCTTCCAGTCGCTCTCGCAGTTCAACCGCGTCTTCCGCCGCGTCGCGGGCGAGGCGCCCTCGGTCTACCGCGACAAGCTGCACCAGACGGTCGCCTCGTGAGGCAGCGTGGTGCTGGGCAATGTCGGGCCGCCGCTGGCCGGCGGGCGGATCCAGGTTCGGCGACCAGCCAGGCGCCGGCCCTACCTCCGCCTGCGCCCTACGGCTGGTGATGCTGCAGCGGCACGTGGCCGGCGTGGGAGGTGCCGGTGTGCGTCGGGATGCGGAACTGGCAGACGGCGCAGAAGGACTCGATCTCCCGGCGCTCGATGTGGCCGAAGACCTGCTCGACGCAGGTAAGGGCCGTGTCGCGCTGCTCCGCGGTGAGGTGGGGGCTGGCGGCCTGGGCGGTGACGAGCGCCTCGCGCAGGGCCTGCCGGCCGGCGCCGAAGTAGGCCAGCAGCGGGTTCCGGCCGCAGGGGCAGCTGGGAGCGTGGGCCCGCGTGGGGTGGCGGCGCGGCGACCACAGGTGCAGGTCCTTGAAGATCTCGTCGAGCGTCGTATCGAGCAGGTGGACCAGCGTGTCGGGATTCGCCAGGGGGGAACTGGCCCGCTCGAGCCGCAGGAGGTTCTCCCAGTTGGCGCGAATTTCCGGGCGGTGGGCGGCGAGGGCCCGCATGACTTCGGTATCCACGTCCATAGTCTACAGCAATGGGCGCGGGTCACTCATCGCCGATTGGCAAAGTTGAGCCTTCTTTTGGTGTGCATCCTTTGTCCCGGGATCAGGCCGTGGGCCGGATGGCGGCGAGGTCGCGCGCCAGCTCGGCGCGGAAGTCCGGGTGCGCGATCGAGATCAGCGCCGCCGCGCGCTCGCGGAGCGTGCGGCCGTGCAGGTTGACCGCGCCATACTCGGTGACGACCCAGTGCACGTGGCCGCGGGTGGTGACGACGCCCGCGCCCGGCGCCAGCTGGGCGGTGATGCGGGACACACGGCCCTTCGCGGCGGTCGAGGGGAGGGCGATGATCGGCTTGCCGCCGGGGGAGAGCGCGGCGCCGCGGATGAAGTCCATCTGCCCGCCGATGCCCGAGTAGATGCGGTGCCCGATCGAGTCGGCGCAGACCTGCCCGGTCAGGTCGACCTGGATGGCGGAATTGATGGCAACCACCTTCGGGTTCCGGCGGATGACCGAGGTGTCGTTGGTCCAGTCGCAGGGGTAGAAGGAGACGAGCGGGTTGTCGTTGACGAAATCGAACAGCCGTTTCGTGCCGTTGATGAAGCTGGTGACGATGCGGCCCTTGCCGTTGGCCTTGAGCCGGTTCGTGACGGCGCCGGACTCGACCAGGTCGACCACGCGGTCGGAGAACATCTCGGTGTGGATGCCGAGGTCGCGCTTGTCGTGCAGGCGCGTGAGCACGGCGTCGGGGATGCCGCCGATGCCCATCTGCAGGGTGGAGCCGTCCTCGACCAGGCCGGCCACGATCTCGCCGATGCGGGCCTCGACGGGTGTCTCGGGCTCGGAGTGGTGCTCGAGCAGGGGACGGTCGGTGGCGATGAAGGCGTGGATGTTCGCGAGCGGCAGGACGTTGTTGCCGTGGGTGCGCGGCATCTGCTCGTTGATCTCGGCGATGACGACGCGCGCGGTGGTGGCGGCGGCCTTGGCGGCGTCGCACGACGTGCCGAGCGAGCACATGCCGTGGCGGTCGGGCGCCGAAACCTGCAGCACGGCCACGTCGAGCGGCACGTTGCCGCTGAGGAAGAGGCCGGGGATGTCGGAAAGGAAGATCGGGACGAAGTCGGCGCGGCCCTCGGCGACGGCCGCGCGCAACGGGGAGCCGGTGAAGAGCGACACGGAGCGGAACTCCTGGTCGCGGCCGGGCGCGGCGAACGGGGCCGGCCCGGAGGTGTGCAGGTGGTAGAGGCGCACGTCCTCGAGGTCGCGCCGGGCGCAGAGGGCCTCGATCAGCGGGGTGGGCGTGGCGCAGGCGCCGTGGATGAAGACATTGGTGCCGCTGCGGAGGTGGGCGACGGCGTCGGCCGCGGAGACGGCGCGGGCCTTCCAGTTGTTGGCGGGTTCGGTCATGGGAGTGCACCCATACTGGCCCGCGGGCGGCGGGAGCAAAGTCCCGATGATGCCCATCCCTTGGCAACTCCTTCGCGGATTTTGGCGTGTGCCCTCAGGGACGACGGGCGGCCGCCCGGGGTTTTTTCGCGGCCGGGGCCGGCGCCAGCGGCAGGCTTGCGCAGACGATCCCGTTGTCGGGCTCCGGGACAAGGGTGAAGCCCGCCCGGCGGAAGATCCCCAGCATGTCCGCGTTGTGGTTGTTCGTCTGCGCCCAGAGCCGGGCGAGGCCGCGGGAGCGGGCCGCCTTGATGAGCAGCCGCAGCAGCGTGGTGCCCATGCCCTGGCCGCGCCGGTCCTCCCGCACGACAAAGGCCAGCTCGGCGGACTCGCCGGAGGTGTCCAGGCAATAGCGGCCGACGGCCAGCAGGGTCTCCTCCGTCGGCGGCGCGGCGAAGATCCCGAGGGCACAGTCGCGCGTCTGGTCCACGTTGACCAGGGCGGCCGCGCGCTCGGCCGTCATGGTCGAGACCAGGCAGCCGTAGCGCTCGTAGATGGTGTCCGGCGTGTGGGAGTGGAAGAACTCCTGCAGCCGCGGCTCGTCGCCGGCGTGCAGCGGGCGGACCACGCAATCCTGGCGGCCGAACTTTCTCCGGATGGCGGGCGGCGGGTTCACGGGGGCCCTTTCGGCCGGGCGGCGCGGCTCAGGCCGCGTGGGCCTGGTTCCGGTGGCCGGTGCGCAGCGGGGCGTGGAGCTGGTCGCGGTAGACGCTCGGGGACTGGCCGGTGATGCGGTGGAACACCCGGTTGAATTGCGAGAGCGACTGGAAGCCGGCCTCGTAGGCGGCCTCGCTCACGCGCTTGTAGGGGTTGAGCAGGAGCTGCTTCACCGCCTCGATGCGCATGCGGGAGAGGTATTCCGTGAAGGTCAGGCCGGTGCCCTTCTTGAAGTTCTTGCAGAAGTAGAACGGGCTCATGCCGACGGTGCGCGAGACCTGGGCCAGGGAGATATCCTCGGTCAGGTGCGCGGCGATGAACTCGCGGGCGCGGGTGATGGCCGGGGCCTCGGCGAGGGTCTGCTTGACCATGAGCTGGTTGCTCACGGCGGAGAGCTGCTGGGCGAAGATGGCGAGCAGGCGGAGGATGGCGTCGTATTGGGTGCGCTCCACCACGCGGGACTGCTTGAAGGCGGCCTCGAGGGCGGCGCGGTCCAGCTTGGGCTCGAGCTCGGCGGCGCCGCGGACGGCGGAGCGGGTCTCGGCAGGGGTCGGGCGGTGGAAGAGGATCTGGCCGGTCTGGAGGTAGGCGACGACCTGTTCGCCGACGCGGATGGCCACGGCGGACTCGTTGAGGCCGGCGAAGCAGGCCACGGTGGCGGGCTGGCCGTCGGTGCCGCGCTCGAGGCGTTGCTGGACGTCGAGGCAGGCGGCGCAGGTCTTGTTTTTGCCCGCGAGCAGTGCGCAGAGGGGGTTGCCGAGCTTGGCGCCCTGCATGGGGGCGGCGAAAGCGCCGGCGGGGCGGAGGGTCAGCGGCAGCCCGGTGATGGACTGGAACGCGCGCTGGTAGTCGCGGTAGATGTCGGAGTTCTGCAGGAGCGAGACGAGCTCGGAGCAATCGCGCGTGGCGGTCGCGGGGGCGGCGGGGGCGGAGGAAGGCGTGGTTTCCATGGGCCGGACGATACCAGCTCCGCCGGTTTTGCGTAATTGGAGGCGCGGCGGTTTCCAACTAGGGAAAACCTTTAGGCCGGCTAGGCGGTAGGATTGTCCGGTCTTGCGCCGGCGTTGCCGCCTGCCAGCCTTTCAACCGTGCCGGCAAAGACTTATAATGAAATGACCCGCGAGGAGCTGATCGCCCGGCTGGCCGCGCTGGAAAACGCCCCGGGCGCCGGGCCGGATACCGAGCAGCGGCTGCTGGCCACCCTCCACGAGCTCAAGAACATCAAGGCCGCGCTGGACGAGCACTCGATCGTGGCCATCACCGACGCCGCCGGCCGCATCACCTACGTCAACGACAAGTTCTGCGCCATCTCCCAGTATTCGCGCGAGGAGCTGATCGGCCAGGACCACCGGATCATCAACTCGCGGCACCACCCCAAGACCTTTTTCCACGACCTCTGGACCGCGATCGGCCGGGGCCACGTGTGGCACGGCGAGATCAAGAACCGGGCGAAGGACGGTTCCCACTACTGGGTCGACACGACCATTTTCCCCTTCGTCAACGCCGCCGGCAAGCCGACCCAGTATGTTGCCATCCGCACCGACATCACCCAGCGCAAGGCCGACGAAGCGCAGCTGCAGCTGTATGCCTACGACCTCGCCGAGAAGAACAAGGAGCTCGAGACCATCGTCTACACCGTCTCGCACGACCTGCGCTCGCCGCTGGTGAACGTGCAGGGCTTCGGCAAGCAGCTGGCCCGCGCCTGCGAGAAAATCCAGCAGGCCGCCGCCACCCACGCCGGGGCCGTGCCGGCCGAGACGCTCAAGCCCCTGGTCGAGGAGACCATCCCGCAGGCCCTGCGCTTCATCAACGCCGGCGTGAACAAGATGGAGATGCTCTTGGCCGGCCTGCTCCGTTACTCCCGCCTCGGGCGCGTGATCCTCACCATCGGCCCGATTGACATGAACGTGCTGCTCTCCGGCGTGGTCGCCGCCGCCCGGTTCCAGATCGACGAGGCAAAGGCCGAGGTCAGCGTCGCCCCGCTGCCCCCCTGCCTCGGCGACGCGCCGCACACCAGCCAGGTCTTCGCCAACCTCCTCGACAACGCCCTGAAATACCGCGACCCCGCGCGGCCGCTGCGGCTCACCGTCACCGGCCGGGTGGAGGAGGGCAAGGCGGTCTACACCGTCGCCGACAACGGCATCGGCATTCCCGCCGAGCACCAGCCCAAGGTGTTCGAGATCTTCCACCGGCTGAACCCCGACGCCACGATCGGCGAGGGCCTGGGCCTGACCATCGCCCAGCGCGTGCTCGAGCGCCAGCGGGGCCGCCTCTGGGTCGAGAGCCGCGAGGGCGAGGGCGCGACCTTCTTTGTTTCGTTGCCTGCGACCCCGCCCATCCCAAATTAGACCACCGCCATGGACAAGACCACGCCTACCATCCTGATTGTCGAGGACGACGAGGGCCACGCCATCCTCATGCGACAGAACCTCGAGCTCGCGGGGCTGGACAACCCCGTCGAGCATTTCCGCGACGGCCAGGCCGCGCTCGACTTCCTCTTCCTGCGCGGCCCCGGCCGCGTGCGCGAGCACGGCAAGACCTACCTCGTCCTGCTCGACATCCGCATGCCCAAGGTCGACGGCATCGAGGTGCTCCGCCGCATCAAGGGCGACCCGGAGCTGCGCAAGCTGCCCGTCATCATGCTGACGACCACCGATGACAGCCGCGAGGTCGCGCGCTGCCACGAGCTGGGCTGCAGCGTCTACATCCAGAAACCGGTGGACTATGAGAGGTTCGCCGAGGCCATCCGGCGGTTCGGGGTGTTCATC
>JAYRXZ010000006.1:0-18687 GCA_041917235.1 Lacunisphaera sp. | reverse complement strand
GGCCGTGAACGGCCGCCACTGACCCGGGCGCGTGGCCGATCCCGTCCAGTCCGCCCGTATCCTCGTCGTCGACGACGACGAGGGCCTGCTCGTCCTCATGACCGGCGTGCTGCGGGCCGAGGGCCACACGGTGACCACCGCCAGCTCCGGCGCGGCGATGCTGCAGAAGCTGGGGCAGGACAAGCCCGAGCTGCTGCTCCTGGACCTGAAGCTGAAGGACATCCACGGCCAGGCGCTGCTGCAGCGCCTGGAGCACGCGGGCCTCACCGTGCCCTTCATCGTCGTTACCGGCCAGGGGGACGAGAAGGTGGCGGTCGAGATCATGCGCCGCGGCGCCCTCGACTACCTGACCAAGAGCACGGCGATGCTCGATCTGCTGCCCGGAGTCGTCAACCGGGCGCTGACCGCGGTCGCGCGCGACCGCGCGCTGGCCGTGGAGCGGGCCGAGCGTGCGCGCCTCGAGCGGGAGGCGATCGAGATCGTGGAAAAGGAGCAGCGGCGCATCGGCGCGGACCTGCACGACGGCCTCGGCCAGCAGCTCACCGCGATCGAGATCCTCTGCGCCGGCCTGAAGGCGGACGTGGCGGACGACCCGCGGCTCGCGAAGCAGGTGGCCCGCATCGGCGGGATGCTGCGCGAGTCGATCGCCCAGGTGCGCGCGCTCTCCCGCGGCCTGGTGCCCGTCAAGGACGAGCCGGACGCGCTGTGGGCCAGCCTCGTCGAGCTGGTGCAGCAGACCAATTCCCTCGGCCGCGCGGAGTGCCGGCTGGACTGCCCCGCGGTCGTGCTGCTCGGCGACCCCGCGGTGGCCGGCCAGCTCTACCGCATCGCGCAGGAGGCGCTGAACAACGCGGTGAAGCACAGCCGCGCGAAGCAGATCATCGTGGCGCTCGCCCGCACCGGCGGTGGTCTCGAGCTGGGCGTGACGGACAACGGCCGCGGTTTTCCCAAGGTGCTGCGCCCGGGCATGGGCTTGCAGGTGATGCGCCACCGGGCCAGCGTGATCGGCGCCGAACTTACGGTCGACTCCCGGCCCGGCCAGGGCACCGCCATCCGCTGCCGCGTCCCCCTGTCCCCATGAAGAAGCCCGCCCCGAAAAAACCCGCCGCCTCCGCGGACGCCCCGGCCCCGGCGGCCGCGCGCCGGCGCATCCTGATCGTGGACGACCACCCGTTCATGCGCGCCGGGCTGGCGCAGCTGATCGAGCGGCAGGCGGACCTCGCGGTTTGCGGCGAGGCCGGCAATCCCGCCGAGGCCCTGCTGCGGCTGGCGGCCGGCGGCGTGGACCTGGTGCTGTCGGACATGACGATGCCCGGCCGCAGCGGTCTGGATTTCCTGAAGGACCTGCAGGCCCTGCACCCGGCGCTGCCCATCCTGGTCGTGTCGATGCACGACGAGATGGTCTACGCCGAGCGCGCGCTGCGCGCGGGCGCCCGCGGCTACATCATGAAGGAGGCCGGCGGGGAGAACCTGCTGGCCGCCATCCGGCAGGTGCTGGCCGGCCAGGTCTACGTCAGCCCCCGCATGTCCGCCCAGCTGCTCGACAGCTTCTCCGGGCGCAAGTCGCGCCAGGCCGACTCGCCGTTCGGCAAGCTGACCGACCGCGAGTTCGAGGTCTTCCAGATGATCGGTCGCGGCTGCGGCACGCGCGAGATCGCGCAGCAGCTCGGGCTGAGCACCAAGACCGTCGACGTGCACCGCGCCAACCTGAAGGCGAAGCTCGGCCTGCAGGACACGACGGCGCTGGTGCGGCACGCCGTCCGCTGGGTCGAGACCCAGGGCGCCGGCGGCTGAGCCCGTGCGCGAAGCGCAAAATCTGAGCAACGAACGCCAAGAGAGGGCCAGCGCGGGGCGCGGGAAACTGCCAGAGTGGGGCCCACAACCCGCCGCCCCCATGCTTAAAACCACCTCCGCCCGCCCGCCGCGCCTGCGCTCCCGGGCCGACGTCCTCTGGGTCGAACCCCGCTGGGCGTGGCACTACGGGACGCTGGTGGCGCTGCGCGACCACCTGGTGCAGGAACGGCAGGAACCGCAGGCGGCGGACAAGTTTGACCGCGACTTCATCCGGGCGCTGCTGGCCCGGGAGCCCGATCCGCTGGGCGAGATCAACGCCGCCATCGAGCGCATCCTGCGGGGCGATTACGGGATCTGCGAGGCGACCGGCCGGCGGATTTCGCCGCAGCGCCTGCGCGCCGCGCCCTGGACCCGCCGGTAGCGGGTCGTCCGGCGGGGCAAAATCCGCCCAGTTTTGTCCAAGTTGTGCGTATCCCGGGGCGGGGAAGGGGGTCATATTGTCAGTATGAAAACCATCCTTGTCCCGGTGGATCTTTCGGCTGCGACCGCCCGCGTGTGCGCGGCGGCTTGCGACCTGGCGAAGCTGATCGACGGACGGATCGTGCTGCTGCACGTGGTGCCGCCCCCGCCCATCATGATGAACGATTATTACGCCTTCGACACCGGCCACCTGGCGATGGCCATGGCGGCGACGGAGAAGAGCGCCACCCTGAAGCTGCGGTCCCTGGCGCGGCGTTATGCGCAGCGCTGTCCCGTGCAGACGGTGCAGGTCACCGGCCAGCCGGTCGGCACGATCCTGGCCCGGGCCCGCGCCGCCAAGGCCGCCTACATCGTCCTCGGCTCGCACGGCCACGGCGCGATGTTCGACCTGCTGGTGGGCAGCACCGCCTCGGGCGTGCTGCGGAAGGCCCGCTGCCCGGTGCTCGTCGTGCCCATGAACCGGCGGTGATCCCGCCATGGAGCTGCTCAAGGCCATCTACCAGCGCCGCGCGGTGCGCGATTACTCGGACGCGGAAATGACCGCCGCGCTCGTGCAGGAGTTGCTCCGCGCGGCGGCGCAGGCCCCCAGCACGATGAACCAGCAGCCGTGGGCCTTCGCGGTGTTCCACGGCCGCAAGCGGATCGAGGGGTATTCCCGCCGGGTGAAGGCGCACCTGCTGGCGACCACCAACCCGATGTTCGGGCAGGACCCGCGCATCGACCAGTATGCCGACACCACGGCCAACCTGTTCCACGGGGCCGACACCGTCGTCGTGATCTGCGCGAAGCCCTCGCCGTTCCCGGGAGTGGACGACTGTTACCTGGCGGCGGAGAACCTGCTGCTCGCGGCGCACGGGCTCGGCCTCGGGAGCTGCCCGATCGGCTTCGCGCGGTCCTGGTTCAACCGGCCGGACGTGAAGGCGGAGCTGGGCATTCCCGCCCACTACGAGGTGGTGCTGCCGGTGGTGCTCGGCCATCCGTCGCGCCCGACGCCTGCACCCCCGAAGAACGAGCCGGAGATCGTCTGCTGGCACTGGGACGACTGACCGCCATGTGCGACGGACTGGCGGAAGGGACAAGATATGCCCAGCAAAGGCCAAGGAGCGCCCGGTCCCTCCGGGCGGATTCGGCTACCCTGTGCGCAGCATGAAAACTCCCCGCGTTATCCCCGCCGTGTTGCTGGCCGCACTCGCGTTCGCGGCCGCCCTGGTCACGGCCAGCCTGATCGGCGCCGCCGAGGTTCCGGCCGGCGCCCGCGCGGTCCCGCCGCCGGCGGCCGCGCCCCTGCCCGTTGAGCACGCCGTCCTCACCGCGCCGCCGCAGGTTCCGCCCCCGATCACGCGCCAGTATCCGGCGCGCGTCGTCGTGAAGCTCGAGGTGGTCGAGAAGGTCGGCCAGCTGGTTGACGGCGTCGAATACACCTTCTGGACCTATGGCGGCACGGTGCCGGGCTCGTTCATCCGCGTCCGCGAGGGCGACGAGATCGAGTTCCACCTCGCCAATGCCGCGGGCTCGAAGCTCCCGCACAACATCGACCTGCACGCCGTCACCGGTCCCGGTGGCGGCGCGACCCCGAGCCTGACCGCCCCGGGCCAGGGCACGTCGTTCACCTTCCGCGCGCTGCAGGCCGGCCTCTACGTCTACCATTGCGCGACGACCCCCGTGGCGAACCACGTGGCCAACGGCATGTATGGCCTCGTGCTGGTCGAGCCGAAGGACGGCCTGCCGCATGTGGACCGGGAATACTACGTCATGCAGGGCGAGTTCTACACCACCGGGAAATACGGTGAGTTTGGCTACCAGGAATTCGACGCGGCCAAGGCCCTCGACGAGCGCCCGACCTACGTCGTCTTCAACGGCTCCGTCGGATCGCTGACCGGCAAATCGGCCCTCACGGCCAGCGTCGGCGAGACGGTGCGCCTCTACTTCGGCGTGGGCGGCCCCAACCTTTCCTCCTCGTTTCACGTGATCGGCGAGACCTTCGACCGCGTCTATGCCGAGGGTGCCTTCGACCGTCCGGCCCGCAACGTTTCGACCGTCCTGGTGCCCTCCGGCGGCACGGCGGTGGTCGAGCTCAGGGCGGACGTCCCCGGCACCTTCGCGCTCGTGGACCACTCGCTTTCCCGCGCCTTTGACAAGGGCGCGCTCGGCATGCTCAAGGTGACGGGCGAACCCGCCCCGGCCGTCTATGCCGGCGCGGACATCGACGCGACCTACCTCGGCGCGCATTCCGACGCGTCCGCCGAGGCCGCCCGCAACGAGGCCGAGCTGACCGCCTTGTTTTCCGTCGCGGTCCGGGCCGACCCGAAGCTCGCCGAGCTGAGCAAGGACATCCAGGGCGAACGCGGCAAGCAGGTCTACCTCAGCCTCTGCTACGCGTGCCACCAGATCGATGGCAAGGGCCTGCCCGGCGCCTTTCCGCCGCTCGCCCGTTCCGACTACCTGCTCGCCGACCGGGAGCGCGCCATCCGCATCGTGCTGAAGGGCCTGTCCGGCCCGGTGACGGTCAACGGCGTGTCACTCAACAGCGCCATGCCGCCGCTCGAGGGGATCCTGAGCGACTGGCAGATCGCGGACGTCCTGTCCTATGTCTACAATGCCTGGGGCAACGAGGGTCCCGCCTTCAAGCCCGCCGAGGTGAAGGCGGTCCGCCAAAAGAACCGCTGAACCGGGTCCGGCCGGGCGGCGGCGCACCCGGCCGACAAAATATGCGCGGTGAACGGCAATACCTGCAGAGAGCCGGCGCCGCCAACCGGCTAGAGTGGGGCACGCTCACCACGCATGAAGCCGTCCAAAGACAACCACGCCCATTCCGAGCCCGCTGAGGCGGACATCCGGAGGTGCGCCTATTTTCTCTGGAAGGAGGAGGGCAGCCCGGCGGGCCGCGACCTCGACATCTGGCTGAAGGCCCGGGAACTCGTGCGTCACCACGTGCACCTGCCGGAGGAACGGATCCGCCCGGCCCGGGGCCGGCCGCGCAGCTGAGCTAACGGATTTTCCACGCCATGTCCGTCATCCCCCTCACCATCTTCTTCAGCCTGCTCCTCGCGGGCCTGTTCATCGCGCTGTTCGTCCACGAGCAGCGCCGCCGCCGCTTCACCAGCGCCGAGCACGATTCCCTGCTGCCGCTGGCGGAGGAGACCCGGCGCGAGGCGGGCGGGGCGCCGCTTTCACCCCCAGCCGTCGAGGACGCCGCTTCCGACTCCATTTACTTCTGAGCCCTTCCACGTCCCCCATGACAAACGGTCAAAAAACCACCATCGAATTCAACGACAAGATCGTGCGGCAGTTCCTGCTCGCGTCCCTCATCTGGGGCGTGGTCGGCATGCTGGTCGGCGTGATCATCGGCACGCAGCTCAACTTCTGGCAGGCCAACCTCGGCCAGTCCTGGCTGAGCTTCGGCCGCCTGCGTCCGCTGCACACCAACGCCGTCATCTTCGCCTTCGTCGGCAACATGATGTTCGCCGGCATCTACTACTCGACCCAGCGTCTGGTGAAGGCCCGCCTCGCGAGCGACTTCCTCTCCAACCTCCACTTCTGGGGCTGGCAGCTGATCATCGTTGCCGCCGCCATCACCCTCCCGCTGGGCCTCACGCGCGGCAAGGAATACGCCGAGCTCATCTGGCCCATCAACATCGCCGTCGCCGGCATCTGGGTCGTCTTCGCGGTCAACTTCTTCTGGACCCTCGCGCGGCGCCACGAGAAATCCCTCTACGTCGCCATCTGGTTCTACATCGCGACGATCATCACGGTGGCGATGCTCTACATCGTCAACCACCTGTCGATCCCGACCTCGCTGACGCACAGCTACCCGGTCTTCGGCGGCGTGCAGGACGGCCTGGTCCAGTGGTGGTATGGGCACAACGCCGTGGCGTTCTTCCTGACCACGCCGATCCTGGGCATCATGTATTACTTCCTGCCGAAGGCGGCGGAGCGGCCGGTGTATTCCTACCGGCTGTCGGTGATCCATTTCTGGTCGCTCGTGTTCCTCTACATCTGGGCCGGCCCGCACCACCTGCTCAACACCGCGCTGCCCAACTGGCTCCAGCTGCTCGGCATGACCTTCTCGCTCATGCTCTGGGCCCCGTCGTGGGGCGGCATGCTCAACGGCCTGCTCACTCTCCGCGGCGCGTGGGGCAAGCTCCGCACCGACCCGGTCATCAAGTTCTTCGCCGCCGCCGTCACCTTCTACGGCATGGCCACCTTCGAGGGGCCGCTCCTCTCCATCAAGGCGGTCAACGCCCTCGGCCACTACACCGACTGGATCATCGGCCACGTCCACGCCGGCGCGCTCGGCTGGAACGGCTTCATGGCGGCCGGCATGTTCTACTGGCTCGTCCCGCGCCTGTGGAAGACCAAGCTGCACTCGGAGTCGCTGGCCAACCTCCACTTCTGGCTCGGGACCTTCGGCATTCTCCTCTACGTCGCGGCCATGTGGGCCTCCGGCATCACGCAGGGCCTCATGCTCAACGCCACCGCCGAGGGCGGCACGATCCTCAAGTATCCCAACTTCCTCGAGACCCTCAACGCCATCCGCCCGCTCATGCTCCTGCGCGTGGTCGGCGGCGGACTCTACCTGACGGGCTTCCTGATCATGGGCTACAACGTCTTCCGCAGCATCCGCGGCGCGGCGACGGTCAACGGCTCCATGGAGGTCTTCGTCGAGACGCCCGTCCCGGGCGAGGCGCTCGGCGTCCGTGGCACCTTCCTCAACGCCCCCGTCGTCTACACCGTCCTCGGCCTGACCGCCGCCTGCGTGTGGATGTTCACCAGCGGGGTGCTCAACCTCCTCGGCCTGCTGGCCACGGTGGTCAGCGTGCTGCTCGCCATCGGCCATTTCGAGTCCCGCGGCAAGGCCTGGGGCGACTGGTATGACAAGCTCCTCATCAACGCGCTGCCGTTCACCGTCCTGACCTTCCTCGCCGTCGCCGTCGGCGGCATGATCCAGATCATTCCGATGATGACGATCGACCGCCGCCTCCAGACCGAGGACCGCGTCGCCCGCGTCTACACCCCGCTCGAGCTGGCCGGCCGCGACCTCTATGTCCGCGAGGGCTGCTCCAACTGCCACTCGCAGATGATCCGCACCCTGGTGCCGGACGTGATGCGCTACGGCGACTACTCCCGCCTCGGGGAGTCCATCTGGGACCATCCCTACCAGTGGGGCTCCAAGCGCACCGGCCCGGATCTCGCGCGCGTCGGCAACAAATACAACCACGCGTGGCACTACGACCACCTCGAGAACCCGCGCAACATCTCCACCGGCTCCAACATGCCGGGCTACACCTGGCTGATGAAGCAGGACACCGACTACGCCGTGCTGTCGGCCAAGATCCGCGTGCAGCGCCTGCTCGGCGTGCCGTTTCCCAACTGGTCGCCGGCCGACATCGACCGCCTCGCCAAGGACCAGGCGAAGACCATCGCCGCCGAGCTCAAGGCGCAGGGCCGCTATGTCGAGCCCGACCGCGAGGTCGTCGCCCTCATCGCCTACCTGCAGAGCCTCGGCCAGACGTCCCGCCCCGTGACCCCGGCCGCCGGCACCCCCTGACCGGTCCCCTCCGCCCTCAACTCGCAACCCAACTCCCCCATGCTCCGCCGCATCATCTACGAAGACTGGCAGCTCATCTTCCCCGTCATCGCCCTCGCCGTCGCCTCGTGCGTCTACCTGGTCGCCGCGTGGCGGGCCTCCCGCATGAAGCCCGCGCAGGCCGAACGCCTCGCGAACCTGCCCTTCGAGAACCAATAAGCCGCCGCCCATGTCCTCGTCCCCGCAACCGCCCGAAGATCCCGGCATCAAGCTCCGGGACCACGTTTACGATGGTATCCAGGAATACGACCAGCGCCTGCCGAACTGGTGGCTCTACACGCTCTACGGCGCCATCGCCTTCTGGGTCATCTACTGGTTCGCCTACATGATCGCCGGCATCATGCCGACCGACGGCAGCCGCGTCGACACGGCCATCGCCGGGATCAATGCGGCCAAGATGGCCTCGTCCATCGATGTCACCAACGACGACAAGTTCTGGGAGATGAGCGCCAATGCCGTGTTCACCGACGCCGGCAAGCAGACCTTCACCTCGCTCTGCACGCCCTGCCACCTGTCGAGCATGCGCGGCAAGTCCGAGAATCCCGCCGCCGTCGGCCCCGACCTGACTGACACCGCCTGGATCCACGGCGGCACGCCGAAGGACCTTTATGCCACCGTCTCGAAGGGCGTCCTGACCAAGGGCATGCCCGCCTGGGAGCCCGTCCTTGGCCAGAAGAAGACCGCCGAGGTCGTCGCCTACATCCTCAGCCACCATCAAAAGGGGGAGACCATCACGGTCGAGATCCCGAAGTGAACCGGTAGGGCGCGTTATCCCTAACGCGCCGCGGCGGCTTAAGTCTAAGCCGCCCTACCATCGCTCAAACCACGCATGAGCGCCGACCACAAACCCGCTTCCCCCCGCCGCCCGGTCCTCCGTCCGGTCGTCGACTCCGTCACGACCATCGCCAGCGACGGCTCGCGCCGCGACCTGCATCCCGCCGACGTGCACGGCCGCTTCACGACGGCCCGCCGCTGGAGCGGGTGGGCGCTGATCGCCTTCTACCTCGTCCTGCCCTGGATCCCGGTCAACGGGCACCCGGCGGTGTTCCTCGACATCGCGGAGCGCCGCTTCCACTTCTTCGGCTACACGCTGGCCGCGCAGGACGCCTGGCTGCTCTTCTTCGGCGTCACCGGCCTGGGCTTCGCGCTGTTCTTCCTCACCGCGCTCTTCGGCCGCCTCTGGTGCGGCTGGGCCTGCCCGCAGACGGTCTACCTGGAGCACGTCTACCGGGTGATCGAGCGCTGGATCGACGGCGACGCCACGGAACGGCGCGCACTCTCGGCCGCCCCGCTCACCGCCGCGAAGGCGGCGAAGCGCGTGGCCAAGCACGGCCTTTATATCCTGGCCTCGCTGCTCATCACGCACCTTTTCCTCAGCTACTTCGTCAGCCTGCCCGAGGTCTGGAACATGATGCACGACGCGCCGGGCGAGCATTGGGCGGCCTTTCTCTTCGTCTTCGTCGCCGCCGGCATCCTCTATTTCAACTTCGCCTGGTTCCGCGAGCAGCTCTGCATCGTCATCTGCCCCTATGGCCGGCTCCAGTCCGCGCTGACCGACGACCATTCGCTGTCCATCGGCTATGATGCGAAGCGCGGCGAGCCGCGCGGCAAGCTCGGCACGCCCGACGCGGGCGCCTGCGTCGACTGCAACCGCTGCGTGCAGGTCTGCCCGACGGGCATCGACATCCGCCACGGCCTCCAGCTCGAGTGCATCGGCTGCGCCGCGTGCATCGACGCCTGCGACGAGGTCATGACCCGGGTGAAGCGGCCGGTTGGCCTGATCCGCTACGATTCCTTCGCCGGCCTCGGCGGCGGCGTGACCCGCTGGGTCCGGCCGCGCACGATCCTCTACGGCGTGCTTCTTTGCGTCGGCGTGGCCGTGGCCGGCTTCGCCTTCTCGACCGTGAAGCCGGCCAACTTCCTCGTTTTCCGCACCGGCGGCGCGTCCTACTTCGTCGGGCCCGAGGACGTGCGCAACCAGTTCATGGTGCGCCTGGTCAACAAGCGCACCGAGCCGGCGACGTTCGTCGTCACCAGCGAGGGCCTGCCCGCCGGGCTGCGCCAGAGCGGCTTCGAGGCGCCCGTCACCCTGGCCCCCATGGCCGAGTCCGTCAGCCCGCTCGTGCTGGTCGCCAGCCGTCGCGATTACCACGGGCCGTTCAAGTTCACCGTCCGCGTGCGGGACGCCGCGCAAACCTTCACGCTCGCCCGCGAGGTCGAGTTCATGGGCCCCGACGCCCGCCTGCTGGAGGACGATGATCACGAAAGGCAGGGGAAGAAGCCCAAGGAGGACCATGACCCCAAAGGCTGAAGTCACGTCCGCAAAGGGCGGATATACGCTGTGGCTCTGGGTCGCGGCCGGATTCATTTTCATCGCCATCCTCTGGACGGCCATGTTCACCGCGGCCCGCCACGCCGACACGCGCACCGTGCCGCTGGCGACGCAGGGAGGCCGGCCATGACGGGCGAGCTCGCCGGCATCACGGGTCCGGGCACGGCGTTCATCGCCGGGCTGGTCACGAGCCTGCACTGCGCCGGGATGTGCGGTCCGCTGGCCTGCGCGCTGATGCCCGCCGCGAAGGACGATTCCGACCCGCAGGTCGTGGCCTCGGTCTACCACCTCACGCGCCTGGCCGGCTACACCCTGCTCGGGGCGCTCGCCGGCGGGGTGGGGCGCTGGCCGCTGATGCTGCTCGGGGAAAGCGTGCTGCGCTACCTGCCGTGGCTGCTCGTGGTTTTCTTCGTCGCGATCGCGTTCCGCCTCGACCAGCGCCTGCCGCGGCTGCCGCTGCTCGGGCGCGCCTATGCCGCGCTGCTGGCCCGCCTGCGCGGGGGCCCGCGCGTGCGCGCCGCCGCCGCGCTGGGGGCTGCCACGCCGCTGCTGCCGTGCGGCCCGCTGTATTTCCTGCTCTCGCTGGCGCTGCTGTCGGGTTCCGCCCTGCGCGGCGCCGAGACACTGCTCGCCTTCGGGCTCGGCACCGTGCCGCTGCTCTGGCTGGCGCAGGCCAACTTCCACTGGGTGCGCGCGCGGCTTGCCCCGCGCACGCTGGCGCGGCTGCAGGGGGCGTTCGCCCTGGCCGTCGCGCTCCTGCTCGTCTGGCGCCTGCGCGGCACGCTCGGGCTGGGCGGACCCGGCGCGGCCGACTTTGTGTGCTTTTAACCATGAATGAATCGCGAGCGAATGCCGGTCTTTGTGGGGCGGGGTCTCCGGACCCCGCCTCGGACGCGGCGTCGGCTTCGCTGGCGGGGTTCGGAGACCCCGCCCTACATGGTGCAGACTTGGTGAACGGGGGTGTGAGCCCGACGGTGCGAGTGCGTGGACTGCGTGCCGAGCAAGCCGCCCCCGTTCACCTTCATTGCAAGCATTGCGGCGTGCCGCTGGCGGGCCCGGCGGCGCAGGCCGCGGGTTTCTGCTGCGCGGGGTGCAGCTATGTCTTCCGCCTGGTGTCCGAGCACGGGCTCGACGGCTATTACAAGATCCGCGACGCCGTCACCGCCCCGGTGGGCGAGGCCGTGTTCCAGCCGCGCGACTACGCGTGGCTGGCGAAGCTCCAGGCGGAGGCCGAGGCGCTGCCCGGCACGCCGGCGCTGACGCTCGAGGTGCAGGGCATCTCGTGCGCGGGCTGCGTCTGGCTGATCGAGCGGGTTTTTTCGCAGCAGCCCGGCGCGCTGCACATCGAGACCGACGCCCAGCTCGGGCGGATGCGGCTGCGCTGGACGCGCGGCGCGTTTGACGCCCCGGCCTTTGCGCGGCTGCTGCAGTCCTTCAACTACCTCGCCGGCCCGCCGGGCGAGACGCCGGCCGTGCCCGAGAGCCGCCGGCTGGTGCGGCGCGTGGGGCTGGCCGCGGCGTTCTCGATGAACGTCATGCTCTTCACGCTGCCGGTGTATTTCGGCATGGAGGCGACCTTCGCGTATGCGCGGTTGTTCGGCACGCTGTCGCTGGTGTTCGGCACGCTCAGCCTGCTGACGGGCGGCATGTATTTCCTCGGCCGCGCCGTGTCGTCCCTGCGCGCGGGGACCATGCACATCGACCTGCCCATCGCGCTGGGCATCGTGGGCGCCTACCTGGGCTCGCTCTATGGCTGGCTGGCGCACCGGGAGGAGTTCGTCTATTTCGATTTTGTCGCCGCCTTCATCCTGCTGATGCTGGTCGGCCGCTGGGCGCAGGTGACGGTCGTCGAGCGCAACCGCCGCCAGCTCCTGACCTCGCGCGACCGGCCGCAACCGGTGCGGGTCGAGACCCCGGCGGGCCCGGTCGAGCGGGCCGTCGGCGAGCTGCGGGTCGGCGATGTCTTTGCCGTGCGTTCCGGCCAGGTGGTGCCGGTCGAGGCGCGGCTCGAGACGCCCGTCGCCACGGTCGGCACGGCCTGGATCTCGGGCGAGGCCGACCCGCGGGAATGCCGCGCCGGCGCGCGCGTGCCGGCGGGGGCCGTCAACCTCGGCCTCGGCGACATCCGCCTGCGCACTGCCCGCGTCTGGGAGGGCTCGCTGCTCGCGCAGCTGCTGCAGCCGGTGACGCGCGACGCCTACCGCCACCGTTTCCTGGAGAAGGTCATCGCCGGCTACCTGATCGGCATCCTGCTGGTCGCCACCGCGGCCGGGCTCGGCTGGTGGCTGGGCACGCACGACGCGGTCCGCACCTGGTCGGTGGTCACGGCCGTGCTGGTGGTGTCGTGCCCCTGCGCCATCGGGCTGGCGTTCCCCCTGGCCGACGAGATGGCCACGACGGCGCTGCGCCGGGCGGGGGTGTTCGTCCGCGAGGCCGACCTGTGGCCGCGGCTGGCGCGCATCCGCCGGATCATCTTCGACAAGACGGGCACGCTGACGCTCGAGACGCCGGTGCTGATGAACCCGGCGGCGCTGGTGGGGCTGGCGCCGGCGGCGCGGAGCGCACTGGTCGCGCTGGTGCGCGACAACGCGCACCCGGTCAGCCGCGCCCTGCACGAGAACCTGCTGGCGGCAGGCCTGCCCGATGGGCCTGAGCCAGCCGGGGAAATGGCCGAGGAACCCGGCTTTGGGGTCGGGTTGCGCAACGGCGATGGCTGCTGGACGCTCGGCCGGCCGGGTTGGCGGGTTGGCCTTTCGGAGACTGGTCATTTAACTGAGGACAAACTTTCGGAGACCCACGACACGGAGTTCGCCTGTGACGGCGTGGTGCTGGCCCGGTTCCAGTTTACCGATGCGGTGCGGACCGATGCCGCCGGGGAGATCGCGGCGCTGCGCGCGCGCGGGCTGGAGGCCTTCATCCTCAGCGGCGACCGCCGCGCCAAGGTGGACCTGATGACGTCGTCGCTCGGCCTGCCGCGGGATCACGGCCTGGCCGAGGCCACGCCGCAGGGGAAGGCGGACTGGATCGGCCGGAACGACGCCCGCGATACGCTGATGCTCGGGGACGGCGCCAACGACAGCCTGGCCTTCGACGCGGCCTTTGCCCGCGGCACGCCGGTCATCCACCGCGGCGTGCTGGAGGGGAAGGCGGATTTCTATTACCTGGGCCGCGGGCTCGCGGGCATCCGCCGGCTGTTCGAGGTCAACGACGCGCGCCGGCGCACGCAGACCTGGCTGCTCGTGTTCTCGGTCGCCTACAACCTGCTCGCCGTCGGCCTGGCCGTCGCGGGCCGGATGAGCCCGTTGCTCGCGGCGGTGCTGATGCCGGTGAGTTCGCTGCTGACGTTGGCGATCGTGGCCGGCGGCATGCGGCGCTGGCTGGCGAGGTAGGCTTGAGGTAGGGCGCGGACTCCGCTCCGCGCCAAGGCGGTGAGCGGAGTCACCGCCCTACCGGTTCACCGCGGTTCGAAGAGCGGCAGGATCTGCATCTGCGGCACGGTGACGAGGCCCTGGTCCGTGATGCGGATCTCGGGGATCACCGACAGCGGGATGAGGTTGAAGCCCATGTAGGGCAGCGTGCAGCCGGCGGCCGTCCACGCGGCCTTGAGCGCGGTGGACGCCTTCGCGACGACCGTGGCGCGCTGGTCGGAGAGGAGGCCGGCGACGGGCAGCGCCACCTTGGCGACGACCTTGCCGCCGCGGACGACGCACACGCCGCCGCGCATGGCCTTGATGGTCTTCAGCGCAAGCTGCAGGTCGGCCTCGTTGGTGCCGGCGAAGATGATGTTGTGCGCGTCGTGGCCGACGGAGCTGCCGACCGCGCCCTCGCGCAGGTTGAAGTCCTTGAGCAGGCCGTGCGCGACCTTGCCCGACTTGCCGTGGCGCTCGACGACCGTGACGAAACACAGGCCGTGCTTGGCAAACAAATCGGCCCAGCTGCCGCCCGGCGCGGGATCAAGGGCGACCTTGTCGTGGAAGAGGATGATGCCCGGCAGGGCGGTGCGGATGACATTGGCGGTCACCGGGCCGGCCGGGAGGGCGGGCGTGAGCTTCAGCTTCGGCGCGATCTTCACCGTCTCATAAGCAGCCTTCGGGTAACGATAGCGCTTGGAGAGCGCCCGGTCGAGGATTGGCGTGACCTTGCGGTCCTCGACGACGAGCTCGCCGCCATACCAGGTGTTCTGCGGGACGAGGTCGTCGTTGAGCAGGACGATGTCGGCGCGGCGCGCCGGGGCGAGGCCGCCGATGTCGCCGTCCTTGGCGTAGCGGGTGGCCGGGTGCAGGGAGCCCATGCTCCAGGCGGCGGTGGTGCTCATGCCGTGCTTCACGGCCTCGCGCACGACCCAGTCCAGGCCGAAGAGGAAGAGGTCGTCGGCGTCGCGGTCGTCGGTGCACACGCAGACGCGCTTCGGGTTGGCGCCGAGCTCGGTGACGGTCTTGATCGCCAGCGGCAGCGAGTGCCACGGCGTGGTCGGCGGGCCGCCGCGAAGGAAGATCCACAGGCCGTTCTCGAGGAAGTCGTCGGCGATGTCGCGGTCGATCGACTCGTGGGTGTCGTTGATGCCGCTGGCGGCGCCGGCGGCGACGAACTCGCGGCCGTAGATGTGGCCGCAGACGGGTTTGCCGCGCCGGATGGCCTCGGCCAGGATCGCGTGGCTGCGCTTGTCGCCCATGGCCACCTGCACGAAGTCCATCTTCTCGCCGAGGGCCACGGCCTCGGGCCATTGGTCGAAGAGCCGGCCGATCTTGGCGGCCGTGAGGTCGCCGCCGGCGGTCTCGAAGCGCGGCGAGGTGGCCGGCACGGTGCTGGGGACGGTGAGGAAGATGTTGAGCGGGGCCTGGCGGGCGTCGCGCAGCATCCACTCGATGCCGGCGGCGTCGCAGACGTTGCCGATCTCGTGGCTGTCGCAAAAGATGGTGGTCGTGCCGTTGAGCAGGGCCCCCTCGGCATAGGCGCAGGCGGTCATCATCGAGCTCTCGATGTGGATGTGCGGGTCGACGAGGCCCGGGGCGAGGATGCCGCCGCGGGCGTCGTAGATCCGCGTTTTCGAGCCTTTCACCGGCGAAAACGAGCCGGCCGGCTTGACGACGGCGATGCGGCCGGACTTGACCCAGATCTCGCGGGCCGGGTGGACGCGCTCGGTGTAGGTGGAGAGGAGGCGGGCGCCGGTGATGACGAGGTCGGGCGCCTCGCGGCCCATGGCCACGGCGGCGAGCGAGCGGGTGACGGTGTGCAGCGGCGGGACGGAAAGGCGGGTGAGGGGCATGCGGGCAATTTGAGCAGCGGCAATGCCAGCGGCGAGGGGTTTTTGCCCGGGGAGCATTTGGTGCTTTTCCCTGCGCGGGCCGGACGCTAGGCATGGAAACGGCTCAGCCGCATCACCACGCATGAAATTCGGCCGTCTCCGCTTCGTCCTCATCCTCGCCCTGCTCGCCTCCAACCTGCTGGTGGGCGTGCTCAGCCTGCTTTTCCTCCGCTCGATGGAGCAGCGCTACGCGGCGCTGTTCGACCGCAGCGTGCCCCTCATCAACAATCTCCGCACCCTGACCCGCGAGCTCGGCGCGGTGCAGCGGCTGGCCCGGCGCGTCTCCGACCCCAAGAACGAGGCGGCCTGGGCGTCCCTGTTGCCGCAGATGGCCGAGGGCAGCCGGAATGCCCGGATCCACGCCCTCGAGATCAGCGGCATGGACTCGCTGAAGGACAGCCGCCACGTGGCCGCGATGGCCGGCTACGGCCGCACCTATGACGAGAAGGTGAACGAGTTCCTGGCGCTGGCCCGGGCGGACAAGATCGCCGAGGCCAACCGGTTCAACATCGAGGTGCTGCGTCCCGCCTATGACCAATATATGGATGCGCTGGACGACGCCGCCAACTTCGTGGAGCGCGAGGGCAGCGACCTGCGCAACCAGTATGCCCAGGACTCGCGGCTGTTCGGCGGGTTCCTGCTGGCCTTCGCGGGCTGGCCGCTGCTGGCCGCGGGCGTGATCATCGTGGTCATGGCGCTGCTGGTGATCGGGCTCTTTGTCGCGGTGTTCTTCCCGAAGCTCTTCGCGACGAAGCAGCCGGCGGCGTGAGGGTGGAGCCCGCGCTCCGCGCGGGCTTTGGGGATAAACCTTTTAAACCTCAGATCCCCTTCGGGATCGCCGCCGTCAGGTTCACCGGGGCGCCGTCGGTGATCAGCAGGTTGTCCTCGAAGCGCACGCCGCCAAGGTGGAGGTGCTGCTCGACCAGCGGCCAGTTCACGGCGTCGCGGTATTTCGCCCGGCGCGCCGGGTCGTTGAGGATCGCGGGGATGAAATAAAGGCCGGGCTCGACCGTCGTGATGTAGCCGGCGCGCAGCACGAGGTCCATGCGCAGGCTGCGCAGCGACGGGCGCGGGTCCTTGGTGCGGCCGGGCTCGAGGCCGCTGGCGTCGCGCACGCCGAGGCCGAGGAGGTGGCCCAGGCCGTGCGGGTAGAACAGCGTGTGCGCCTCCTGCTCGACGAGGGACGAAGGGTTGCCCTTGAGGACACCCATGGCCACGAGGCCGCCCATCATGTCGACGGCGGTGGAGAAGTGCAGGTCCTTCCACTCGGCCCCCGGCCGGCAGCGCTCGCAGGTGCGCTTCTGCGCCTCGAGCACGACCGTCGCGAAGTCCCGCTGGAAGGCCGATGCCCGCCCCGCCACGTAGGTGCGGGTGACGTCGATCACGTAGCGGTCAAGCTGCGGGCCGCTGTCGATCAGGATGAAGTCGCCGTCCTTCGCCACGCGGTCCGGCGAGGGCGAGCCGTGGAAGACCGCGCTCTGCGCGCCCACCCCCACGATGGAATCGTAGCCCGTCACCTGCGCGCCATGGCGGAAATACTCGGCCTCGAGCTCGATCTGGAGGGTGCGCTCGCTGACGCCCGGCTGGAGCAGCGGCTGGATCTTTGCGTAACCGGCGGTGGCGGCCGCGGCGCAGCGCTTCATCAGGTCGATCTCGGCCGGCTCCTTCGGCCGGCGGGCGTGTTTGTAGGCCTCGCGGACCGCGGCGGTGCGGGCCTCGTCGAAGGCCACGCCGGCGACGGGCGCGCCGAGCATGATGATCTTCCGGCCCTTCCGCGCGGCGAGCCAGGCGGGAAACGCGCCCAGCAGTTCGCCCGGCAGCTGTTCCTTGCCCTCCCACACGCGGTCCATCTCGGTGACCTCGGGCACAAAGGAGGTCCAGCCGGACTTCGGATCATACGCGATGATGCCGCCGGCCGCCTCGGCGTGGCCGGTCAGGTAATAATATTCCTGGTGCGCGATGAACGGCAGCAGGGCGTCGCTGATCTCCGGCTTGGGGATCGGGTGGCCGGCGCCGGCGAGCAGGACCTCGTCGGTCAGGCCGAGGGCGGGGGCGATGCGGGCGCGGCGGGCGGCGTAGTCGATGGTCATGGGGATTTCTATTGGCTCCAAAAAGGCACAAAAATCCCCGGAAAGGAAGGCGGTAGAAACTGTGCTTCTGCCTTGGGGTGGAACCTGCGCTCCGCGCAGGTTAAGCCCGCGCGGAGCGCGGGCTCCACCTCAGCCGGCCGGCTGGTCCAGCTCCGCCAGGCCTTTTTGGCCGCCTCAAGCTCCGGGTTGAGCTTCAGCGCCGCCTCGAAGCGGGCGCGGGCCTCGTCCTTGCGGCCGAGCTTCACCAGCACGCGGCCGCAGCCGGCCTGCACGCCGGCATGCCCCGGCTTCAGCTTGGCGGCAGCTTCATAATGGGCGAGGGCCTCGGTATATTTTTCGTCCTTGCTGGCGATGTTGCCGAGCTCGATCGCGCCGAGGAACGGGTCGAGCTTCTGCACGCGGGTCGCGAACTCCGCCGCCTTCACCAGGCTGCCGCCGGCGATCTCCGGAGCGTTGGTGTAGAAGCGGGACAGACCGATGAGACCGGGCACGTGGTTTGGGTCGAGCTCGAGGGATTTCTCGAACGCCTTCTTCAGCTTCGAGGAAAGGCCGGCCATCTGGATGAAGTTCACCTCGTTCATACGCTGGCTGAGCGCGATGCCGAGCTGGGAGAAATACTCCGGCTTGGTCGGGTCGGCCTTGGTGGCCTGCTCGGCGAACTCGACGGCCTCCTTGGCCTTCTTCTGCCGGACGCTGGCGATGCTCTGTTGGTGGAGGGCCGCGCCGTCGGCTGGCGCGGCGGGCGCAGGGTTCGTCTGCGCGAGCGTGGTCGTGGTGAGCAGAAGGGCGGCGAAAGCCGCGGGGAGGAGGTTGGTTTTCATGGGATGGGTTGGGTTGGAATTCATTCCTGCTGCAGCGCCTGGGTCGGGTTGAGGCGGGCGGCGCGCAGGGCGGGGAGGAAGGCGGCGGCCAGCACGACGGCCGGCAGGAACAGGAGCAGCGCGCCGAGCACGAGCGGGTCGGCGGGGGTGACGCCGTAAAGCGCGCCGCGCAGGAGCCGGGCCAGGCCGAGGGCGCCGGCCAGGCCGGCGGCGGCGCCGATCCCGGCCAGGGCGGCGGCGCGGTCCAGCACCCAGAGCAGGACGGCCCCCGTCGAGGC
>JAYRXZ010000005.1:0-161769 GCA_041917235.1 Lacunisphaera sp. | reverse complement strand
TTCTTTCCCGAGATCCTCCAGCGCACGGAATACATCGAGGGCTACGTGATCGCCCCCATGGCGGAGCAAATGCTGGCGGCCGACCCCAAGCTGAAGGCCGAGTTCGAGGCCAAGCTCGCCGCCGACCCGAAATTCGCCGCCGATCCCACGGCCCGATTGCAGTGGTTCTACGGGCGCACGAAATTCCACGACGACCGCTACCTGCTCTATCCCGTGGGGATCGAGCGCTAGCCAAAAACAACCGCGCGGCCGCCCGCGCGGTTGTCCCGGCGGGCCTCAATTCCAGTAACCCGCGTAGAAGGTGTAGTTGCCGTCCGCGCGCTTTTCCCAGCGCGGCGGGATCCAGGACGCATTGGTGTAGGGCGGCGTCTCCCAGTGGGCGCTGACCCATTCGTAGCGGTCGTTGCGCCACGCCCAATAGCCCTCGAGCCACACATGCGCCGAGGACGGGCGGGCCGGACGGGAATCGACCACGACGGCCGGCGCCGTCGGCGGCGCCTGGGTGACGAGCAGCGTGCCGTTCGCCAGGGGGGTGGCTGTCACCACGGTGGCCGCGACCCCGGGCTGGGTCACCACGACCTGCTGGGTTGCGGGCGCGGTGACCACGGCCGGCGGCGGGGCCGAGACCACATGTTCTTCGGGATAGGAGCCGCAGCCGGCAAGCAGCACGAGGCCGGCGGAGAGAAGTGCGACCCGCCCAGTCGCGGGGATTGATGGGTTGGAGGAGGAGTTCATGCCTCTTGGAGCGCGGGCCCGGCCGCGCGGTTGCGGGAAAAACAAACCGGGGGCGGCAATTTTTCCGGGCACCACAACGCCGGGTGATTGTCGCGCCCGCACCCCGCCGCTGATTTCCCGGTTTGCCAATCGCCGGAGGGGTTGCTTGGTTTCGTTTCCCCCTATGTCACGCACCCTCGTCAAGGACGCCCACAACGCCACCGGCCCGATGGAGGCCATCCACCTCCAGGGCTGGGTCCGCACCCGCCGCGACGCCAAGGCCTTCTCGTTCATCGAGCTCAACGATGGCTCCTGCCTCAAGGGCCTGCAGGTCATCGTCGACGCCGCCCTCCCCGACTACGCCCAGGTCGCCCAGGCCAACACCGGCGCGTCCGTCGAGGTCCGCGGCAAGCTCGTCGAGTCCAAGGGCGGCGGCCAGAAGTGGGAGGTCGTCGCGGAGAAATTCACCGTGCTCGGCGAGGCCGACGCCACCTACCCGCTCCAGAAGAAGGGCCACACGATGGAATTCCTGCGCGAGATCGCGCACCTGCGCCCGCGTTCGAACCTCTTCGGCGCCGTCTTCCGCGTCCGCAGCCGGCTCGCCTACGCCGTCCACCGGTTTTTCCAGGAAAAGGGATTTTATTACGTCCACACGCCGATCATCACCGCCAGCGACGCCGAGGGCGCGGGCGACATGTTCCGCGTGACCACGCTCGACCTGGAAAACCCGCCCAAGACCGAGGACGGCAAGCATGTCGACAACACGAAGGATTTCTTCGGCAAGAAGACCTTCCTCACCGTCTCCGGCCAGCTCGAGGGCGAGATCTTCGCCCACGCGCTGAGCAGCATCTACACCTTCGGCCCGACCTTCCGCGCCGAGAACTCCCATACCTCCCGCCACGCGTCCGAGTTCTGGATGATCGAGCCCGAGGTGGCCTTCTGCGACCTCCTCGGCAACATGGACCTCGCCGAGGAGTTCGTGAAATACCTCATCCGCGACGCCCGGGAGCACTGCGCCGCCGACCTCGAGTTTTTCTCCAAGTTCGTCGACAAGGAGCTCCTCCCCCGCCTCGACTTCGTGCTGGAAAAGCCGTTTGTCCGCTGCAGCTACACCGAGGCCGTCGAAATCCTCAACAAATCCGGCAAGACCTGGGAGCATCCCGTCGCCTGGGGCGACAACCTCCAATCCGAGCACGAGCGCTACCTCACGGAGGAGCATTTCAAGTGCCCGGTCACCGTCTACAACTACCCGCGCGCGATCAAGGCGTTCTACATGCGGCAGAACGGGGAGACGGACGGGCGCGAGACCGTGGCCGCGATGGACCTGCTGGTGCCCGGCATCGGCGAGATCATCGGCGGCAGCCAGCGCGAGGAGCGGCTGGACAAGCTCCGCGCCGGCATGGCGCTGCATCATTTGGATGAGAAGGCCTACTGGTGGTATCTCGACCTGCGCCGCTACGGCAGCGTGCCCCACGCCGGCTTCGGCCTCGGCTTCGAGCGCATGCTGATGTTCGTCACCGGCGTGGCCAACATCCGCGACGTCATTCCCTTCGCCCGCACCCCCGGCACGGCGGAGTTTTAAACCGCCATCCGGGCGGCGGCCACAGCGGCCGTCCGGTTGGGCGCACGCAACTTGCCGAGCACGTGCTCGATATGCTTGCCCACCGTCTTGGGCGATATCCCGAGGATGATGCCGATCTCGCTGTCGCGCTTGCCCTGTGCGATCCAGTGCAACACCTCGCGCTCGCGCTGGCTCAGGCCCGCCCCGGCCGGCTCGTGCCGGTGCCAGCCGGGCCGTTCCATCAGGTGCAGCTCGGCCCCGCCGCGATCCGGCAGCGGGAAATAGCGGACGAGTAGCGTCCCGGAAGCCGCCTCGACCAGCAGCACCCGCGGCGGCCGGCCGGCGAGACCCCCGGCCAACGCCTGTTGGGTATCCCGCACCCACCCGAGCATCAGCGGGGGCAGGTTCTGCCAGTCGCGCCATCCGGGGAAATAACGCCGCAGGCAGGCCGTCCCCGTTTCGCTCAACCCCACCGGCCGCAAGGTCGGCGTGAGTAGGATCTGGCAGGCCCGGGACCGCTCCAGCGCGCGACCGGTGGCGAGAACCCGTTGCCAAGCCGCCTCCAGGTGCGGTTGCAGCAACTGCAGCACCACGTGCTCGGCCGCCCCAAAGAGGCCGGCACGACACAGGGAGAACGTCACCGTCGTCGGCGCATGCTGCACCCGCAGGATGACATGATCGTCATATCCCATCGGCCGCGCCACGCCGTTGAAATAATCGGTCCTTTCGAAGGCGGCCCGGGAAACCCGACCCCGCACATGGGCGAAGGCCGGCATGTTGTCCACTTGCGGCATCAACGGATGGTCATGCAGGAAGGCGGGCGTCTCCGGCGGCAACGGCACGTGGGTCGTCATGCCATGCAAAAAATAATGGGCGCGACCCACTTCCTCGCAGGACCCGAAACTCAGCCGGAACCGGTCCTTCGTCGCCGCGATCATCGACGCCGAGAATTCGCTGGTGGTGCGGGCCGCATACAGCGCCCGCAGGGTGCCCGAGAACCAGAGGACTTCCGGGCGCGGCAGCATCAGGCCGGAAACCCCGTTATTTCAGGAAGCACGCAGGGTGGCGGCGGCGGCGGTGCGGGTCTCGACCCCGAGTTTGCGCAGGATGTTTTCGACATGCTTGCTGGCCGTTTTGGAGGCGATGCCGAGCGCCGACCCGATGGCGGCGTCCGTTTCACCCAAGGCGATTCTTTGCAGGACCTCCTGCTCGCGACGAGTCAATTTTACGCCCGGCGCCCGTGACCCCGGCGTATCGCGTCCCAACTGCGACTGCCGGTGCGCGGCATGCCCATGGAGCAGTTCCCGCAGCCAGCCGGCGCTTTCCGGCGGACCGAGATCGGCCTCGGCATCCGCCAGCGCCGCCAACACCCCGTTGTGGCTGGTCGCGGCATAGATCTGGATCAGCGATTCGGAAAACCGCCGGGCCGTGGCGAGGCTGACTTTCATCGGTCCTATGCTAGCAGAAGCACCCGGACAGCTGAATGCGGAATTCTCCGTATATCCGGTCTCCACCCGTTCCCGTAGTATCATGCAAGAAACTCCCGGGTCGGGACGTTTCACCTCATGTCCATTACGTTCAACCCGGTCACGTCATGAAAAACCTTAAGTCACTCCTCCTGCCGGCCGCGTTCGCGCTGCTGGCAGTCTGTTCCACCCAAGCCCAAACCATCATCGGCGCGTGGTCGTTCGGCAATACGGCCACCAGCGACTCCGGCGTCCTGGTCTTCTTCAGCAACGGCACCTACTTCCATGTGGAAGATACCATCGATGGCAGTGGCTACGACGGGTATGAGCGCGGCACCTGGTCGTGGGATGGCATCAACGGCCACTCCTTCACCGTGTCCGGCATCAGCGACTACAACGGCGGCATCGGCCTTTCGACGCTCAACGCCGCGGCTACATTGTCCATCAGTGGAAACAGCTTCGTTTTCGGGAACCCGGACGGCTTGGGCGGCACCGGCGACACCCTTAGCCGGGTCACGGGCGGCAACGCGCTGGTCGGCGCTTGGTATGACGGCGATGTCACGAGCGCGCTGAGCTCGGATGTGGTCATTTTCATGCCGAATAACACTTATTATCACATCAGTGATCGCGGAGTGAATCCGGGCATGGAGCGCGGAACGTATACCTGGAACAGCGGCACGCTTGCATTCAGCAACACCGTTCTATTTGAGACCAATGGAAGCGCCGGCATCAGTGGCAACTTCGAGGCTTCGGTTTCAGGCAACATCCTGACTCTCACGGATTCTTTCGGACCGTCGATGCTCACCTCCGTCTCCGCCATCCCCGAGCCCTCGACCTACGCCGCGCTCGCCGGGCTCGGCGCGCTGGGGCTGGCACTCTGGCGCCGCCGCAAGGCGCATGCGGCCGCCTGATCCGGCCGGCTCGCCCCCAGCCCGCGCCCCGGCGCGGGCTTTTTTATTCCGCCCGCAGCAGCTTCACCACGTCGACCTGGCCGGCCCGGCGCGCCGGCCACCAGCAGGCGGGCAGCGCCACCAGCAGCATCACCACGCCCACGATCCCGAAGACCAGCGGGTCCACCGGGCCCGAGCCGTAGAGTGCCGCGCGCATGAAGCGGGTGAGGCCCCACGCCAGCCCGAGGCCGATGACCACGCCGAGGGCGGCCAGCACCAGGCCGCCGCTGATCACGAGCCAGCGGATGGATTCCGGGGTCGCGCCGAACGTCAGCCGGATGCCGAATTCCGTGCGCCGCTGCACGACCGTGTAGGCCATCATCGCGAACAGCCCGAGCACCGCCAGCAGCAGCGCCAGCGTGCCGAGCACCTCCAGCACCGTCATGATGAAGCGCTCGAAGTTCACCTCCCACTTCAGCCGCTGGGCGAAGCTCGCGAGGCCCATGACCGCGAACTTCGGCTCCACCGCGTAAATGGCGCGGCGCAGGTCGGAGTTGAACTTCGCCCCGGGCTTGACCGCGGTGGCCACCACGACGTCGAAGAAGGTCGCCCCGCGCTGCTGCCAATACGGGAAATAATAGCGCGGCTTCGCCTCCGTGCGGGCGGAGCGGATGTCACCCACGACGCCGATGATCTCCCACTTGTCGCGGGCGTTGAGCTCGATCCGCTCGCCGATCGGGCTGCGGCCCGGGAAATAATTCCGGGCGAAGGTCTCGCTCACCACCACCGACACCGGGTCGCCCTGCCGCAGCTCCGCCAGCGGGCGGCCGGCGCGCAACGGGAGCCCGATGAGGTCGAGGAAATCCGGCGTCATGCCGGCCCCGTGCGCCTCGACCTCGCCGGCGTCGGGCCGGCCGGCCAGCTTGATCTTCTGCTGGTTGAAGAACTGCGGGTTGAAGCCGTTGGCCAGGCTCACCCCGGTGATGCCGGGCACGGCCTTCAGGCGCTCCACCACCTGCTTGAAGCGCTCGAGCCGGACCTCCGGCTTCATGTTTTCCTCGCGCGAGATCCGCAGGCTGATGCTGAAGCGGTTCTCCGTCACGAATCCCGGGTCGTAGTCCTGCAACCGCTGGAAATTGCGGATCATCAGGCCGGTGCCCGTGAGCAGGGCCACGGCCAGGGTGGCCTCGACCACGACCATCGCGCTGCGCAGCCGGCGCATGCGCCGGCTCTCGCCGCCGCCCTGCGTGCTGTCCTTCATGGCGTCGTTGACGTTCATGCGCGCGGCGCTCCACGCCGGGCCGCTGGCGACGAGCAGGCCCGTCAGCAGCCCCAGCAGCGCCAGCCACCCGAGCGTCTGCCAGCTCAGCGTGATCGCCCGGAAGGCATTGTCCTCCGCGCCGGGCGCGATCGCCAGCAGCGCGGGCATGAGCCACTTGGCCACCATCACGCCGAACCCGATCGCCGCCGCCGCCAGCACGAGCGCCTCGGCGAACAGCGGCCGCGCCACGGCCCAGCGGCCGGCGCCCAGCGCGAGCCGGATCCCCACGTCGCGCTTCCGCGCCAGCGACCGCACCAGCATGAGGCTGCCGGCGTTCACGCAGGAGATCAGGTAGAGGAAGACCACGGCGACGATGCCGGTCCATTGCATGACCAGGTAGCGCTGGTTGTCCCCGTAGTCCGGCTGGAAATCGATCGCCGGCACCACGGCCCGGAACTTGCCCATGTTCTCCGCGTAGGGCTGGCCCTGCTCGGGCAGGATGGTGCGCAACTCGGTCTGGGCCTGGTCGCGGGTGACCCCGGGCTTCAACCGCGCGATCGTGCTGATGCCGTTGTAGGCGGTCTGCGGGGTCGCCACCGCCGGCAGCACGTAGGGCACGAACAGCCGGCCGAAGATCGTGTTCGGCGGCGGGCGGAAATCCTCCGGCAGGACGCCGATGACCTGATAGGTCCTTTCGTTCAGCCGGATCTCCTTGCCCAGGATGGCCGGGTCCGCGCCGAACCGGTTGCGCCAGAGCTGGTGGGTGAGCACCGCGACGTCGTCCGAACCCGGCTGCTCGTCGGGCGGCACGAACGTTCGGCCCTGCGCCGGCGCCACCCCGAGCACCGTGAAGTAATTCGCCGTCACGCGGCTGACGCTCACGCCCTCCGGCTCGCCGTTGACAATGAGATTGAGCGTGTCGTTGACGCTGCCCGCCATCGTCGAGAACGACTTGGCCTGCTGCCGGTAGGCCAGGTAGCGCGGCAGGAACACCGGCTGCGGGTAGGTGAAGCCCTTGTAGACCGCCTCGAGCCGCACGAGCCGGTCCATGTCCGGGAACTTGAAACGGTGCAGCAGGGTGCCCTCGAGGTAGCTGTGCAGGGCCGCCGCGGTCCCGATGCCGAGCGCCAGGGTCGCGATCACGACGGCGGTGTAGCCCGGCGACCGCATCAGCGAACGGAGGGCAAGGCGGAGATCGGCGAGCATGACGGGGGCAAATGCCTAGCGGCGGCCGACAGGCGCAGCACAGTCACCGGGCGGCCGGCGCGAAAAAACAGGTGGGCGGGGCATGGGTCTGGGGGAGATGACGGCCGGCACGGGGATTTCTTAGAAAGAACTAGCAGGCCCCGTTTCCCCGACAAGCCCGCCCTGATTCATAACGTCATACTCCAAAAGGGCCAAATCCCGGCTTGACCGGCCTCCCGGCCGCTCGGCGGTTGCACCCGGGCGGTTCTCCGTTTCTCCTCCCCGCCATGGCCGCCGCCAAAACCCCACGCCCTGGCGCCCCCTTGCGCATCCTGACCGCCGTCCCCGTCTGCGACGGGCATGACAGCGCCGTCACCACCATCAACATCGAGCTGGCCCGCCACGGCATCGAGGTCATCTACCTCGGCTACCACCAGTCCGCCTCGGCCATCGTCCGCGCCGCCATCCAGGAGGACGTCAACGTCGTCGGCCTCAGCTCCTACAACGGCGGTCACATCGTTTTCTTCAAGGAAGTCGCCGACCAGCTGAAGAAAAGCGGCAACGCCGACATCCCCGTCTTCGGCGGCGGCGGCGGCACCATCACCCACGCCGACGCCCGCGTCATGCAGCACCAGGGCACCGACCGCATCTATTTCGCCGGCACCCCGCTCGATAAGATGATGGCGGAGATCAAGCGCGACTACGCCCGCGCCGCGAAGCCGAATCCGAAGTTCAAGGGTGACCGGGTCCTGGCCCGCGCGATCACGATTGCGGAATGTAGGGCGGGGTCTCCGAACCCCGCCTCGAATGTGATGCCGCATTCGAAGAAGGCGGGATTTGGAAATCCCGCCCTCCAAAAAAAACCTTTCATCGTCGGCGTCGCCGGCCCCGGCGGCGCGGGCAAGTCCACGCTCATCGACGAGCTGACCTCGCGCTTCCTCCGCGCCAATCCCACCGGCCGCATCGCGCTGCTCGCCAACGACCCCTCCCACCCCGACTCCGGCGGCGCCATCCTCGGCGACCGCGTCTCGGCCATCTACGCGCAGGACGACCGCGTGTTCTTCCGCTCGCTGGCCACCCGCGGCAGCCTGACCGGGCTCTCCGCCGCCGCCCCGGCCGCGATCGATATTTTGAAAGCCTCCGGCGAGTTCGACCTGATCCTCGTCGAGTCCGTCGGCGTCGGCCAGGAGAGCGACCCGTTCCGGATCTTCGGCGCCGGTCCGAAGCTGGTCGACGCCACGCTCTTCGTCCTGGCCCCCTATTACGGCGGCCTGATCCAGCTGCAGAAGATCGCGCTGCTCAACGGCGCCGACTTCGTCGCCCTCAACAAGTGCGACCATCCCATGGCGCACACCGCGAAGGCCGAGATCCAGGCCAGGCTCAACCAGAACGGCAAGGGCCAGGCGCTCCACGCCACCACGGCCGCCAAACACTTTGACCCCGGCGTCGACGCCCTCTTCGCCGCCATCGCGCAGCGCGGCGACCTGCCCGTGTCGACCGGCGGCGAGAAAGCCTGCCACCTGGAGGTTTCCCCATGAGCCAGCTCGGAAAAATCGCCGACTCGATCGACGCCTACAACGCCCACGTGGCCGCCGAGGTGGCGCGCGCGCGCCTTGACCAGAAGTTTGCCGCCGAGCTCCGCGCCAAGTGGGCGCAGCTGCGCGCCTCGGTCGAGATGACCAAGTCGCCCACCGGCACGCCGCTCCCGCGCCTCGCCCTGCCCGACACCGACGAGCCCGGCGCCATTGCCGAGTATCTGCTGGGCCAGGGTTTCCCGGGCCAGTTCCCCTACGCCACCGCCGCCTACCGCGAGATGTATCTCGACAAGGTCACCGGCACGGGCGAGGAGCCGATGCGCCTCTTCGCCGGGCTCGGCCTCGCCGAGGACACCAACGCGCGCTTCAAGTATCTCAACACGCACCAGAAGAGCCTGCGCCTCTCCACCGCGTTCGACGGCCCCACGCTCTACGGCCTTGATTCCGACCACGAGGGCGTGCTCGGCAAGGTCGGCGAGGGCGGCGTGGCCATCGACACCGTCGAGGACATGTCGCGGCTTTTCGCCGGCTTCGACCTGACGCGCTCCGACGCCTCCGTCTCGATGACCATGAACGCCCCGGCGCCGGCCATCCTCGCGATGTTCATCGCCGCCGCCAAGCGCCGCTTCGGCCCGGACTGCGTCGCCAACCTCCGCGGCACCATCCAGGCCGACATGCTCAAGGAAGTGCAGGCGCAGAACGAGGTCATCTTCCCCGTGGACGCCTCGCTGCGTTTCCTCTGCGACATGATCGAATGGTGCGTGCCCAACATGCCGAAGTGGTATCCCGTCTCGATCTCAGGTTACCACATCGCCGAAGCCGGGGCCACGCCGGTGCAGCAGGCGGCCTTCACGCTCTCCAACGGCTTCACCTACGCGGAGCTGCTCAGGAATCGCGGCGCCGACGTGAACGCCTTCGGGCCGCGCCTCTCCTTCTTCCTGGATTGCGGCCTCGACATCGAATACCTCGTGCTCGGCCGCGTCTGCCGCCGCATCTGGGCCATCGGCATGCGCGACGTCTTCGGCGCCAACGCCAAGGCGCAGGCGCTCAAGCTGCACACGCAGACCTCCGGCCGCTCGCTCATCGCCGCCGAGTTCCAGAACAACCTCACGCGCACCGCCGCCGAGCTGATGATCGCCTACATGAATTACACCAATTCATGCCACTCGAACTCCGCCGACGAGCCCTTCACCACCCCGACCGAGAAATACGCCCTCCTCGCCTCGCACGGCCAGTCCATCCTCCTCGAGGAGTCCGGCCTCTTCAAACACACCATGAACCTCTTCGGCGGCGCGCCCGGTCTGCTGATGCTCGAGCGCCAGGTGGAGAAGGCCATCCTGGATGTCTTCCGCGAGATGGACACGCTCGGCGGCGTCATCGCCGCCATGGAACAGCGCTACCAGCGCAGCAAGATCCAGGAAGCCGGCCACCGCATCGAGACGCAGATCTACTCCGGCGAGCGCCCGATCATCGGCCTCAACAAATACATCTCGCACGAGCCGATGCCGAGCGTCCCCCTCGCCCGCACGCCGCCCAAGAAGCAGCGCCTGCAGGTCGAGCGCCTCCGCGCCTTCAAGAAGAAGCACGCGAAGAAATCCCCCGAGGCCCTGCAACGCCTGGAAAACGTCGCCCGCAACGGCGGCAACGTCTTCGCCGAACTGGTCAACACCGTCGAGGTGTGCTCGCTCGGTCAGATCACCGCGTGTTTGACCGGCGTGGTCGGAAAGTTTCGGCCGATGGTTTGATCCGCGCCCGCATGATCACCTTTCGCCCAGCTTCGTTGGTCGATCAGGAATGGCTCTACGCGCTTAAACGGGACACCCTCAAACCTTACGTCGAGCAGACCTGGGGAAAATGGGATGAGGCCGATCAAGCGCAGCGCTTTGCCGCGGGTTTTGATCCAACCGTCATCCAAATCATCCAGCACTCCGGCCACGATGTGGGGGCCTTGAGCGTGGTGCCACATCCGGCCCATTTGTTTTTAGCCGATATTTTGCTTCGCCCCGAAGCGCAAGGGCGGGGCTTCGGCACCCAGGTGATCGGGCACGTGATCAATCAGGCTCGGGCGGCCGGGAAACCGGTGCGTTTGCAGGTGCTCAAAGTAAACCCGGCACAGCAGCTCTATTTGCGTTTGGGTTTCCGCATCACGGGGGAAACCGCCACGCACCGGCTGATGTTTCGGCAGGTGCCGTGAGCAATAGTTCTTCCACGCCGCCGACCGCAACTACGCCGCGCCCTTTCGCTTTCCCGCGATTGCCCGTTCTTCGGTGCTTAATCCGCCAACCGCAGCTCGAGGACCGCGCGGAGACCCACACCCTCGGGGCCCGGTTCAAACACGAGCGGCGCGTGGTGCAGCGCGGCGATGTGCGTGACAATCGCCAGGCCGAGGCCGAGGCCCTGCTGCTCGTGCTTGGCGCGGTCGAACTGGCGGAAGGCGGCGATCTGCCCGATCTCCTCGGCCGTCATGCCCGGGCCGCGGTCCGTGATCTCGATGCGGTAGACGCCGTCGGTGATCCGGCCGGTCACCGTCACCGGCGTGCCCGCCGGGGAAAACTTGAAGGCATTCTCCACGAGCTCGCAGGCGGCGGCACGCAGCCACGCCGGGCTGATGCGGACGGCGGCGGGCGCGCAGTCGAGGTGCAGGTCGGCCGAGCGGCTGAGTCGCTCGGCCACGCCGATCACCTCGTCCTCGAGGCCGGCACCGGCCTCCATGGCCGCGGACGGGTCGCTCCAGTTGGCCTCGCGGAGCTGCTCGAGCTGGAAATATTGCAGGAGCTTGCGCGCCAGCGCCTGCTGCCGCCGGGCGCTCTGGCTGATCGAGCGCGCGAGGTCGCGCAGGTCGGCCGGCGGGATCGAGCCGGCCTCGGACTCCAGCTGGGCGGCGATGCCGAGGATGCCGTTGAGCGGCGTGAGGAGCTCGTGCGCCCACGGCGCCGCCATCTCGCGCCGGTATTCCTCGGTGTAGTGCTTCAGCCGGTCGGAAAGCGACTCCCGCTTGGCCAGCACGCCGGCGATGCTGTCGACCAGCTCGTGCGGCTCGAAGGGCTTCGTGATGTAGTCGTCCGCGCCGAGCACCATGCCCTTGCGCTGGTCGGACCGGGCCGAGCGGGCCGTCAGGAAAATGAACGGGATGCTGCGCAGCTCCGGTTGCTGGCGCAGCGCCTCGAGCACGGCGTAGCCGTTGAGGCGCGGCATCTCGACGTCGCACAGGATGACATCGGGTTTCTCCGTGGCCAGGGCGAGACCGGCCAGGCCGTCGGCCGCGGTCAGCACGGTGTGGCCCTCGACCTCGAGGCTCAACTCCACCAGCGTGCGCCAGCGCGCGTCATCCTCGATGACGAGCACCTTCCAGCTCGCCTTGTGCTTGGCCGGCTCCACATGGATGGGCGGAATGCTGTGGGAGGTCATGCGGGTTGCCGGAAACTGGGTCTGCTCCGCGGGGAGCGGGCCTAGCCATATCGATAGGTCCGTCCGGCTCCACCAATCCTACCACCTGATTTCAGGCACTTTATCCCTCACCCTCAGGTGCGGTCGCCAGTGCGAACCTTGCCCTTGGCGGTCAGGCGCTTCGCGGTCTCGGCCCGGAAGGCCGAGTCGGCGGAGGCAAAGGCCTGCGTGATGACGCCGATGAAGTTCTCCGGCGTGACGAGCTCGGCGTCCTCCTCGTCGTTGTTGACGCCTTGGACGAGGAAACCGCCGCGGGTCTCACCGACGATGCTGTGGGCGACGCGACGGCCGTTATTCTTCACGTAGACGACGGTCATGCCCTTCTTGAGGTCATCGTAATTGATCTCCTGGACGACGACGGCGGTGTTGGGGGCGTAAAGGGGCTCCATGGAGCGGCCGATGCCCCAGAGGGCGTGGGCGCGCGGGAGAGAGGCGGCGAATTGCTCGGCGGTCTTGAGCTGCGTGCCCTCGGCGACAAGGCGGGGGGCCGGGGTGCGCTCGATGATGGCGGCGAGGACGCGCTCGGACTTGATGCCAGCCGACGCGGCCAGCGCGCTGCCGGCGACCAGGAGGGTCGTCAGGAGGAGGCGGGCGATGCGGTGGCTGTTTTGCATGGGCCCACTCTGCCCGAAAACACCTTCGCCTCCTATCGGGCCACCCCCGTAAACCAGCCTGCGGAATTTCGCTGGGGGTTTTTACCCGGTCGGACCAAGGTTTTACTCGCCGCGGCCCTAAAATCATGACAAATAGCCTTTTGTCTCAGCCGGGCCAAGCCGGGGCCGCCCCCTTCTCCACCATGTTTCGAGTGCTCTATGCCGAAGACGATGCGAACGTTGCCGCCGTGGTGCGCAGCTACTTCGCGCACTTCGGCCCCGACATCGAGCTCGAGGTCGTGCCCGACGGCCGCACCTGCCTCGCGCAGATGGCGAAGGGCGGCTACGATGTGCTGCTGCTCGATCTCGTTCTCCCGGACATCAACGGCCTGCAGGTTCTCGGCGAGCTGGCCCTGCGCGGCGACCTCACCCCGGTGGTGATGGCCAGCGGCCTCGGCCAGACCGACCTCGCCGTGCGCGCCCTCCGCGCCGGCGCCGTGGACTGCGTGGACAAGACCTCGCCCCAGTTCCACCAGATCGTCGACATCGTGAAGCGCGTCCACGCGCGGTCGCAGGAAAAGAAATCCACCACGACCGCGCCCTTTGCGCCGCGCCGCAAACACCGCGTGCTGCTCGTCGAGCAATCCGCGGTCACGCGGCGCGCCATCGGCGACTTTTTCACGACCCACGCCCCGCAGATCGAGCTGACCGGCAGCCCGGGGCCGACGGAGTTCGAGCAGCTCCTCGCCGGCGGGCTGGAGGCCGACGCCGTCCTCATCGGCCCGACCCCGGGCGAGGCCAGCGGACTCGACACCCTGCGCCGGCTGCGTTCGCACCGCGCCGGCCTGCCGGCCGTCGTCCTCGCCGCGCGCGGCGACGGCGAGACCGCCGTCGCGGCCTTCAAGCTCGGGGCGCAGGACTACATCCTGCAGAAGCCCGACTACCTCGCCGACCTGGTCTTCTCGCTGAACAACATCCTGCGCCGCGCCGACACCGAGCGCAGCAACGAGCAGCTGACCCGCGAGCTCGAGACGCTCAACCGCTCGCTCGAGGCCCAGGTGCGCACCCGCACCGGCGAGTTGCAGGCCCTCTCCATGCGCCTGCTGCGCGTGCAGGAGGACGAGCGGCGCACCATCGCCCGCGAGTTGCACGACCACCTCGGCCAGCTGCTCACCGGCCTGCGCTTCCAGCTCGAGGCCGCGCACCAGGCCGCGCCCGCGGCGCTGCAGGAGACGCTCAAGGAATCGCTGGGCGCCAGCGACGAGATCATCCGTTACCTCCGGGAGATGACCCAGCAGCTGCGCCCGCGGGTGCTCGACGACCTCGGCCTCGCCCCGGCGCTCGAGTGGCATATCAGCCTCTTCCAGCGCCAGACCGGCATCACGGTGGCGCTGGACGTGTCCCTCCCCCCGCAACGCCTGCCCGGGGAGCTGGAGACCGCGATCTTCCGCGTCGTGCAGGAGGCGCTGACCAACGTCGCCCGCCACGCGGGCACCACCTCCGCCAACGTCACGCTCACCCACGGCGACAACCAGCTGATCGTGGAGATCACCGACCGCGGCCGCGGCTTCGACGTCGAAGCCGTGCAGGCGCGCCGCGACTCGATCGGCCTCACCGGCCTCGGCGAGCGCGTCATCCTCGCCGGCGGCCGGCCGGAAATCTTCTCGCGCGTCGGCCAGGGCACGCGCATTCATGCGACGTTCCCGCTGCCTTTGCCCTCTTCCCCATGAACACCGTGATCCTGGCCGATGACCATGAAGTCGTGCGCCGCGGCGTGCGCAGCATCCTCGAGGCCGACGGCAGCTTCAAGGTGCTGGCGGAGGTCGCCGACGGCCTGAGCGCCGTGCAGGCGGTCGAGAAGCACAAACCCACCCTGCTCTTCCTCGACCTTTCCATGCCCCGGCTGCACGGCCTCGAGGCGCTGCGCCAGGTGCGCACCGCCAGCCCGCACACCAAGGTGCTCGTCCTCTCGATGCACAACGACGAGCCCTACGTCATCGAGGCGCTGCGCGCCGGCGCCATGGCCTACATCCTGAAGGGCTCCGAATCGACCGAGATCGCCCGCGCCGTGGCCGAGGTTGTCGCCGGCCGCCGCTACCTCAGCGCGCCGCTCTCCGAGCGCGCCATCGCGGCGCTCACCAGCCGGACGCCCGACCAGGCCGACCCGCTGAACGCGCTGACCCCGCGCGAACGCGAGGTCCTCTCGCTCGCCGCCGAGGGCCTGAGCACCACCGAGATGGCCGAGAAGCTCTTCATCAGCCCGCGCACCGCCGAGACGCACCGCACCAACCTGATGCAGAAGCTCGGCCTGCAGTCCCAGACCGACCTCGTCCGCTTCGCCATCCGTCGGGGGCTGATCCAGGCGTGAAGGTGGGCCCGCGCTCCGCGCGGGCTGTTCCTCATGTCTTGCGGTAGGGGCGCTTGCCCTCAAGCGCCCGGGCCGTTGGGGGCAACGGCCCCTACCAACCCGCGCGGAGCGCGGGTTCCACCACCCTCACCCCGGCAGCCTGAAGCCTTCCATCTGCTTCCGCACTTCCTGCAGGAAGGCGGCCGCGGTGGCGCCGTTCACGACCTTGTGGTCGAAGGTCAGCGACAGCGTCACGACCTCCGCCGGGTGGATGACACCGCCGTCGTTGATCAGGCGCTCGTGCGCCGAACCGACGAACAGCGTGCCCATCGCGGGCGGCACCACGATCGGCGTGGCGCTCTCGACGCCGAACGCGCCGAGGCTGGTCAGGTTCACCGGCGCCTGCACCTCGATGATCTTGCCGGCGCGCGTGTCCTCGACCGCCCGGTTGTAGGCGGCCACGAAGTCGGCCCAGGCCAGCTTGTTGGCGTTGACCACCGGCGCGGTGGCCAGGCGGTCGCCTTCGAGCGCCACGGCGACGCCGAGCTCGAAGTCGGCCTGCTCGAGGATGGCGCCCTCCTTGTTGACGATGCAGCGGAAGGCCGGGTGCTTCTCCTGCGCCCGCACGACGCACCACGCCATCATCGCCGAGGGCGAGGCCGCGGCCTTGCCGTGCTTCTGCTTGGCCTCCTCGCGCGCGGCGCGCAGGCCGTCCCAGCGGACATCCATCAGCATGTTGGCGGGGATGACGGTATCCAGGCGCTTGGTGATGGCCGGATGCAAAGCGGGCGGGCGGACGTTGCCTTTCATGGGAGCGGGAGTTGAGGAAATGGCGGGGGCAGGCACGGCGGCCTTGGCCGCGACGGGGGCGGGAGCCGGCGCCGGCTTGGCCGCGCCCTCGGTGGCGAGGCTGGCGGTGCTGGCCGCATCGCCGGTGACCAGGGCGATTTCCTGCCCGATGAGCACGGTGTCATCGACCTTGATCTGCCAGCCCTTGAAGGTGCCGGCAAAGGACGCCTCGATCGGATAGACGGCCTTGTCGGTCTCGACTTCGCAAAGCACGTCGTCGTGCTTCACGGTATCGCCGGGCTTCTTGTTGAGCGCCACGACGCGCGCCGACCGCAGGCCCTCGCCCATGATCGGCACGCGGACGATGATGTCGCTCGTGCCGGCGACCCGGGTGTTCTGCGGGGCGTGGGCGACCGGGGCCGCGGGCGCCGTGACCGGCGCGGGGGCGGCGGGCGCCACCGGGACAGACTCGCCGCGCGCGACGTTCACCGACACGGTCCGCCAGATGGCGTCGAGGATGCGCGGCACGTCGGGCAGCGCGGCGTATTCGTAGATGGGGTTGTAGCCGATCATCACGTTGCCCTTCGAGACGAGCACGGGCGGCGCCTTCAGCGCGGCCCACAGGTCGGGCTGGCTCATGATGTGGGTGATGATCATCTGGCCGACGGAGCAGTTCTCCGTGTCCTCCTGCACGATGACGAGCCGGCCGGTCTTGCGCACGGAGGCCTCGATCAGCGCCTTGTCCCACGGGACGATGGAACGCAGGTCGATGAGGTCCACGCCGACCTCGCCTTTCAGCTCCGCGATGGCCTCGAGGGATTTCTCCATCGTGTTACCCCACGCGACGAGCGTGAGGTCGTCACCCTCCAGACAGCGGCGGGCGACGCCCAGCGGGATGGAGACGACGGGCCCCGCGACCTCGCGCTCGGCCCAGAGCATGTGCTTCGGCAGGAGCACGAGGGTGATGTCCTCCGCGTGCATGGCGGTCCAGAGCAGGCCGGCGGCGTCCTCGGGCGTGCTCGGGATGACGATGTTGATGCCGGGGAAATGCGCGAAGACCGACTCGTTGGCCTGCGAGTGCCACAGGCCGCCGCCGGGCAGGTAGGCGCCGTAGGGCGCGTAGAACACGGCCGGCACCTTCCACTCGCCGTTCGAGCGCCAGCGCAGGTTGGCGAGGTTGGCCGTGAGCTGGTTGAATCCGGGATAGATGAAGTCGATGAACTGGATCTCGAACACCGGGCGGCGGCCGTAGAGGGCCAGGCCGCCGGCGAGGCCGATGATGGTGGACTCGGCCAGCGGCGAGTTGAACACCTGGCCCGGGAAGTCCGTCGTGAGTTTCTGCGTGAGCCGGAACACGCCGCCCTTCGGGTCCTCGACGTCCTCGCCAAAGATGATGCGGCCCGGGTCGGCATCGAGCCCGGCGCGGAGCGTGCGGTTGATCAGGTCGCCCATGCGGTATTTGCCGGGCTTGAAGAGCTCCTCGTGCAGGTCGGGCGACGGGCCCACCGTCTCGACGAAGAGTTCGTCCGCCCGCGGGTTCTCGGCCGCCTCGGCGGCGGCGTAATCCCGGCGCACCTTCTCCTTCAGCTCATGGTCGAGGGTCGCGAAATCCTTCTCCGTGAGTTCCCCGAGTTTGATCATCCGGTCCTTCAGGTGGCGGATCGGGTCGGCCTGCTCGAGCCCCGCCAGGTCCTCCTTCGAGCGGTAAAGCGAGTGGTCGTCCGAGCTGGTGTGGCTGGAGAGCCGCTCGACCTTGACCCAGAAGAACACGGGGCCCTGGCCGGCGCGGAGGTCGGCGATCGCCTGCTGGGCGGCGGCATGGACTTTCTCGGGATCGCGGCCGTCCACGACCTGCCACTGCGCCTGGTTGATGACCTCGAGGGCCATGGGGTTGCTGCCCTTGGTCGGCGTGGAGATGCCGTAGCCGTTGTCCTCGACGATCAGCAGCAGCGGCAGCTTCTTCTCGAGCGCGAAGCTGACGGACTCGTAGAAGTCGCCCTGGCGCGACGCGGCGTCGCCGATTGTCGTGACGACCACGCCGTCCTTCTGGTCGAGCTGCAGGCCCCAGGCGATGCCGCAGGCGGGCATCAGCTGCGAGCCGGTGGGCGTCGGCACGCTGACGATGTTGTGTTCGCGCGAGCAGAAGTGCGACGGCATCATGCGGCCGCGGGAGGCGGAGTCGCGCTTGGCGAAATACTCCAGCGCCAGGTAGCGCGTGGTCAGGCCGCGGCCCATGCACAGGCCGCGGTCGCGGTAATACGGGACGATGAAGTCGCTGCCGCGCAGCTGGGCGCCGATGGCCGCCAGCGCCTCGTGGCCGCGGCCCGAGACGTGGAAATGCCCCTTGCCCTGCCGGTTCAGGCTCTCCTCGCGCAGGTCGCCGTGCCGGCTTTCCAGCATGGTCAGCAACAGATGGCGTTTCTGCTCTTTGTTCAGGGTGGCGGCGGTGGCCATGGGGGATGCCGGGATTTTCCGTCTTATGACATCTCCTGCAACGCATTTATCGGCCGGGGGCTGACCCCGGCCGGTTTTAATCCCTTTGGCCGAGGCGAGATCAGATCGGTAGGGCGAGTCGTCCCCGACGAACCGGCGTGCGCCGGCTCATCCGGAGGATTCGCCCTACCCACCGAACGCGCCGATGCTCTTCGCGTAACGCATCAGGCCGCCGCGAAAGGCCGGGAAACCCGCGCCGAGCAGCAGCGCGAGGTCGGCCTCGTCGGGCGTCTTGAGCACGCCCTCCGCCAGCACGCGCTTCGTCTCGTCGATCATCACGCCGTTGAGCTTTTCCGCGATGGCCGCGGATTCCGGGGCGGATTGGGCGGCGGGCGTGAATGCGGCCATCGCCGGGTTCAGCGTTTCCCGGCCGTCGGCGTAGCTGTAGAAGCCGGAGCTCTCGCCGTTCTTTCGGCCCCGCAGCCGCGCCGCGAGCATGCGCTTGCACACGGTCGTCGCGGAGAACCGGTCGGGGTAATAGTGCTGCATCTCGTCGAAGATGAAGTCGGTCACGTCCACGCCGACCTCGTCGATCAGCCGCATCGGGCCCATCGGCCAGCCCCACTCGCGCAGCGCGCGGTCGATGGTTTCCGTCGGCACGCCCTGCTCCCAGAGCCGGCACGCCTCGTTGAGGTAGAAGAACAGCACGCGGGTGACGAGGAAGCCTGGCGACGAGCGGCAGATGACGGGCGTCTTGCCGAGCGCCTTCACGAAGGCCAGCGCGCGGTCCGCCGTGGCGCGCGTGGTCGCCTTTCCCAGCACCAGCTCGACCAGCGGCATGCGCCCGACGGGGTTGAAGAAATGCAGCCCGACGATGCGACCGGGATTGGCCGCGGTGGCGGCGAGCTCCTCCAGCGGGAGCGCCGAGGTGTTCGAGGCGAACACGCAGTCGGGCGGCATGACCTTGGTCAGCTGCGCGAAGAGCTTCTGCTTGGCCTCGACGTTCTCGACGATGGCCTCGATCACGAGGTCGCACATCTCGAAGTCCTCGAGACTGGTGGTGACGCCGATGCCGCCCATCATGCGGTGGGCCTCGGCGGCGGTCAGCAGGCCGCGCTCCTCCTGCTGCTTGAACAGGCCGCGGATGACCTTGATGCCGCGGTCGACCGCATCCTTGTCGGTGTCGCACAGGATGACGCCGAAGCCGCGCGACGCGCACCACTGCGCGATGCCGGAGCCCATGACACCGGCGCCGATGATGCCGATGATGCGGAACGGCTCGGCCTTGGCCGCGGGCTTCTCGTTCGGGAACCAGGCGTCGGCGGTGGCCTTCTTGCCGGCCTCCTTGAGCAGGAAGACGTGGATGAGGTTCTTCGCGGTCTCGCTGGCGGCGACCCCGCCGAACAACGCCGCCTCGAGGTCGAGCGCCCCGGCCAGCGGCAGGCCCGCGCCTTTTTCCACGGCATCGAGCACCGCGAGCGGGGCCGGCTGGCCGCGCTGCCGGCCGAGCACGGCCTTGCGCTGGCTGGCAAAAAAGTCCGCCGCGGGTGCGGGCGGGGTGGCGCGGTTCGGACGGCCCTCGGCCGCGAGTCGCAGCGCCGCGGCCTTGGCGCGCGCCTTCAACTCGGCCACCGGCACGAGTTCGTCCACGAGGCCCGCCTGGTGGGCCGCGGCGGCCGGCACGAGCGCGGCCTTGAGCATGTGGGCCACGGCCGCCTCGGCGCCGATGAGCCGCGGCAGGCGCGCGCAGCCGCCCCAGCCGGGGATCACGCCGATGCCCGTCTCGGGCAGGCCGATGACGGTTTCCTTTGCGTCGGTGGCAAGGCGCCAGTGGCACGCGAGCGCCAGCTCGTAGCCGCCGCCGGCGCAGGCGCCGTGGATGGCGCACACGACCGGCACCTTCAAATTTTCCAGCAGCGCGAACAATTCCTGGCCGTCCCGCGAAAGCTTTTGCGCGGCCGCGGCATCGGGCAGCGCCACCAGCCACTTGAGGTCGGCGCCGGCGATGAAGATCTTCTCCTTCGCGCTGTGGACGACGACGGCCTTCAGCGGCTGGGCCGCGAGGGCGGAAACGGCGGCGCGGAGCGCGGCCTGCGTGGGGGGATTGAAGACGTTGGCCCGGCCCGTCGGGTCATCGAAGACTATCCAGCCTACGCCCTCCCCATCAACGGAGTGGGTAACTGGGGCGGTATCGCTCATGGGTCATGCTTTGAAAGGACATACAACCGGCCACCCGCCTGATGTAAAGCCTGTGTAGGGGGTTTCACCCAAACGGAGCATCAGCGCCGGCCGGCCGGCCGCGCGAATTTCCTCAGGTATTTCAGGGCTACCTCAAGGTCGTTGGGCAGGGGCGAGGTCAGCGTCATTTTCTCGCGGCTCACCGGGTGGGTGAACGTGAGGGCGCCGGCGTGCAGCGCCAGCCGGGCGATCAGCGGCCGCTCGTCGGCACGGCCCTTGTAGCCGCGCTTCAGGTCGGAGAGCATGAGCCGGGTCTCGTTGCCGTAGAACGGGTCGTTGAGGATCGGCGTGCCGGTCGCCGCGAGGTGGACGCGGATCTGGTGCGTGCGGCCGGTCAGGGGCCGGCACTCCAGCAGCGCGAAGCCCGGCCGGCCCGCCGGTTGCGGGAACCGCTCGCGCACGGAGCAATCGGTCACGCTGGCCTTGCCATGCTTCTTCACGACGCACATGCGGCCGGGCTTGGCCTCGTCCTCCTTCAGCACGAGGTCCACGGTGAATTCGTCGGCCGCGGGCAGGCCGGTCGTGATGGCGTGGTAGACCTTGGCGACGGTCTTGGACTGGAACTGGCCGCTGAGGAAATCGAGCGCGACCTTGTTTTTCGCGCACAGCACGAGGCCGCTGGTGTCGGCGTCGATGCGGTGCACGTTGGCCACGTCGTGGCCCATCTTGTCGTGCACGAGGTCCATCAGGTTCTCGCGCGACTTGTCCCAGCGGTCGGGCGCGATGAGCAGGCCGCTCGGCTTGTCGAATGCGATCAGGACATCATCTTCAAAGAGGACCGGCGGCAGCGGCATGGGTGTCGGACCAGACTGGGCCCCGACCCGACCACCGCAACCCCGAAGCTGGTGTGTTTTTCAATCCTTGGGGCGGAACCTGCGCTCCACCGATAATCTGGGTGGCCTTCCGCCGCCGGCCGGGGCAGATTCCCCTTCCGCAACACATGACGCTGGCGCCACGGTTTCTGGTCAATCTCTGGGCGGCTTACCGCGCCACGCGCCTGGCGCGGCGACTCCGGAGCCCGGGCCATGACGCGGCCGGCCAGGCGGCGGCGTTCGCGACCGCCATGGCGCGGACCGCCGGCACGGAATTCGGCCGCGGCCACGGCCTGCAGGCGGACACGACCTATGCGCAGTTCCGCGACGCCGTGCCGCCGCGCACCCACGATTATTTCGGACCGCTGGTCGCGCGCATGGCCCGGGGCGAGCCGGACGTGCTGGTCCCGGGCCGCTGTCCGTTTTTCGTCGAGACCGCCGGCGCCACCGGCCCGGTCGCCAAGCTGCTGCCCGTGCCGGAGGCCATGCTGGCGCATTACCGGGCCGCCCTGCGCGACGCCCTGTTCCTCTACGCGGCCCGCGTCGGCCACGCGGGGGTGTTCCTCGGCCGGCACGTGCATGTCGGCACGAGCACGGCGCTCCGCGAGGCCAACGGGGCCTGGTGCAGCCGCCTCGACGGCATGCTCGCGCTCTGCCTTTCACCGTGGGTCGAGGCGAACCTGTATGCCCCACCTCCCGCCGTGGCGCGGCTGCCCGAGGGGCCGCCAAAGATCGCCGCCACGGCCCAGGCCGTGCGCTGGCGGGATGTCACGCTGATCGGCGGCTCGCCGGACGCCGCCAGCGCGCTGACCGACGCCCTGCGCGCGTCCTCCCCGCACCTGACCGCCGTGTGGCCCAACCTCGAGTGCTACCTCCACCTCGGGGCACCGCTCGGGCTCTTCGGCGAGACGCTGCGCACGGCGCTCGGACCGACGGTCAATTTCCACGAGGTGTATGCCGCCGCCGAGGGCATCTTCGCCGCGCAGGATGACCCCAAGCTGCCGGGCCTCCGCCTGCTGACCGACGCCGGGGTGTTCTTTGAATTCCTGCCGCTGGCGGAATACCAGGAGGCCAAGCTCGCCGAGGCGGGCCTGCATTGCGTGCCTCTCGAAAAGGTGAAACCGGGCATCGACTACGTCCTGCTCGTCACGACGCCCGCCGGCCTCAGCCGCTGCGTGGTGGGCGACATTGTGCGCTTCATGTCGGTCGCGCCGCCGCGGGTGCGCTTCATCGGCCGCACGGGCCTTTATCTCAACCCGTTCGGCGAGCAGGTGACGGAGGACGAATTACTCATGACCATGCAGGCGGTCTGCGCGCGCAACGGCTGGCACGTGGTCAATTTCCACGTCGCCCCGTTCCAACACCGGATCGCCGCCGGGCAGGCCGTGCGGTGCCATGAATGGTGGCTCGAGCTCCACACCCACACTGTCCGGACCCCGACGGCCAACGTGCTCGGGCCGGAGTTCGATGGCGAGCTGGCCACGCGCAACCGCGACTATGCGGCGCGGCGCAACGACCGGAGCATCACCTCGCCCCAGGTGCGCCTCGTGATGCCCGGCGTGTTCGCCCAGTGGGCGGCGCAACAGGGCAAGGCCGCCCACGCGAGCAAGATGCCCCGCTGCCGCTCCGACCGCCTGGTCGCCGACCAGCTGGCCGCGCTCGCGCGCTTCCACCCGGACACCAACGCGCCCTTCGCGCCGGCTGATCCGCAGTGACGCCGCTCAGTCGGCTTTCTTCGCCTTGGACTTCTTCGTCGCGGCCGACTGCTTGGCGTTGAGCCAGACCTGGCCCTTGGCGTTCGCGTTGAGCCAGTAGATCTCCCCGCCGTGCTCCGCGAAGGTCGGCTTGGCCTTGGGCGACTCCGGCAGCTGCAGGCCGGTCGAGGCCAGCATGGCCAGGACCTGCTCGTCGGATTTCTCCAGTTTGGCCGAAAGCTCCGTGATCTGGGCCGTCACACCCTCGCCGCGCTTTTTCGGCTGCATCAGCAGGCGGACGGCGGTGAGGATGTTCTCCGGCGGCAGGGCCTTGGTCTCGACGACATCCGGCTTGGGACTCTCGTGGGCACGGCCGGAGTCCGGCGCCGCTTCGGACGCCTGTCCTCTGTCCTCAGTCTTCTGTTCTCTGACTCCCGTTCCCTCCTCCGCGTTGATCCAGATCTCGCCGCGCTGGTTCTTGTTCAGCCAATAGGCGAAACCGTTCTCGGTCGCGATCACCGGCTCGGCGCCGCCCTCGAGGCGGAGGCCGAACGCGGCGAGCTGCTCGAGCAACTGGGCCTCGTCGAGCTTCAGGGCCTTGGTGAGATAGGGGAAACTGCCGGACCAGCCATGGCCGCGGCGGTTGTGGCGCATCATGCCCCGGATCTTGGCCAGCAGGGTTTTGGGCGCGCCGGCGTCCTCGCGCGGCGGCTGGTTCTGCGGCTGGTTCTGCGGCTGGGGCGCACGCGGCCGCTCGTCGCGGCGTTCGTCGCGCCGGTGGTCGTCACGGCGCTCCGGCTGGGCCTGCGGCTGCGGCGCGGGCGCGACGGCCATCTCGGCGGGCACCTCGTCGTCGGCCAGGCGCTTGCCCGGCACGATGCGGAACACCGGCTCGGGCTTCTCGCGGGTGTTGATCCACACCTCGCCGCGGCGGTTGATGTTCACCCAGTAAAGGTCGCCGTCGTATTCGACGTAGACGGGCTTGGCGTTCTCGTCGGCCGGGATCTGCATGCCGCACTCCACGAGCGCGCCCTTGATGTCGGCCTCCTCGAGCTTCCACTTCTTGGCGAGGTAATCCAGGCCGACGGACATGCCCGCGCCGCGCTGATTGCGGCGCATGTGCGGCTTGAGCGCATCGAAGAAGGTCGGCAGCTCGTCCTCGGCCGTGAGCTTGTGCCACTCGTCCTCCGGCGCATCCGGGTCGTCGTCGCGCGAGGTGTCGACCGGGCGGCGGAAGCCGTCGTCGGGCGCGGCCTTCTCCTCAAGGAGGGTCTCGGCCTTCTCCTCGGCCGCGGCGGGGGCGGCGGTCATGCCCTTGAACTTGGCCTCGAACTCCGCGCGCAGCTTGTCCGTCTCGGCGCGGGCGGCCGCGGCGGCGGCGTCCTCCAGCGTCCAGTCGCGCTGCACGGGGCGGCGCGCGAGGCCGGTGAAGGCCAGCGGGTTGTCGGGCGCGGTGTGGAAATTGATGATCTCCCACTGCTCCTGCCCGAGGTCATTGATAAATTTCTCCATCAGCGCCGGGGTGGCGAATCCGCCTTTGCCGCTGCTGATGACTTTGTATTCCCAGTTGGCCATAAGAGCTGAAGGCATCCTGCATCCCCTCCCCTGACGCCAGCCCTAAATTCCCCGCGCTCCCCCGTCATAAGCGCACCCGTGGCCCGGCCCGCGCGTCTTTCCTGCGGTTTGTTTCCCCTTTTGCCTTCCATCACTTTTCCGCCACCCTGCCCCATCCCATGAGAAAACTGCTCGCGCTGGCCTGCGCCGTGCCCCTGGCCGCCCAGCTGAACCTGCCCGACGTGGTCGTGAGCGCCTCCCGCTCGGCCGAGCCGCGCGCGCAGGTGCCGTTCGCGGTGACCGTCCTGGCCGGCCCGCAGCTGCGCGCCGCGCCTGCCGCCACGCTGGACGGTGCGCTGCGCAGTGTCCCGGGCTTCAGCCTCTTCCGGCGCAGCGACAGCCTGACGGCCAACCCGACCGCCCAGGGCGTGTCGCTGCGCGGCCTCGGGCCCAGCGGTGCCAGCCGCTCGCTCGTGCTGCTCGACGGCGTGCCGCTCAACGATCCGTTCGGCGGCTGGGTGACCTGGAGCAAGGTGTCGCGCGAGTCGCTCGCCGGCGCGGAGCTGGTCCGCGGCGGCGGCGCCACCGCCTGGGGCAACGCCGCGCTCGGCGGCGTCGTGCAGTTGCTGACCGCGCCACCCGCGCCCGGCGGCCGGTTCACCGCCACCGGCGGGGATTTCTCCACCCACAGCGCCGAGCTCAGCCTCACCCAGGCGGCCGGCCCAGGCATGCTGCAGCTCACCGGCCGCGATTTCGCCACCGGCGGGTTTTCCCTCGTCGCGCCGGAAGACCGCGGCCCGGTGGACCTCGCCGCGTGGAACAGGCACCGTTGGCTGTCCGCCCGCTGGACCCAGGCGGTCGGTGCACAGGCCGCGCTCACCGTCACGGGCCGGACCTTCCGCGAAAAACGCGGCAACGGCACGGCCTACCAGCGCAACGCCTCGGACGAGGACTTCGGCTCCGTCGCGCTCACGGCACAATCCGGGAAAAACTTCTCGTGGACCGCCCTCGCCTACGGCCAGGACCAGTCGTTCAGCAGCACGTTCGGCGCGGTGAATGGGACCCGCACGACCGAGACGCCGGCAAGCGATCAGTTCGCCGTGCCGGCCACCGCACTCGGCGCCGCGTGGGCGGGCACGTGGTCGCATCCCGGCGACGCCCGCACCAGTGCCGGGCTCGACTGGCGCCGGGTGACGGGCGAGACCCGCGAGCTCTACACCTTCAGCGCCGGCGACTTCACGCGCCAGCGCGTCGCCGGTGGGACGCAGGAATTCGCCGGCGTGTTCGCCCTGCACGAGCGCGCCCTGGCCGCCGATTGGCGGCTCACCCTCGGCGCCCGGCTCGATGGGTGGCGCGAGACTGGCGGCCACCGCCGCGAAACCGACCGCGTCACGGCCGCCGTGCTGCGCGACGACCACTATGCCGGCCGCGATGGCCTGGAATTCAGTCCCAGCGCCGGCCTGGTCTGGGTGCCCGCCAAGGAGTGGCGGCTGCGCGCCGCCGCCCAGCAGGCCTTCCGCCGCCCGACGCTCAACGAGCTCTACCGCCCCTTCCGCGTCGGCAACGTCATCACCGAGGCAAACGCCACCCTCGACACCGAGCGCGTGACCAGCGCGGAGCTCGGCGCCGACTACACCCGCGGCGCACTCACGCTCGGGGCCGCCCTCTTCTGGAACGAGCTGCGCGACGCCGTGGCCAACGTGACCATCGCCCGCGGCCCCGGCACCTTTCCCCTTGTCGGCTTCGTCCCCGCCGGCGGCACCGGCCGGCAGCGGCTGAACCTCGACCGCCTGCGTGTCCGCGGGCTCGATCTGTCGGCGGAGTGGCGCGCCACCGGCACCCTTTCGTTCAACGCCGCCTGCCTCTACAACGACGCCACGGTGCAGCGTGCCGCGCCCGCCCCGGCGCTCGCCGGCAAACGCCTCGCTCAGGTGCCGCGCCTCAGCACCTCGCTCGGCGCGGATTGGCGCACCGGCAGGTTCACCTTCACGCCGCGCCTCCGGGTCATCAGCCGGCAGTTCGAGGATGACGAGAACCAGCTCATCCTCGGCACTGTGGCTGTCGCCGATCTCGGGGCCAGCTACGCCCTCGGCAGCGGGGAGTTGTTTCTCACCATCGAAAACCTGGGCGATGCCCGCATCGAGACCGGCCGCAGCGCCGACGGCCTCGTCAACACCGGCACCCCGCGCCTCGCCCTCGCCGGATTCCGGTGTGCGTGGTGACTCGTTCCGAACCGCTCAGCGGGTGACCTCGCGGAGGAACTTGGCGATGGCAAAGTCGGCCAGCTGGCCGCCCGGGCCGTCAGGGTTGAAGTCAAAGCCGTGCGTCGCCCACGGCAGCTGGAGATGCGTGGGCGGCACGCCGAGTTCCGTCAGCCGCGCGGCGAGCCGCTCGCTGTGCCGATACCACGCGAGCGTGTCCGGCACGCCATGGATGAGCAGCGCGGGCGGCGAATCCTTCGTCGCCAGCAGCTGGCCGCTGGCGGACTCATAGAGTGCGAGCCGCCCGGGCGTATCCGGCGGGCCGCCGAAGTATTGCCGCATCAGCTTCACCGAATTGAGCGAGTCATCCTCGCGCGACACCGACCAGGCGAATGGCATGTCATGCGGCGCGTAGAGCGCAATGACGCCACGGATGGCCGGGTCCCGCGCGCCGTAACCGACCGCCGTGGCGAGCTGCCCGCCGGCCGAGCGGCCGAGCAAAACCAGCCGCGTCGGGTCGATTTCCAGCCGCGCGGCGTTGGTCTTCAGCCAAGCGATCGCCGCCCGCACATCGTCACCCTGCGCCGGCCAGATGGATTGCGGGGCAAGGCGGTAGCTGACCGCGGCCACGGCATAGCCCTGCGCCACCCAGCGCGCGTTCCACTCCGCCAGTTGGGTCCGGTCGCCGCCGTCCCAGCCGCCGCCATGGATCACCACGAGGCAAGGCCGCGGTTTTTGGCGCGCATCCCTGACGGCGCCGGGACGATAAAAATCCAGCGGCAAATCCTGCCCGCCCGGCCCCGCAAAAACCTCCGTCCGGACGGAAGCCCCGGGCGGCTTCGTCCCGGCATAAAGCCGGCCGAACGAGAAGGCGCCTTCACCCATCCCGCGGCCGATCCACCAGGCATTGACCGCCGGACGCAGGAGCGCACCAAGGCTCAGCACGCACAGCGCGAGCGTGGCGTGCCGCCAGGGACCGTTCGAGGCCAGCGACGCCAGAACGGCCAGGCCGAGCGGCCAAAGCGCGAGCCAGTGACCGTATTCGCCGGTGGCGATGGCGGTTTTCCAGGCCCACACCCGGTCCGGGGCCTGGCCGAGGTTCAGCAGGGAAACAAGGGCGGAGACCGCGGCAAGCAGGAGCAGGAGCCAGGACATGGGTGTCCTGACATACGAGCCAGCCGCCCCGGCGGGTGCAAGGCCCGCGCGGCGGCTCAGTCCCCGGGCATGACGGTGAAGCGGATCGGGACCATCATGCGGGTGTTGACCTTGCGGCCGGTCTTCATGCCGGGCCGGAAACGCCATTTGCCCACGCCCTCGACCGCCGCGAACTCAAACCCGGAGTGGGTGGACGAAACCACACGGACGTCGCGGGTATCGCCCTTGCTGTCGACGATGAACTCCACGACGACCTCCGCGCGGTCGACTTCCTTTTTCAGCTGAACGGGGAACTGCGGGGGCGGCTGCACGATCGGTTCCGGCACGCGATCGAGCTGGGAGATGTTAAACAGATCCTTCATCCCGCCCGCGCGCGGGCCGCCGGGGGCAATCTTGAGGGGGATGCTTGTCAGGCTGGCGGTATCGAGGCCGGTTTGCAGGGTGACGCTCATGTCGAGGGGTTGCACAAACGCGGTGTTCAGGTCCACCGCAGAGGGCAGATCCACCAGCCGCGGCACGACGACGCCGGGGTCCAGCTCGACGGCCTCCTCCAGCTCCTCGACGGGCTTCTCCTCCTCATCGGGGAGATCGGGCATGACCATCTGGACGATCGGCTCGTCCTTTACCACCACGACCGGCCGGAGTGCCGGGCGGTCACCTCCGCCCCAAAGCAGCAGACCATGGACACTTAGCGAAAATAGGATCGCCGGCCAGGAGAGGCGCGCCGGTTTGGGCAGGCCATGGTAATACCAGTCGCCGGCCCGGCTGGTGGCCCGGGCCAGATGGCGGACGGGAACAGGTTGGGCGTGTTCAATCTTGAAAGCGTGACGCGGGTAGAACGTCGTTTGCATGCCCTATTAAACGCCTCTTCCGGCCGGGGCGCCCTGCATACCTTGCCAGATACTAGGCATTTGTTGCATGTCTGCCCTTTGCTCCACCGGCCATTAGGGGTTGCGCCGGACCCCGGGGGTAACCCATGAAGGGCCCGTGCGCCGGCTCGACCAACTTCTCGCCAACCTCGGCTATTGTTCCCGCCGGGAAGCCCGCGGCTGGATCCAGGCCGGCCGGGTGACCGCTCGCGGGCAGGTCACGGATGACTTTGGCGCCAAGGCCGACCCGGCCGACGTCCGCGTCGACGGTGAGCCGCTCGACCACCCCGCCGGCCTGCTGCTGCTCGTGCACAAGCCCGTCGGGCTGGTCTGCTCGCACGACGAGCGCGAGGGCCCGAATGTCTATTCGCTGCTGCCGCCCCGCTGGCGCGCGCGCAACCCGCAGGTCACCAGCATCGGCCGGCTCGACAAGGACACCAGCGGCCTGCTGCTGCTCACCGACCAGAGCGAGCTCGTGCACCGGCTCACCTCGCCCAAGCACAAGGTGCCGAAGGTCTACCGCGCCACCGTGAACGCCGACTTGGCGCCGGCGCTCATCCCGCTCTTTGCCGGCGGCACGCTGCTGCTGAAGGACGAGAAGTCGCCCTGCGCCCCGGCGGAACTGCGGATCCTTTCACCCCGCGAGGCCGAGCTGACCCTGACCGAGGGTCGCTACCACCAGGTGCGGCGCATGTTTGCCAGCCAGGGCGCCGAGGTGCTCTCGCTGCATCGCGCACGCTTCGGCCACTTGGAACTGGGGGACCTGCCCGCCGGTCAATGGCGCGAGCTGCCCCTCGATACCTTCAAATCATGAACGAACTTCCCCTCCTCAACGGCGCCCAAAAAACCAGGCTCCGCGGCCTCGGTCAGGTGCTCAGCGACTCGCTCCGGATCGGCCGCCAGGGTCCGACGCCGGCGCTCTTCATCGAGCTCAACCGCCAGCTCGACACCCGCGAGCTGGTCAAGGTGCGCTTCGAGGCGGCCGACCGCGACGAACGCGCCGCTTTGTGTGAAAGAATGGCCGCGGAAACCCCGTGTCTCTGCGTGGGCTCGGTGGGCCGCACGGCGCTCTTCTACCGGCCTCATCCCGACGCCGCCAAACGGCAGGTTTTGCCCTCTTAAAGGGGCAATTCCGGGGTTGCGACCAGGGCGCCGCCCACTAGTCTTCCGCCAGTGAATTTCCCTATGAAAACCCGCCTGTTTGCCTCCCTTCTTGCCGTCAGCACCGCGCTGCTGACCGGCTGCAATTCCAACCCGGACGCCCGGGTCACCAGCAACCAGCCCGGACCTGCCGTCGGCAACGCCCTGGGCACCGCGGTCGGGGCGGTCGGCAGCAACGTCGTCGGCCTCGGGGTTGGCATGGTCGAGGGCGCCAAGGACGCCACCAAGTCCACCTTCACCAACGAACGCCGCGTGATCCGCACCTGGCGCGAGGAAAAGACCTCCGACGGCCGCATCATCAAGGTGCCGGTCGAGATCGAGGTCGACGAACACGGCCGGCCGATCGAACGGACGAACTGAGGACCGCCATGAGGTGGAACCCGCGCTCCGCGCGGGTTGATTGCCGGTGTCGCTTCCGAAAGCCCGCGCGGAGCGCGGGCTCCACTCCCAAGAAAAAACGCACCCGTTACCGGGTGCGTTTTGTTTTTGAAGGATGGCGGGTCGCTTACCAGCCGACGGCGGGCTTCGCCTTCGTCTGCTTCGTGATCTGCTTCTCGTCCTCCCACACCGTCAGGCCGGTCTTCACCTGCACCAGCGACATCTGGAACGAGTAGGTGTTCTGCGTCAGCTTGCTGTTGCGGTCGGTCTGCTGGATGAGCTTCGCGTAGAGCGTGAAGTCCGGCACGAGGGTCTTGGCCTTCTTGCCGCTCTGCATCTCCTCGAGCTCGGCCGCCTCGCTGGCGACGACGGCGCGCTCGCCGAGGCCCAGCGTGTTGGTGACGGCGATCTTGCCGGTCTGGGTGAGACCGACGCGGATCTTTTTGATCAGCAGGTCGGTGTCGACCATGAGCTGGGTGTTGTTGATGATGCGGTCCACCGCGAGGATGGCGGGCGTGCGCGGCGCGTTGTTGAGCGCTTCGCTGGAGAGCAGCGAGGCGAGCAGCTGGTCGGACGCGTTGGCCCAGTCCTGGGTGTTGATGGCCGCCGTGTTGATGACGTCGGGGCCCTTGGCATCAACGGTGCGGGTTTCGGTCGGGGATTCGCAGCCGGTGAGCATCAGCAGCGAGCCGACGGCCAGCACGGAGGCGAACTTGGAAGGAGCGGTCAGTTTCATGGGTGGTGAGGGTTACTCGCGGAACTTGAGCCGGAAATCCACCGCCTTGGGCGAGATGGCGACGGTCCCGATGGTGGACGTCTCCCGGCCCTGCAGCGGCAGGCTCTTCCAGACTTCGTTGGGGGAATTGACGGACATGCCGTCCTGGTCCACCCACTCGAACTTGTAGTTGAAGGTCCGCGCGGAGCTCGAGAGGTTCTCCACGGTGGCCTGGATCTTGAGCAGGTTGCCCGAGACGGTGGCCTGGTTGATGGACACCACCCGGAGCTTGCCGGCCAGGGTGTTGTCGGTGATGACGCGCTTGTCGGCGACATAGGTCGGCGTGGCGCGGGACTCGGCGTTCTCGTAGGTATTCACGTTCTGGCAGCCGCCGAAAAGCAGCGCCAGGGCCGTGACCGCGAGGGCTCCGCCGAGGCGGAGGCAGGAGGGAGTTTTCATTTACTTGAGCACGAAGGAGGAGACGAGCAGCGGCGCGGTGGGCGACGCCGACTTGACATAGACGACGTTGACCGAGCCGGGGGCCAGGGCAACGGTCTTTTGCACGCCGCCGGCGTCGATGGTGATCTCGCGGCTCTCCGGGGTGGCGAGGCGGGCATACTGGAATTCCTTGGGCAGCGAGGTCCAGGTGCGGGTGTCGGCGATGTTGGTGGCGGAGTTGATGCCGCCCATGATCAGGCCGGCGGCGAGGCCGGCCCACATGCCGCCGCGGTCCTCGGCGGCCTTCTGCACCACGGCCGCGATGATGGCCTTGGTGGCGGTGGTGATCATCGTCTTGGTGACGATGGCCGGCCACTCGTTCTTGAAGTCGTTGGCGATGACGCTGTCCATGCTGGCGACCGTGGCGGTGTTGACCGTGGTCTCGCCGGCCTTGACGCTCAGGCTCGGGATGTAGGACTCGTTGAACTTCAGCTTCGGGAAAGCGGCGCCGACATACGGCATGCGGCTGCTCACGAGGAAGGTCGGGATGTCGACGCGGACCTGGTCGCGGGCGGCGGCGGTGCCGGTCTCAAAGATCACGTAGGTGACGCCCTCGGGGGCCTTGCCCTCGGCGGCGCTGGCGGCGGCGTCGAGGTCGGCGCGGATGAAGGGGTTCTCGGGGACCATCGAGGCGACGCGCTCGAAGGACTTGCGGCCGCGCTCCAGGTCGGAGCCGCCTTCGCCGAGCACGGTGAAGAACAGGCCGTCGAGGAACACGGAGAAGGGGTTCACGTAGTCGCCGTAGGGCTTCATCGGCGCGAGCGAGGCGTCGAGGGCGGCCTGCAGGGCGGGACCGGTGCGGGCGTCGGCGCGCGCCCGGTCGGGATCGTAGGCGGCGGACTTGCCCTTCTCGTCCTTCAGCTGGCCGGTGCGGGCGAGCTCGGCTTCCTCCTGGGCGGAGGCGATGCGCTTCTCGTTGGCGGCGACGGCGTCGCGCTGGCGCTGGAGCGAGCGGTTGAGCTCGACGCGGGCCTTGTCCTTGTCGCCGAGGGCGAGGTAGCCGACGGCCTTGTAGGTGTTCATCATCACCTTGTCGTAGGCGCGGCCGCGATACGGCAGGTTGGCCTGGTTGGTCATCGCCGCGCCGAGCTCGGCGCCGACCTTGACCTTGGCCTCCTCCTCCCAGGCGTTGACCTTGGCCTCGGCGGCATCAAAGGCGGCGACGGAACGGGTGAGGTAATGCTTGTGCACCTCTTCCGCGGTCGGCTCGGGGAGCGGCGCCGGCGGGGCCTCGCCCTTCTTCGCGGCGACGGGCGCGGGCCGGATGTCCGGCACCATCGTCGGGTCGGCCATGGCCGCGGTCAGCAGCGTGGCGCCCTGCTCGAGGCGGAACACCAGCTCGTCCTTGCTGCCGGCGCTCTTGGCCGCCTGCTGGTCGATCTGGATGACCGCGGAGGCAAAGCTGCCCGTCTTGGTCGAGGTGGTGAACTGTTGCGTCTGCTGTTCGTAGGTGGCGCAACCGGTGAGCAGGGCGAGCGCGAGGGCGCCAGCAGCCTGACCCAGCCGGAGGCCCCGGAGGTGCGATGTGGATGTGTGCATGGTAAAACTAGGGGTGACGGGGGGTGACCTGACAAAAAGGGGGCGGCGCGGGGTGTTACGACTCGTCCTCTCCCTCCACGAGACGGACGACGGCGCCGCGATCGATGCCGGTATCCTCGATGATCTCGGCCTGGGAATTCTGCGGGGTGACGCGCGTGACCTTGACCTTGCCGACGAGGACCTCCTCGCGGCTCTTCTCGCCGGTGTCGGGGTCAACCAGCTCGTCGCCGAGCATGTAGACCTCCCAGGTCTGGCCGACCTCGATGCCGGACTGGTCGTTGCGGTTGATCGTCACGATGCGGTCGCGCTTGCCGATGATGCGCGCGGGGGAGACGACGTCGGCGGCGCGGACGGCGATCTTCTGGGCGATCTCGCTGACGGCCTGGATCATGAGGTCGTCGGAGGCCTCGCCGACGCGGACGGTGGTGTTCTCGGAGCGGTTCTCGGAATCGCGCTTGGAGACCTTGAAGTTGGCGCTGGCGACGGCGCGCTGGGTGGCGACCTCGGTGATCTTGGCGACGGCGGAGAGCTCGATGACGCGGGCGCGGACGGTCTTGCCCAGCGAGGCGAGGCGGCGCTCCTCCATGCGATCGTTGAACGAGTCCACGCGGATGGTCATGACGTAGTCGGCCTTGTTGAAGGCGAAGGCGGTGCCGGTGGCGGCGGCCTCGGTGGCGAGGGCGTCGGCGTCGGAACGCTCGAGGATCTCGAAGCGGCGGGTGTTGAGCACGCGGTCGTGGACCTGGGAGTCAAGCGCCTCGATGACGGACTCGAGCGAGAGCCCGACGCCCTGCTTCTGCATGCGGGCGGCCAGCGAGGGCGTGGCCATCATCTTGGTGATGGCGAGTTTCTTCTTGCCGGTGGACTCTTGGGCGCGGGTGGCGGGCGCGAGGAGGACGAGGGCGGTGAGGAGGGAGAGGAGAATGCGGCCTGATTTCATGGCGGTGGGTGGCTGAAGGTTGGAGGTGGAGGGCGGGTTACCAGCCGAACAGGGAGCGGGTCGGGCCGGCGTTGATCGTGATGCCTTCCTTGGTGTTCACCTTGAAGCCGCTGTTTTCGAACATCTTCGCCTGGCCCTCGAGGACCTTGACCTGGGCGTCGGTGAGCTTGGCACCGTTCTTGAGGTCGTTGATGAAGGCGGTGGATTCCTTCCAGCGGGCGTAACCGGCCTCGCTCATCTCAAGCCCTATGTTGAGCGTCTGGCCGTTGGTGAAGTTGACCGTGCGCTCCCAGGGCTTGTGGCCCTCGCGGACGACCCGGAGCTTGTGCAGGCCGGCCTTGACCGTGAGCTTGCCCGGGGCGGTGCCGACCGCGAATCCGTCGACCTCGATGGTGGCGACGGGCGAGACCTTCAGCTTGTCCTCGGACATCCGGACCGTGTTGTCCTTGTCGATGCGGACATCGGGGATGTAGAGGTCGGCGATCTCGGTGGTGAAGTTGACGGTGACGTTGCCCTGGCCCTCCGAGGTGGTGATGCGGCCGCGGTCGAGCTGGCGCTTGAGGCTGGCGGCGACCTTGCCGGCGGCCTCCGCGAGGAGGTCATTGAGGACGTTTTGGCGGGCGTCACCGAGTTCGCTGGTGGCGGTCTGGCTCTGCTGGACCATCTTGGTGGCGCGCACGGTGTCGGCCGCGAGGCTGGCCCCGGTGTTGCCGTCGAGGATCTTGTAGGTGACGCGCACGGTGCGCTCGTCGTTGGTGGTGTTCACGCCGTAAGCGGCGATGGTCTGCTTGTTGGAGTCGAAACCGGTGATCGTGACCTGGAGCAGGTGGGTGGCGCCGAGGGCCTGGGCGAGGCGGACGGCGGAGGTGCTGTCGGCCATCTGGGCGTCGAGGGCGTTGGCCTGGGCGCCGGGGGCCATGCCGGCCACGGCGTTGAGGGCGGTTTCGCCGCTGATCACGTGCACGTTGAATTCGGTGACCTTGCCCGTGATGTAATCCTCGAGGGCGCCGAGTTCGTTGGCGCCGACCTCGCCGGCGCGGTTGGCCGTGAAGATCGCGACCGTGACGCCGGCCGGCTTTTCCGCGACCTCCGTCACGGTGGTGGTGAAGGTGCGCTCCGTGGTGGTGCGACCGTCCTTCTCCGAGGACTTGGTCTGCACCGTGGTCTTGGCCGGGGCGGCGGTTTGGGCAAAGGCGCATGTAACGCCGAGCGCGAGAAGGGTGACGAGTAGCTTCAGTTTTGTAGACATGACCGGTTCGGGATTAGGGGGAAACGGGGGAACCCGGCGGCTTATTTCAGCAGATCATCTGAAAATCCGGGATCGTTGTGAGGTGAGCACAATACACTACGGAGCCACTAAGTAGATTTCCCATCGGCGAGGCAAGGTAATGAATTAATTCTGCATCAGGGCAACCGCCGCGAAAGGCTGAAAACCTAGGGAAATCCCTGAAAACGGCCGGCAGCAGCCCGCCGAAACGCGGCGTTGCACCGCGGGCCGCCCGTGGGCAACCATGGGCTCGTGACCCTCGCTGCCCTCGGTTGGAACGACTCCCTGGCCCAAGCCTTTGCCCCTTACGCGGCCGAGGGTTGCGAGCCGGCGCGGGTAACCCTCGAACTGAAGGGCTATTGCGAGGTGACCGGCGAAGCCGGCGCCCGCCTGGGGGAGTGCAGCGGAAAATTCATCCACGCCGCCAAGGCCCCGGCCGACTACCCCGCCATCGGCGACTGGGTTGCCGTAACCCCCCAACCGGGCGACCCCACCCGCGTCGCCATCCAGGCCGTGCTGCCGCGCCGGACCAAGTTCTCCCGCCGGGCCGCCGGCGAGGACGTGCTCGAGCAGGTGGTGGCGGCCAACGTGGACACCGTCTTCCTTGTCAGTTCGCTCGACGGCAACCACCACCTGCACCGTCTCGAGCGCTACCTCGCCGCCGCCTACGCCAGCGGCGCGCAGCCGGTCGTGCTGCTCAACAAGGCCGACCTTGCCGGCGAAGCCGATGCCGAGGAGGTCCCCCGCGAGATCACGCAGGTCGCACCCGCGGTCCCGGTCTTCGTCATCAGCGCCAAGACCCGCCGCGGCCTCAAGGCCCTCGCGCCCTGGCTCCGGCCCGGGCAGACCATCGCGCTGCTCGGCTCGTCCGGCGTCGGCAAGTCCACGCTCATCAACCGCCTCATGGGCGACGCGGTGCAGTTTACGCAGGAGGTCCGCGAGGCGGACAACAAGGGCCGCCACACCACGACGCAGCGCGAGCTGCTCGTCACGCCCGACGGCGTGATCATCATCGACACCCCCGGCATGCGCGAGATCCAGCCCTGGGAGGCCGGCGCCGGCCTGGCCGCGGCCTTTGACGACGTCGCCGCCGTGGCCGGCCGCTGCAAGTTCCGCGACTGCACCCACACCGTCGAGCCCGGCTGCGCCGTGACGGCCGCGCTGGCCGACGGCTCGCTCGACCCGGCCCGCTGGCAGAGCTACCTGCGGATGCTGCGCGCCACCGCGCACGAGGTGCGCCGCGTGGACCGACCCGCCGCGCAGCAGCACCGGGCGCAGATGAAGAAGCTGACGAAACAGCTCCGCCGGCGCGTGCACGAGAAGACCGGGGAGGAGTGAGGCGTTGACCTCCCGCCGCGCCGCGCCATGCTGCGGCCACTATGTTCACCATTCTGGGAGCGGATGGAAAGGAATACGGGCCGGTGACGGCCGCCAAGATCCATGAATGGATCAACGGCGGGCGCGCCAACCTCTCGACCAAGGCCAAGCGCGCCGACGAGGGCGTGTGGAAGACCCTCGGGGAATTCGCCGAGTTCAGCGCGCCGCCCGCGGCCGCCGCTCCGGCCCCGGCGTCCGCCGGCTCGCCCTTCACCGCCGCCACTCCCGCGGCCGCCCCGGCCCAGCCGGCCGGCCCCGTCGACGCCAAGGTCTACGCCGCCGAGCTCATCGCGCGCGCCGCGCCGCTGGATATCTTCGGCTGCCTCAGCCGCAGCTTCGACCTGTGGAAGGCCAACTTCCTGCCCCTGGTGGGCGTAACCTTCGTGGTCTTTCTGGCCACGGGCGTCCTCGGCATGGTCCCGATCCTGGGGGCGATCGTCAACATCGTGCTCAGCGGCGTGTTCTACGGCGGCCTCTATTACTACTACCTGGGCAAGATGCGCGGCGAGCCGCGCGAGTTCGGCGACGCCTTTGCCGGCTTCTCCAAGGCCTTCGGCCCGCTCGCGCTGGCTTCATTGCTCACCGTGGCACTCTCGATGGCCGCCGCCTGCGTGCTCATCGCCCCGTGGGTGATCGGCATCATGATGACCGCCCAGCAGGGCCAGCCCAACCCGCTGCTTTTCCTCGGCATCTTCGTGTGTGCGCTGCCCATCATGTATCTTTCAGTCAGCTGGACCTTCACCTTCGCCCTGGTGATCGACCAGGGCCTGGGGCCGTGGACCGCGATGGAGGTGAGCCGCCGGGTCGTCACCAAGCAGTGGTTCCGCGTTTTCTTCACCATTCTGCTCGGCGGCATCCTCGCGATGCTCGGCCTCATCGGCCTGATCATCGGCGTGGTCTTCACCCTCCCGCTCGCGATCGGCGCCCTGCTCTACGCCTACGAGGATCTCTGCAATCCGCCGGCGGCGACGGGCCAGGGCTGAGCGGGTGGCTTCAGCCCGCGGATTTTTTCCGCGCGAGCAGGTGATCCAGCGACAGCTTACCCGGCCCGAAGGCGAGCACGAGGAGTGCCGCCAGCAGGAACAGGAACGGCGCCGCACCGAGGAACTGCTCGGGATCGCTCGTGATGGCCAGGAGCGCCTCCCTGTCCGCCGTCGCGTAGGCCACGAGCATCGTGAAGACCAGCGGCACTGCGACCGGCCGCGCGAACAGCCCGAGCGCCAGCAGGAGGCCGCCACCGCACTCGGTGGCCCCGGCCAGGAGGGCGTTGAGCTTGGGCAGCGGCAGGCCAAGACCGCCGAAAAACTCCGCCGTCCGGTCGAGGTTCATGAGCTTGCCCCAGCCCGTTTGGGCAAAGGACACGCCCCAGTAGAGGCGGATGACCAGCAGGAGCGGTGATTGGAGATGGGCGGCCAGGCCGTCAAATTTGGCGAGCAGCGGACGAAGTTGCATGGCCGTGGGAGGAAATCGGCAGGGGTTTATTCCCTGTTTTGTAGGGCCGCCGCTCGTCGGCGAGCCTGGTTTGAACCGCGTGAACGGAAAGGCACGCCGGCAAGCGGCGGCCCTACGTCAGGAGAAACGAACGCTCACCGCCGGCACAGCCACCCGAGCTCCATCCAATTGCGGAACCAGCCCTGGACCTTCGCAGCCCAATCGGCCTGCGATTTCTTCGCCTGGGGAATGCCCGTAACCAGGGCCTGCTCGAGTGTCCGGCCCGCCCGGAGCGCGGTGAGGATGCGGTAGGCCGCCGGTTCCAGTCGCTTGAAATAGATCTTCCCGTCCAGCCGGTGCACGGCGACATGCGTGCGGGCGCGCGACGGCAGCCTGGTCTTACGCTGCTGGCGACGGCGCAGTTCCGTCGGGGCGTTGCTGGCGTCACCGCGCAACAGCTCCGCCTCGCGCTGCTTCACGGCCAGGACAAAATCATCCACCGGGTATTCCAGCCGCAGCAACTGCAGGTAGGGCTGCAGGGCGAGCTTCAGCTTTCCCTGCCGCGCGGCCGGCACCCCGCGCAGGTCGGCGGCGGTGAAGACCGGGTTGGCTGCGGTGTCGAACACCTCCACCCTCGCCCACTCGAAACGGGCGAGGTCGTGGCACAGCGCGGTGTGCGGCTTGGTGTAGCGCGGCTGCTCGCGGATAAATTTCGCCAGCCGGCTGGGCAGGTTGCGGAGCGTGAAGGAGGCGGACGGGTATCTGACGAGGTAGGCCTCGGCGAGACGGATGAACTTTTTGTCGCCGAGCACCGCGCGCAGGCCGGGACAATCGTCATAGAGGCTGTCGAGCACGCGGAACCAATACATGCGGTTGTAGATCTCGAGCCGCTCGAAGGACGTGAGCCGGTCGTTGGGCTTAGCGATCTGCGCGGCCATGGCGCTCGTCGGCCGGCCGTCGGTCCAGCGCCGCTGCATGCGGCTGTCGTCAGTCAGCGGCCGCGAGACCACGCGCCACATGGCGCGTTGCAGGTCCGCGAGGTCGGCGGTCGAATCAACGCGCGCGGGAGCGAACGGCTTCGCGCGGCGCGGGGATCTTGGCCGCGCGGGCTTGGGCGATGTATTCATTGGCCTTCAGGGCTTCGTCGTGGACCTCGTCGAACGAGGGGATCTTGTCATCCCACTCGAGCAACGTGGCGGTGACACCGCAGAGCCTGGTGGCGTGGGTGTAAAGTTTCCAGACCGGGTCGAGCACCGGGTGGTCGTGCGTATCGAGGATGTATTTCTCGAACTTCGTGTGCCCCGCGATATGCATCTGGGCGACGCGGTGGTGCGGGACATTGTCGATGTAATCGTAGGGATTGAAGCCGTGGTTCTGCGCCGAGACGTAAATGTTGTTCACATCGAGGAGGATTCCGCAGTCGGCGCGCTCGACGACCTCGGTGAGGAACTCCCACTCGGTCATCTCGGAAACGTGGAACTCGGTGTAGGAACTCACGTTCTCCACGGCGATCGGGATCTCCAGGTAGTCGCGCACGCGGCGGATGTTGGCGGCGGTCTGCTTCGCCGCCGCGACCGTGTAGGGCATCGGCAGCAGGTCGTGCGAATACGTGCCGTCCACGCTGCCCCAGCAAAGGTGGTCGGAGAGCCACGGCGTCTTGGTGCGCTTCGTCAGCGCCTTGAGGCGGCGAAGGTGCTCCTTGTTCGGGCCGTCGGCCGCGCCGAAATACATCGCGACGCCGTGCTGGACCACGCGGTATTGGGCGAGGATCCGGTCAAGCACCTCGAGCGGGCGGCCGCCGTCGACCATGAAGTTCTCCGAGATGATCTCAAACCAGTCGACCGTGGGTTTCCGGCTCAGGATGTGGTCATAGTGCGGGATGCGCAGGCCGATGCCGATGCCGTAGTCGGTGTAGCCGTTGAATTGGTTGGCGGGCATGGGACGGGGCGGCGGGAGGAGGGGCACCACTAATTCACACTAATCGCCCACTAATCCAGACCAGTGTCACATTAGCAGGCGGCTTCAAACCTGGATTGTCATTCTGAACGCAGTGAAGAATCCATCGGGATCCGGTCAACACTCCATCGGCAGCGGACATTCAACTGGATTCTTCGCTGCGCTCAGAATGACAGGATCTGAAAATTTAAACAGGGTGTAACTGAAACGGAGGCCGGGGATGGCCCGGCCTCCGTGAAACCGGTGAACCGGACTCAGCCCTTCTTGGACTCGTCCTTCTTCTTGTCGTCCTTGGCGTGGGCCGAGTTGCAGCCGCCCTTGCCCTTGCAGGAATTCTTGCCCTTGCAGCCGTTGTCGCTGGAACCGCAGCCACCCTTGCCCTTGCACTCGTTCTTGCCCTTGCAGTCGTGGGCCTTGCCGTCCGCCTTGCCGCTGCAGCCGTCTTTGCCTTTACAGCTGTCCTTGGCCTTCTCGGTGGAGGGGGCGGTGGTGCCGGCGTCGGCGGCGTAGGATTTCGCCGCGAGGGCGCCGAGGTAAAGGCCCGCGATCGCCGCGGCCGTGATGATGGTCTTGGAGGACTTGTTCATGTGATACTGGATTTTGGGTTCTGGTTTCCCCCGCCGGGGTGACGGGAGGTTCGCAGCCAATCGGCTGGTGCGGAATAGGAGCACCAACCCCGGGGGTTATTCCAGAAAATGATGCCATTTGTCGACCAAGCAGCACCCGGTTGCGACGAAACGTCCTGCCCACCGGCGAGTTGGCGGTTGCGCGCGCCGGGACGCTGGGCCAGAAATTTCCCATGCGCCTCCCCTGCCGCCTCCTCGTCACCGGTGCCGCCCTGCTCGCGGCCACCCTCCTTCCCGCCAAGACCCTCATCCACGCCGGCTCGCTGATCGACGGCCGCGCCGACACCGTCCGCAAGGCCGTAACCCTCACCGTCGAGGGCGAACGCATCACCGGCCTCGCCGACGGCTACACCGCGCCGGCCGCGGGCGACACCGTCATCGACCTGAAGAACGCCACCGTCATGCCCGGCCTGATGGACATGCACGTGCACCTTACCGGCGAACAGTCCCCGCAAAGCTACACTGAGGGATTCTTCCTGAACCCGGCCGATGTTGCGCTGCGCTCCACGGTTTATGCCCGGCGCACCCTGCTCGCCGGCTTTACGACCGTCCGCGACTGCGGGGCTGACGACAAACTGAACCTCGCGCTGCGCGACGCCACGGCCAAGGGCTGGGTGGACGGTCCGCGCATCTACGCCGCGGGCAGCGTGGGCACCACCGGCAGCCATGTGGGCGACAACACCACCGGCCTCAACACCCGGCTGCAGGAGGTCCTCGCACCCTTCAACACCGCCGTCGGCAACGGCCCGGACCAGCTCCGGGCCATCGTGCGCCAGCGTTACAAGGAAGGTGCCGACTTCATCAAGGTCTCCTCCACCGGCGGCGTGCTCAGCCTGGCCAAGAGCGGCCAGGCCCCGCTCTACAACGACGAGGAACTCGCCGCCGTCGTGGCGACCGCGAAGGACTACGGCCTCAAGGTCGCCGCACACGCCCATGGCGACGAAGGCATGAAGCGCGCCATCCGCGCGGGCGTCATCTCCATCGAGCACGGCACGTTCATGTCGGACGAGACCATCGCGCTGATGAAGGAGCACGGCACCTATTACGTGCCGACCATCAGCGCCGGCCGGTTCGTCGCCGAGAAGTCCAAGATCGACGGCTTTTTCCCCGCCGTGGTCCGCCCGAAGGCTGCGATGATCGGGCCGCTCATCCAGGCCACGTTCAAGCGCGCCTACGAGGCGGGGGTGAAGATCGCCTTCGGCACCGACCAGGGCGTCGCCCCGCACGGCGACAACGCCAAGGAGTTCATCTACATGGTCGAGGCCGGCATGCCCCCGATGAAGGCCATCCAGTCCGCTACGCTCGAGGCCGCGAAGCTGCTCGATGCGGAGAAGGACCTCGGCACGGTCGAGTCCGGCAAGATCGCCGACCTCGTCGCCGTTCCGGGCGATCCGCTCGCCGACATCAGCCTCATGACCAAGGTCAGCTTCGTCATGAAGGCCGGAAAGATCTACAAGCAGTAAGGCCGGCCCTTCCCGGCTCCCCTGCTTAAATTAAAACGGCGTCCCGCACCCACGGGACGCCGTTTTGCATAACACACACGAACGCCGGGTTGAACCCGGGGAGGCTTAGAATTCCTTCTTGAGGTTCAGGTAGACGAACCGGCCGATGTTATTGTGCGTCCGGGTGTCGTAGCTGTCGTTGAACGCGCCGGCGGCAAACGGCGCCAGCTTGTCGAACAGGTTGTTCACACCCAGCGCAACCGTCAGACCGCCGAGGTAGCCGCTCTCGCGGCTGAACTTGTAGCTGACCTGGGTATCGAACGTGGTCCAGGCCGAGACACGGCGGATGCCGCCGACCTTCGGCTGGCTGACATCGGCGAGGAACGCGGCGAAGGCCGGGTCGGACTTCGGGGTGCCGGCGTCGAAGAATTCCTTCATCTTCGGCGACATCACGAACAGCGGGTCGTCCTGGAAAGAGCCAATGTGGTTCAGCGTCACGCGGGCGCTGAGGCGCTTCCAATCCCACCGGGTGCTAAGGTTGCCCTTCCACTTCGGGATGCTGCCGGGGGAGATCGGGTCGCCCGTGGTGCTGATGGACTTGCCGAGGTAGCTGACCACGGGCAGGCCGGGGCCGCTGCTCTGGTCGAACGTCACGAATTGGTTGGCCGCGCCGAGGAAGGCGAAGCTGCCCCAGTCGGTCGTGTCCAGCGTGTAGGTGGCGGTATATTCGATGCCGGCGACCTCGCGGGAGGCGATGTTGAGGTAGTCCGAGAGGACCGCGCCGCGCGGGATGCCGGCGCCGAAGCTGCCGGAGCTGTTCAGCCGGCCGTTGGCCGAGCGGCGGATCTGGCTGGCAAAGGGCGCGTTAGGATTGATCGTGCTCGCATCGCCGCGCACGAACCCCGGGCCCTGGCCGGCGGCGTTGGCCACGAGGATGGCGTTCGCGTTGTTGGCCACGATGCCGTCGACCTTGATGTTGTAGAAGTCGACCGAGAACGAGAGGTCCTTGCGCGGTTGGGCGACCAAGCCGAGCGACCAGGCCTTGGAGATCGCCGGCTGCAGCTGGGGATTGCCCCGGATGACGATCGTGGTCTGCGCGGTGGTCGGGAAACCGAGCGGGTCGTTCACCGTCGGGTTGCTGCTGCCAGGCGCGCCGAAGACCGTGCCCGAGGTCGGGGCGAGGAAGCCCTTGCTCCAGGTCGCGCGGAACTTGTAGTCCTTCGTCGGCGAATACTGCAGGTTCACGCTCGGGTTGGTCTTGTCGTAGCTGCGCGCGTCGTAGAGGCCGCTCGTGCCGTTGACGCCCTTCACGGTCTGGAGCTCCTTGCGGGCGAGGCCGCCAATGCTCAGGTCATGGAGCCAGGGGCGGGCGTTGGCGCCGCCGATGAGCGGCACCTTCACCTCGGCAAACAGCGAGCGGCTGCGATCCTCGGTGTAGGTGTCGGTGAAGGCGTTGAGGCCCAGCACGGAACCGGAGGCATAGAGGTCGTCGGCGTCGAAGCGGGTGTCGCTGTAATTGTAATCAAATCCCGCGGCGAGGCCGACCGGGCCCGCCGGCAGCTCGAGCAGCGAGCCGGAGACGTGCGCGTTGTAAGCGTAGGCAAGAATCTCGGTCAGCTGGCGGGCGGTGACCTCGGCGGCCTTGAGGGCCTTGGCGTTGTCCCAGGTATGGGTGACGCCGTTGACCACCGCGCTGCCGGTCGAGTTGGCCAGGGCGAAGGGATTGAAGCGGCCGGCCTTCACCTCGGCGTCGAGCTTGGGGAGCGAAGGCACGCCGGCGTCGAGCTGGCGGAATTGCTCGTTGTTGACCGTGTAGGAGGCCTCCCATTTCCAGCCGCTGGTGCCGATCTCGCCGCGCAGGCCGGCGAGGTATTTGAAATCATTGAAGACCTGCTCGTTCGTGCGGTTGCCCAGCTCGACGGAGCGGTAGCGGATGAAATCGGTGTCATCCTCCAGCAGCCGGCTCGCGCCGAGCAGCTCGTTGTAGGGCCCCCATTGCATGAGGCTCCCGTTGGCCGGTCCGAGGACGGGGTCGACCGACAGCGCGAACGGCGCCGGCGCCAGGCCGTTGAGCGAACTCAGCTTGGAATACATCGCCGTGGCGAAGAACTCGAGGGCCTTGCCCTGGATTTCATGCTCGAGGCTGAAATAGAGCGAATTGCGCTTCTGGCCCGGAGCCGAAGGCGAGAAGTCGCGGAAGTTGAACAGCTGGTTGGAACTGAAGGTGTTCTGGTCCATCGCCACGTAGTCGCCGGGACCCGTCGGCGTGGCGTTGGCGCCGAAGCCGGGCCGCAGGACGACCGTGCCGAGGGCGGCGGAGGTGACGTTGCCCGCGAAGGTCGGCGAGCCGCCATTCACCCCGCCCCGCGGGCGGTTGTCCACCTGCGCCGAGTTCGGGCGGTCGCCGGCGAAGAGCGTGCGGTTCTTGAAGTAGCTCCCGGCGACGACCACGGAGGTCTTTTCCGTGTTGGCGCCGGTCACGAACGAGGCCTGGAAGGTGTCGCGGCCGCCCGGCGTGCGGGTGGCGCCGCCGCCCTGGAGGGTGACCTCGAGGCCGCTGTAGTTCTTCTTGAGGATGACGTTCACCGCGCCGCCGATGGCCGCGGAGCCATAGATGATGCCGGCACCGTCGCGCAGGACCTCGATGCGCTCGATCGCCTCGATCGGGAGCAGCTGGAGGTTGGACCAGGTATTGTTGCCAGCCGGGCGACCGTCGAACAACACGAGGGTCTGGCCGGCGCCCTGCCCGCGCAGGCTCACGAACGTCGAGCCGGTGGCGCCGTTGGAATCGTTCTCGGTCGCGCCGGGGTTGCCGACGAACGAGGGCAGGCTGCGGAGCGCCTGGATCGGCGTCATCGCGCCGGTGGCGCGCAGGTCGGCCTCGGAGAAGATCGCCACCGGGGCGATCGGCTCGGCCGTCGGCTGCGGGATGAACGAGCCGGTGACGGTGTATTTCTCGAGCTTGAGCGATTCCTCCTCGGAGGAACGGACCGGAGACTGGGCGAGGAGAAGGCCCGGGGCCGCCAGCAGCGCGACACAGCGCGCGAGGATATCTTTGCGGGGGATGCTTGGGATCATGGTGGTTGGTGTTCGGTGGGAGATGCAGCGCCCCGGCGGGGCGGCTGCGTTCGAGTCGCCCAAGACGGGCGAAAGGGCGGTGGCCTCAAGGGCGTTGCGGCGAGGCGTTCGCCGGCGCGACGATCCGTTCGGCGCCCGATCCGAGCGCGCGGCGCAGGTGCTCGCGGTAGTTGCGGCTCACCCGCAGCACGGTGCCGTCGCTGAGCTCGAGGCGGTAGTCGCCGGAGTGGATCGACTCGAGCCGGCGGACGAAGGCGAGGTTCACGATCGCGGACTTGTGCACCCGCAGGAACCGGCCCGGCGGCACGCGGCCGAGGAAGCTCCCCATCGTCTCGCGCACGAGGGCGTTGCCGGTGGTGCTGTGGATCTTGAGATAGTCGCCCTGCCCCTGCACCCATTTCACCTGGCCGGCCTTGAACACGTGCAGCTCGGTGCCGGACTTCGCGATGATCTGGTCCGACGCCATCACCGGCGCGGCGGGCTCGGGGCGCGCCGCCGCCGGCCAGTGCCGCAACAGGCCGTCAACCAGCGCAAGCAGCGACGCCATCGTCGGCTGGGCGCGGGCCCGGCGCGCCCGCGCCAGCGCGAGGTGGAAGCGGTCGTCGGCGTAGGGTTTCAGCAGGTAGTCGACGGCGTGCAGCTCGAAGGCCTGCAACGCATGGCCGCCATGCGCGGTCACGAAGATCACCGCGGGGCGCCGGTCCTGCGGCAACTGGCGCAGGATATCCACGCCGGTCATGTCCGGCAGCTGCACGTCGAGGAACACGAGGTCCGGCGCGGCGCGTTGCAGCAACTCGAGCGCGGCACCGCCGTCCGCCGCCTCGCCGGCGATGGCGATGTCCGGCTCCGCGTCGAGCAGGCGCCGGAGCGCGGCGCGCGCCAGGGGCTCGTCGTCAATGATGACGGCATTCAGGCGGGTCATGGGGCGGTGGTCCGGCTTACACGGGAATTTCCAGGGTCACGGTGAATCCCTCCGGGTGGTCGGGGATGTAGGCGAAGCGCGCGTCGTCGCCATAGAGGCCGACGAGTCGCCGGTGCACGGAGCGGAGGCCGAAGCCGCTGCCGGCCGCCACGGGCTCGGGTCCCGTGGCCGGGTCGTTGCGCACGACGACGTGCAGGCGGTCGTGGCCGCGGGTGACACGCAGTGCCACGCGGCTGGCGCCGGTGCGACGCGCGACGCCGTGCCTCACGGCGTTCTCGACGAGCGGCTGCAGGAGCAGGTTGGGCACCGGGCAACTCTCGGCCCCCGGCTCGACCTCGATGGTGGCCTGCAGGCGCTCGCCGTAGCGGAGCCGCTCCAGGTCCAGGTAATATTCGATGAACCCGATCTCCCGCGCCAGCGGGACGAAGAGGGTGTCGGTGTTTTCCAGCATGATACGGTGCATATGTCCGAGTTGGGTGAGGGCGCGCACAGCCAGGTCGTTGTGCTGCAGGCGCACCAGGGCGCTGATCGAGTTGAGGGCGTTGCAGAGGAAGTGCGGCTGCACCTGCCACTGCAGCCGGCACAGTTCCGCACTGGCCGGGCGGACCCGGGTTCCGCGACGGGCAGCCCGAGTCGCCGGCCTGGGCACGCCGGCGGGCGGGTTACGGGACTGTGCCGGCCGAAACATCGAAGCCCAGGGTTCCCTCCGCCGTGGCGACCGCATTGCCGGCGCCGGGCGTGATTTGGATGGAGAGGCGGTTGTTGATGACCGTCGAGCTGACCAGGTAGGACTGGTTCGGCACGAGGTCGGCAACCACGCAGTAGGTGTCGCGGGCCGGAATGGTGAACGTCACGCTCAGGGGCGTCTGGCCGGTGCGACTGAAGAGCACGACGGTGTCGCGGCTGCCGGTGCCGGCCACCAGGGCCCCCTCCATGTCGCCCGCCAGCACGTTGCCCGCGGCGGTGGAAAGCGTGGAGGCGCTGCCGGCGCCGGCGGCCGAGGCCGCGGCGTCGAACACCGTGAGCCACGTGGTGTTGGTGCCGGGCGCCACGGCGCGGATGTCCAGGCGGAACACCTTGTTCCGGTCGAACAGGTTCACGGGATTCACGACGCGCCCGACCGGGAGCAATGCGCTCATGCGGCCGCGGTAGAGATTGCCCCCGACCTGCGGGCGGCGATCGACGATGTCATACACCGCGGCCTCGGGCGTGAGGGAAACGGGCTCGGGTCCGTTGAGCACGCTCCAGGACATCCAGTGGTCGACGCTGCCGCTGGTCATGCGGGTGCGGTCATAAACGACAAACACCTGCGGGCGGACGTAGACGACCGTGCGCTCCCAGCCGAGGATCGGCTCCGGCATCCAATACATGTCCTCCAGCTGGCTGCCGCGCATCAGCGCGTGGCGGCCGGTATCCTCGAAGCGCGACAGCGTGGTTTGCGCGGTGTCGGAGTAATTGCCCACCTGGCTGAAGAAGCCAAACATGCCGGCGCGGAAGGGATTCGGGGCATAGAAGGTGTTGAAGAGCCGGCGGGGCTGCGTGGTTCCGTCCTGGGTATCCTCGGCGCTGCCGTAGAGCTCGGTGAAGAGTTCCTCGAACGGCGAGACGCCGTTCCGCCGCGTGCCGCCGTCCTCGGTGCCCGGCGTGTTGCGCAGAAGCGCGCCCCAGGCGTTGACCACGAAGCCCACGTCGCCGCGCTGGATCGTCAGGGCGCCCTGGTCATAGAACTGCTCGCCCGAGTAATGCGAACCGGTGTAAGGGCCGGACTGGAACGCGGCGAAGACCGCATCCGGCGCCCACGAGCTGCGCATGGCCACCTGCCCGTCACCGACGGTGCGGTAGCTCAGGTCCGTGCGATAACCCTGCGCCGGCGCATCCGGCTCGAAGTAGAGGAACTCGGTCCACGCGTAGGCGCGATCCGTGCCGGGCCGGGCGCGGAGGTCGAGCAGGTATTGCTGCGCGATGGGCGTGTTCGAGCCGCCGATCAGGCGCAGCAGGCCGGTGTATTCCGTCGCCCAGGCGGCGGAGGCGGGCGTGGGATTGTTGCTGTTGTAGACGAAGCCGCGGTCGTTCACGGACTTCATGTCGGGCCAGGTGAAATGCGTCATCCAGCGCGCATGACCGTTGGCCCACGTGAACGGCTGGCTGCCGTTCATCAGGTCGAGGCCCTTGGCGGTGAAGGCCGCGGCGACGGGGCGCATCATGTTGATGACTTCGAAGGGCCCGTAATTCCAGCCGTCGGGCGCGCCGCCGCCGGAAAGCCAGGCCGCGTGATAGGGCGCGACCATGCCATAGTGGATGCGGTTCAGCCAGTCGTCCCACATGGCGGCCGCGGCCGGGTTGTCGCCTTCCGTGGCGAGCGCGCCGAGCGCCTTGCCGCAGTAATAACCGGCAAAGTAGTTGCCGTTCGGGAAATCGCGCGCGAAGCCGTTGGTATCATACCACCGGATCCAGCGGTTGATCTCCGTGTAGATCTGCGCGCGCTCGCCCGGCTGGAATTCGCCGTAAACCCAGTCGTAGATCAGCGCGAGCGTGGGCACGTAGACGCGCACCGAGTAACCGGAGTCGGTGGATTCCCGGCCGTGGCGCACCGGGTCGGAGAGCTTGAGCGCGATCTCCTTCGCCTTGGCGGCGTAGCGCGCCGCGCGGACCGGGTCGACCGTCTTGGCAACCTGGTAACCGAGGCCCAGCTCCGTGGCGGGCAGCAGGTAGTCGATGTATTGGTATCCACCCCAGATGTAGCCATCGGGGTCGGCCGGGACCCCGGGGCTCCGCGGCTCCTCATCCGGCCAAAGCACCGTCATGTTGGCCAGCGCATCGCAGCGATTGCGCAGGGCGATCCACTCGGTCGTGCCGGCGCCCGCCCGCTGGGCGAGCTGCGCCACCCGCTGCGGCGTGATCCAGATGCGCGGGTGCGTGACACTGCCGTCGCCCGGCACATAGATCGTCACCGGGCATGTCGCCGTGGTGGTGCCGATCCCGTTCGTCGCCGCGAGGGTGTAAACCGTCGTGACCGTGGGCGAAACCGTGACGCTGTTGCCCGTGACCGGGCCCGGCGAGGCGCCCGTGTCGGCGGTGATCGCAAACGACTCCGCCCCGGTAACCGTCCAGCGCAACGTAGCGCTATCCCCGGTCCGGATGAAGGCGGGCGCGGCGTTAAATGACTGGATGATGGGCGCGGTGGGCACGACGACCGTGACGGCCGTGGTGCGCGTCACTTCACCATGCTGGTTGCTGGCGCGAATCGTGTAGGTCGTGGTCGCGGCCGGGCTCACGGTGACGCTGTTGCCGGTCACCACGCCCGGGCTGGATCCCGCACTGGCCGTGATGCTGACCTCGGTCGAACCCGTGATGGACCACTCGAGCGCGGTCGTCCCGCCCTGCATGACGGTCGCGGGCGTGGCGCGGAAGAAGCTGATCACCGGGACCGGCGCCGTGACGGCAACCGCGAGCTGCTCCGAGTCCTCGCCCCATTGGTTGCGGGCGCGGATCGTGTAGACCGTGTTCTCCGTGGGCGTGACCGCCACGGTGGTGCCGGTGACCGCGCCCGGACTGGCGCCGACATCGGCCGTGATGGTGACGTCCTGCGGATGGTTCTCGATGGAGAACTCGAGCGTGGTCGACTGGCCGAGGACGACGCTCGGCGGATTGGCGCGGAGGAAGTTGATCGCCGGCACGGGCGCGGGGCCGACGTTGACCGTCACGCTCTTCCACACCGTATCCTGCCCGGAGCGAAACGCGCCCAGCGAATAGCGGGTCGTGCCCGTCGGGCGGACGACGATGCTCGTGCGGCCGCGCACGTCACCCGGCTCCGTGCCGCGATCCGCCGACAGATAGAGGCTCTGCGCATTGCGCGTTTCCCAGCTAAGCGTCACTTCCTCGCCCGCCTGGATGAGATACGAGGAGGCCGTGAAGGAAATGATATCCGCCGTCGGCGGGGCCTCGGTGACGGTGACCGTGGTGGTGGCGGTGAGGACGGCGCCCTCCGCGTTGCGGGCGGTGAGCGTGTAGACCGTGGTTTCCAGCGGGGACACGACAAGATTCACGCCCGTTACATTGCCCGGCGAGGTGCCGACATTGGCCGCGATGGAGAGCTGGCTGGCCCCCGTGACAGACCAAGCCAGCGTGGAGGAAGTCCCGGTGCTGATCGACGCGGGCGTGGCGTTGAAGGAGTTGATCACCGGGAGCGGCGCCGAGACCGTGACCATGACGGTGCGCGTCGACGTCACGCCCGAACCGTTCGTCGCGGTGAGCGTGTAGAGCGTATTGACGGTCGGGCTGACGGAAACCGAGGAGCCGGTGACGACGCCCGGACCGGCGCCGGAATCGGCGGCGATGGAGATCGAGGTGGCCCCGGTGACGGACCAAGCCAGGGTCGAGGACGCACCCAGCGTGATCGCGGCGGGCGAGGCGGTGAACGAGGCGATCTCCGGCGCCGGTTCCGGCACGGTGACGTTGACGGTGACGGTGCGCGAGACGAGGCCGCCCTCATTCGAAGCAACCAGCTCATAGGTGGTGGTCTGCGTCGGGGAGACGGTGCGGCTGTTGCCCGTGACAACGCCAACCCCCGGTGAGATCGAAAGCTGCGTGGCCCCTTCGACCGACCAGGTCAGCTCGGCGGATTCCCCCTGCGTAATGGCGGGCGGCGTGGCTTGGAACGCCTGGATGCGCGGCACGGGCACGTTGACCGTGACGAGCGCATTGGCCGACACGGACCCGGACTCGTTGCTCACGGTGAGCGTATAGGTCGTGGTGGCTGCCGGCGTCACGGTGACGCTGTTGCCGGTGACGACGCCGACGCCGGAGATGGAAACGAGGCCGGCGTGCTGGACCGACCAGGCGAGTGTGGTCGACCCCCCGCGCTCGACCGTGGACGGCGAGGCGGTGAACGAACCGATCACGGGCGCCGGGACCGGCGGCGGAGGCTCAGTAACCGCCACGCTGACGTTCCGGGTGACGGAGCCGTTCGCATTCGTGGCCGTGAGCACGTAGTTCGTGCTGACGGTGGGATTCAGGGTCACGCTCGTGCCGGTGACGGCACCGACGCCGGGCGAGATGGATAGCGAAGTCGCTCCGGTCACCGCCCAGCCGAGCGTCGTGGCGCCACCCCTGACCACTGATGCCGGCGAGGCGGTGAAGGAGGAAATGGCCGGCTTGGGCCCGGCCGGGGCGACCGGGACGGTCAGCGTCTGCACGGCCGTGCCGGCGGAGTTGTGGGCGGTGAGCGTGTAGGTCGTCGTGACCGCCGGACGGACGGTCGTGGTGTTAGTGAAGAACTGGCCGGGATCGGAGCCCTGGTCCGCGGTGATCTTATACCAGCTCGCCCCGGTGGCCGCCCAGTTGAGCCGGGCCGACTTGCCGGCAACCAGCGTCTCGGGCGTCGCGGTGAACGACGTGATCACCGGCGGCACAATGACGGTGATCCGCCGGCTCTTGGACTCGAAGCCGTTGGCGTTGCGCGCCGTCAGCACGTAGGTCGTGGTGACCTGCGGGGTCACCTCGAGGTAGGTGCCGGTGACGACGCCGATGTCAGGCGAGATGGAGACTTCCGTGGTGTTGTTGCTGACGGACCAGTTCAGCCCGACGGTCTCGCCGCGGTTGATCGTCATCGTGCCCGAGACGTTGAACGCCCAGATCTTGGGCAGGCCGGTGGAGTCGACGGCGCGCGCCGCGGGTGCGGCAAGACTGAGCGCGGCGCCAAACAGCGCGGTGCAACGCAGGAACAGGGAGAACAGGGGCGGGATTTTCATGGTTATTGCAGGAAGGACCGGGCGGGCGGCCAGAATTCGGCCACCGCGTGCAGCTGCCGAACGGCCGAGGCAATAATCCAGCGGGCGACCCGGCGGGAGCGCGACGGGCGCGACCGGGTGCGGCTGATTCTCGTCATGGCGTTTTGGCTCATGCCCGAGATTAGCGTTTCTGCCCTGCGCCGGCTAATGCCCGGTTGTTGGAGCCGTCATGCCGGATCGGCATTTCCCCTCTGAGCGAAAATCCCGGGCGGGACTATTTTCTTTCGGCCCGCGAAACGCGCCGTTCGGCGCGCTAACGAACGCTGGTGACGGCGCGGCGCGCCTCCATCCCGATCAGCCCCGCCCGGGCCGCCGCGACAAGAAAGGCCCGAAGATGCCGGGGTTCCATGGAGCGGCGGGTTATCCGGCAGCGAGGACGCGCCCCGCCTCGGCAGCCACCAATGCAGCCAGGCGCCCGGCCGCCGGAACCGCCGTCGCATGAGCCACGTGCAATGACAACCGCACGCCGGGAGGCTGGAGCGGCACGAACACCCCGCCCGGAACCGGGACCGCGCACGCCGGTGAGCCGAAGATTGCCACCGCGCCCCGGCGTTTCAGCGCCACGAACGCATCTTGCGGTGTGGCCGCGATGTTCGCGATGCGCGGCGTGAAACCGGCCGCCTGGCAGGCTGCAATGAATTCGCGGTCGCGCTCCGGCGCCTCCCGGCCGGACAGGCCGATGATCGGTTCATCGCTCAGCTCCGTGAGGCGGACCGCCCGCTTTTTGGCCAGGCGGTGGTTCGCCGCCATCAGGACCCACGCGGCCATGCCACCCACGCGGCGAAGCTGCACTCCCGGGATACGCGGGTATCGGCCCGGCCCGAGCACGGCGAGGTCGAGCCGGCCCGCCCGCAATTCGCCCACCAGCTGGCCGCACGAATGCTCCGCCAGCTGGCATGTGATGGCCGGAAGCTCGGCCTGCAGACGGTCGATCGCCGTCGCCAACAGGCTGTTCCAGATGCCCACGGACCCGTAATAACCCACCCGCAGCACCTCGTCCGCCTGCTCGCCGGCGCCGCGCGCCGCCTGCAGGGCCCGCTGCGCCTGCGCGACCACCGCCTCGCCGGGTGCGCGCAATCGCGCGCCCGCCGCAGTGAGCCGGAGCCCGCCGGGATGGCGGACGAACAGCGCCTGCCCGACCGCCTGCTCCAGTTCGCGGATCTGCCGGCTCAGCGCCGGCTGCGTGACCCCGAGCTGCCGGGCCGCAGCGGAGATGTTCAGCGTTTCGGCCGCGACGAGAAAGGTGCGAAGATGCCGGAGTTCCATGGAAAAGCGGGCGCTCAGGCCTGGGTGACGGCGCGCCGCGCCTCGACCGCGATCAACCCGGCCAGTGACCGCGCGGTCTCCGAGCCCGTCTGGTAGGCGACAAAGAGATCCAGCGTCACGCCCGGCGGCTTGAACTTGATGTAAACCACGCCGGGATACGGCTGGTTCATGGCGAAGTTGCCCGCGATGCCGACGCCCATGCGCTTGATGCCGGCGGTGATCGCCTCGGGGATGCTGGCGCCGATCGCCGTGATCCGCGGGGTGAAGCCCTTGGCACGGCAAGCCGCGATGAAGGCGTTGTCGCGGCCCGGGGCCGACTCGGGGGAGAGGCTGATGATCTCCTCGTCGCGCAGGTCCTCCAGCGCGACCGCGCGTTTCTTCGCCAGCCGGTGGTTGACGGGCGCCAGCACCATGGCGGAAAACTGGCACACCTTCTCCAAGGTGACGCCCGGGATGCCCGGGTATTCGCCCGGTCCCAGCACCGCGACGTCGAGGCGGCCCTCGCGCAAATCCGTGACGAGCTGGCCGCTGGTCGACTCGACGACGGAAAAGGTGGCGGCGGGCCCCATCTTTTCAAAGGCCGGCGCCAGCACGCTGGCCCAGGTGCCCATGGTGCCGTAATAACCGACGCGCAGCGCCGCCGGGGCGGCCGCGCCCTCACCGCGCGCGCAGCGCAGCGCCTCGTCGAAGGCCTCCATCGCCTTGGTCCCGCGCTCCTTCAATGCCGCGCCCGAGGCCGTGAGCCGCAGCCCGCCCGGATGACGGACGAACAACGGCTGTCCGACCGCCTGCTCCAGCTCGCGGATCTGCCGGCTCAGCGCCGGCTGCGTGACCCCGAGCCGCCGCGACGCCGCGGAAATGTTCAATGTTTCCGCCGCGACGACAAAGGTTCGGAGATGACGTAATTCCATGGGGAAGGGTAGACACACCAATTTGTCCCTGGTGCGCCCGCACGCGCGTGCGAAGGCGCAAACAAGCCAGCGCGCGGCGATTCACAAGCCAATGCACATCTGACTAGCCGAATGGCCCAGTCATGTTCGAGCGACGAAAAGCGCGATCAAAGCGACCAGCCGTTCCAAAAACACGATGTCACATGCTTTGGATGCGGCCAATATTGTCCGCCGGCATTTTTTCATGACCAAGGTCAGCTTCGTCATGAAGGCCGGGAAAATCGACAAGCCGTAAGGCAGTGGAAGTCCTGCGCCCGGCTGGCCTTCCACTTAAATAATCCTATCGATCAAGCCCTCGCCTTTTTCGAAGCGGCGGAGGTTTTCGAGGAATTGTTTAACCAGCTTCACGTCCTGGTCGCCGGTGCCGCCGCCGAGGTGGCAGGTGATGAAACAATTCGGGGCCTTCCATAACGGATGCTCCGGGGGCAGTGGCTCGGGTTCCATGACGTCGAGGTAGGCGGCGTTCACCTGTCCGGATTTCAAGGCCGCGATCAGCGCGTCCTGGTCCACCGTCGTGCCGCGACCGACGTTGTAGAAGCGCGCGCCGGGCTTCAGCTGTGCGAAGCGTGCCGCATTCATGAAGTGTTTCGTCCCCGCCGTGTCCGGCAGGATGTTTATCACGTGGTCGGCCGCCGCCAGCGCGGCGGACAGACCGGCATCGGTGACGGTCCTGACGCCCTCGTCCCCGCGGGGCGTGCGACGGTAGGCGGTCACCGGGCAGCCAAAAGGCGCGAGCAGGTCGCCCAGGCGCCGGCCGATGGTGCCAAACCCGAGGATCAGCACGCTCTGGCCGGTGATGACACTGGCAGTGAAACGGTCCTCGAGATAACGCCACTCGCGCGGGCCATCCTGGTTGCGGAGCTGCGACGGCAGGTTGCGGGCGAGCGCCAGCATGGCGGCGAGCATCTGCTGGGCGCAGGGATCGGCGAACACGGCGGAGGAGCTCGTCACCAGCGTGCCGCGGCCCGTCATGGCGGCGCGGAACACCGGCGTGTCGTAGCGGGTGTAACCGGCGGTGGTCAGCGCCACCCAGCGCAGGCCGGTGAGCCGCGTGACGTCGCCGACGTCCGGCTGGCCGAAGGCGATGTCCGCCCCGTCCAGCGACGGGTCGGAGGCACCGGCCGCCAGCACCGAGGCCGAGGACTTCGGGGAAAGGATAAGCCGGTGGCCGGCGGCGGCGAGGCCCAGCTTGAATAGTTCGAGGGCCTCGGGGCGGAAGCCGTGGTTGGTCCAGATCGTCTTGCTCATGCGTGACCCATCAGGCCTGCAGGCGGCGTGCCGTGCAAGACCGAGATTTTGCTAACCACTAATGGGATTCATCAATGATGAATCCTTCGAAGTGTGTGGCAGCTAATCGCTGCCACGGGTTGATGTTGGGGGCCGGCTGATCGCCGGCGTCGGGGCGTAAAGCCCCTCCTGCAAATAAAAAGAGCCCGCGATTAGCGGGCCCTTGAATTTATCCCGGAGCCGATCAGGCGAAGGAGTAAACGTAGGTTCCGTCGTTGGCGGAACCCATTAGTGGTTAAAAGAGAATCACCAGATCTTCGCGCGCTTCTCCGGCGCGACCCACATCGGGTCGCCTTCCTTGACGCCGAAGGCCTCGTAGAAGGGCTCGAAGTTGACCAGCGGGCCGATGGCGCGGAAGCGGCCGGGCGAGTGCGAGTCGACCTCGACCCGGCGCTTCTGCTCGTTGTCGCGGATGTTGGTGCGCCAGACCTGCGCCCAGGAGATAAAGAAACGCTGCTCGGGGGTGAAGCCGTCGACCAGCTTGCGCTCCTTGCCCTTGAGCGAGCGCTGCAGGGCCTCGTAGGCGATGGAGACGCCGCCGAGGTCGGCGATGTTTTCGCCCAGGGTGAGGCGGCCCTTCACGTTGAGGCCCGGGAGGGCCTCGTAGGCGTTGTATTGGTCGACCATCTTCATGGCGCGGGCCTCGAAGGCCGCGGCGTCCTCGGCGGTCCACCAGTCGGTGAGGTTGCCGTCCGCGTCGTAGCGGCGGCCCTGGTCGTCGAAGCCGTGCGTGATCTCGTGGCCGATGACGGCGCCGATGCCGCCGTAGTTGACGGCGTCGTCGAGCGTGAAGTCGAAGAACGGCGGCTGCAGGATGCCGGCGGGGAAGTTGATGTTGTTGGCCGTGGGCCGGAAGTAGGCGTTCACCGTCGGGGGTGTCATGGCCCACTCGGTCTTGTCCACCGGCTGGCCAAGCTTGGCCAGGTTGCGCTTCACCTCGAACTCGGTCGAGGCGCGGACGTTGGCGAAGTAGTTGTCGCGGACGACGGGGACGGTGGAATAATCCTTCCACTTCTCGGGGTGGCCGATGTTGGCGTAGAAGCGCTCGAACTTCGCGAGGGCCTTCTGCCGGGTCGGCTCGGTCATCCACTCGAGCTTGGCGAGGCGGTCCTTCATCACGGCGGTGATGTTGGCGATCATTTCGGCCATGCGGGCCTTGGCCTCGGGCGGGTAATACCGGGCGACATAGAGCTGGCCGAGGGCCTCGCCGATCTGGCCGTCCACCACGCGGACGGCGCGCTGCCAGCGCGGCTCCTGGGCGGGCGTGCCCTGGAGCACGGTGCTGTAGAAGTTGAACATCTCCTGCTCGAACGCGGCGGAGAGGTAGGGCCCGGCGTTGCGGAGGATTTTGTAGCGGAGGTAGACCTTCCAGTCACCAAGCGGGCGGGCGGCGAGCTGGGCCTGCACCCCCTCGAAGAACTTCGGCTGGCCGACGATGATCTCGGCGGCAGCGGGACCGCCGATGCCGCGCTCGGCGAGGTAGGCGGCGAAGGGGAACGCCGGGAGCTTCGCGGCGAGCTCGGCCGTGGGCATCTTGTTGTAGTTGGCAAGGCGGTCGCGGAGCTCGACGGGGGTCTTGGCGTTGGTGGCGAGGGCGGTCTCGACCTCGAGGATGGTCTTCGCGCCGGCAGCCGCGGCCTCCGGGGTGGCGTCGGCAAGGCCGAGGATCTTCGCCACGTGGGCGAGGAAGGCCTCGCGGAACTTCGCGTGCTTCTCCTCGAAGTAATAATCCTTGGACGGGAGGCTGAGGCCGCCCTGGAAGGCGTAGAGCGCGTTGATGTCGCTCTTCTTCTGGTCGGCGCCGACGCCGACGGCGAACAGGCCGGTGACGCCCTGGTTGTGCAGCACGGCGAGCGCATGGGCCAGGTCGGTCAGGCTGCCGATGGCGTCGACCTGCGCGAGGTCGGTGGCGACGGGCTTGGTGCCGGCGGCGTCGATGGCGGCGGTGTCCATGGCCGAGGCGAAGAAGTCGCCGACCTTCTGCTCGACCGAGCCGGGCTCGTGCGTCTTGGCGGCGGCGGTCTCGAGGATGGCCCTGAGGCCGGCCTGGTTGTATTCTTCCAGCTGGGCGAAGGAGCCCCAGCGGGACTTGTCGGCCGGGATCGGGTTGTCCTTGGACCAGTTGCCCCAGGCATAGCGGGCGAAGTCGGCGCGCGGGTCGACGGTGGTGTCCATGTAGCCGGGACTGAAACGCGGGACGGGCGGCAGGTCGGCCGCGGCAAGCGACAGCACGGTGGCGAGGCTCAACGCCGCCACGAGAAGGCAGTTGTGTTTCATTTGCCGCAAATAACGCGGTCCAGCCGCACGCGGGCAATCAAAAAGCCCCCGCGGTGAGACGGGGGCGGATTGATGCGTGGGCGGCGAGCTTGCTCGCGCATCTGCGCCTGCAAGCAGGCAGCCCACAAAGGACCATCACCAGATCTTCGCGCGAAGCTCCGGGGCGCGCCACACGGGGTCGCCTTCCTTGATGCCGAAGGCGTCGAAGAACTCGGCCATGTTCACGAGCGGGCCGATGGCGCGCACCGTGCCGGGCGCGTGGACATCGCTGGCGACGTAGCGGCGGAGCGCGTCGTCACGGTATTTGGTGCGCCAGACCTGCGCCCAGGAGATGAAGAAGCGCTGTTCCGGCGTCAGGCCGTCGATCAGTTTCTTCTCCTTGCCCTTGAGCGAGCGCTGCAGGGCCTCGTAGGCGATGGAGACGCCGCCGAGGTCGCCGATGTTCTCGCCGAGGGTCTGCGCGCCGTTGACCTTCAGGCCGGGGAGCACCTCGTAGCCGTTGAACTGGTCGACCAGCTTCGCGGCGCGCGCGGTGAAGGCGTCGGCGTCCTCCTTGGTCCACCAGTCGGCCAGGTTGCCGTTGGCGTCGTAGAGGCGGCCCTTGTCGTCGAAGCCGTGCGAGATCTCGTGGCCGATGACGGCGACGATGGCGCCGTAGTTGACGGCGTCGTCCATGGCGGGGTCGAAATAGGGCGCCTGCAGGATGCCCGCGAGGAACACGAGCTGGCCGGCGGAGGGCTGGTAATAGGCGTTCACCTGCTGCGGACCGCGCAGCCACTCGGTCTTGTCGAACGGCTTGCCGAACTTGGCCATCTGGCGCCGCGACTCGAAGGCGGCGGCGGCCTGCACGTTGCCGTAGTAGCTGGCGCGGGAGATGGTGAGGCCGGAATAATCGCGCCACTTCTCCGGGTAGCCGACGACGACGCGCAGCTTCGTGAGCTTCTCCAGGGCCTTCGCCTTGGTCGGGGCGGTCATCCAGTCGAGGCCGGTGATGCGGTCGTGGAGCACGTCGCGCATGTTCTGGATCATGGCCTCGAGCTTGCCCTTCACCTCGGGCGGAAAGTATTTGGTGACGTAGATCTGGCCGACGGCGAAGCCGATGTTGGCATCGAGCACGCGGGCGGCGCGCTGCCAGCGGGGTTCCTGCGCGGGCGTGCCGTTGAGCACGGTGCCGAAGAAGCGGAAATTCTCCTGGTCAAAGGCCTTCGGCAGGTAGGCCGCGGCGCCGGTCAGGGCGTGCCAGCGCAAGTAAACCTTCCAATCGTCGAGGGACTGCTCCGTGAGCAGCTTGTTCATGCCCTCGAAGAATTTCGGCTGGGCGACGTTGAGGCTCGTTTCCGAGGCCGGCAGGCCGACGGCCTTCAGGTAGGCCTTGAACGGGAAGGCCGGCATCAGGGCGGCGGCCTGGTCGACCGTCAGCTTGTTGTAGTTGGCGATCGGGTCGCGCAGCTCGGTGATCGACTTCGAGATCTTCGCCAGCTCGGTCTCGAGCCGCAGCACGGTCGCGGCGTCCTTGGTCGCAGCCTCCGCCGTGGCGCCGGCGAGCTGGAAGATCTTCGCGACGTGCTCCGCATACTGCGGGAGGAACTTGGCGTATTTCTCGTCGAGGTAGTAATCCCTGGTCGGCAGGCTGAGGCCGCCCTGGCCGGCGATGAGCTGCATGACGTTGTTGTCCTTCTGGTCGGCGTAGGGGAAGATGCCGAAGAAGGCGTTGCCGGCGTGCACGTGGCTGTCGGCGACGTAGAGGGCGAGGTCGTCGAGGTTAGCGATGGCCGCGATGCGCGCGAGCCGGGGCTCGACGGGCTTGAGGCCGGCGGCCTCGATGGCGGCCTCGTCGATCGCGGAGGCGTAGAAGTCGCCGACCTGCTGCAGCGCGGAGCCGGGGGCGCCGGGTTTCGCGGCGGCCTCCTCGAGGATGCCGCGGATGCGGGTCCAGTTGTTCTGGCCGAGCATGTCGCCGGTGCCCCAGCGGGACTTGTCGGCGGGGATCTCGGTGGCCTTGAGCCAGCCGCCGTTGGCATAGGCGTTGAAGTCAACCCGGGGGTCGGCAGCCTGGTCCATGGTGGCCGGGCTGAACTGCAGCGGGATCATGTCGGGGGCCGCGGCGAGCGGCGGCAGCGCGGCGGCGGTCAGGCCGAGCACGGCGAGCATCAGGTGGGGATGTTTCATAGGGGAGAAACCCATGCGCTAGGGGAATCCGCGCCGGTTGGCAACGGGGCAGTGGCGAATGCCGGGATTCGCGCGATGAGTCGCATCGGTAGGGCGGGACCTCCGTGTCCCGCCATCCCCGCACACGCACGAGGCGGGACACGGAGATCCCGCCCTACAGAGTCAGCGACCGAGCAGCGCCTCCGCCATCTCGGGGGCGGCAAACATGGCGCCGCCGTCATGGCCGATGCCGGGGGTCTCGACCTTGCGCCAGTTGAATGTCCAGCCGCGCTCGGCGGCGAGCTTCTGCGCAAACTCAAAGCAGGCCTGGCCGCGCGAGTAGCGGTGCAGCCCCTGCAGCCGCGCCTCGGGCGATTTGTCGAGATTCTCGGAATCCGTCAGGACGTCGCCCGTGCCGAGGTAGAAGGTGAGCGGCGCGGCAAGGTAGCGCTGCAGCGCGGCCTCGTCGCTGATCTCCGCAGGCAGCCCGCCGAAGCCGTAGCCGAACTTCCAGTCGGTGCGCGGAAAGAGGTGGCTGCCGGGATTGCCGGCCACGATGCGCCTCGCCTCGGTCGGGTAAAAGGCCGCGAACCGCGCCAGGAACTGGCCGCCGGCCGAGTGGCCGAGCAGGTAGTAGGGCAGATCCGGCTTCCCCTCCCCTGCGCGCAGCGCCGCGACGAGCTGCGGCACGAGCGCATAGGTCCATTGTTCCCGCGGCCGCAGGGTGCCGTCCTTGTTCAGGAGGCCGCCGCGGATGTAGGCGTCGGCCGGGAAACGCTCCCGGTCGAACAGCGGCGCGGCCACGAGGACCTTGAAGCGCTCGGCGACGGCGATGGCGAAGTTGCGGTAGTCCTCGGCGTTGCGGCCGACGCCATGGAAGACCAGCACGAGCGGCCCGTCCTTGTAGAGCGACGGCCGGTAGGTGAAGACCTTGATGACGCCGGCGGTGGTCGGGATGTCCTGCGCCGAGGCGCCGGCCGGCAGCGGCGCGGCCCAGGCAACGGAGACGGTGACAAGCAGCAGGAAAAGCGCGGCGAAGAATTTCATGGGTAACGTAAATGATGCCGCGATGGACCGTTTTGGTTTACCACGGATGACACGGATCGATACGGATGGGGCGGATAGGGAATCTGGATTGATCCGTTTTCATCCGGGCAATCCGTGGTGAAAATCAATCACGCGAAACAGGCGCCGCGTCCGCGAGCGGCAATGGCGGCTTCAGCATGATCCGCGCGCCCTTCGCGCGGTCGAACTCTCCCTCCCACATGGCGACGACGACCATGGCGACGGCGTTGCCGCAGAGGTTGGTGACGGCGCGCGCCTCGGACATGAAGCGGTCGACGCCGAGCAGCAGGGCGATGCCGGCGACCGGGATGTGGCCGACGGTGGCCAGGGTGGCCGCGAGCGTCACGAAACCGCTGCCCGTGACGCCCGCGGCGCCCTTGGAGGTGACCAAAAGCACGGCGAGGATGCCAAGCTCCTGCATGAGCGTGAGGTCGGTGTTGGTCGCCTGCGCGACGAAGATCGCGGCCATCGTCAGGTAGATGCAGGTGCCGTCGAGGTTGAAGGAGTAACCGGCCGGCAGGACGATGCCGACGACGGGCTTGGCGCAGCCGATGTCCTCCATGCGCTGCATCATGCGCGGCAGCACGCTCTCGGAGGAAGAGGTGCCGATGACGATGAAGATCTCCTCCTTGATGTAGACCAGCAGGCGCCAGAGGCTGAAGCCGTGGAACCGGGCGACGAGCCCGAGCACGACGAACACGAACAGCGCGCAGGTGACATAGACGCAGGCCATCAGCTTGCCCAGCGAGAGGAGCGACCCGAGGCCGTATTTGCCGACGGTGAAGGCCATGGCGCCGAAGGCGGCGATCGGGGCGATCTTCGTGACGAAGCCGACGATGCCGAAGAACACGTGCGAGACCTCGTGCAGCACCTCGCGCACCGGCCGGCCGCGCTCGCCCAGCCGGGAGAGGGCGAAGCCGAAGAGCAGGGCCAGCAGGAGCACCTGCAGGAGGTCGCCGCCCACGAAGGCGCTGACGAAGGTGGCCGGGATGATGTTGAGCAGGAAGTCCACGGTGGTGGCGTGGCTGGCGGCGGCGGTGTATTGCGCGACCGACTTCGCGTCGAGCGTGGCCGGGTCGGCGTTGATGCCGGCGCCGGGCTGCACCCAGTTGACGACAAGCAGGCCGATGACCAGCGCGACGGTGGTGATGACCTCGAAGTAGATCAGCGCCTTCACCCCCACCCGGCCGACCTTCTTCATGTCGCTCAGGCCGGCGATCCCCACGACGACGGTCGTGAAGATGATCGGCCCGATCAGCATCTTGATGAGCTTGATGAACGCGTCGCCCAGCGGCTTCAGCTGCGCGCCGAGCTCCGGGTTCTGCCAGCCGAGGAACACGCCGGCGATGATCGCCAGCAGCACCTGCACGTAGAGCGAGCGGAGGTATTTCAAGGGATACGGAAGCGAGGCCGCGTGGGTGCGCTATAATTTACCACGGATGACACAGATGAGGACGGATGACCCGGAACAATCCGTTTTTATCCGTGGAATCCGTGGCGGAAAAACATGCACGTGGTCGGCGCGGGCTGCGGCACGTCAGAACTGCCGCGTGAGCTGCAGGGAATACGTGCGGCCGCGGGCCATCAGGTTGTAGACCGAGGGGTCGTAGCCGCGGGAGTCGCTCGAGAGCGGCGGCTCCTTGTCCAGCAGGTTGACGACGCCGAGACGCACGGTGGTGTCGCCCACCCACTTGTTCTTCGCGCGGAAGCGGTAGGCCACGCTGGCGTTGTAGCTGATCGAGTCGCTCACCACGTAGCGGTAGCTGAAGGCGCCGTTGGTGAAATACGGCGTGATGTAGGACGGCCGGCCGAGCGACTCGTAGATGGTCTGGGTCGTGGTGGCGCCGGCGTCGGCGTAGTTGCCGGTGTAGAAGGCCGCGAGGCTGGCGGACCACTGCTGCTTGCGCCAGCTGAGCGTCGTCGTGCCGCGCCACTTGGGGGCGGCGCCGCCGACGTTGGCGGAGTTGGACCAGCGCAGGTCCGTGCGCGTGGCGCCGGCGCTGTTGTAGGCGTGGAAGTCGTTCAGGTAGGTCCAGCTGGTGTTCAGCGTGAAATTGCCGAGCGCCATCCGCGGGAACTTGTAGGTAACGTCGAAATCGTAGCCGTTCACGAATTCCTCGGAGCGGTTGAAGTAGGTCGTGCGCAGGATGTCGATGGCGCCGACCACGGCGCGCTGGTCGGCCGGGGCGCGCGAGGCGTTGTAGGCGGCGAAGAAGTCGCGGTCGGCCTGCGTGACGGCCAGGCGGACGACGGAACCGTCGCCCTGGTAGGCGGAGGTGCCGGAGCCGAGGTCGATGCTGCCGATGGCCTGGCCGGCGGCGAGCGCGGCCCGGGTGGCGTCGATGAGCGCGTCGCGGTCGTCGTTGATGGAGCCGGAGGCGGCGATCACGTCGCTCTGGCGGATCTCCCAGTAGTCGGCGGAGAACGACAGGCCCTTGACGCCGGGCACCTCGATGACGAAGCCGGCGGACTTGCCGGTGGACTTCTCGGGCTGCAGGTCGGGGTTGCCGGAGGCGACGCTGCGGCGGTTGGACGGGCCGTCGGTCGGCAGGCCGGTGACGGCGCTGCGGTAGCTGTCGGTGCTGCCGGTGACGGTGCGGATGAGCGAGCCGGTGAAGAGCTGCGCGAGGTTGGGCGCGTGGAAGCCCTGGTTGTAGGAGGCGCGCACCATGACCCAGGGCAGCGGCTTCCAGTTGAGGCCGAGCTTGGGCTTGGTGGTGTCGCCGAAGTCGGTGTAGCTCTCGAAGCGCGCGGAGGCGGACAGCTCGAGGGACTGGACGAGCGGCAGCTTGAACTTGTTGCCGACCAGCGGGACGACGGTCTCGACGTAGGCGGCGGCCACGTGGCGGTTGCCGTGCGTGTCGGAGTTCGGCGAGAAGCCGAGGAAGTCGTTCGAGGCCGGGTCGAGGCCGGAACCCGGCGGGTTCAGGCCGGCGAAGGGCGGGCGCATGTCGTCGTAGGTCTCGTAGCGGAACTCGCCGCCGAAGGCCGCGCCGATGCTGTTGCCGCCCCAGATGGGCAGCAGGTCGCCGAAGGCGCGGAAGTCGGCGCTCGTCAGGCCCGTCCGGCCTTCGCGGACGAAGTTGGAGCGGAAGGTGGACTGGACGCTCTCGGGGTTCACGTAGTCGCCGGTGACGACGAGCGTGCCGCCCTGGACGGCGAAGGTGCGGGTGAAGGGGTTGAAGGCCTTGGCCGGGTCGGTCTGGTTGATGGCGGCGATGAGCAGGCTCTTGCGGCTCGGGCCGACCTCGTCGTCGGTGACGCGGGCCTCGGCCTTGAGCGCGGCCGCCTCCCAGTTCCAGGTGTCGAAGAGCTTGCCGCGCACGCCGCCGAGCACGCGGTAGGAGGTGCTGTCGATGATGGCGGTGCGGTCGGCGAGGTCGGTCAGGCGCTTGTTGGTGATGCGCACGGCGGACGGCGTGCCGGTGAGGCGCGCGGTGCCGTCGGCGTTCGGCGCGCCGGTGGGCGACCAGAAGCGGTCGCCGAAGGGGTTCCACGGGTTGCTGGCCGGCACGACGATGTCGCCGTCGGTGGAGGCGGTGATGCCGTCGGGCTCGCGGACGGTGACCGAGCGGGCCTTGTAGCCCATGACCTCGGCGAAGGCGGTCAGGTTCGGGCGCAGCTCGTAGCTGGCGCTGGCGAAGAGGTTGCCGCGGGTGGATTGCGGCTGGATGACGCGGTAGTCGTTGTTGTTCCAGTAATAGGTGCGCGTGATGCCGTCGCGCGCGGGCGTGGTGGTCTGGAAGCCGACCCCGGTCGTCGTGGGCACGAGGAAGAACGTGCCGGAGGTGGCGACCAGCGCGGCGGGCACGCCGGTCGGGCGCGCGGCGGTGAACACGCCGGTGGTGGGGTTCACGGTGCCGGTGGAGTAGTTGCCGTATTCCGTGGTGGCCGAGCGGAGGTTGAAGGTGGTGTTGGTCGAGACGTTCCACGGCGCGGGCGCGCGGTAGGAATTGTCGGCCTCGGCCGAGAAGTGGCGGTCGCGGGCGAACATCGGGTCGCGGTCGAAGAGGTCGGCGACGATCATCGCGTGGCCCTTGCCGCCGGCGAAGCTGAAGCCGTGCGTGAGCGTGGCGCGCATTTCCTGGCCGTCGCCGAGCTCGGTGATGCCGTAGCGCAGCGCCAGCTCAGTGCCATTGTAGGCGGGCCGCGTGATGTAGTTGACCACGCCGGCGACGGCATCGGTGCCGTAGATGGAGGAGGCGCCGTCGCGCAGCACTTCGACGCGCTCGAGGCCGCGGTTGGGCAGCTGGTTGACGTTGGTGGAGAGCGTGGGGACGCCGGCCTCGCCCTGGCTGATCGGGTGCGGGGTCAGGCGGCGGCCGTTGAGCAGGATGAGCGTGTTGCTCGACGGGATGCCGCGGAGGGAGACGGCGGCGTTGTCGCCACGGGCGGTGGCGCCGAGGGTGGCGGTCTCGTTGCCGGGCAGGCCGGTGACCTGCGGCAGGGCGGTGAGGAGGTCGGAGGCCTGCGAGGCGTCGCGGGCTTCCATCAGGTCGCGGTCGAGCACGGTGACGGGCAGGACCTTCTCTTGGTCGAGGCGGCGGATGTTGGAGCCGGTGACGGTGAACTTGTCGAGGACCACGGGGGCATCCTCCGCGGCGGCGGCCGGGGCTGCGGGAGTGGCCGCCTCCACGGCGGCACCCTTGCGCGCCACGGCGAGGGCGCCGGTGCGTTCATCCTGCTGCACGGTCAGATCGGTGCCGGCGACGAGCCGGTCAAGCGCCTCGCGGGCGGTCAGCGAGCCGGAGACGGCCTGGGTGGTGACCCCCGCGACGGCCCCGGCGGAGAACAGGAGCTGTTCGCCGGACTGCGCGGAGAACTGCCGGAGCGCGGCATCCGCGGCTCCCGCCGGGATGGCGTAGTCCTTCCGGACCGGCTCGGCGGCGGCGAGGCCGGCCGACAGCGCGAGCGCGAACAGGGCGGACAAGGCCGCCTGGAGCATACGGGGAAACAACCGGCCCGGGGGCCGGCAGGACGTGAGATGCGTGGTCATGAGGTGAAAGGCCGGGGATTGTTGGAAGGGGTAGCCCGCCGGCAATGGGGAAGACGGTTTAAGCCATGAAAACAGCTAAAAGGTTTTTTCCTCCCGGGCGCGGCCGGGGGGAATCACTTAAGCCGGAGGATGGTGCGGTCCTCGCCGCGCTCGGCGACCACGTTGTAGCTGGTCTCCAGCAGGCGCACGAATTCCGGGTAACCGTCGGGCCGGAAGGTGCTGCTGAAGAGCTGTTCCAGCAGCCGGGAGTCGGCGATGACGATCTGGTGCGTGTTGTAGCGATTGAACTCCGCCACGACCTCGCGCAACGGCACGTCGTAGAACTCCAGCCGGCGTTCCTGCCACGCCAGGGCGCGGCCGACCGCGGCCGGCTCGACCGGCGAGACGGTCGCGGCGGCGCGGCCGGTGACGGCCTGCGTGGGGATCAGGGCGCGCTCGCCCGCCACGAGGAGCGGTGTCCCGGTGTCGGTCTGCGGCATCAGCAGCGAGCCGCCCTGCAGGCTGTCGTTCACCTGCACCTTGCCCTCGGTTACGAGCACCTCGACGGCGGAGGAACGCAGGCGGACATTGAAGGCGGTGCCGACGGCGCGCACGGCGACCTGGCCGGCGCTGACGATGAACGGGCGGTCGGGGTTCTTCGCGACCGTGAAATGGGCCTCGCCGCGCATGAGCCGCACGCGGCGCTCGGTGGCGGTGTAGGACACGTCGACCTCGCTGTCGGTGTTCACCTGCAGGATGGAACCGTCCGGCAGCTCGGTCCGCTGGAGGACGCCGATCGCGGTGACGACGTTCTGCCGCAGGCCGGCCGGCGCCGGCACGCGCGGCCAGGCCAGGGCGAGGAAGGTGATGGCGGCGGCGGCGGTCAGCGCGGCGTAGGTCCACAGGGCCCGGTGGCTCCGGCGGCGGCGCGGGACGAGCAGGTCGGGATCCGGCCGGGCCGGGCCGGCGGGCCGGGCCTTGCCGAGGCGGTCGAACGATTTCCACGTGGCGTCGAGCTCGGCGAACACCTCGGCGTGCCGGGTATCCTGCTGCAGCCAGCGGATGAACGCGGCGGTCTCGGTCTCGCCCATGCCGGCGTCGCGCCGGGTGATCCACACGGCGGCGGCGGCCTCGATGGCCTCGGCTTCGGGGCCCGAGATGGGCGAATGGAAGGAGTCGGAATTCATCAGTCGTGGGTCCGGGTCACGCCGTGGGCGCGCAGGTAGGTCCGCAGCCGCAGGACGCCGATGGCGAGCTGGGCGTTGACGGTGTGCTCGGAGATGCCGAGCTGCCGGGCGATGTCGCGGTGGGAAAGGCCATAGATCTTGCGCAGGGTCATCACCTGGCGGCAGCGGGCGGGCAGCGCCTGGATGGCGGCGGCGAGCAATTGGAGTTCCTGGTCATGGCAGACGGTTTCGGCCGCACCGGGCCTATCTTCCAAGACGGGCAGAAGGTCGATTTCAGCTATGCCATCGATCGCCACCACCTGCCGGCGGCGGAAAAAATCGAGCGCGGCGTTGCGCGCCGTGGCGAACAGGAACGAGCGCGGCGAGTGCACCGGGTGCGCGGCGCGGGCCTGGAGCAGCCGGGCGTAGGTTTCCTGGACAAGGTCGTCTATGTCCGGGTGGGCCGGGAACTTGTTGCGCAGATAGCCCCGCAGCGAGGCTTCGTGCGGCTGCACTTCCTCGGCGAACCAACGGGCTTGCTCGGCGTCCTGCGGGGGCATGGGGGTCGGCCTTCCAGTTCATGGCCCGGCGCGGTCCTGTCGAGGGGTTAAATAATAATCTGATAGCCGTTAGTAGAACCGGCGGAGCGGGACGTCTTTGCGGGGGCGGCTTGAATCTGATGGAGGGTCCAGCTCCAGCTGGACCGCGAACGCGATATCGCCTGCGCATGCCGGCCCAGCTGGAGCTGGGCCCTCCACATTCATTTCAATTTTGATTCAAACCCCGCGCCCGTCTTCGCCTTCACCTCCTCGAGCGTCACGCCGGGGTGCAGCTCGAGCAGGACCAGTCCCCCACCCGGCTTCACCTCGAACACGCAGAGGTCGGTGATGATAAGGCTGACAACACCCTTGCCGGTGATGGGCAGCGAACACTGCTTCAGAATCTTCGGGCTGCCGTCCTTCGCACAGTGCTCCATGACGGCCACCACGCGCTTCACGCCGGCCACGAGGTCCATCGCGCCGCCGGGGCCCTTCACCATCTTGCCCGGGACCATCCAGTTCGCGATGTCGCCGTTGTCGGCCACCTCGAGCGCGCCCAGGATTGAAAGGTCGATGTGCCCGCCACGGATCATCGCGAACGAGTCGGCACTGGAGAAAAAGGCGGAGCCGGGGATCGTCGAGATGGTTTGCTTGCCGGCGTTGATCAGGTCGGCGTCGACCTGGTCATCCGGCGGGAACGGCCCGATGCCGAGCAGGCCGTTCTCAGACTGCAGGGTGACGTTCATGCCCTTGGGAATGAAGTTCGCGACGAGCGTCGGGATGCCGATGCCGAGGTTCACATAATAACCGTCGCGCAATTCCTGCGCGGCGCGCCGGGCCATCAGCTCGCGGATGGGCGTCTCCTTCTTCGAGGCCGCGGCGCCCTGCACGGTGCGGAACTCGATGCGTTTTTCGTAGTTCACACCCTGGATGATTCGGTCGACGTAGATGCCGGGCGTGTGGATATCGTCCGGCGCCAGCTCCCCCACCTCGACGAGCTGCTCGACCTCGGCGACGCAGACCTGGCCGCAGGTGGCGATCATCGGGTTGAAGTTCCGCGCGGTCTTGCGGAAGACGAGGTTGCCCGACTTGTCGCCCTTCCACGCCTTCACGAGCGAGACCTCGGCCTTGATGCCCGGCTCGAGCACGTATTCCTTGCCGTCGAAAACCTTGGTCTCCTTCCCCTCCGCCAGCTTCGTGCCGAAAGCGGTGCGCGTATAAAATCCCGGGATGCCCGCACCGCCGGCGCGCAACCGCTCGGCGAGCGTGCCCTGCGGGATGAGCTCTAGTTCAAGCTCGCCGGCGAGCACCTGGCGCTCGAACTCCTTGTTCTCGCCGACGTAGGACGCCATGACCTTTTTCACCTGCCGCGTCGTGAGCAGGATGCCCATGCCGAAGCCGTCCACGCCGGCGTTGTTGCCGACGATGGTCAGGCCCTTCGCGCCGCTGTCGCGCAAGGCGACGATCAGGTTTTCAGGGATGCCGCAGAGACCGAAGCCGCCGGCGGCGATCGTCATGTTGTCGTGCAACAAACCCGCGAGGGCGGCAGTGGCGTTGGGGTAAACTTTGCTCATCAAGGCTGGGGCACCACTAATTCACACTAATCCACCACTAATGATGAATGAGTCTGAACGATTAGTGAGCTATTAGTGAAGATTAGCGGTTAAACCAGTTCCACGCACACGGCCAGGCCCTCGCCGCCGCCGATGCAGATGGCGGCGACGCCGCGCTTCAGCTCGCGCTCCTTCAGCGCGGCAATGAGGGTCACGAGGATGCGCGCGCCGCTGGCGCCGATGGGGTGACCGAGGGAGATGGCGCCGCCGCGGACATTCAACTTGGCGGCCGGGATGTGCAGTTCCTGCGCGAAGGCCATGGGCACGACGGCGAAGGCCTCGTTGACCTCCCAGAGGTCGACCATGTCCACGGTCCAGCCGGCGGCATCGAGGGCGCCCTGCGCGGCCGACACCGGCGCGGTCGTGAACCACACCGGATCCTGCGCATGGGCGCCGAAGGAGACGACGCGGGCGATGGGCTTCAGCTCGCGGTGCAGCGCGATGGCCCCGGTGGTCAGCACGAGCGCGGCGGCGCCGTCGTTGATGGAGGAGGCGTTGGCCGGCGTGATGGTGCCGTCCTTCTGGAACGACGGCTTGAGCGAGGGAATCTTGTCATACTTCACCTTGGCCGGGCCCTCGTCGTGCTCGACCTTGGTGATATTGCCCTTCGCGTCGGTGATCTCGACGGGCGTGATCTCGGCGGCGAACTTGCCGTCCTGCTGCGCGGCGTTGGCGCGCTTGAAGCTCTCGATGGCGTAGGCGTCCTGCTGCTCGCGGGTGAAGGCATATTTCGCCGCGCACTTCTCGGCGCAGTTGCCCATATGGATGTTGTTATACGGGTCCCACAGGCCGTCAGTGATCATCGAGTCGATCACCTGCTGGTGGCCGATGCGGTAGCCATCGCGGGCCTTGGGCAGCAGGTAGGGCGCGAGCGACATGTTCTCCATGCCGCCGGCGACATAAACCGAGCCCATGCCGGCCGACAGCGCGTGCACCGCCTGCATCACCGCCTGCAGCCCGGAGCCGCAGACCTTGTGGATCGTGACCGCGCGCGCCGACGGGTGCAGCCCGGCGTGGATGGCGGCCTGCCGGGCGGGCGCCTGGCCCTGGCCGGCCTGCAGCACGTTGCCCATGAGGACGTCGGTGATGTCGCCGACGGCGACACCGGACCGGGCGACCGCACCCTTGATGGCCGCCGCACCAAGGCGGGAGGCCGGAACGGAGGAGAGCGCACCCTGGAAGGCGCCGAGCGGCGTGCGGGTGGCGGAGAGGATTACGATGTCGGTCATGGGATAAGTCTGCGTGGCCTCAGGTCGGGCGTTTGATCGTGAAGAGTTCCGTGGTGCGCGTGTAGTAGTCGCCGCCCATGCGGCCGATGGTATCGAGCTTGACCGGGTCGAGCGCGCCGCCGGTGATCACGGACTCGCTGACATGGGCGCAGAGGATGGTGCCGAAGACGACGTTGCCCGCGAGCGGGCCGTCGCCGATGCGGACGATGCGGTCGAGCTTGCACTCGAACGACACCGGCGACGCAGCCACGCGCGGCGGCTTGACGAGCGTGGACGGCGCGGTGGCGATGTTGAATTTCTCGAACTCGCTCTCGCCGTGCGGCAACGGCGCCGAGGTGAGGTTCATCGGCTCGCGCAGCGCGTAGGACACGACGTTGACGACGAACTCCGGGACCTGCTCCACGTTGACGACGCTGTCCTTCTTCTTGCCGGTGCGGTCGTTGGCGCCGGTGAACATCAGGGTCGGCGGATTGGCGCAAATGCCCATGAAGAAGGAAAACGGCGCGAGGTTCGTCCGGCCGTCGGCCGAGATCGTGGAGACCCAGGCGATGGGCCGCGGGTTGATCGCGTTGATCAGCCACGGGTAGGATTCGCGCGGAGGGAGTTTTTGGAAATCAACGATCATGGGTTCAAATGTAGGGCTGCCGCTTGCCGGCAGGCCAAGATATGGCGTGAAAAGGCACGGCGACAAGCGCCGGCCCTACAATTCTCAACCCAGCCATGACAGCGGGTAGTTCGGGTCGTCCATCGCCAGGGCCTCGGCGGTCAGCTCGAGCGGATATTGCGTGTCGAACATCACGGCGAGCTCCTCGGTGCGGGTGTGCTCGAAGCTCTTGAGCGTCGTGCCCGGGTGCGGGCCGTGCGGGATGCCCTGCGGGTGCAGCGTGAACGAGCCGGGCTCGACGCCCTTGCGCGAGCCGAACTGGCCGCGCACATAAAACAGCACCTCGTCGGCCTCGGTGTTGTCGTGCGCCCACGGCACCTTGATGGCCTCGGGGTGGTGGTCGAGGAAGCGCGGCGCGAAGGTGCACATGACGAAACCGTGCATCTCGAAGGTCTGGTGCACCGGCGGCGGCAGGTGGACCGTGCCGGTCAGCGGCTCAAAATCATTCGCGTTGAACGTGAACGGGTAGAGGTAGCCGTCCCAGCCCACGACGTCGTGCGGGTGGCCGGCCATGATGTTGCGCGTGAAGCGTGTGCGGTCCTTCGTCAGCACGGCGAAGTCGCCCGCCTGGTCCTGCGCGATGATCTCGGTCGGGCCGTGGAAGTCGCGCTCGCTGTAGGGTGCGCCCATGCGGATCTGGCCCTCCTTGTGCAGGTAGCGCTCGGGGATGCGGACGGGATGCGTCGACTCGATGATGAGGTAGTCCTCCTTCGCGATGTCGTCGGGCACGAGGCGGTAGATGGTGCCGCGCGGGATGACGATGTAGTCGTCCTGCCTGTAGCGGAGCCGGCCGTATTGCGACTCGAGCCAGCCGCCGCCGGCCCAGACGAAGATCACGTCGTCGCTCTGGCCGTTGCGGTAGAAGTCATAGCCCTTGTCCATCGCCGTCGCCGGACGGCAGCGGTAGGCGCCGATGTCGGCGTTGAACATGAGCGGCACGCGGCCGGTGTAGGGATCGCCCGCGCGGGCCATGCCGGCGGATTTCAAATGGTGGTGGCGCAACGGCGTCGGCGCGCCGGGCCTGAGGGCGAACTCCTTGAACAGCTCGACGCTCTTCACCAGCGTCGGCGGCCGCAGGTGGTAGAGGATGCTGTAGGCGCGGTCGAAGCCCTCGGTCGTGACGACATGCTCGTAGTGCAGGCCCTCGCCCTTGTAGCTCGCGGCGGGGTCGCGCGGGAACTTGATGTGATGTTTCCGGGGCATCGACCCGAGCTTGAGGTATTGGGGCATGGGGAAAAAAGTTAAGTGGGGGCAAGGGCCGGGGATGCTGGTGTCAGGTCTGCGGGGTGGTCATGCCTTACACTAATCGCCCTCGCCCCCACTTAAAGTCTCAAAGCGTGCCGCGCCGGGCCTGCTCGCGCTCGATGGCCTCGAACAGCGCGCGGAAGTTGCCCTCGCCGAAGCCGATCGAGCGGCCGCGCCGCTGGATGACCTCGAAGAACAGCGTCGGCCGCGCGAACACGCACTTGGTGAAAAGCTGGAGCAGGTAGCCGTCCTCGTTGTCGCGATCGACGAGGATCTTGAGCTTCTTCAGGTCCTCCTTGTTCTCCTGGATTTTCCCGACGCGCGCGTCGAACTCGCCATCGTAGTAGCTGTCCGGCACGTCGAGGAACTCCTGGCCCATCTTCCGCATCTCGTCGATCGTCGCGGTGATGTCGGGCGTGAGCAGCGCGATGTGCTGGACGCCGGCGCCGTTGTATTGGTCGAGGAACTCCTGGATCTGCGAGTTGGCCGACGAGGGCTCGTTGATCGGCAGCTTCACCCAGCCGTCGGTCGAGCTGACGACCTTGGACATGAGCGCCGAGCGGCCGGTGTTGATGTCGAAGTGCATGAACAGGTCGAAGCCGAACACCTGCTCGTAGAAGGTCACCCACTCGTCCATCGACTCCACGTTGGCCACGACGTGGTCGATCATCGCGAAGTTGATCTCGCGGTCGTCGATGCCGCCCGGCACGTTGACGAAGCCCGGCATGAACTCGCCGCGGCCCCGGCGCTCGACAAAGCTGTGGATGGTGTCGCCGTAGGCCGCGATGGCGGCGTGGACGATGTTGTCGTCCGCGTAGAGGTCGCGCACGGCGTGCGCGCCGCGGCGCTGCGCCTCGGTGAAGGCGTGCTTCGCGTCCTTCACCTTGAAGGCCACGTCGCGCACGCCGCAGCCGTGCTTCTCCAGATGGGCGCGCAGGAAGTCCGCCTCGGGACCCGCGCCCTGCGGCTCGCTGACGACGAAGTTGACGCGGCCCTGGCCGACGACGTGCGCGCGGCGGCCCTTGAGGCCGGTCGAGTTGTCGCCGTAGGCGCGCGTCGACATGCCGTATTTCTGGACGAAGAAGTCGCGCCACTGGTCGGCGTTGTCGACGTAGAACTCGATGTGGTCGAAGCCGCGCAGGCCGAGCGGATTCACGCCGGTTTTGCGCTCGACGGGTTTGTCAAAAAAAGTGCGGCTCATGCGTGGAATGGGCCCGGGCGGCGGAAAGCCGGAAGGCGTTTGGGTTGGACTGACTCTACCCGCCCCGCCCGCCCCCGGCCATACGCCGGACGGAGTAAACGGCCTTGCGCCCGCCCGGCAGACGGTCATTTACTCCGTTCAGCCTATGCCCCCCGAGACTCCCGCCCTCCTGCTGGACCACGTGCTCGCCATGCTGGAGGACGTGCCCGTCGGCCTGCTCCTGCTCGACGCCGCCTGCCGGCCGCTTTGGTTCAACCACGAGGCCGCGCGCGCCTGCGCGGTGTGGAACCACGGCGAGCGCCACGCCGCGGCGCTGCGCGCCCGCAACGCCTTCCGGGTGCCCGATGCGCTCGTCGCGGCCTGCACCGAGCTCCGGGCCGACGCGGCCCCGGCGGCGCCGACCAAGGTGGTCAGCGACAACACCCGCGGCTTGCACGCGCGCATCAAGCTGCACGCCTCGCCCGGCGAGACCGCGCCGGCCTTCCACATCCAGCTCGACTACCGCCGCCCGCGCGGCGACCGCGACCGCCAGCTCTCCCCCGGTGCCGTGGCCCTGCTGGCCCGGCTGACCGAGCGCGAGCGCGAGGTGGCCATGCGCGTGCGCGAGGGCCTGCGCACCGCGGAGATCGCCGCCGAGCTGCGCCGCAGCCCGCTGACGATCAAGACCCAGCTCGCCGCCATCTTCGCCAAGCTCAATGTGCGCGGCCGCACCCGCGTCGCCGCGCTGCTCAACCGCTGAATGGCGCAACCTGCCTGAGGCAAACACCCCGGGCGTGACAACCGTCCCCGACCCTGTCTTGCTGACCGCCACACCCGCATGAGAGCCATCAAGTCGACCGGCATATCCGAGGAAAAATTCGGCCCGTGGCTGCGGCGCGAACTGCTGCGCTCCCTGAAGCTCGGCCTGATCCTGCTGGTCGCCGGCGGCGCCCTCATCTGGGCGCTCACGGCCGTCTCCCCCGCCTTCGCCAGCGGCTGGACCAATTTCAACTACCGGCTGTCCGCCGCCGCCCTCGACGAGCACCCGGTGGCGCTGGTCCGCACCTTCGCCACGCGCCTGCGCGAGAGCGAATACGGCTGGGGCCCGCTCAAACTCTCGGCGCCCTTCAACGTCACCGCCGCCCTGGAGTCCCTCCGGCGCGATTATCCCGAGGTGACCGGCGTCTTCGACGGCGTGCCACAGGTGCCCCGCGGCGCCCGGCTGCGCAACGCCAACCCGGCCCTCTACGAGCAGCGCATGGCCGCCTACCTGCAGCGCTACCAGCAGATCCAGTCCGGCCGCTTCACCAGCCTTTACGACCGCGACGACATGTTCTCCGCGCCCAACGCCAACGTGAAGCTCGGCCTCTTCGTGACCAAGGTGTTCGGCCTGCCCGATGCCTTCCTCCACACGGTCGGCACCATCCTCGGGAGCGGCGCGCCCGGGATCATCCTCTTCGGCACGGTGCTGGCGCTCACCGCGATGCCGCTCTGGCGCTCGCGCCGGCCGGCCCGCACCTGGCTGAAGCTCATCGCCTGGCCCACCTTGGCCAGCACGCTGGTCTGGGCCGCCATCTTCATCATGGCGGTCTCCGCGGCTCTGTTCGGCGGCCTGACCCCCAACACCTCCGCCCTGGCGCTATTCGTCTCGCTGCCGCTGCTCTCGATGCTCGCCAAGCTGCCCCTGCACCTGGCCGAGACCCTCGTCGCCTCTCCGCCCGCGCCCCGCAAATGGGACGGCATCGACCGCCGGAAAAACCGGATGACCCCGCCCGGGCCGCCGCCGAAACCCGGCGAGACCATCCCGCCCTGGGGCGGCGCCTGAGCAAAACCGGTAGGGCGGCGAGTGCCTTCGCCGCCAAGGCACGGAACGGAGTCCGCGCCCTACCCTAGCTCTTTCGGCGTAATTGACCGCTTCGGGTTCGATTCGCCGCCCGGACCCGGCAAAGTGCCGGCATGCAGAATACCCCCACGCCCACCGCAACCCCGACCGGCGCGGACGATCCGCGCTGCATCCCGCACAAGCTCACGGCGCCGCTGCCCGTCGGCGCGGAATGCCAGTATCCCGCCTACACCGCCGACGAGCAGGACGTCTGGCGCACGCTCTACGCTCGTATGGAGACGCTCCTGCCCAGCCGCGCCGCGGATGAGTTCCTCACCGGACTCGCCGCGCTCAAATTGGAAAAAGACCGCATCCCCGCCCTCGCCGACGTGTCGCGCAAGCTGCAGGCCGCGACCAACTGGCAGATCGCCCGCACGCCGGGCCTGCTCGATGCGCATGATTTCTTCTCCTATCTCGCGCAGCGCATCTTCCCCTGCACCGACTACATCCGCGCCCGCTCCGAGCTCGACTACACGCCGGCGCCCGACTGCTTCCACGACATCTTCGGCCACACGCCGATGATCATGCATCCGCGCTTTGCCAACTTCTACCAGAAGATCGGCCAGGCCGCGCTCGCGTGCAAGGACCCCGCCGTCGAGGAGGGCCTGACGCGCATCTACTGGTTCACGGTCGAGTTCGGCCTGATCCAGAATCCCGGCGGCCCGCGCATCTACGGCAACGGCATCATCTCCTCCTCCGGGGAGACGCAGCACAGCCTCACCGACAAGGTGAAGAAGGTCGCCTACCGCCCCGAGACGCTCGCCGCGCAGCCCTACGACATCTGGCACTTCCAGGACACGCTGTTCGTCATCGAGTCCTTCGACCAGCTGGAGCAGGAGTTCGTCCGCTGGGCGCGGGACCACAAGTTGCTCTGAGCGAGCGGCGGCGGCGTTTTGCCCCGCCCCTTGACGCAGGTCAAGGCACCGGCCTGTCTTTGTGGCGATACTGGAGATATGCAAGGCACCGCCCTTCTCTCCTCCTTCCCCGGCTCCGCCACCACGCGGCGGTCCGCGCCCGTGACGCCCGTCGCCTCCGTTTTCCTGCCGAAGGAACACGGCTCGTGGTCGCTGGCCCTCGAGCCGCTGGCGCTGGGGTTGCTCATCGCGCCCTCGTCCGCCGGCGGTGCGCTCACGGTGGCCGCGCTGGCCGGGTTTTTCGCCCGCCGGCCGTTCAAGGCTTTCTTCGCTCCAGCCGCCACCCGGCGCCGCGAGGCCGGGCAGGCAATCCTGATCTTCTCCACCCTCGTGGTCGCCGGGCTTGCCGTCGTCCTTGTGCTGGGCGGGACCGCCCCGCTCTGGCCCCTGTGGCTGGCCGCTCCGCTGGGTGGCTTGTTCGCGTGGTTTGACGCGCAGAACAGTTCGCGCGCCACAGCCGCCGAGGTCGCGGGCAGCGCGGCCTTCGCCCTCGTGCCTGCCACCCTGGCCACGCTCGCCGGCTGGTCCGCCGGGCCGGCCCTTGCGCTCGCCGCCCTCGCACTGACCCGCAGCGTGCCCACGGTGCTGACGGTCCGGAGCAGCCTCCGGCAGGCCAAGGGCGAAACCGCCGGCTTTATCCTGCCGGTGATCACCGCCTCGGTCGCCGCTCTCGGAATCTCGCTGCTGGCCACCCGGTTTCTGCTGCCGGCCTGGGCCTCACTCCCGGCATGGGCACTGCTCGCCCGCACGCTCTGGTTCGCCAGTCCGATGCGCCCGGTCTGGTCCGCGCGCCGGATCGGCATGTTCGAGGCCATTACCGGCCTGCTCTGCGTCGCCGCCATCACCGCCGCTTATCAGGGCTGGCCCATGTGAAAATCTAATGTCAAAAACAAGGAATGCGCAGCCTCTGACAATCCACGGCGTGTCAACCACTCTCCAGCCTGCTAATCTATGAAACAGAACCCCATGAATAATCCACGCATTCTTCCCGCCTTCGCGGTGGCCGGCCTCGCCTTGGCCGCTGCCTTGCTCACGACCACCCTAGTCCGCGCCAACGAGGGCCCGACCGATGTCCAGGGCCCTGTCATCCTCCCGCCCGAGATCGTCAACCTGCCCATCGAGCAGGCGATCCTCACCGCCCCGCCGCACGTGCCGCCGCCGGTCAACCGCAAGTATGCCGCGCGCGTGGTCGTCAACCTCGAGGTCCTCGAGGTCGTCGGCCGCCTGGCTGACGGCGTCGAATACACCTTCTGGACCTACGGCGGCAGCGTCCCCGGCTCGTTCATCCGCATCCGCGAGGGCGACGTCGTGGAGTTCCACCTGAACAACCACCCGTCCTCGAAGCTGCCGCACAACATCGACCTGCACGCCGTCACCGGCCCGGGCGGCGGCGCGACCTCGACCTTCACCGCCCCCGGCCACACCTCGCAGTTCACCTTCCAGGCGCTCAACCCGGGTCTCTACGTCTATCACTGCGCCACCGCCCCCGTGCCCATGCACATCGGCAACGGCATGTATGGCCTCATCCTCGTCGAGCCCAAGGAGGGCCTGCCGAAGGTCGACAAGGAGTTCTACGTCATGCAGGGCGAGTTCTACACCACCGGCAAATACGGCGAGGAGGGCCTGCAGTCCTTCGACATGGCCAAGGCCATCGACGAGCGCCCGCCCTACATCGTCTTCAACGGCTCCGTCGGCTCGCTCGTGGGCGACCTGGCCATGACCGCCAAGGTCGGCGAAACCATCCGCCTCTTCTTCGGCGTCGGCGGGCCGAACATCACCTCGTCCTTCCACATCATCGGCGAGATCTTCGACAAGGTCTACCCCGAGGCCGGCCTCAGCCTGCCCAACAAGAACGTGCAGACCACGCTCGTGCCCTCCGGCGGCGCCACCGTCGTCGAGTTCAAGGTCGACGTCCCCGGCACCTTCATCCTCGTCGACCACTCCCTCACCCGCGCCTTCAACAAGGGCGCCCTCGGCATGCTCAAGGTCTCCGGCGACGCCAACCGCGTGACCTACTCCGGCAAGGAGATCGACGCCGTCTACCTCGGCTCGCAGGCCGACGCCGGCTCCGCCTCCGCCAAGCGCGAGGCCGAGCTCAAGGCCAAGATCGCCGCCGAGATGAAGTCCAACCCCGCCATCGCGGGCCTCACGAAGGAAATGCAGATCGAGAAGGGCAAGCAGGTCTACATGGGCCTCTGCTTCGCCTGCCACCAGCCCGACGGCAAGGGCCTGCCTGGCGCCTTCCCCCCGCTGGCCCGCTCGGACTACATGCTCGCCGACCGCGACCGCTCCATCCGCACCGTGCTGAAGGGCATGACCGGCCCGGTCACCGTCAACGGCGTCACCTTCAACAGCGCCATGCCGCCGCAGGAGGCCGTCCTCACCGACGCGCAGATCGCGGACGTCCTGACCTACGTCTACAATGCGTGGGGCAACACCGGTGACGCCTTCAAGGCCGAGCAGGTTAAGGCCATCCGCAACGAGCAGCACTAGCCTTCACCGCCGCTCCGCCACCATGACCTCCGCCACCCTCCGCCGAGTCTCCGTCGCGATCGCGTTTGCGGTGGCGGCTGCGGTCATGGCCCGGCCTGGCGAAATCGAAAATCGGCAATCAAAAATCGTAAATGCCGGGATGGTGGTCATTCCCGCAGGCACCTACACGCCGCTGCTGCGCACGACCAAGGATGCGGCGCAGGTCCCGGTCGCCGCGTTCCTCCTCGACGAGCTGCCCGTCACCAACGCGGACTTCCTCGCCTTCGTGACGGCCAACCCCAAGTGGCGCCGCTCGCACGTCAGCGGGCTCTTAGCCGACTCCTCCTACCTCGAGCACTGGACCGGCGACCTCGAGCCCGGCGCCAAGGCCCCGCCGGGCGCGCCGGTCGTCCGCGTTTCGTGGTTCGCCGCGCGCGCCTATGCCCGCTGGGCCGGCAAGCGCCTGCCCACCACCGCCGAGTGGGAACTCGCCGCCGGCGCCGGCTACACGCAGGCCGACGGCCGCACCGACGAGGCGCTCAAGCGCGACCTCTACGCCTGGCTCGCGCGGCCCGTGCCCGCCGTGCTGGCCGACGCCGCCACCGCCCGGCCGAACTTCCACGGCGCCCGCGGCCTCCACGGCCTCGTCTGGGAATGGGTCGACGACTTCAACACCGCGATGGTCACCGGCGAGTCGCGCGGCGACACCGGCCTCGAGCGCGACCTCTTCTGCGGCGCCGGCGCCGTCGGCGCCAAGGACACCACCGACTACGCCGCCTTCATGCGCGGCGCGCTGCGCTCCTCCCTCCAGGCCAGGAACACCACCACCGCGCTCGGCTTCCGCTGCGCCAAAAATCTCCCATGAAAACCACCGCCCTCTTCCTCCTGCTCGCCACGCTCGCCCTCGGCGCCGAAACCCCGGCCGTGCCGGCCGCCGACTGCTGCAAGGAAAAGCCGGCCCCGAAACCCGACGCGTGTTGCGCCGCGATGGAGGCCGCCGCCTTCAGCAAGAGCTCGATCTACCAGAGCGAGGTCACCTTCACCGACGACACCGGCCAGACCGTCGCGCTCGGCTCGCTCCGCGGGCGGCCCGTCGTGCTGGACATGTTCTTCGCCTCCTGCGGCTACGCCTGCCCGCTGACCGTCACCGACATGCTTGCCATCCAGGACCGCCTGCCCGCCGGGCTGCGGAGCCAGGCCGTGTTCGTGCTCGTCTCGTTCGACACCGTCCGCGACACGACCGAGGTGCTTGCGAAATACCGCGCCCAGCGCGGCCTCGACAGCCAGTGGATCATCCTCCGCGGCGACGATGACGCCGTGCGCGAACTCGCGGCCCTCCTCGGCGTAAAATACAAGCAGGAGGCCGACGGCATGTTCTCCCACTCCAACGTCATCACGCTGCTCAACCGCGAGGGCGAGATCGTCCACCAACGCCAGGGCCTGAAGGGCGGGCTCGAGGAGGCGGTCGCGGCGCTGGCCGAGATGCCTGCGGCCAAGTGAGCCGGGGCCACCCGGCCCGGGCTTGACCCGCATCAAGGCGGTTCCGGGCGGGGTAGGCTAAGCTGGCGCCCGAATCCACCCGCCATGAAACTGCCGCTGCTCCTCTGTTCTGCCCTCGCCGGCGCCGCCGGCCTCCCGCTGGCCGCGGCGGACAACCTGGCCGACGCCTTCGCGCAGGGCCAGGTCACGCTCAATCTCCGGCTGCGTTATGAAGACGTGCGGCAGACCGCGCTGCGCGACGCCGGTGCGCTTACGCTCCGCCCGCGCCTCGGCTTCACCACCGCGCCGCTGCATGGCTGGAAAGCCATGCTGGAGGCCGAAAGCATCGTCGCGGCGGACGGCGACGCCTACAGCCAGGCCGGGCTGAATGCCGGCGGCGCCGGCCGTGCGGTCGTCGCGGACCCCGAGACCACCGAGGTCAACCAGGCGTGGCTGGCCTTCACCCACGGGCCGACCACGGCGACCCTGGGCCGCCAGCGCCTCGTCCTCGACGACGCCCGGTTCGTCGGCGACGTCGGCTGGCGGCAGAACATGCAGACCTTCGACGCGCTCGTGGTGCAGGACAAGTCGCTCGGGAAAACCACACTGACCTACGCCTGGCTCGACCGCATCAACCGCGTCTTCGGCGACCGTCACGCGCAGGGTTACTGGAAATCCAATTCGCATCTCCTCAACGCCAGGCACACGGGCCTGGCCGTCGGCACCCTGACCGGCTATGCCTACCTCCTCGATTTCGCCGGCTCGCCCGCGAATTCCTGCGCGACCTACGGTGTCAGCCTGGCCGGCGCCAGGCCGCTCATCGGCCAGCTCAAGTTCGCCTACCGCGCCGAGCTTGCCACGCAGGTCGACCACGGGGCGAGCCCGCTGGATTACTCGACCCACTACCTTGGCCTCGAAGCCGGCCTCACCGGCCAGCCCGGCAGCCTCACCTTGGGCCACGAGGTGCTCGGATCGGAGCACAACATCGGCTTCAAGACCCCGCTCGCGACCCTGCACGCGTTCAACGGCTGGGCGGATCTATTCCTCACCACGCCGGCCGCGGGCCTCCGCGACACCTACGTCCGGGGCACCGCCACCCTGCCCGGCCGGCTCGCCCTGACGGCGTTTTACCATTGGTATGAGACCGATGCCACCGGCGTGCGCCTCGGCTCCGAGTTCAACCTCCAGCTCACGCGCAAATTCGGCACCCGGGTGACCGGTCTGCTCAAATACGCCGATTTCCGTCGCACCAGCCCCACGCTGCCCGACGTGAAGAAAATCTGGGCACAGGTGGAGTTTGCCTACTGACCAGCGGCGGCGCAATCCCACGGCAAGGTAGCCGTGGTTCCGGATCGGGCGGCTGGAGCGCGGACGACCCCGCCCGAACCGGCCGATTGTCTTGACGCACATCAAGGTCGGCGCGCCCGCAATCGGCTAAAAGATCGCGGTGCAATCGCCGGCCATCACCTTCAACAACCCGGTCGCCGCGGCCCGCCCCACGGTGGCGGAGACCGGCACGGCGCGCCTGTGGTTTCTCTTCGCCGTCGGCAGCCTCGTGCTCGCCGGGCTGTTGTCGCTGACGCTCGTCGTCGGCCGGCTGCCGGGCATGGGGTGGCTGTTCACCGACCCGCTGTTCTTCAAGCGCGCGCTCGTCGTGCACGTGGACCTCGCGATGGTCGTCTGGTTCCAGGCCGGCACCGCGACCTTCCTCGCGTTCGCGCTCGGCGCGGCGATCCCGCGGGCCCTCAAGGTTGTCGCCGGCCTGCTGGCCTTCACGGGCGTGCTCGGCCTGCTGGCCGGCGCGGTGATGCCCGGCGCCCAGCCGATCCTCGCCAACTATGTGCCCGTGATCGACCACCCGGTCTTTATCGCGGGGCTGGTGTGCTGGTTTGCGGGCACGGGCCTGTTTTTCGCCGGCGCCCTCGCGGCGCCCGCCAGCGGCCCGGACATTCTGCCGGACGATGCGCTCGTCGCGCTGCGCGCCTCCGCGGCGGCCAACCTGATCGCGCTCGCCACCTTTGTCGCCGCGTGGCGCACGACGCTGCCGGGCCTGCCCGCCATCGGTTATTATGAACTGCTCGCCTGGGGCGGAGGCCACGTGCTGCAGGCGGCCAACGTCGCCATGATGCTGGGGCTCTGGCTGCTGCTGCTGCACCGCTGGTCGGGGCGGTCGGTCGTGTCGCCCGGGGCGATCCGCTGGCTGCTCACGGCATTGGTGCTGCCCCACGCCGTGATGCCGTTCCTCGCGCTGGGCGGCACCTCGGACCCGGCCTACACGGAGACGGCGACGCAGCTGATGCGATGGACCATCTTCCCCGTGGTCCTGGTTGTCCTGGGCCTGGGTCTCCGCCATGTCGTCCGCCACTGGACGCAACGCCCGGCGGACGGCCAGTGGCGCCTGGTCGGCCTCGCCGGCAGCGCCACGCTCACCGTGCTCGGCTTCATCCTCGGTTCGCTCATCCGCGGCTCCAGCACGCTGGTGCCGGGCCACTATCATTGCGCCATCGGCGCGGTGACGCTGGCACTGATGACGGCCGCCTATGATTTCTGCGCCGCCACGTCGGCGGGCGCGGCGCCCGCCCAACGCTGGCGCCGGGTGCAGCTGCTGTGCTTCGGCTGCGGCCAGGCGGTCTTCGGCCTGGGCTTCGCCCTCGCCGGGGCCTACGGGCTCGGCCGCAAGCAATACGGCGCGGAGCAGCACGTGCGCTCCCTCGGCGAATACCTCGGCCTCGGCGTCATGGGCCTCGGCGGCCTCGTGGCGGTCGCGGGCGGCCTCCTTTTTCTCGCGGTCATGCTGCGCTGCATCGGCACGTGGCGCCATCGCCCAACCCAACCGGCCTGAACCCATGAACAACGAACCCAAGATCCATCCGTGGCAGAAGTTCCTCGATAACCCGTGGCTGCTGCTCGTGCTCGGCGTCCTCATCCCCTTCCTCTCCTACACCGTGTGGGGCTGGATCGAACTCCTCCTCACCAAACCGGCCCTGCTGCCCTGAACGGAGCCCCACCCTATGAGCCTGCGTCCCCTCACCACCCCCTGGTTCCATCCGCCCGCCGGCCACGAGAAACTGTGGCTCGGCCTCGCCCTGCTCTGGTGCTTCGTGATGTCGCTGATGATGCCCTACTGGCATTTCCGCGGCAAACAGAACAGCACCGGCGAGGCCTACGCCGTGAAGCCCGCCGACTTCCTCGCCCGCACGGAGCAGTTCGTCGCGGCGAACCGCGTCGGCACCTTCAAGAATCCCGTCGCCGCCAACGCGATGCTGCAGGAGCTCCCCATCGCCGAGCCGCCGCCCGGCGGCGACGCCTACCTCACGGGCCGCATGTGGCAGTGGTGGCCGGCCCTGCGCCTGCGCGTGGGCGAGACCTACCGCCTGCACCTCTCGTCCCTGGACCTCCAGCACGGCTTCTCGCTCCAGCCGCTCAACATGAACTTCCAGGTCCTGCCCGGCTACGACCACGTCCTCACCCTCACGCCCACCTCCAAGGGCGAGTTCACCATCGTCTGCAACGAATTCTGCGGCATCGGCCACCACGCCATGACCGGGAAGATCTTCGTCGAGTAACCGCCTCCCCGCCATGACCACCGCCCCCGCCTCCTCCTCGCATTCGCTCGCCGCGCCCGGCGTCCCCGGCCGCGTCTGCGGCACGACCGGCCTCAGCGTCTGCCTCGACGCCCAGCGCTTCATCAAGCTCAACGCCGTCGTTGGCATCGTCTTCCTGCTGCTCGGCGGCATCGCCGCGCTGCTGCTAGCCCTCACCCGCTGGCAGACCGTGCACCTGCTGCCGGCCGACTGGTTCTACCGCATCCTCACGTTCCACGGCATCAACATGCTGATCCTGTGGATCCTCTTCTTCGAGGTCGCGATCCTTTACTTCGCCTGCACCACGCCGCTCAACGCCCGGCTCTTCTCCAGGAAGGTCGCCTGGGTCTCGTTCGGCATGATGCTCACCGGCGGCGTGATGGTGGATTATATCATCCTCGCCGGCCAGGCCGATGTGATGATGACCTCCTACCTGCCGCTGCTGGCCCACCCGCTCTTCTACCTCGGCATCATCCTCGTCGCCGTCGGCACGCTCATCGGCGTGTTCAACTTCTTCGCCACGCTCTACGTCGCGAAGCGGGACAAGGCCTACACCGGCTCCGTGCCGATCGTGACCTTCGGCGCCACCGCCGCGGCCATCATCGCCGTTGTCACGCTGCTGCACGGCGCGATCGTGATGATCCCGACCTTCACCTACGCGATGGGCTGGACGCCCCAGCCCGACCCGGCGTGGTATCGCCTGATCTGGTGGGGCCTCGGCCACCAGTCGCAGCAGGTCAACGTCTGCGCGATGGTGAGCGTGTGGTATCTGCTCTCGCACGTCATCCTCGGCGCCCGCCCGGTCAACGAGGCCGTGTGCCGCACCGCCTTCGTGCTCTACATCCTGTTCATCAACCTCGCGTCGGCGCACCACCTGCTCGTCGACCCGGGCGTCGGCGCCACCTGGAAGATCTGGAACACCTCCTACGCCATGTATCTCGCCGTGCTGGCGTCCATGATCCACGGCTTCACCGTGCCGGCCGGCATCGAAATCGCGATGCGCGAGAAGGGCTACGTCCGCGGCGTCTTCGGCTGGGTCACGGCCCTGCCGTGGAAAAACCCGGCGCTGTCCGCCACCGTGCTGTCGGTCGTCATCTTCGGTTTCCTCGGCGGCATCACCGGCGTCACGCTCGGCACGCAGCAGATCAACATCATCGCGCACAACACGCTGCGCATCCCCGGCCACTTCCACGTCACCGTGGTCGGCGGCACCTCGCTGGCCTTCATGGGCCTGGCCTACTACGTGATCCCGCTGATCTTCCAGCGTGACTTCATCTTCCGCGGCCTCGCCCGCGTGCAGCCCTGGCTGTTCGGCCTCGGCATCACGATGCTGTCCTTCGGCATGTCGTTTGCCGGCTCGATGGGCGTCTCGCGCCGCAGCTGGGACATTGACGCGCAGGGCATCTACGGCCCGGCCGCCCACCTCTGGCTGGGCGTCCTCGGCATCGGCGGCGTGCTGGCCTTCCTCGGCCTGCTGACCTTCGTGCTGCTCTGCGTGGGCACGCTCCTCTTCGGCCAGAAGATCGGCGCGGGCACCGCCATGTCGGACTGGGGCACGCCGCCGGCCCTCGCCGGCAGCTCGGCCGGCTCGCTGGCCCACGACCACTACGCGACCAAGGGCACCATCGTCCTGACGATCATCTTCCTCGCCTGCTTCGCGGTGTATTACTTCGCGAACTGGAAGGCCCTGGCCGACGTCTGGCCCGTGCGCTGAGCCAGCGCATCGGCTTCGCCTCCCCATGCTCATTCCCGCCACCGCCCCCGAGTCCGCACCCGCGGCGCCGGCCCATGTTGATCCGCCCGGCGAGCGTTTCCTCACGGGCCCGGGGCTGCTGGTGTTCCTGTTCACCGCGCTGGCGGCCTACGAGGCCTTCCTGCTGCTGACGATCTTCGGGCCGACCGAGGGCGGGCCGCTCGGGAATTTCGTGCGCGACTTCCAGCTCTGGTGCTACCGCGGCGACCCGCGCACCGGTGGCATCTCGTGGCTGGCCGTGTCGGTGATGATGCTCGAGCCCTTCTTCATCGTCTGCACCGCGGTGGTGCTGTGGCGCAAGGTCATCCGGCAGCTCCGCGATCCCCGCCTCTGGTTCGCCCATGCGCGGGCCGCCGCCGCCGGTTTCGGGGTGATCGCCGTCTGCGTGGCCGGGCTGGTTTATTACGCCCGGATCGATGCCGCCCGCGCCCAGGTGCTGCCGCCGTTTCCCGGCGAACGCATCCGCGTGAGCCTCGCGCTGCCGGAAACCCCGCTCGTCGACCAGCGCGGGGTTGATTTCCGACTGGCCGACCTGCGCGGGCAGGTGGTGCTGGTCACCGGGGTCTATGCCGCCTGCTCCACGACCTGCCCCGAGATCTTCGCGGAGGTGCAGGCGCTGCTCGCGGAATTCAGCCCGGCCGAGCGCGCGGACCTGCGCGTCGTCGCGCTCTCGCTCAATCCGGAATACGAGACGACGGTGATCATGGACGCGATGGCGCAGGGCAAGGGTTTCACCTATCCCGAGTTCCGCTACGTCAACGGCCGCGCGCCGGCCGAGATGCACGATATGCTCAAGCGGCTCCAGTTCTCCGTGACCCGCAATCCGCAGACCGGTGCGCTCGACCACGCGAACCTCTTCCTCCTCGTCGACCGCTCCGGCCGCATCGCCTACCGATTCACGCTGGATCCGCGCCACCGGGCGTGGCTCCGCGCGGGCCTTCGCGCCCTATTGCAGGAGACGCATGTCGCCCCACCCGCATCCTGAACCGGATTGCGAGGCCCTGGCGGATGTCCTGGGGACCGCGGGTCCCGCGCCGGTGGTCTCGCCGCCCTCGCCGCCCGTCCGTGGCGCGCGACTGTTTGCCGCGGCCGACGGTTTGTTCACGCGCGCCGACACCCTGCTCGAGCGCTGGCTGCCGCGACCGCTCAACCCGCTGGCCCAGCTCGGGCCCGCGGCGAACGTGATGCTCCTGCTCGCCACGCTGTCCGGCGTGCTGCTGCTGGTCTGGTATTCGGCGAGCGTGCAGTCGGCCTGGCATTCGCTGGCGGACCTCGGGCCGCGCTCCCTCGGCGGGATCGTGCGCAGCGTGCACCGCTACTCGTCGGACCTGACCATGCTGCTGGTGCTGGCCCATGCGGGCCGGGCGCTGCTGGCCCGCAAGTTTGCCGACGCCCGCTGGCTCGCCTGGGTCAGCGGCCTCGCGCTGCTCGGCCTGGTGTGGTTCATCGGCTGGACGGGCTACTGGCTGGTGTGGGACCAGCGCGCCCAGCTGCTGGCGCTCGACACCATGAAGGCGGTGGACGTGCTGCCGGTCTTCGGCGAGCCGATGCTGCGCCTGTTCGCCTCCGACCGCACGGTGCCGTCGCTGCTGTTCTTCGTCGTCTTTTTCCTGCACATGGCGCTGCCGCTGGGCATCGCCGCCGGCCTCGTTCTGCACCTGGCCCGGCTCAGCCGCGCGAAGTGGCTGCCCGACTGGCGGCTGACGGCGTGGCTGGCGGGGGCGGTGCTGCTCGCCGCGCTCGTTTATCCCGCGACCAATGCCGCGGCCGCGCAGATGGCGGTGAAACCCGCTGCGCTCACCATGGACTGGTGGTATCTGTGGCCGCTGGCCGTGACCGCCCGCCTGTCCGGTGGCGGCATCTGGCTGGCCGCGGGGCTCGCCGGGGGCGGGTTGCTGGCGGTGCCGTGGTGGCTGGCCCGGCGGCGGCCGCGGCCGGTCTACCAGGCGGCCGTGGATGTCTCGCGCTGCTTCGCCTGCACGCTCTGTTCGCATGATTGTCCGTTCGGTGCGATCACCATGGTGCCGCGCACCGACGGCAAACCCTTCCCGTCGCAGGCGCAGATTGATCCTGACCGTTGCATCGGCTGCGGCATCTGCGCCGGGGCCTGCGACACGCAGGGCATCGGGCTGGCGTGGTTCGACGCCCGGCAGGTCATCCGGGAACTCGAGACCTTCGTGCTCGCGACGGTGGGGCGCGGGGAGTCGCCGGCGCTGGCATTTGTCTGCGCGCAGACCGGCGGGGGCTGGGAGCTGTTCGACCACGTGGGCTGGGCGCGGCGGCTGCCGGGCTACACGGTGCGGCCGGTCCCGTGCATCGGCTGGATCGAGCCGAAGGTGGCCGAGCGGCTCATCAGCAAGGGCGCGGCCGCCGTGCTGTGTGTGGGCTGCGGCTCGAGCGAATCCTTTGGCCGCGAAGGCAACCGGTGGCTGCCGGCGCGGCTGGACGGCACGCGCGAGCCGGCGTTCCGCCCGAATCGCGCCGACCCGGGCAAGGTCGCGCATGTTGATTTTGACCCGCTCCGGCCCCACCTGCTGTCGGCCGCGGCCGCGCAACTGCGGCAGGGACCACCGGTCGCGACGACCACCCGGGCAAAAGCCTGGCCCGGCATGGTGGCCGTCGCAACGCTGCTGACCGCGGCCGCGCTCGCCGGGCTGCTCACCGTGAGCGACGCGCCGTTCCGCAACCCGGCGCCGGCCGAGGCGGAGTTTGTCTTCACCTTCCGCGCCCTGGGCGGCCGGATGGCAGACGCGGCGCCCGCATCCGCAGCCCCCGCCGCACCGGATGACCGGCCGGTGCACATGCGGGCCACGGTGCCGGCCGGACGCACGCGCACGGCGGTCGTGGTCCGGCTTGAGGTGGATGGCCGGGCGGAACAGCAGGTGTTCCGGCCCAAGGGCCTGAAATCGGACGGCGCCTCCGTCGGCGAGTGGCGCGTGCCGCTGAGCCCCGGGCGCCACCGCATCACCGTCAGCGTCGCCCGCGGCGAGGCGCCGGACGCCCCGCGTCAGGACTGGACGGCCGAAATAAACGCCGTGCAAGGCCGGCTGGTCGTGCTGGCCTTTGATTCCACCGGCGGATTCCAGCTGGAACCCTGAGACGCCCCGGCATGACCTGCGTCAAGGCATTGCCTCCGGCCCCCGGTTATAGTGTCATGCGTCTCAACTCCCGCCGATTTCCCCCGCCGCCATGAAAGCCACCCATTTCAAGTCCTTCGACACCCGTCCCCTGCTGGCCCGCGGGGAGGAGCCCTTTGCCGCCATCCGCGCCCGGGTCGATGCGCTCAAGGCCGGCGAGGGCGTGACCATCATCGCCCCCTTCCTCCCCGCCCCGCTGGTCGAGCTGCTGAAGAGCGAGGGATTCGCCTCGACCATGGAGCGCCGCGCCGACGGCGCGTGGGCGGTCAACTTCTGGCGGGAATGAAGGCTTGGCTCCACCGCGGCCCGCGCCAAGGCTCGACCTCGCGTCGCACCCCATGACGGTTCCCAAGCCCCAGACCCGCGTCTTCCTCCTGCTGGCGATCGCCGCGACAGCCGGCCTGTTCGCCGGGCTGGGCAGCTACACCTTCACCTACGCGCACGGGCTGTCGTATTTCTCCAACGATCCGCGCGCCTGCATGAACTGCCACATCATGCGCGAACAGTTCGACGGCTGGCAGAAGTCCCCGCACCACACCGTCGCCACCTGCAACGACTGCCACACCCCCCACGACTTCGTCGGCAAATACCTCACGAAGGCCGAGAACGGCTACTGGCACTCGAAGGGCTTCACGCTGCAGGATTTCCACGAGCCGATCATGATCCGCCAGAAGAACGTCGCCGTGCTCCAGAAAAACTGTGTCGCCTGCCACGAGCAGATCGTGGACGGCATCAACACCCACCCCGGCAACCCGCAGAAGATGCTCGACTGCCTCCATTGCCACCGCGACGTCGGCCACGGGCCGACGCGTTGAAACCGCTCCCGTTCACTTCAACCTGACCGCCCTCTTCTTTTCCTCCCATGAACACCTCCCCCGCCTCCCGCCAACGCGGCTTCGCCCTCTGGGTCTACATCGCGGTTCTTATCGGCACCGCCGGCGCCGCATTCGTCGTGCTGATGCTCTACCAGAACATCGTGGCCCGGAAGGCGGAGGCCACGAAGGACGTCTTCCGCGTCGTCGAGGTCAGCGACCAGACGGTCGACCCCGCCACCTGGGGCAAGAACTACCCGCGCCAATACGACAGCTACAAGCGCACCGTGGACACCGAGCGCACGAACCACGGCGGCAGCGAGGCGTTCCAGCACCTCGACGCGGACCCGGTGTGGCGCCGGCTCTTCGCCGGCTACGCCTTCGGGGTGGATTACCGCGAGGAGCGCGGCCACGCCTACATGCTGCTCGACCAGCGCGAGACCGAGCGCGTGACGAAGTTCAAGCAGCCCGGCGCCTGCCTCCAGTGCCACGCCTCCACGCTCAACACCTACATCAGCGAGGGCCTCAAGGCCGGCGTCCCCCCCGGCAAGGAGCACTGGGAGGAGCAGATCCAGAAGGGCTTCGAGGTCGTCTGCGCCATGCCCTACAGCGAGGCGACCAAGCTCGTCCAGCATCCCGTGTCCTGCATCGACTGCCACGACGCCGAGAACATGAACCTGCGCGTCAACCGCCCCAGCTTCCTCAACGGCATCCGTGCGCTCGCCAATTCCGACTACCCGACACCGCACCTGCCCAGCATCGAACGCTGGCGCAAGGACGGCCGCCAGGGCCGCTACGAGCCGAACATCGACGCCACCCGCCAGGAGATGCGCTCGATGGTCTGCGCCCAGTGCCACGTCGAGTATTACTTCAAGGGCGACAAGAAGCTTGTCACCACCCCGTGGGACAAGGGCCTGAAGGTCGAGCAGATGGAGGCCTACTACGACGAGGTGAAGCACACCGACTTCAAGAACACCGAGAGCGGCGCCTCCATCCTCAAGGCCCAGCACCCCGAGTTCGAGCTCTGGAGCCAGGGCATCCACGCCCGCAGCGGCGTCTCCTGCTCCGACTGCCACATGCCCTACGTCCGCGAGGGCGCCATCAAGGTCAGCAACCACCACGTCCGCTCCCCGCTGCTCAACGTCGCCCAGGCCTGCCAGACCTGCCACCGCGTGCCGGAGAAGGAGATCACCGCCCGCGCGCTGCTCGTCCAGGACCGCAACGTCGCCCTGCTCAACCGCGGCGAGGCGGCCGTCGTCGGCCTGCTGGACGCCATCGCCGCCGCGCAGAAGGCCGGCGCGACCGACGCCCAGCTGCTGGCCGCCCGCGTGCTGCACCGCAAGGCGCAGTGGCGCCTCGACTTCATCTCGGCGGAGAACTCGATGGGCTTCCACGCCCCGCAGGAGGCCGCGCGCATCCTCGCCGAGGCGATCGACTACGCCCGCCAGGGCGAACTCGCCGTCGCCCGCGACACCAAGGCCGGCGGCGGCAACGCCGCGCTGAAGTAAACCTGCCCGGGGTTGGTTTTGTAGGTGGCGTGCAAGCGCGCAACCTACACGAAGACCGGAAGGGATAACCCGCGGGACTGATGGTCCCGCCTCCACTCAAGCCGAAGCAACTTCGAGGCATTGAGAATATTCGACCCTCAGATCATCGAACCATGACCCACGTCAAGGCGGCCGGCGGCACCTTGGGGTATGTTGGTGGTCATTAATCCTCCACCCATGGCCACCACCGCCCTCCTCTCCCCCGATCAAGCCGCCGTCTGCCAGTTGCTGACGCCCACGCAAAGCGTCGCCCACGGCATCGTCAGCCAGGCCGTGCTCACGGCGCCGGGCCTGCGCCTCACGCTCTTCCGCTTCGCCGCCGGGCAGGAACTCTCGGAGCACACCACGCCGGCGCGCGCCCTCGTCCAGGTGCTGGCCGGCGCGTGCGAGTTCACCTTCCCCGACCGCAAGCAGCGCCTCGGCGCCGGCGACCTGCTGCACATGCCGCCGAAGCTGCCGCACTCCGTCCGCGCCCTCGAGGACCTGACCATCCTCATCACGCAGGCCACGCCGCCGAAGGCGTGACCGGCCTCAGGGGAAAATCCGCTGCGACGACCAGACGCCGTCAAACCGGGTGAAGCGGACGCGCTCGTGCAGGCGGAAGGGTTTCTCGTGCCAGAACTCGATCGTCGCGGGCACGACGCGGTAACCCGACCAGCCGGGCGGACGCGGCACGGCGCCGACCCCGAAACGCAGCGCGGCCGCCGCACAATTGCGCTCCAATTCGAACGAGTCGGCCATCGGCTGCGATTGGTGCGAGGCCCAGGCCCCGAGCTGGCTCAGCCGCGGCCGCGAGGCGAAGTAGGCATCGGCCTCCGCATCGGTCACTTTTTCCACCGGGCCCGTCACGCGCACCTGGCGGCCGATCTGGTTCCAATAGAAACAGAGCGCGGCCCGCGGGTTGGCCGCGAGCTCGGCGGCCTTGGGGCTGCCGAGGTTGGTGTAGAAGACGAAGCCGCGCTGGTCGTAGCCCTTGAGCAGGAGCATGCGGACATTGGGCAGGCCGTCCGCACTGGCGGTCGCCACCGCCATCGCCGTGGGCTCGGGCAGGCCCGCGCGGGCGGCAATGGCAAACCATTCGCCGAACTGCGCGATGGGGTCCGGTCCGGTGGATTGCACGTCGTTCATCGCGGGGTCAGGTGAGCTCGCAGGCGCCGCCGGCGCAGGCGGCGACATCCTTGAGGGCGGTCTCGTCGGTCTGCTCGACGAGCTGCGTGTAGTCGACGGGGTGGTATTTCAGGCGATTCCATTTCGCGACATCGTCCTCCGTCGCCACCGCCTCGCGCGGGGCCTGCGCGTAGCGCTTGTCGCCGTCGTGACCGAGCAACGCCACGCCCGTGAAGCCGGCGCGGTGCCGCCAGATGAAGTCCGCGACCTCGGCCCATTCGGCGGGCTTGACGGTGCAGGTGTGCGAGACGTTGTGGTGCAGGCCGGGCGAGCGGGTCGACTCCGCCTCCCCCGCCAGCACCCAGTGCTGCTGGACGCGCTGCACCAGCCGCAGGAACTCCAGCGCGCCGATCTCGTCGCGCAGGATGGCGTGGGCCGGCGCCTCGACGGCGAAGGTGATGACGTCGTCGGTGTCGGGCCGGTAGACCGAGGTTTCCGTCATGTGGGGGTTGGCGGCGGCGAAGTGGCGGTAGACGGGGTCGCGGCGGTTGGCCTGCACGCGGCGGAAGTAATGCCGGGCGTGGTGCGGGTGGATGCCGGAGGCCGCGCCAAGCAGGAGCGAGGCCGTGCCCTCGGGCTTCACGCAGGTCACGCGCGCCGCCGGACGGATGCCGATGGCGTCGGCCACGATCCGGTTGGCCGCCCGGGCCAGCCGCGCCCCGCGCTCGAGCAGCGCCGGGTCGAACAGCAGGTCGGGGTTGTCCATGAAGCCGCAGATCGAGACGCCGAGCAGCGCGTCGCGCTCGTTGAGGTAGCGGGTGACGGGCCCGAGGTAGGCGATGTCGGTGTAAGCCGCCTGCAAGGTGCCGACCACGGCGGCGTGGATGCAGGCCGTGAGGAAGTCGTCCGCGTCGGTGAGCGCCGCGCCGTTGATCGTGCTCAGGTTGCACATCTGCCAGCCGCTGAGCCGCGTGCCCGGGGTGACCGGGCCGGTGTAGCCGAGCGCGCGGAGCTTCGCGACCTCGGCCTCGTCGTCGAGCTCGCCGCCCACGACGGGATGCAGGCCGATCTCGCAGCACGGGTTGCAACCATACTCGGGGTCGTCGGAGAAATAGAAGCCGGGCTCGCCGAACTCACGCTGCGCGGCGAACAGCTTGCGGAAGAGCGAGTCGTCGCCCGCGGCGCGCGGCACGACGGCGGAATTGTTGGAGGCGGAGCGCTGGGGGTGCTTGCTGAACCAGTCGCCGGTCTTGGCGTCCATCATCTCCTGGTCGTCGGGCGAGAAGAGGCAGATGGTAGCCGAGCGGCGGATGCCGCCGCTGAGGACGGAGCGCGCGGCGAACATGCAGATATCGTAGATCTCGACCGGCCGCAGCTGTCGGCCGGAGGCGCCGTTCAACACGGCCTCGATGTCGAGCAGGGCCGACTTGAGCGGCAGGTGGCCGGGCGCCTTGCCGCCGGAGGTGTGCAGCTGGCTGCCGCGCGGGCGGACGCCGGAATAGTTGAACTCGGCCTTGAAGCGCTCCCAGTGGCTGCGCATGAGCAGGTGGAGGGCATCGGCCCAGCCCTCGATGGTGTCGGCGATCGCATGGTGCACGACCGGCAGCTCCATCTCGTCGCCGCGGACGGGCAGCGCCGGAAGGCGGCTCGTGTGCTGGCGTTGCACCGAGAAGCCGCAGCCGGTGCCGGCGAGCAGGAGGAAGAGGTATTCGCGGAAGAACTCCAGGCGGTCCACCGGGCTGAACGAGCAGTTGAAGAGCCGGGCGTGGTTGCGGAGGATCGCCTCGCCGCCGAACTGCAGGGAGCGCATCGAGGGCAGCACGGTCTTGGCCACCACGGCCGCGAAGGCCCGGTCGAGGGCCAGGCCCACGGTGCCGCCGCTCAGCGCGGCCGCGAGGCGGTCCCGGTCCTGCGGGGCCACAGGCGAGTCGGTCCCCGGGATCGGCAACACCCGGTCGAGCCGGTCATGGAAGAAGCGCCGGTGCATCGCCTGCACGCGCCGGGCCGCCTCGGCGAAAAGCTCGCGCCGGCCGAGGTCCGGGCGGTAGCGGGCGTATTTGGCGAGGGCGATGTAGTCGGCGAGGCCGTTCTCCGCGTAATGGTTGAGCCGGCGGGCCGCCTGCCCGGCGCGATAGACAATGTAGGCGCGGGCCACCGCCCACTCGCCCTCGGCGGCGATGGCCTTCTCGACGTTGTCCTGGATCTGTTCGATCGAGGGATGCCGGCCCGCGCGGTAGAACAGCTCGAGCATGTGCTCGACCCGGGTCGTGATGTTGCGCACCTTCACGAAGGCCTCCGCGTTGAGGCCGTAGTGCCTCGACAGGTTGTCGCGGTCCGGGTTGTCGGTCGTGCCGTGGATCACCTCGTAGAAGGCCAGCGCGACGGCGCGGGCGACCTTGGCGGGATCCCAGGACACGGTGGTGCCGTCGCGTTTGACGACGCAACGGTCGGCGGGGGCGATGGCGACGTGGTGGGACCGGCGGGCGGCGGGGAATTTCAGGGATTGGGCGGGAGCAGGGTGAATCATAGGAAAGGAAAATGGCAGCATACCGGATCCGGCCCGCGGCCGCTAATCACCGGTTGCTTTAAGACGGCAATCTCTGCGCATAAATTGTTCCGGACGGGCGCGGCGGCGGGATTTTCCGGGATGGCCGCGGAGCTTAGCAGGCCCACCCCGCCCGGCCATGACCTGGATCAAGGTCCGCCGGAAATTTTCCCCGTCCCCGGCGGCATTTTGCAGGCGACAGACGCCCGGTGGCGCTATCCAATGCCCGGGCCGATGCCGACACCCCCACGCACCGCCGACCTCAAGCTCACCGGACTGACCGGCAGCCTCCGTTGCTGCCAGATTTTCTCCAGCCTCTCGGGCGAGGACCTGCAGCTGATCGCGTCGTTCGCCAGCCCGATCACGCTGGCCAAGGGCGATTACCTGTTCCACGAGGGCGAGCCCTCGCGCGGCTTCTACGTCGTGCAGAGCGGAGCGGTCAACGTCCACCGGGTCAGCGCCGCGGGCAAGGAGCAGGTCATCCATGTCTTTCGCAGCGGCGAGTCCTTCGCCGAGGCCGCCCTCGCCTCGCCCACCGGCTACCCGGCCGACGCGCGCGCCGTCGAGCCAAGCTCGATCCTGCTGCTGCCCAAGGGACCCGTGCTCGACCTCATCGGCCGCCGGCCCGACCTCGCGCTGCGCATGCTCGGCTCGATGAGCACGCACCTCCGCGTGATCGTGGGCATGCTGGATGACCTGACGCTGAAGGACGTGGAAACCCGGATGCTGAACTGGCTGGTGAAGCACGGCCGCGCCGCGCACGGCGGCGTGATCAAGCTGCCCGGCACCAAGCGCGTGCTCGCCGCCGAGCTCGGCACGAGCAGCGAGACGCTCTCCCGGACCCTGGCCCGCCTGCGCGACGAGAAACTCATCCAGGTCGCGCCCAAGGCCATCACCGTGCTCAATGCGGGCGTCCTCGCCGCACGCCTGCGGAAGAACCTCGGCGAGACCTGACCGCCCATGCCGGCACCCGCTTCACCTCCCGCCTCCCTGTTTGTGCGCCTCGGCGGCCGACCGCAGCTGGTGGAGCTGCTGAAATATTTCTACGCCGACGTCCGCCAGCACCGGGAAATCGCCCCCATTTTCGCGGCGCACATCGAGGACTGGCCCGCGCATCTCGAGAAAATCGCCGATTTCTGGTCGGGCGTGACCGGCGGCCCCAGCCTTTACAGCGGGGCCATGCCCCAGAAGCACCTGTCGCTCGGCCTGGAGGAGCGCCACTTTCAAGCCTGGCTGGGGCTCTGGGCGCGCCAGTGCCGCGCCCGCCTGGCGCCGGCGGAGGCCGCCGATCTCATCGCCGCCGCGGAAACCATCGGGCAACGCCTCCGGCACATGGTCGGCGTGCCGCCGGGATCGGGAAATTGTCCGGGAACTTGACCTGGCTCAAGGCGGGCGGCGCCGGCCGGTGCGATAGTGGGGACATGTCCACCACGACCCTGCCCGCCATCACGCCCGAAACCACCATCGGCAACCTCGTCGCCGCCCGGCCCCAGCTCGCCCGCATCTTCGAGTCGCTCGGCATCGACTATTGCTGCGGCGGCAAGCAGACCCTCGCCGCCGCGTGCGCGCGCCTCGGCCTGGAGGTTGGCACCACCATCACCCTGATCGAGACCGCCGGCGCCGCCTTCGCCGCCGGCCCGGCCGAGGTGGACGCCGCCGCGATGGGCCTTGGTCAGCTGGCCGACCACATCGAGTCCACCCATCACGCCTACCTGAAGCAGGAGCTGCCGCGCCTCGCGGAGATGGCCGACCGCGTCGCCACCAAGCACGGCTGGCGCGACGCCCGCCTGCCCCAGCTGGCCGCCACGGTGCGCGACCTGGCGGAAGAGATGTTCAGCCATATGCAAAAGGAGGAGACCGTCCTCTTCCCGCTCGTCCGGCAGATCGAGGCCGGCACCGCCGACGGTTTCCACTGCGGCTCCATCGCGAATCCCATCCGGCAGATGGAGGCCGAGCACGAGTCCGCCGGCAACCTGACCGCCAAGCTGCGCCTGCTGACCGACGGCTTCACCCCCAACGCCGACGCCTGCAACACGCACCGCGCGCTGCTCGCCGGCCTGGCCGAGTTCGAAGCCGACCTGCACCGCCACGTGCACAAGGAGAACAACATCCTCTTCCCCCGCACCCTGGCCCTCGCCAACGGGACCTGATCCGGCCTCACGGCGCGGCGGTCCCCGGCAGACTGACGGTAAACAGCGCGCCCCGCTCGGGCAGGTTGTGCACCCCGGCCCCGCCGCCGTGGGCCTGGGCGATGGCCCGCACGAAGCTCAGGCCCAGGCCGAGACCGCGCTGGGAGCGGCTCTTGTCGCCGCGGTAAAGCCGGTCCCAGATGCGCGGCAGGTCCTCCGGCGCAATGCCGGGCCCCTGGTCGCGCACCGTGATCTCAACGCCCCCACCCGGGGTCCCGCGCGCCGCCAAGGTGACCTCCGTGCCGCCCGGGCTGTATTTGAGGGCGTTGTCCACCAGGTTGGCCACGGCCTGCTGCAGGCGGACCTTGTCGGCGGAGACCGCGAGGTCGGGCGCGACCTCGACGGCAAGCCGGATCTTCTTCTCCTCGGCCACATACTCGTAGAGGCCGGCCACGCCGCAGAGCACGTCGTTCAGGTTGACCGGCTCGCGGTGGAGTTTCATCGCCCCGGTCTCCGCCTCGGAAATGTCCATCAGCGCCCGGAGCATGGTGAGCACGCGCTCGGTCTCCTCGACCGTGTCGGCCAGCGCCTCGCGGGCCGCGGCGGCATCGGCGGGATCCTGCAGGGCTTGCTCGGCCGCGCCGCGCATGCGGGCCAGCGGCGTGCGCAGGTCGTGCGCGACGTTGTCGAGCGCCTCGCGCATGCCGCGGATCAGCGCCTCGTTGCGGTCCAGCAGGCGGTTGAAGAGCGTGGCCAGCTGGCCGAGATCGTCGCCGCCCGGGCGGGCCGGCACGCGGGCGCCGAGGTCGCCGGTGTCGAGGATGGTGCGCACGGTGCCGAGGATTTTCCTCACCGGGGCGAGAGCCCGCACCATGAGCCAGAAGCCGCCGAGCAGGCCGAGCACGATCGCCGGCAATACCAGCTTGAGGAAGATCTCGAGAAAATCCTCGCGCAGGTCGGCCCGGTCGGCCGTGCGGGCGCCGACCTGGAGCAACGGACCGTCCGGCAGGCGCGTCGTGTAGACCACCCAGGTCCGCGTGCCGTCGGGCGTCGGGATTTCCTCCCACGACCGCTCGCCCGCCGGCACCGCCGGGAGGGCGACGCGCGCCAGGTCGAAATCCTTGCCCTGCCGCGGCACGACCAGCAGCGCGGGCTCCGCCCCGGCGCCGGGGGCGACGCGGACGAAGAACTCGTTACGCTCGCGGTCCGCCGCATCGGCATAGGCCGCGTGGATGCCGTCGAGCCCGCTCCGCCCGTGGATCAGGACGAGGCGCTCGATCTCGGCCTTGGCCGCGTCGCGGTCCTTTTCGCGGAGGGTGTCCAGCAGCGTGAAGTAGGCGAAGATGAAGAAACCGACGGCCAGCAGGCTGAAGAACGCCGCGTAATAGAGGCTGAGCCGGAAGGCGAACGCCCCGGTAACCCGGCGGAGCACGGAGCCGCCGTCCGCCGGTTCAGTCGGCCTTGAGGACATAACCGGCTCCCCGCACCGTTTGGATGAGCTTGGCGTCGAAATCGCGGTCGACCTTGCCGCGCAGGCGGCAGACGAGGACGTCGACGACGTTGGTCTGCGGGTCGAAGCTGTAGTCCCACAGCCGCTCGAGCAGGAAAGTCTTGGTGAGCACCCGGCCGGCGTGCCGCAGCAGCAGCTCGAGCAGCGCGAACTCGCGCGCCTGCAGGTCGAGCTTGCGGCCGCCGCGCGTCACCTCGCGGGTCAGCAGGTTGAGCGTGACGCCGCCCGCGCTGAGCTCCGTCACGGCCTCGCCCGGCTGCGAGCGGCGGATGAGCGACTGGAGGCGGGCGTGGAGCTCGGAGAAGGCGAAGGGCTTGGTCAGGTAGTCGTCGCCGCCGGCCTGCAGCCCGCGGATGCGGTCGTCGAGCTTGGCGCGGGCGCTAAGGATGATGACGGGCAGCTGGTTCTTCTCGGAGCGCAGGGTCTCGATGAGAGCGAGACCGTCGAGCTTGGGCAGCATCAGGTCGACGACCGCGGCGGCGTAGTGTCCCTGCCGGGCCAGCGCCAGGCCGTCGAGGCCGTCGGCCGCGTGATCCACCGCGAAACCGGCCTGCTTCAGCCCGCCCGCGACAAAGGCGGCGAGCTTCGGATCGTCCTCGATGACCAGGATGCGCATGACGGTTCAGGGTGTATCGAGAAACCGGCGGAGGGCCAGCAGATCATCCGAGCCGATGACATCCACACCGGCCGCGCGCAATTCGCGCCAGACGACGGGATTGTTCGTGGTGTTCCAGAAACGCAGCAAGCGCTGCTGCGCGCGGGCCTGCGCAACGAATTGCCGGAGCCGTTCCCGGTCGGCGGCCGGAAAGTCCCCTTCCCCGCGCCACGCAAAGAACTTCGCCCAGTTGTCGCTGACCAGCGGGATCAGGTCCGCGGGCGCGTCGGTGGCGAGATCGTCCATCCGCCCATCCATGGCCGCCCGGCGGTGCGGCTGCCGCTCCATGGCTTCACGGGCGCGGTTGCCCGAGATGATGAAGCGGACGCCGGCTGACAAATCAGGATATTTTCCCAGCACGGCGTCCAGCGCGGCATAGGTCGTCACGGCCTCGGTCTTCACATCGATGAGCAGGATGAGCGGGCGGCGGTCCGGTTGTTTCACCCACTCCCGGAGCGGGTCGAGGTAGAGCGCCTCCAGCGTGCGCTCGGGTTGCACCTGCGCCGCCTCGTGGGCCACCAGCAACCGCCCGTCCACCAGCCAGACATCGGCCTCGATGCTGTCGAAGCCGAGGGCCAGCGCGTCGAGCAGCGGCCGGGGCTGCTCATAGTCGTTGTGTGAGTGGGCCAGCGGTCCGGCGGCTTTCGCAATCAAGGCAAGGAACAGAAAGCCCGCCGCAAAGGCGGCAGGTTTCGCATACTCCTTGATTCCCGGGATTCGCATGGTGCGTGGTTTTGCGGGCGTTTTTACATAGATTGCCCAGCGGGTATTTCCCCATGCTTTCCGCCAAATTACAAAAAGGAAAGGAATCGGACATTCCACCGCCTGACACGTCCCGCCCGCCCATCCGTCGGAACCGGCCCGTTCCGGTCAGGGCTTGGTGAGGATTGCACGCAAGTCGGCCTCGTAAACACGCCCGGCCCCATCCGAGGCCAGCACAATCCATGGTGCATTACCGGGCATGGGCGCCTTGCTGGCGGTCACATCATTGACCCGGGCATGACGATCGGCGACCGGGGTGATCACCGTCGTCAGACCGGCCACCACTTCGGGCCGGGAGAGATCGACGCGGCCGAAGAGGATCGCGGAGCGGCCGGACGGCTCGAAAATACTGTGTCCCGCATAGGCCTCCTGGGGAGTGCCCGCCAGCACGACCACCGGCCGGCTGATTTCCTGCCCCGGCATCAGGATGCCGTAGGGGAAATTGCGCCATGCCCCCGCCGGCGCGCGGACCCGCAGCACGAACTGCGGCGCCTCCTCGCGATCCACGCTGTTCTTGGTCGCGACCCACAACGTGCCATCGGCAGCCAACACGGCATGCAGGTGGTCATCCGCGGTGGCGTCGCCACGCTGGATCGCCTCCGCCGGCTCCCACTCGGAGGCCGCCTGGCCCGTGCGATGACGGCGCAGCATCACTTCCTCCTTCTTCTGGTTGGACCAGATCACCCCAACCCCGTCCGCCAGGGGCGTGACGGTGCAGATGTCGTCGGGATCGAGGCCCTTCGCCAGGTTCTCCGGCGGCGGCCAGAACCGGCCGTCGGGCGAGGACCACGCGTAAACCTTGCCCTGCACGACTGCGGCCACCCACCAGGTTCCCGCGCGATCGCGCGCGATGGTCGCCGTCTCGATGCTGTCCGTCGCCGGGGCAGGCAAGCGCGCCAGCAATTCCGCGCGCCAGGCGGGCGCGGGGGCCCCCGTCGGCTGGAGACGGAAGACCGCCATCATCCGGTCCGCCACGCTCACCGCCATGACCCCGTCGCGATCGCACCACACGTCCGCCCGCCCGGGCACGCCGCGCAAGGCGGCATGGATTTCCGGATGTTCCTTCCAGCCGGCAGCCGTGCGCTGCCAGAGGGAGGGACCGTCGGCACGGGGCAGCAGCGCCCACCAGTGATCCTGGCTGAACCAGAGCTTTGACTGCGGCTTGTCCGCCGTGGGAAAGGGATAATCGAGCTGGAAGACTGGCGCGGTCACCGCGGCCGGCAGGATTTTCCCGGCCAGGCCAGACCCGAGGGCCATGGCCAGGAAAATCCGTTTTACCCATGGACCGGGAATGCTCATCAGAAATTGATCCCGACGTTCAGGTAGGCGAAGCGGCCCTGCGGGCTGAACAACCGGGCGTCATAGCCCTGGCGCACCGGATAGGCGGGCGGGGCATCGTTCAGAAGATTGTTCACGCCCACCGTGGCCGTGATGCCCTTGAAGGGACCTTTGCGGCCGAAGGTGTGCGACACCGAGCCGTCCCAAGTGGTGTAAGCCGGCATCTCATAATTCTGCCCGGACACGGTCACGCGATCGGCGGGCAGGTAGCTGGAGGTATACTGGCAGGAAACGCGTGCCGCCCACGCCCGGCGTTCCCACTCGACGCGCCCGGTGCCCTTGAAACGCGGCCGGCTGGAGTCGGCCGGAAATGAAACCGCCGCCTGGGTCGCATCGAGCTGCACCGCATACTCGTCGATGTAGGTCGCGTCGGCGCCGAGCGTCAGCAGGCCGGACTCCTTGCGACCGTGCCGGTAGGTCACGTTGAAGTCGTAGCCCGAAGTCTCCGCCAACGAGAAGTTCATCAGCGGCTCCGTGATGGAGAGGATCGGGCCGACCGGCACCGCCGACGTCGGCGCCACGCGCACGACATACGGGTTCGAGTAGGCCCCGCCCGCCACCTCGAGCGCCAGCTCGGTGTCGCGGCTGATGACATTGATCTGGTCCTTGAGCCTGTAGCTCCACCAATCGATCTCGACCGAGAAGCCGCGGAGGAAGGCCGGCTCCCACACGACGCCCACCGTGTGCGACTTCGTCTCCTCCGGCTGGAGCGCGGGGTTCGGCGGCTGCAGGATGGTCCGGCGGATGTTGCCATCCTGCGGCCGGAAGGAGTCCACCCGCGCCGCCATGCTGCTGGCGATGCCGCCGTAGAGCTGCGTCAGGGTGGGCGCGCGAAACCCCGCCCCCACCGAGGCGCGCACGAACAACCCCGGGAGCACCACGCCGGAAATCCCGGCCCGGGGTTTCGCGGCGGAACCGAAGCCGGAGAAGTTCTCCCAGCGGCCGGCCAACTGGAGTTCCGCCCGGCGGAAAAACCGCCGGTCGTCGTCGTGCGCGAGGGGCACGGCGAACTCCGCATAAGCCGAGCGCACATCGCGGTCGGCCACGAAGCCGGTTTGCACCGCCGTGTTCAGCAGGTCGCCGTCGCGGTAGACATCGGGGTAATCGCTGCGCAGCGCCTCGTCGCGGTATTCCACGCCCATGGCCAGCTGCAGCGGACCGGCCGGCAGCGTCCAGAGCTCGCCCGCAGCCTTCGCGTCCCACAACCGGAGGGTGGAGGTGCCCCCCAGGTAGCTGTCGATGCGGATGCCGGCGAGGACGGGCTCGGCGTTGGCGTTCGGCCCGCCGAACATGTTGAACGCATCCGGCGTGGAGCGGGCCAGGGCGGCGACCAGCGCGCTGCGCCGGATCAGGTTCCGGGTCAGATCCCGCGCCTCGTTCCGGGCCTGGAGCGCGCCCGTCTCCCAGGTCCAGGTCGCCCCGAAGCCGCCGCGCAGGCCGGCTACCAACCGCGATTGGTTCGTGCTGATGCGGCCGAGCCGCGGCCCGAAGCCCGGCTCGAGGTAGTTGAACTGCACCGCCCGGGGCGCGATGCCGGGATTGGCCGTGCCGGGACCGTAGAAGCGCGTGCCGAACGGATTGTAGTAATTGGTGGCCGGAATCACCATCGGGCTGCCTGTCGCGTCGATGTTCTGCGTGCTGGCGATCGTCATGGGCGACTGCGCCACCTCGGAGACCACGTCGTTGTAGGACAGCTCGGTGAAGAATTCCAGGCGCCGGCCGAGCTTCCGGTCAAGCGACAGGTAGATGTCGCGCGACTCGCGGCTGGGCACCAGGGAGAAGTAATCCGCGTCGTTGTAGTAGTTGGCGGGGCTGCGGGTGCCGCTGCGCAGGGTCCCGTCGAAATCGACATACGCGCTGTTGCTGGCAAACCCCGGGAGCGTGTTCGGCGCCCCGCTCTGGGCCACCACGGTGAAGGAAGCATAGGGGCCGATGTTGGTCAGGAAATTCCAGTTCGCCGCCGAGCCGAATGGCTCCGGCACCAGCCCGCGCGAGTCACCGCGCACCGCGAACGCGCGGTCGCGTGCCATCAGCTTCTGGCGGCTGAAGGCATCGACCACCACCAGCAGGCCGCCGTTGTTGTCGGAAAACCGCCGGCCGTAGGTGAAGGTCGCGCGGTATTCCGGCGCGGCGCCGTCCGTCGTGTCCCCGAAGCGGAGGTTCAGCCGCCGCTCATCGGCGTTCCGCTTGGTGATGAAATTGACTACGCCCGCGGTGGCATCCGCGCCGTAGATTGCGCTGGCGCCGTCGCGGAGTATCTCCACCCGGTCCACCGCGGCGAGCGGCAGGTTGTTGATGTTGACGAAGACCAGTCCGCCCAGCGCCAGGCTGTAGTTGGGCAGGCGCCGGCCGTTGAAAAGGATCAGCGTGTTCTGGCCGCCCAGGCCGCGCATGTTGATGCTGCTGGCGCTGCCGCGCACGCGGCCGCCGTCCTGGTTCTCGTAAGCGCTCAGGGCCCCCAGCACCGGCACGCGCCGCATCAGGTCGAGCGGCGTCGCGACCCCGCCCGTGCCCAGGTCGGTGCTCAGCCGGGTGACGGGCTGGACGGTCTCGTAGTCTGTGCGCCGGATGTTGGAACCGGTGACCACGAACGACTCGAGCTTGAGGACCCCGTCCGGAGGCTGGGCGGGCTCGGGCGTCATCTTCGGCCGGGCCTCCTCGCGCGGCGGCCGGGCCGGTTCGCGGCGGCCCACCACCAGGGCGCCGGTGGCCTCGTCCTGCGAGGCGGCCAGCTTTGTGTCGGCCAGCATGCGATCCAGCGCCTCCCGGGCGGTGAAGGTGCCGGCCACCGCCCGCGTGCGCTCGCCGCGGACATTCTCGACCATGTAGACGACCTGTTCACCGGACTGTTCGGCAAAGGCCCGCAGGGTTGCCACCGCCTCGCCGGCGGGCAGGTCGTAGGTTTTCCGCGCCGGCTCCGCCGCTCCCAGTTGGAGCGCGGCCAGAAGCAGCGGCAGCAGGAGGACGGGCCGACCGCGGGCAAACCGGGCCGGGAACAGATGCAGAGCCAGTGAAAGCAGGGTCATGGCGCAGGATGGTGGAGGGGTGATCACGGCGGGAAAGCCGCGGGGGTGACGTTCCGGTGAAAAGTATCCGGAACACCACCAAGACGCGCGGCCTCGCGAAATGGGTTAGCCCCGGCGGCCGTTTTTTTGCCCGGTCCTCAGCGCGACCGACGGAGCCGCACACGCCCGTCCGGCAGCCGGTCGACCGCGATGTCCCCGCTGCTCTCCAGGAGGCGGACAAACACTTCCACCTGGTCCGCCTGGAAACTGCCGCCCACCGGCCGGGCCGCGAGCTCGGGACCGTCGAGCTCCAGCTGCACGCGGTTGCGCCGGTTGAACTGCGCCACGACCTCGGCGAGGGGCGTCTCGACAAAGACCAGGCGGGGCGCCTGCCAGGCCAGGGCCTCGCGCATGGCGGCCGGCTCAATGCGCTCGATGCGCGGCGCCGCCGGACCGTCCCCGGCAATCACCGCCCGGTCACCCGCCACCAGCAGGGGCGTTTCCGGGACCGGTGCCCGCACCGCCAGGGTGCGGGCCACCTGCACCCGACCTTCCGTCACCAGAACCTCGACCGCCGCGGCGGACAGGCGGACGTTGAAGGCCGTGCCCACCGCGCGCACCGACACGGAGCCGGCGCTGACCACGAACGGCCGCGACGGATCCTTGGCGACGCTGAAGTGGGCTTCGCCGCCGGCCAGCGTCACCTGCCGCTCACCGGGCAACAACCGGACATGCACCCGGCTGCCGGCATTCAGCTCGATGCAGGATCCGTCGGGCAGCATCACGCGTTCATACCCGCCATCCGCCGTGACAAAGGTCCGGTCGTAGGGCTCCGGCCGGCTCACCCAGAGGATCACCGCAAGGGCGGCGGCCAGGCCGAGGCCCGCGGCGAAGACCCGCGGGGCGATCCGCCGGCGGCGGACCGGACGCACGGCTCCACGGGATGCGGCGAGCCAGGCCGGGTTGCCCAGCTGCGGCAGCCGGCCGAGCAGCCGGCTGGTCGCCTCCAGGTCGGCGACCGCGGCAGCGTGGCGGGAATCGGCCGCCTCCCAGGTTGAAAAAGCCGCGGCTTCCGCCTCGGTGAACCCTTCGTCCCGGCGCACCAGCCAGGCGGCGGCCCGGGCCATGATGGTCTCGTCTTCCGTCGAGGGAGCATGCATCGGCTCAGTCATGGCGGAGGGTTGAGTCCGGCGTCCAGCAGGCCGCGCCGGCGGAAATGTTCGCCGCACCGGCGCATGCCGGCGGCGAGGTGCACCTTGACGGTTTCGGCGGAAATGCCGAGTCGCGCGGCGATCTCCTTGTAGGCCAGCCCGTCGAAATAGCGCAGCACCACGACCTGCCGGCAGCGCTCGGGCAGCGCCTGCACGGCCTCGGCGAGGACCTCGAGTTCCTGCTGCTGACTGATAATCTCGGCGACATCGGGAGCCTCATGCAAGACGGCCTGCTCGCCGAAATCGGTTAGCGTCTCCGTGGGGGTCGTCCCGCGCCGGCGGAAGAAATCGAGGGCAGCATTGCGGGCCGTGGTGAAGAGGAAACCCCTGACGTAGTTGATCTTACCCGCGGCCTTGGCCCGCAGGACGCGGATGTAGGATTCCTGCACCAAATCGTCCTGGTCGGCCAGCGTGGGGAAACGCGCCCGTAGGTAGGCCCGGAGGGCGCGCTCGTGGGGCTGCACCTCCTCGGCGAACCAGCGCGACTGATTGGATGGGGCGGGATTCACCTGCGGGTCGGTCACTCGCGGTGGCGAGCACTCCATGTCATCTGCACCGGGGGTTTGGAGTTTGCGACCACGGATTTAACCCCGTCACCGGGCCGGAATCCGGGAGGCGAAGAGCACCCGGCCCTGCCAGTTGATGAACTCGTAATCGAAGCTCTCCGGCGTGAGCTTCACGGCCAGGAAGCCGGACTCGGTGCCGTTGGCGAAAAGCGAGTTCGCCCCGGGCTTCATCTCGCCGCGCACCGAGGAGCCGGCGCCGGACGTGATGTAGTGAACCGGCCCCTCCTTGATGACCTCCAGGTCATGATCGTGGCCGTTGAGGTAGGCCTGCACGCCGTATTTCTCCAGGAGCGGGCGGAAGGTCCGGATCATGTCCTCGTTGTCCCCGTGCTTGGCGGACGACGAGTAGATGGTGTGGTGGCCCACGACGAACTTCCAGCGGGCGGTCGAGGCGGCCAGTTTCTGCTCCAACCACGCCAGCTGCGCCTTGGTATCCTGGCCGGTGACGGACTTCACATACTTGGGATCGTGGTAGTAGCCGGAGATGAACGGCGAGGTGTCGATGACGAAGAACTCGGCAGCCACTTCGGGCGTGACCTGCCAGACGACGCTGTAGTAACGGGCCGGCATCTTCCACCGCGGGCTGAAGAGCGTGTATTCGACCTGGGCCTGCGGGTTGGTGCGGTAATCGTGGTTGCCAAGGGAGACATACCACGGGACCTGCAGCGACGGCGCGGTGTAGATGTCCTCGAAGGAGTATTTCCACAGCGAGTCGTGCACCGAGGCGACGCCGTCGTCGTAGATGTTGTCGCCCGTGGCGACGACGAACTGGGCCGCCGTGGCCGCGGCGGTGCGGCCCATCTGCTCGGCGGTTTCCTTCTGGTGGTGGGCGCCGCGACGGCCCCAGTCACCCACGACGAGGAAGCGGAGGCTGCCGTCCGGCAGCGGCGCCTGCCCGAAGGCCGGCAGGGCCAGCAACAGGCCGGCGACGAGGGAGAGGAGGCGGGATTTCATGGGCGGAGAACGCGGGGTTACTTTGCGGCGATAATGTCTTCCCACGAGTAGTAGTGGAAGACCTTGCCGTTGCTCATCGCGACGAAGAGGCCCTTCGGGAAGCCCGGCAGGGCCACGTTGGTCACCTCGCTGCCGTCGCTCTCGATGGTGGAGACATTCACGCTCTTCACCAAGGCGTGGGCGTGCGGATCGGCCGCCGTGCCCTCGCGGGTGTAGAGGCGGAAGGAGTTGTCCTGCTGGTTGGAGACGATGATGTAGCCGGTGCCGGGGCCGGTCTTGTAGATCGAGATGCCCTCGCGGTCCTCGGCGAAGCCGTCGAGCCCGATGACGGCCAGCTGTTCGTCGGCATCGTCGGCCGCGGGATCGGCGTGGTATTTGCGGATGCCGTAGTTCTCGTCGGCGAACCAGACATGGCCGAGCTCGTTGTCGACGGCGATGGCCTCGATCTCCTTGGTGCCGCTCCACTCGCCGAACGAACGGGTGAACACGCCGCGCAGGACGCCGTTGCCGTCGTCGACGAGGCGGTATTGGTGCAGGTAGCCCTGCTTCGGCGACTGGTAGTCGGAGCGGGAGACAATGGCAAACACGGCCCCGTCGGCGGCGCGGGTGTAGAGTGCGATCCCCATGCAGTCCCGGGCCAGCTCGCCCTCGAAGACCGGGATGCCGCCGTTGTCGACGGGCGCCATGTCGGGCAGGCGGTAGGCGCGGAGGCGGTGGGCGTAACGCTCGGTGACGACGGCGATGTCGGTCTTCCTGCCGCCCAGCATGACCCCATAGGCGATATCGACGTTGTTGGGGCGGACGAGGCCGCGGACGACCTTGTCCTGCTTGATCTTGCCGTCGAGGCCCCAGACGTAGAGGGCGCCGTCGGTGTTCTTGTCGGTGCCGAGGACCAGGCTCTCGGCCGGGTTGGCCGGGTTGATCCAGATCGCCGGGTCGTCGGTGTCGTGCTTCGTGGGCTCGGTGACGATGCGGGGCTTGATCGCGTCGGGCGCGGGCCCGGTCTTGCCCGGCTTGGCGGACAGGGGGGCGGCGGTGACGAGGGAGAGGGCGGCCAGGAGGAGCGTAATTTTTTTCATGGGAGGGTGGATAAAATCAAGGCCGGCAGCATGGCCGGCCCTGATTGCGGGAAAAATGCCGGCGGATTACAAAGCCGTAATCCGTCGGGAAGTGACCAGGGCTTAGAACGACACCTTGACGCCGGCGTTCGCCGACCAGTTGTAGAACTCCGCCTTGCGCAGGCCGTTGGTCACGTTGTAGACGGCCGAGTAGGGCTCGTTCGTGACGTTGATGAACTCGGCATAGACGGTGAAGCGCGGGGAGAACTTGTAGTTCGTGCTGATGTCGACCTGCGAGTGGTCCTCGACGTATTGGTCGCCGGCGGTGTTGGCGCCCAACAGGCTGAGGTAACGGCTGCGGTGCGTGAGCGACACGCGGGCAAAGAAGCCGTATTTCTCATAGGACAGCGCAAGGTTGCCGAGCTTCTTGGACTGGTTGAGGAACGGCACCTTCTCCCCCGAGCGGGAGCCGCCGAGCACGGACTCGCTGTCCGTGAGCGTGACGTTGGCATAGATGCCGAGGCCGTCGAACGGCGAGGGCAGGAACGTGAACTGCTGCTGGAAGTCGGCCTCGAGGCCGGTCACCGTCGCGGAGTCGCCGTTGAGCGGCGTGGTCAGGCTGTTGACGCCATTCGGGGCGCCGCCGGCGATGACCTGCGAGAAGATGAAGTCCTGGATGTCCTTGTGGAACACGCCGACCGTGATGACGCCGAGCGATTTCGGGTAGAACTCGAGCGAGGCGTCCCAGTTGGTGGAGCGGTAGGGCTTCAGGTTCGGGTTGCCCTGGGTGACGTCGTCGTCCTCCACGGAGCGGCTGGCCGAGGCGTCGAGGAACTTCGGGCGGGCCAGCGTGCTGGTGACGGAGGCGCGGCCGACCAGGCGCGAGGTGAAGTCGTAGCGGGCGATGAGGCTGGGCAGGAAGTTCGAGTAGCTGCGGTCGGCCGAGGTGCGGGCCAGCGTGGCCGGGTCCTCGTCCTCCACGCTCCAGGCGCGGTTCTCGAACTGGGTGTTTTCCAGGCGGGCGCCACCGATGAGGGTCAGCTTGCCCATGGTCACGTCGCCCATGCCGTAGACGGAGAAGATGTTCTCGTCGGTCTCATAGTCCTCGATGGTGTTGTTGACCGTGGTGGCGGCGGCATTGATGCCGAACTGGCCGGGGTTGGCCGCATAGTAGGCGCGGAACGCCGCCGGGTCGACGCTGGCGAAGGTCGGGTTGACGCCGCGGGCGCTCGTGCGGGCGACATTGGCGAGGGTGAGCGTGTTGGTGGCCGTCGGGATGACGGCGGTGCTGCCGATGTTCACGCTGCGGGCCTTGGCACGGTATTTGCCGCCGAACTTCACGTGGCCGCTGTGGCCGCCGAGGGTGATCTCGCGCTTGGCATTGAGGTTGGCGGTCCACTCGTCCTCGGTGTTGAGGCCGTTGTCCAGGGCCCAGGAGGTGAAGCGGAAGGCGGAGGGCGCCAGCGTCGTGCCGGTGCCGGTGAAGACCGCGCGCTGCGGGTCGGTCAGGTCGTAGTTCCAGGTCGTGTTGGCGCTCTGGAAGGCGGGCTGGTAGCGGAACGGATCGTCCAGCTCGGCGCGGGCCCAGGAAGCGGAGTAATCGATGACCCAGTCGCCACGCTGGTTCTCGCCGCCGCCGGTGAAGGACCAGACGTTGTTGTCCTCGGTGCGGTCCTTCAGGTCGACCACGATGGGGCGGCCGGTGATGACGCCGGTGAAGTCGGAGGTCGGCACGGCGTTGGCCGCGCGGCCGCGGAAGCGGGTGCGGAAGCGGCTCTCATAGTCCGAGAAGTGGCTGTAGACGCCCCGGAAGTAGTAGCTGTCGCCGGGCGCGGGCTTGAAATCGACCGAGAAGTTGATGCCGCGGCGCAGGCGGTTGATATTGTATTCGCGGTGCTGGAGGTCGCCGCCCGGGGTGAGGTAGAAGGTGCCCGGGGTCGCGCTGGCGTCGGAAACCCAGGGATTGTCGTCGGCCTCGCTGCCGTTGGACGCGAAGAAGCGCTTGGCGTCGCTGAGCGCGATGAGCACGCCGAGCTTGCCGTCGTTGAACTTGTCACCCCACACCACGCTGGCCTTGTGGCCCCACTCGCCGGAGAGCTCGCTGTATTGGCCCTCGGCGGCGACGCGGAGGATGCGGCCGGGCATGCTGAAGGCGGTCTGGGTCTTGAGGTTCACGCTGCCGCCGATGGCGTCGCCGTCCATGTCGGGCGTGATGGCCTTCACGACCTCGATGGAGTCGAGGAGGTCGGCCGGGAAGACGTCCAGGTTGACCGAGCGGCTGTCCTCCTGGGAGGCCGGGATGTTCACGCCGTTGAGCTGCGTGTTGTTCAGGTCGGGATCGACGCCGCGGATGGAGATGAAGCGGCCCTCGCCCTGGTCGCGGGCGAGCGACACGCCGCTGATGCGGCCGAGGGTCTCGGCGGCGTTCTGGTCGGGGAAGCGGCCGAGCGCGTCGGACGAGACGATGCTCTTCAGGTTGTCGGAGGCGCGCTGCTCGTTGAGCGCGCGGGCCTGGCCGACGCGCTGGCCCTCGACGGTGAACTTCTCGAGCTGGACGACCTCGTCACCCAGCTTGGCGTCGAGGCTGGCCGGCTGGCCGGCGACGACGGTGACCGGGATATCCTTCGACGGCAGGCCGAGGTAGGAGATGTGCGCCGTGTAGGTGCCGGCGGCGATGCTGCCGAGGTGGAAGCTGCCGTCGCTGTTGGTCGCGGTGTCGCGGTTGAGGCTGTCGATCGTCACGCGGGCGCCGCGCAGGGGCGCGCCGCTGGTGTCGGTGACCTTGCCGGAGATGGAACCGGCGCCGGTCTGCGCCCACGCGCTGGTCAACGCGAGGGACAGGCCAAGGAAGCAGGCGAGCAAACGGCGGAAACCGCCGGTGGGGGGACTGACTTGGGGTATCGGGGTCATGGATGGTCTTGGTTTGGTGAACATGGGTAACGGAAACTGACGAAGCACGCGGCGAGGGGTCCCGCGGGAGGGGTGAAGCTGGGGTTGGGGTCAGGTCATGGCATTCATTTCCGCCAGACGTCGCCGACACCCTCGGCGATCCAGCGCGTGGTGGTGACCTTCTGCTGGGTATAGAACCACACGCCCTCCTTGCCCTGGATGTGCAGGTCGCCGAAGAACGAGTCGTTCCAGCCGCTGAAGGGGAACATCGCCAGCGAGGCGGGCACGCCGATGTTGATGCCGATCATGCCGCACTGGACGCGGTGCTTGAACTCGCGCGCCGCCTTGCCGGAGTTGGTGAAGATGGCGGCGCCGTTGCCGTAAGCGGACTTGTTGGCGAGCGCGATGGCGTCCTCGAGGTGGTCGAGGTGCAGGACGTTCAGCACGGGGCCGAAGACCTCCTCGCGGGCCAGCGCCATGTCCGGCTGCACGTCCTCGACGACGGTCGCGCCGAGATAGAAACCCTTCGGCGCATCGGGCACCTTCACCCCGCGGCCGTCGGCCACGAGCTTCGCGCCGGCGGCCAGGCCGGACTCGACCAGGCCGAGGACGCGGTCGCGGTGCGCGGCGGTGATGAGCGCGCCCATGTCGGGCTGCGCCTCGCCGTCGGTGCGGCCGACCTTGAGGGCCTTGGCGGCCGCCGCGAGCTCGCCCATGAGGTGGCGGCCGCGGTTGCCGACCGTGATGACCGAGGAGCCCGCCATGCAGCGCTCGCCGGCGCAGCCGAACGCGGCGTTCATCACGCCCTCGACCGTCTTGTTGACGTCCGAGTCGGGCAGGACGAACACGTAGTTCTTGGCGCCGCCGTTGGCCTGCACACGCTTGCCGTGCGCGGTGGCCGTCTGGTGGATGTAGCGCGCGATCGGCGTCGAGCCCACGAAGGACACGGCCTTGACCAGCGGATGCGTGAGCAGCGCGTCGACCGCGGGCTTGCCGCCGTGAATGAGGTTGAAGACGCCCTTCGGCAGGCCGGCCTCGGTGAGCAGCTCGGCCAGGCGGATGGCGGTGAACGGCACGCGCTCGCTCGGCTTGAGCACGAAGGTGTTGCCGGTGACCAGCGCCAGCGGGAACATCCACAGCGGGATCATCGCCGGGAAGTTGAAGGGCGTGATGCCGACGCAGACGCCGAGCGGGTAGCGGGTGGTCTCGCAGTCGACGCCGCGCGCGACGTTGCCGATCATGTCGCCCATCATGAGCGTGGGCGCGCCACACGCATACTCGATCACCTCGAGGCCGCGGAAGAGGTCGCCGCGCGACTCGGCGTAGGTCTTGCCGTGCTCGCGGGAAATGGTGCGGGCGATCTCGTCGAAATGTTTCTCCACGAGCGTCCGGTAGCGGAACATGATGCGCGTGCGGTCGATCACCGGGGTGTCGGCCCAGGCGGGGAACGCGGCCTGCGCGGCCGCCACGGCGGCGTCGACCTCGGCGGCGCCGGCCAGCGGCACGCTGCCGATGACCTCGCCCGTGGACGGGTTGAAGACGGGCGAGGTGGCAAGCGCGGCGGGGCGCAGCCATTCGCCGTTGATGAGAAACGGGCAGGGCGTGGGTTGGGACATGGAGGGAGGTTTACATCGGGATCATCCGGCCGCGCACGAGCGCGAGCAGGTCGGCGTAGCCGCCGAGGAACTGGTGGAGCGTGTGGACGGTGGCGCCGTAGCGTCCGAATTCGGCGGACGGCATGCCGTGCTCGTCGTGGGCGCGGACGAAATCCGGGAACTTCGCGCGCAGCTCGGCGAGGATCGCGCCGTCGACCGGCTGGTCGAGGGTGAGCGCGGGCACGGTCGCGGAGACGTTGAACTTGGTCCACCAGCTGTAGGGGACGGTCTGCAGCACCTCGCGGCCGATGATCTGCGACCAGTGGCCCTCATGCCGGTAGGCGGCGGCGAGCAGCGTGCCCGGCAGGCCGCGGGCCTGGAAGAGCCGGTGGGCGTGCTTGAAGACGGCGATGCCGGCCCAGTCGACCACGCCGGGGGTGACGGTGAGCTTGTCGCGCTCCACCACCCGCTTCAACTGGTCGTCGACGCGGCCGATCATGAGCGTGATGTAGGGGCGGATGGCGTCGGCGTTGAGGCCGGCGGCCCGGGCGCGCTTGAGGCCGCGCTCCAGGGCGGCGGACATGGCGAGCGCCTGCGCGACGGAAAAGCTGACGGTGGCGTTGATGCGGATGCCGCGCGCGGTCATCTCCTCCATCGCCGCGATGCCGGTCTCGGTGGCGGGCGCCTTGATGGCGATGTTGGGCGCGAGGGCGGCGAGCTCGGTGGCGTGCGCGACCATGTGCTCCTTGCTGGTGTAATACTTGGGATTCACCTGCATCGACAGGTAGCCCTTGGCGCCCTTCGTGGCCTCGAAGACCGGGAGCAGCTTCTTGGCGGACTCGCGGCCCAGCACGGCGATGAGCTTCCAGGTGAGCTCGTCCTCGGTGGCGTGCGGGTGGTCGGCGATGAGCCGGTCGAGCGGCGGCAGGCAGAGGTCGGGGTTGGCCTTGACCGTCTGGTAGACGATGACCGGGTTCGAGGTGCCGCCGGTGGCGCCGAGACCGACGGCCTCGCCCAGCTCGGCGGGCACGCCGGAGTCGTTCCACCAGTCCGCGCCGAGCGCGGACATCTGTTGCATGCGGGAAATGGCTGTGGTCATGGGAGGTTAAACGCCGGCGTAGGTGCGGACATAGTCGCGGGCTTTCCGGGCCTTGGGCAGGGCGGCAACCTTAACGGGGTCCTCCTCGGCCTCGACGACGAGCCAGCCGCGGTAGTGGTGCCGGGCGAGCACGGCGAAGATGGCGGGAAAATCCACCATGCCGTCCCCGGGGATGGTGAACACGCCGTCGCGCACGGCGCGGTAGAAGGACCAGCCCTCGCGGCGCACCTGCTCGGCGACCTCGCGGCGCACGCTCTTGAGGTGCACGTGGGCGATGCGCGCACCGTGGCGCTGGGCGACCGCCAGCGGATCAATCCCCGCAAAGGCGAGATGGCCGGGGTCGAGCAGCAGGTGCATCGCGGGCACACCGGCGAGCAGCCGATCGAGCTCAGCCTCGCTCTGGATGACCGTGCCCATGTGGTGGTGATAGACCAGCTTCAGCCCGGCCGCGGCGCTGAGCGCGGCGAATTTCGCCAGTCCGGCACAAAGCCGCGGCCACTCCGCCTCGGTCAGGCGCGGCCGGTCATGGTCGCCAAAGCCGAGCGCCGTGTCGCGCTCGCCGTGCACACAACGCGTGCACTCGGCGACGATGACCACGGTGGCGCCGAGTGACTTGAGCAGCGCCAAGTGCGCCTGGAAGGTCTTCTCCTCGGCCGCGTAATCGTTGCCCGCGAGGTAGGTGCTGTGCCAGCCGCTCACCAGCTTGAGCTGGTGCCGGCCCAGCGCCTCGCCGAGGGCGGCGGTGGTGCGGGGGTAGGCGTGGCCGAGCTCGCTGCCGGCGAAATCCGCCGCGTGCATCTCGCGCAGGATGACGTCGAGCGGCACGTCGCCGGCGAGGTCGTTGAAATCATCGTTGCTCCAGATGATCGGGTTGGCGCCGACCTGGCAGCCGGCGAGCACGGGAGCTGAAGTGGGAACGGTGGCTATCATCAGTAGTAGAATTGCTGGCGCTTTTTCGCCCGGTCGTAGGCGGCCCGGGCCGTGCGCACGGCGGGCACGCCGGACACGGCGGCGGGCGGGACATCCCACCACGCGAAACCCTGCATCACCGAGGCCGGCGTGACGGGGATGTAGATGAGGCAGGTGTTCGACTGGTTGCGCGCGGCGGTCAGGGCCAGGCGCAGCGACTTCTCGTCATGGGCGGCCAGGACGGTGGCGCCGAGGCTGCGGGCGTTGGCCATGAAATCGACCGGCACGGCGGCGCCCTCGAGGCGGCCGGTCCGGCCCGTGCGGGCACGGAACTCGTTGCCGAAGCTGCGGCCGCCGTTCGCACGCTGGAGGTTGTGGATGCAGCCGAAGCCGTGGTTGTCGGTCAGGACGATCGTGATCTTCAGCTTCTCCTGCACGGCGGTGACGATCTCGTGGTTCAGCATCAGGTAGCTGCCGTCGCCGATCAGCGTGTAGGCCTCGCGCCGCGGGTCGGCCAGTTTCACGCCGAGCGCGCCGGCGATCTCGTAGCCCATGCAGGAATAGCCGTATTCGGAGTGGTAGTCGGTCGCGGACTTGCCGCGCCAGAGCTTGTGGATGTCACCCGGGATGCCGCCGGCGGCGTGCACCACGGTGCTGTTGGCATCGGTGAACTCGTTCAGCACGCGGATGACCTGGCTCTGGTAGAGCAGGCCGTCCTTGCTGCGGCGCGCCGGCGAGGTCATCGCGCGCCAGGGCTTCTCCCAGTCCGCCCGGGCCCGGGCGATGGCGCGGCGGTGGGCCGGCGGCACGCGCCAGCCGGCGAGCGCCCGGCCGAGCGCGGCCAGGTTGGCGCGGGCATCACCGAGCAGCGGCAGCGCGCCGTGCTTCGCGGCGTCGGCGGCATTGACGTTGATGCCGATGAAGCGGACGCGGGGATGCTGGAACTGGGTCTTGGACGCCGTCGTGAAATCGGAGAGCCGGGTGCCCACGACGAGCACGACGTCGGCCTCGGTTGCGATCAGGTTCGCCGCCAGCGTGCCGGTGACGCCCACGGCGCCGAGTCCCAGCGGGTGTTTCTCCAACAAAGCCCCCTTCCCGGCCTGCGTGACGGCCACGGGAACACCGGTGGCCTCGGCGAATTTCTGCAACGCGGCGCAGGCGTCGGAATAATGCACGCCACCGCCGGCGATGATCAGCGGCTTGCGCGCCGCGCGCAGCAGCTTCGCCGCGGCGCGGACCGCCTCGGCGGCAGCCGCGGGGCGCCAGATGTCGTAGACCTTTTTGGCGAAGAAATTGACCGGGCAGTCGAAGACCTCGGCCTGCATGTCCTCGGGCAGCGCGATCGTGACGGCGCCGGTCTCGGCCGGATCGGCCAGCACGCGCATCGCCTCCGGCAATGCGGTGAGGATCTGCTCGGGGCGGTTGATGCGGTCCCAGTATTTCGAGACGGGACGGAAGCAGTCGTTGACGCTCACGTCCTGGCTGGCGGGGAACTCGAGCTGCTGGAGCACGGGGCCGGGGCGGCGGTTGGCAAAGATGTCACCCGGCAGGAGCAGCACGGGCAGGCGGTTGATGGTCGCGGTCGCGGCGCCGGTGACCATGTTGGTCGCGCCGGGTCCGACCGAGGAAGTGCAGGCCAGTGTGCCGAGGCGCTGCTTGGTCTTGGTGTAGGCGATCGCCATGTGGACCATGGCCTGCTCGTTCTTCGGCTGGTAGAAGGGGAGGCTTTTGCCACCGAACTCCTCAAGGGCCTGGCCGAGGCCGGTCACATTCCCATGGCCGAAAATGCCGGCGACGCCATTGATGAGGCGTTGCTCCACCCCGTCACGCCGCACGTATTGCTTTTGGAGGAAGCGGACGATGGCCGCCGCGGTGGTGATGCGAACGGTTTTCATCGGAAAAGAGACTTGTCCGGCTTCCAGCCCTGGTTGGCGGGATCGAGCAGCCAGCGATACGCCGGCGTGACCTTGAAACCCTGGTAGGGCCGGCCGGGCAGGTGGCGCACGACCCACAGGTAATACATGCCATAACCCGGCGCGGAGACTTGGGCGTGATCAAGGCCGCCGGGAATCACGGTCGTGTCGCCGGAGGATACTTTGTATACGTTTTCACCCACTTCAGCATGACCGTAGCCCGCGGCGCCGGTGAACCGGTAGTGGTAGATTTCCGGCTGGGTATGGTGGTGTGGCGGATAACTGGACCAGCGGCCGGGCAGATTGACGACCTCGCCGATCACGAAAGCCGAATCGCCCCGGGTCGTGTAATCGTAGACGGTGCGCACCAGCCGCTGGCACGCGCCCTGGGCCAGGCCGGCGCCGCGATTCTCCAGTGCGACCTCGCCGGGCCGATAGAGCCGGACCCCGCGCATGCGCGGATTGACGGAGCGCATCACGGCCCACTCGGTGTTGCCCGCGAGCGAGCGGATCACCACCGGCTCGCCGGCACCGAAGTTCAGCGCCACCGGGCCGCCATCAAAAACCGACTTGCGCGCCACGGTGACCGTCTGGCCCCCGAAGCCCACGCTGGCGCGTCCCTGCAGGAGAACCCACAGCGATTCCTTGGCCGTGGTGGCCACGTGAACCGCGCCCCGGTCGAGCCGGCAGATGCCAAAGTCCATGCGCGCGACCGAGCGTTTCTCGCTCTCGCGGGTCAGCCAGGTCAGTCCGCGAGGGAAGCCATGACGTGGACCGGCAACCTTACCGGCAGTGGCAGTGATAGGGGGCATCAGGGGTATCTATGAAAACGATTACATTTTCCCTTTACTCCCTTTTAGGTAAAGCAAAAAATCCCCTCAGTCTGAAAATATTGCGTCCCACATCCGTGGATGCCTAACTCCCAACCAGCTGGCATTTTACCCCATGAATCTCTTCTCCCTCAAGGGCCGTCGGGCATTGATCACCGGCTCAGGCCGCGGGCTCGGTCTTCGCTTTGCCGAAGGTTTGGCCGAAGCCGGGGCGGAAGTGGTCATCAACGATGTTGATGCGACCCGCGCCGAGACGGCTGCGGCCACCCTGCGTGGAAAGGGTTACACGGCGCACACCGCCATCTTCAATGTCACCGACCCGACCGCCGTGCGGGCGGGCGTGCAGCAGCTGGAGCAATCCGCCGGGCCGGTCGACATCCTCATCAACAATGCCGGCATTCACCGCTACGGCGCACTGCTCGAGCTCGATTTTGCGAAATGGCAGGAGGTCCTGGACGTCAACCTGACCGGTGCGTTCCTCACTGCCCAGGCCGTGGCCGCCGGCATGGTCGCGCGCCGGCGCGGCAAGGTCATCAACATCTGTTCGCTCATGAGCGAGGGCGGCCGGCCGACGACCGGCAACTACATGGCCGCGAAAGGCGGACTCAAGATGCTGACGAAGGCGATGACCGTCGAGTGGGCCAAGCACAACATCCAGGCCAACGGCATCGGGCCCGGCTACATTCTCAGTGACATGACGCAGCACCTCGCAGCCCAGCCGGAATTCGACTCCTGGGTGAAGGGCCGCACGCCCGCCGGGCGCTGGGGCACGCCGGATGACCTCATCGGCGCCGCCATCTTCCTCTCCTCCCCTGCCTCCGATTTCGTGAACGGCCAGATCATCTACGTGGACGGCGGCTGGCTCTCCGCGCTGTGAAACAAAAAGGGGCGGACCGGAGTCCGCCCCTGCTGACCCAACACAGTTTCCGGCGTCAGAGCACGCTCTCGGCCTTGCCGCTGTGCAGCGACTTGGTCGCGGCGATCGCGATCCGCTGCGCCCGGATGCCGTCGTCGGCCACGATCGGCGCCGGCCGGCCGTGCACGAGGTTGTCCACGAAGTCCTGCAGCTGCGAGATGTAGGCCTGCTCGAAGCGCTCGTAGAAGCCCAGCACGGTGTCGTGGGCGATCTGGTCCTTGGTCATGACGAGGATGGCCGTCTCCCGGTCATAACCGATCTGGATCGTGCCCTTGGTGCCGACAATCTCGGTGTGGATGCCGTAACCGTAGATGCCGATGCGGCTCAGGCTGATGGTGCCGATGCCGCCGTTCACGAAGTTCATCGTGCTCAGGCCGTTCTCGACGTCACCGACCTTTGAGATCTCGGGGAAGGCGATCGAATTGCCGACGCTGAAGACATCCTTCACCTCGCCCATATACCAGCGGGCCAGGTCGAAGTCATGGATGCCCATGTCAATGAACAGGCCGCCGCTGCTCGCCGGGCGTAGGTATTCGACCGGCGGCGGCAGCGCATCCTTCGAGGAGGACTTGAAGATGACCGGTGTGCCGATCTCGCCGGCATCGATGCGCTTTTTCGCCGCCGCGTAGGCCTTGTCGAACCGGCGCATGAAGCCGAGCTGGAAAAACACGCCGTGCTTGGCGACGGCCGCCTTCATCGCCTCGCCCTCGCTGATCTCCAGCGACAGGGGTTTTTCGCAGAAGATCGCCTTCTTCGCGGCCGCCGCCGCGATGACGATCTCGCCGTGCAGCTTGGTGGGCGTCATCACGACGATGGCGTCGACCGCCTTGTCGGCCAGCAGGTCGGCGGTGGTCGCGAAACCCTTCGCGCCGGTCTCGGCGACGGTGGCCTTGACGGCCTCGGGGGCCACGTCGGTCACGCCGTAGAGGCGCGCGCCGGGCAGGCGGTTGGTGAAATATCTCGCGTAGAGCCGGCCGAGCCGGCCGAGCCCCACGACACCGATGTTGATTGGCTTGTTCATAGGAGAAGGAAGTTACTTTACGAACTGGATCGGGACAGCGATGTCGGCGGGCGGGGTCTCGCCCTTCAGCACGCGGGCAGCCCACTCGACGCCGACGCGGCCCATCTGGGCGGGATCCTGCGCGACGGTGCCGGCCATCGTGCCCTTTTTCACGGCGGCCCGCGCCTCATCCAGGGCGTCGAAGCCGACGACGGTGATCTTGCCGGCCCTGCCGCCGGCGGCGATGGCCTCGAGGGCACCGAGGGCCATGAGGTCATTGGCCGCAAACATCGCGTTCACGTCGGGATGTGCCTGCATGATGTTCTGGAAAACATTGTAGCCCTGGTCGCGCTCCCAGTTGGCCGGCTGCGAGGCGACGATCTCCATGCCGGGGCTGCCCTTGAGCGCGTCGCGGAAGCCACGGAGCCGCGCGTCACCGGTCTCATGTCCCGGGATGCCCTCGAGGACGGCGATGCGCGCCTTGCCCCCCATTTTCTGGACCATGAACTCGCCGGCCAGCTTGCCGCCCTCGTAGTTGTCTGAACCGATGAACGTGGCGGTCTGGCCGCCGGCGGCCTTGAGCGCCGGGGCGTCGACGCGGGTGTCGACGACGAGCACCGGGATCCCGGCCTGGTTGGCCTTCACCACGACCGGCACGATCTCGCGCGAGCCGCTGGGTGCGACCACGAGCGCGCTCACCTTCCGCTGGATGAGGTTCTCGATGATCTGCATCTGGCGTTCGACGTCGATCTCGCGCTCGGCGGCCTGGACAATGAGCTCGACGCCGGCGGCCTTGGCGGCCTCCTCGGCGCCGCGCTGCATGTCGATGAAGAAGGGATGGTTCAGGGTCTTGACGACGAGCGCGACGACCGGCTTGCCGGGAGCGGCCGGGGCGGCGCCGGCGGTGCTGTCGGCCTGGCGGCCGCAGCCGGCGAACACGAGGGCCGTGACGAACAGGGGGAGAATCTTTTTCATGGGGATGGGGTTAGCGTTTCGATTGCTTGAAGAAAGTGTCGAGCAGCACGGCCGCGATGATGACGAGGCCGATGACGACCTGCTGGATGAAGGAGGACACGCCGAGCAGGTTGAGGCCGTTGCGGAGGACACCCATGATGAGCGCCCCGATCAGGGTCCCGATGACAGAGCCCTGCCCGCCCATCAGGCTTGTGCCGCCGATGACGGTCGCCGCGATGGCATCGAGCTCATAGCTGAGGCCGGCGATGGGCTGTGCCGAATTGAGCCGCGCGGTGAGCAACACGGAGGACAAGGCCGCCAGCCCGCCGCACACGGCGTAGATGCCGATCTTGTAGAGCCGCACGGGCACGCCCGAGAGCAGCGAGGCCTCCTCGTTGCCGCCGATCGCATAGGTGTAGCGGCCGAACTTGGTCCGCTGCAGCACCAGATGCGCCGCCGCATAGACCAGCACCATGATGATGACCGGCACGGGCACGCCGGCGATCTCGCCCGTGGCCAGCCAGCGGAAGGACTCGTCGAAACCCGACACCGGCCGGCCGTCGGTGGCGAGCAGGGCGCCCCCGCGCGCCACGCTCATCATGCCCAGCGTGGCGATGAAGGGCGGGAGGCGTCCGTAGGAGATGAGCAGGCCGTTGACCAGGCCGCAGCCCGCGCCGACCCCCACGCCCGCGAGGATGGCCAGCGGCAGCGGCCAGCCCAGCCGGAGGGTGTGGGCCATCACCACGCCGGAAAAGGCCAGGATGGAGCCGACCGACAGGTCGATGCCGCCCGAGATGATCACATAGGTCAGGCCGACCGCGATGAGGGCGTTGATGACGGTCTGCTGCGCCACGTTGAGCAGGTTGGTGACCGTGAAGAAATGCGGCGTGAGCACGCTGATGACGGCACACAGGACCACAAACACGGCGAAGGTGCCGAACTGGCGGGCATGGCGGGCGATGACGGGGGGCAGTTTCATGCGGCGTGGGCGCCGAGGGCGCAGTGCAAAATCTTCTCCTGGGTGGCCTCGGCGGCGGTGAACTCGCCGGCGATGCGCCCGCGATTCATCACCAGGATGCGGTCGCTCATGCCGAGGACCTCGGGCAGCTCCGAGGAGATCATGAGGATGGCCTTCCCCTCGGCGGCGAGGCGGTTGATGAGCTGGTAGATCTCGACTTTCGACCCGACGTCGATGCCGCGCGTCGGCTCGTCGAAGATCAGGATGTCCGCCTCGCAGCACAGCCACTTGGCGAGGACGACCTTCTGCTGGTTGCCGCCGCTGAGGTTGACGACCCGCTGGTGGAGGCCGGGGGTCTTGACGCGCAGGTCGGTGGAAAGTTTTTGCGCCGCCGCCATCTCGCGGCCGCCGTCCACCACGCCGGCCGTGCTGAAGCGGTCGACACTCGCGAGGCAGGTGTTGGCCCGGATATCCAGGCAGAGGACAAGACCCTGGCGCTTGCGATCCTCCGTGAGCAAGCCGAGCCCGAGACCGATGGCGCGCTGCGGCGAACCGACGGTCACCTCGCGGCCCTTCACCGTCACCCGGCCGGCGGTAACGGGATCAGCGCCGAAAATGGCGCGGGCCAGCTCGGTGCGGCCGGAGCCCATCAAGCCGGCCAAGCCGACCACTTCGCCGCGATGGAGCGTCAATGAGATGTCATGCAGCACGCCGGCGCGGGAAAGATGCTCGACCCGCAGCAGCTCCTCGCCGGGCGCCACGGCCTTTTTGGGGAAATGCTCCGTCAGATCCCGGCCTACCATGAGGCTGACCAGCTCGGGCATGGTGGTCTTCGGGATCTCGCGCGTGGCGATGTAGCGGCCGTCGCGCATGACGGTGACGCGATCGCCGATCTGGAACAGCTCCTCCATCCGATGCGAGATGTAGATGATTGCCACGCCGCGCGCGCGCAGGGCCCGGATGACTTTGAAGAGCCGGGTGATCTCCTTGTCCGACAACGCCGAGGTAGGCTCGTCCATCACCAGGATCCGGGCGTCGATGGAAAGCGCCTTGGCAACCTCGACCATCTGCTGCTCGGCCACGCCGAGGTGCGCGACAACGGCCGCGGGATCGATGCCGACCTCCAGCTCGCCCAGCAGCCGGGCCGCGTCGGCCTGCATGCGCGCCCCGCCGATGAGCCCGGGCACCTTGCCGCGCGGCTCGCGGCCGAGGAAGATGTTCTCCGCCACCGTCAGGTGCGGCACGAGGTTGAACTCCTGGTAGATGATGCTCACCCCGGCCGCCTGGGCCTCCCGCGGGGACGCCAGCCCGCATTCGCGGCCATCGAGGGCGATTGTGCCCGCGTCGCGCTGCACGGCGCCGGCGAGGATCTTCATGAGCGTGGATTTGCCCGCACCGTTTTCACCCAGCAGGATGTGCACCTCGCCCCGGCGCACCTCGAGGTCGACGCCGTCGAGCGCGACCACGCCGGGATAGCGCTTGGCGATGCCTTTCATCTGGAGGATGGCGGGGGCGGGATTCACGGGCGGAGACGCATCAGAAAAGCCGGCGGCCCTGCGCCTGGGGCGGGCGCGGCACCCCGAGCAAGCCGGCGAGGGTCGGCGCCAGATCATCGACGCCGGTCCGTTCCACATGGATGCCGGGCGTCACGCCCGCGCCAAACCACAACTGGGGCACATGCGTGTCGTAGTCGTAGGGCGTGCCGTGATTGGTGCCGCTCTTCGGCCGGTCCATGAAGTAGGGTTTGAGCACGAAGATCACATCCTGGCTGCGCCCCGGGAAGAAGCTGCGCCGCGAAGCCGCGGGCAGCAGGTCGCCCTCGGGCACCATTGACATCACCTCGTCAGCCGTGAAGGCGGTCGCAATCTGCGGCCAGGCCAGCAGGGCCTGCTTTACCACCCGCGCCGCCTCAGCCAGCGCCACTTTCTTCGCGTGGAGCGCCGACGGACGGAGGTGATAACCGAAGTTGTCGCGCAGGCACCAGTAGTCGTCGGCCGGCAGCGGACCGTAGGCCCGGTCGAGGGCCGCATTCACCTGCTGGTCCAGCGCGGCGGTATCGAGCCGGCCGGCCGGGATTTCGGGACGCAGCGCCTGCACATGCTCCGGCAGCGGGCTGGCCCCGTGATCGGCGGTCAGGACGACCACGCAATGCGCTAGGCCGACCTCGGCGTCCAGATACGCCAGGAGGTCCGCCAGCACGCGATCCAGGCGCAGGATGGAATCCATGAGCTCATGGCTGTCCGGCCCGTAGGAATGGCCGACCTTGTCGACCTGCGAGAAGCCCACGCACAGCAGGTCGGTGTTCGCGTGCCGGCCGAGCTGTTCGTGCTTGATGGCCTCCTTCACGAAGTCGGCCACAACCTCCGAGGCCGCCGGGTCGTTCTCAAAGGCCTCGTAGAATTGCGGCGAAAGCTGCGGACGGCCGCCGTCGACTTTCTTGGGCATGGCGCGGCCGAAACCAAAGTCCGTGTTTTCTCCCGGGGCTTCGTCCGGCCCCTGCACCGCGTCGTAAATCTCCGGCGCCAGCAGGCGGTCCCAAGTCTGCCCGAAGCGCGCATCGATCCGACCCTGGGCATTGAAGGCGGTCACCCAGTCCGGCAACTGCCCGCGGTAATAGGTGGAGGTCACAAAGCGTCCGCCGTTGATCCAGTAGGCGGAGTCCGCCAGCTTGCCACCCATGAGGATCGCCGAGCGATCCTTGTGGGCGACGGCGAAAACCTTCGAGCGGGACCCGAAGCGCAGCTTCAGCTGGTCGCCCACCGTGGTCGCGAGAAAGTTCCGCGGCGAACGGCCGGTCTTGGCCTCCAGCACCCCGCCCGGCGAGCGGCCGGCGACCGCGGCGGCCCCGACGAGCGGAAAGGCCGGATCCTCAACCGACTCGACCATTTGCCACGTCGCGCGGTCGATCCATTCGTTGGCGATGATGCCGTGCACGTCGGCGTGAACGCCGCTCAGGATGGTGGCGTGACCGGGCGCGGTCTTCGTCACGGCATGACGGTAGTGGTTGTTCCGGAAATCCGCCCCGCCCTCCAGCAACCGCTTGAAGCCGCCCTCCACGAAATACGGCCGGAAGCGGACCAGGTAATCCGCGCGGAATTGGTCGATGGAAATGACCACCGCCAGCTTCGGCGGAGTCGCGCCGGTCTCGGCCGGCAAAGGCCGGGCAAATAAGAACACACCGAGCAACAGGCCGGACCAGACGCGAAGGGAATGAAGCCGCCCAAGGGGGGTAAGGGGCATACGGAAGTTTTATTGGACAGACTTTCCGCAGAAATCAATGTAAACGTTTACCTTGATCTAAAATAATCTCCCGTAGAAACACTACCCGTTTTTTAACAAGAACTTCTGAGAACAAGCTTCGGCAGAAGCTTGAGGTGGGTTTCAGCCCGTTTCGGGTCCTCCAAGCGCTTCAGCAGCAATTCCGCCGCGGCCTGGCCGACCTCGTAGGCGGGCTGGCGCACCACCGTGAGTGGCGGATCGAGCGCCTCGGCCCAAGGCAGGTCGTCGAAGCCGATCACGGCGATGTCCTTCGGGATTCTCAGCTTCCGGCGGTGGATCGCCTCGAGCGCGCCCACGGTCATGAGATTGTTGAGCACGAACAGCGCGGTGGGCGGAGACGGCAGGGCCAGGAGTTCCTCCGCCATGGCGAGGCCGCTCGCCTGCTTGAAGTCACCACCGCGGATGTATTCGGGCGTCACCGGTAGCTTGTGCGCGGCCATGGCGTCATCGTAGCCGAGACGCCGCTCGCGGCTGGTGGAGACATTGAGCCGGCCTGCGATCAGGCCGATGCGGCGGTGCCCCAGCTTGATGAGGTGGTCGACGGCCTCAAAGGCGCCGCGGCGGTTGTCGACCTCCACCTTGTCCATGGCGCGGTGCGTCAGGCTGCGATCCACCGTCACCACCGGCACGCCGCTCTCGATGAGTTTCAGCACCACCGGGTCGCGCTCGCTGATGGGCGGTAGGATGATGCCGTCGACCGACTCCGACTGCAGGACGTCGATATAAAACTCCTCCTTCATCAGGTCCTCGTCCGAGTTGCAGAGCATCACGGCGAACTTGTTGGCATAAGCGACGTCCTCCACGCCACGGGCCATTTCCGCAAAGAAGGGGTTCTGGATGTCGGGGATGATGAGGCCCAGCAGATGGCGGAAACCGCCCTTCTGGCGGAGCCGGCGGGCGACGCGGTTGGGCTTGAAGCCGAGCTCGGCCATCGCCTTGTGCACCAGCGCGCGCGTCTCCGGCACCACCTTGTCGGAGTTGTTGATCACGCGCGACACGGTCGCGATCGAGACCTTGGCGTGGCGGGCTACATCGGTGAGACTGGCCATGGCGGGCTATCGGAATAGCGCGCTACGATGCGCCCGGTGGCCGCGGCATGTAAACGACAATCATTTCCGGCCGGCGGCCGGGCTCAGCCGGCGTAGGCGGGATCCAGGCCGAGGCGGAAGTAGGCGCGGGCGTTGGCGAAGCAGATGTTTTTGACCATGCCGCCGACCTGTTCGCGGTCGTAGGGGATCTCGCCGCGCTCGACGAGGCCGCCGAGCAGGTTGCACAGCACGCGGCGGAAATACTCGTGGCGCGTGTAGCTGAGGAAGCTGCGCGAGTCCGTGAGCATGCCGACGAAGCGGCTGAGCAGGCCGAGGTTGGCGAGGGCGTTGAGCTGCCACTCCATCGCCTCCTTCTGGTCGAGGAACCACCAGCCGGAGCCGAACTGCATCTTGCCGGCCACGGAGCCGTCCTGGAAGTTGCCGATCATCGTCGCGAAGGCGTAGTTGTCCGCCGGATTCAGGTTGTAGAGCACGGTGCGCGGCAGCTCGGCGGTCGCGTCGAGCGCGTCGAGGTAGCGGCTGAGCGAGCGGGCCTGCGGGAAGTCGCCGATGCTGTCGAAGCCGGTGTCGGGCCCGAGGGCCTTGAGCAGGCGGGTGTTGTTGTTGCGCAGAGCGCCGAGGTGCAGCTGCTTGGTCCAGCCGGCCTTGGCGTCCCAGCGGCCGAACTCGAGCATGAGATAGGAGCCGAACTTCGCCCAGTCGGCGGGCGACGCGGCCTTGCCCGCGCGGGCGGCGTCGAAGATGTCCACCGCCTCCCCGTGCGTGCAGGGCTCGGCCAGCGCGGTTTCCAGACCGTGGTCGGACAACCGGCCGCCGACGGCATGGAAGTCGGCGTGGCGCTTCTTCAGCGCGGTGAGCAAGTCATCGAAGGTCTTGATCGGGGTCTTCGCCTCGCCGCCAAGCTTCTCGAGCCAGGCGTTATAGGTGACCGGCGCATTGACGCCGAGCGCCTTGTCGGGGCGGAAGGTCGGGTAGACCTTGGTCTTGATACCGAGCTTGGCGATCTTCGCGTGGTCCGTCAGCGGATCGGCGGGGTCGTCGGTTGTGCAGATGACGGCGACCTGGTTGGCCGCGAGGATGTCGTGGATGCGCATGCCAGCCAGCTTCGCGTTGGCCTGCTTCCAGATGGCGTCGGCCGACTTCGGGGTGATGATGTCGTCGATGCCGAAGTATCGCTTCAACTCGAGGTGCGACCAGTGGTAGAGCGGGTTGCCGAGGGTGTTGGGCACGGCGGCGCACCAGGCGTCGAACTTCTCGCGCGGCGAGGCGTCGCCGGTGCAGACGCGTTCCGACACGCCGTTGGAGCGCATGGCGCGCCACTTGTAGTGGTCGCCGCCCAGCCAGATCTCGGAGAGGTCGGCGAACTGGTGGTTGTTCGCGATCAGCGCCTGCGGGAGGTGGCAGTGGTAGTCGAAGATCGGCTCGGCCTTCGCGAAGTTATGATACAGGTCGCGGGCGGCGTCGGTCTGCAGCAGGAAGTCGTCGTGAATGAAAGGCTTCATGGGTATTCGAATATTTTGTTTACCACGGATCACACGGATTAATCCGGATTGATCCGATTCAATCAGTGAAATCCGTGGTTAAGAAATCGCACGATTAGCGGGAAATATCACCGAGCATGGCCTCGAGCGTCGTATAAGAAGCCAGCAGCTTGCTGGTGGCGGCGCAGCGCTCCTTGGTCGCCAGGCCGGTGTTCTCGGCGAGGAAGATCAGGTAGGCGGCGATGCGCTTCGAGAAGAGCAGGCGGGTCTCGGGGCTGACGGCGTAGAAGCGCGCGCGCTGCTGGTAGCCGGCGGGCGTGTGGTCGCCGAGGGCGGACTTCTCCGGCTTGCCGCCGGCGGCGAGCACGTAGAGGAAGTTGTATTCGAAAAAGATCATGTGCTCGGCCGAGGGCGGCAGCGCCTCGAGGGCGGCGCGGCAGGTGGCGGGCGAGGCGAAGACGTCAACCGGCCGGCCCACGGCGGCGAGCGACGTGGTGACGAAAATGCGGGCCATCTTCTGCTCGGTGGCGTCGGCGCTGAAGGCGCCGGCGACGGACATGTCGACCGTGAACTTATACCAGTCCTTCCAAAGAGCGGCGTCCGCCGGGTTCTTCGACTGGGAGATGGCCACGCCCATCTCGTAGGTGTAGCGGCCGCTGGTCTTGATCTCGAGCGCGCTGCCGGTGACCTGCCCCATGACCTGGTAGTTCTCGGCCGACTTGCCGGAGCCGGAGTGGAAGCCGATGCTGACGCCGAACTGCTTGCAGACACTCCACTGGGCCTCGATGAGTTTCCTCAGCGCGGCGTTGTCCGGATACGGCGTGTTCTTCTGGAAGCCGAAGGCCGGGGCCACGAAGTTGACGGGCATGCCGAGGACCTCGCACAGCGCGAGCATGATGGCGGTCGTCTCGGGCGTGGTCAGGCCGGGCAGCTCGTCGATCGAGAGCTCGCGGAGATATTTGCGGCCGGCGTCGGTGGTGAACGCCGCGGCGCGGGCGGCGGCGTATTTCTCGTCGCGGCGCTTCATCTTCTGCATCGGCGTCCAGACGGTCGCGAGCAGCGCGCTGAAGGCGGCGTCATCGAGTTTGAGCCCCGCGGCGGCGACTCGCGCGCGGGTCCGGCCGACGACATCGGCCGGGATGTCGGCGATCCTGGCGGGCTGGTTGAGCGCGAGCTCGGGCGAGAGGTCGAAGGTGATGTAGCTGGCGAGCAGGCAGCCCTTGACCAGCGCGTCCTCGCGGTTGTCGAACTTGCCGCCGATGGGCTGGTGATCGGCATTGAACGACCAGGCGATCCTGCGGTGGTGGAAGCCGGTCTTGAGCTTGGAGAGCACGCAGCCATGGCTCATGCCCTCGACGCTCTGGCCCTGGTGGCCCTCGGGGACGTTGGTGCCGATGAAGGGGAACGGCACGGTGTCGAGCCGGTTGCCGAGCATGGCGTCCACGTCGTAGACGAGCTCGCGCGGGATGGAATTCTGGTTGGCGGTCAGGCCCACCTCGAGGGCGCTCATCGCCCACTCGACGGCCGGCCAGTGCAGCGTGGTGAAGCGCGCGCCGACGCCGAGCGTGGATTTGCCGAGCTTGTCACCGGCGGTCGGGAAGATCGTGGAGGCCGCGTCGTGTTCCTGGATGAGGTTCTTCAGCTTGAGCAGGTTGGCCCACGAGGCCGGGAAGAACGTCGCGCCCGCATGCGCGACGCCATCAGCCAGCGGCGAACCGGCGGCGTGCAGCTTCCACGCGCAATCGCCCGCTGAATTTTCCACGAGGGTGAACTCACCGGCTTTCGTGGTGAAACGGCTTTTGGCATACTCGCAGGCCTTGCCGGCCTTCACGTCGGCCTGGAGCGCGGGCCAGTCGAGGCAGAAGTCGGGGCTGACGCAGGGATTCGACGCGATGCGCAGGTTGTGCTTGAGGAGGAAATCGTTGATGGCGGACATGGAAATGAGCGGTTTGGTGGAGGGTCGGTCTCCTGACCGACCGCGGCCGGCCGGGAGGCCGGCCCTCCAAAATTCAAGAGGCGGGATCAGATCGTCATCGCGTGGTAGCCGCCGTCGACGATCAGCTCCTCGCCGGTGATGAAGGAGCCGGCGGTATCCGAGGCGAGCAGGAGCGTGGCGCCGATGAGCTCGCGAGCCTCGCCGAAGCGCTTCATCGGGGTGTGACCCATGATGCTGGCGACGCGGTCGGGGTTGAGGATCTTCTTGTTCTGTTCGGCCGGGAAGAAGCCCGGGACGAGGACGTTGACGCGCACCTTGGCCGGGGCCCACTCGCGGGCGAGGTTGAGGGAGAGATTGTGCACGGCGCCCTTGGTGGCCGAGTAGGTGAACACGCGCGACAGCGGCACGACGCCGGACATGGAGCCGAGGTTGATGATGGAGCCGCCCTGCCCGCGCTCGACGAGGTATTTGCCAAAAACCTGGCAGCCGAGGAAGACGCCCTTGAGGTTCACGCGCACGATGCGGTCGAATTCCTCCTCGGTGATGTCGAAGAACGGCGTCGCGGAGTTGATGCCCGCGCCGTTGATGACGATGTCGATGCGGCCGGAGCGCTTGAGCACGGCAAGGCGCAGGCCCTCGACCTCCGCCTTGCTGGTGGCCTCGGCGGCGTGAAACCAGGCCTTGCCGCCGGCCGCGGCGATCTTCTTCAGGCGGGCCTCGGCCTTCTCGAGGCTGCGGCCGACCAAGACGACCTCGGCGCCGGCACCGGCCAAGCCCTCGGCCATCGCGCCGCAGAGTTCGCCGGTGCCGCCGATGACGACGGCCACCTTGCCATTAAGTCCGAACAGTTCGTTGAGGTAGGAGCTCATTAGGAAAAATCAACCGGGGTTGGAGGGGGGTTGAACATACCCGGAAGCAACCGGCACGTATACCGCATATTGCGAAAAAGAGTTTATATTTTGCGAAGGTCGGCTAGATCCGTCTCATGCCCTCCGCCGCGCCCCGCCGCATCGCCGCCTACCTGTCGCTCGCAACCGAGCACGGGCGCGGCATCCTGCGCGGCATCGCCCGTTTTTTCCACCAGCAGCCGGAGGTCACCGTCCTCAAGTTCAGCGACCCCCGCGCCTACGATGCCGCCGCGTTGCGCCGCCTGCGGCCCGACGGCATCATCGCCCGCGTGGCGACCCGCCGCAACGAGGGCGTGCTGGCGGCGCTGGGCGTGCCGGTGGTGAATGTATCGGGCCAGATCGCGACTCCCCGCCTGCCCCTGGTCAACACCGACGACCTGCGTGTGGGCCAGCTTGCGCTCCGCCACCTGCACGGCCGCGCCTACCGGCAATTTGCCTACTGCGGCAACACCACCCACCTCGGCTCGATGCTGCGCTACCGGGGGTTCTGCGCCGAGGCCCGGCGGCTGGGCGTCACGGCCGCCATCCCGCAGCACATCCTGCCGCAGGGCGACCAGAATGCCCCGTATCCCGACGCCACGCGGGCCCGGCTCGCCGCCTGGCTGCAGGGCCTGCCCCGGCCGGTGGGCATCCTCGGCTTCACGGACCGCGTGGCACTCGAGCTGGACGAAGCCTGCGCGCGACTCGGCCTGCGGGTCCCGGAGGACGTCGCCATCCTCGGCGTCGGCAACGACCTGGCCCGCGTGGAATTCGCACATGTGGCCCTGAGCAGCATCCAGCTCAACACCCAGCGGATCGGGCTGCTCGCCGCGGAGATGCTGCAGGCCCGCATGGACGGGCGCCGCGACCCGCCGGGCGAGACCCTCGTCAGCCCGCAGAAGATCGTGACCCGCCTCTCCACCGACCGGTTTGCCGTGGACGACGAGGTCGTGGCGCTGGCGCTGGACCACATGCGCGAGCATGTGGGCAACACGATCTACGTGGAGGAGGTGGCCCGGGCCGCCGGCGTGACCCGCCGCGTGCTGGAGCTGCGCTTCCGGGCCGCGCTCGGCACCTCGGTTTATGCCGAGGCCCAGCGCCTCCACTTCGACCGCGCCATGGAACTCATGCCCGAGCCCGCGCTGACGCTCAGCGAGATCGCCTACGCCTCGGGTTTCGAAAGCCCGTCCGTCTTCGCCTCCGCCTTTCGCCGGCGTCACGGGGTCACCCCCTCGGAATACCGGCGGCGCCTGCTCGGTCCGCGCTAAAAGGCAACGCGGGCCGAGAACCCGAGCTCGCGGCCGGCGCCGACCCGGGCGTTGGTGGCGAGCAGGTCGCGGTCGAGGGCGTTGCGCAGGTTGAGGCCGACGTTGAACTGCCGCGGCCCGCGTTTCCACGCATAGCCGGCATTCAGGCCCAGCAGGCCGTAACCGGGATAAGCCAGGTAGGCGCGCTTGGCATCCTCGTAGTTGGCGACATAGGAACCGATGTAGCTCAGGCTCGCGCCCCAGTTGAGCCCGACCCCTTTGGGCGGGGCGCACCGGAACTGGGCGGTCGCGGTGTCCTGCGGCAGGCGCGCGATCTGCTCACCCACTTCCGGCCCGAGCGCGGGCGACCTGGTCGTGATGGCCTCGAGGTGAACCCCGCGAAAGGCCACGTTGCAGGTCTCGGACAACTTGTAGCGGAGTTCCGTGCGCACGCCGGCGAAACGCTCCTCGCCGGCCGCGACGAGCTGCGGCTGGGTCTGGTTGGCGTCGAACACCGGGTCGTCGTAGAGCGGGTTGCGGCGGGCGATGTGCCGGTTGTAGAGCAGGAACGCGGACGCGGAATAGTCCAGCCGCCCGGCGCGGCTGCGGCCTTTCACCCCGCCCTCGTAGCCGATCGTCGTCTCGTTCTCCTGGATCCGGCCGGTGCGCGCGTCCACCGGCGTGGAGGGATCGAAGGCCGTGCTCACGCTGGCGAAGACCAGCACGCGGTTGCGGACCAGCTGGTGGTTGACCCCGATATGGTAGCTCAGCTGCGCCGTGCGGTCGCGGGTGTGTGGCATCGGCGCCGTGGCGCGGCGGTCGTCCACCGTCAGGTCCACCTCGTCCAGCCGCAGGCCGGTCGTCAGCACGGTGCGGCCCCGGGCGAACGCCACGCGGTCGCTGACCTCCGCCGAGGTGTAGCGGGCGGTCTCGCCGCGGTCGGCGAGGATGCGCGAGTAGCGCGCTTCGCTGAACTCCGGGAAAAAATAGTCCGGCGCCGCCGGGTTGAAGCGCCGCACGGCGAGCGGCAGGGCGTTGCGGTCCGCGGTCGACAGCGCGCGTTCGCCGCGCTCGTAATCGCCCCAGGTCACGCCGGCATAACCGAGCAACTTGTGCTCGATGCTGCCGGTGCGGAATCGCGCGGTAAGCTCGGCGTGCGTGGCCAGGGCGTGCTGGCGCTGCTCGAGGTGCCGCGGTTCGCGCGTGCCCTCGAAGAGCCCGGTGTCGAGCACGAGCTGCGACGTGGTGAAACGGTCCTGGTCGATCGAGCGCCACCAACCCTCGACGGCGGCCCGCAGCGCCAGCGTCCGGTTGAGCTGGCTCTCAAACTGCGCCCCGGCCACCAGGCTCTGGCGCAGCACGCCGGCGTCGGGACCATTGGCGTTGAACAGGGCCAGCGGCAGGTAGGGCCCGAGCACCTTCTGCCCGGCGCTCAGCTTGTATTCGGGAATGCCGGGCGTCACCCCGGCGTCGAGCCGGCGGTAATCCACGCTGATGAGGCTGCTGGAAGCGCGGCTGTGTTTCACCGTGAGCGCGCCGCTGACAAACAGGTCCTGCTCGCGCACGAACTCCTCCGGCCCGGTCCGGCGCGACCAGTCCACGGCGACGCGGTGCCAGAGCTTGTTCTTGCGCAGGGTGCCGGTGGCCTCCGCCGAGAGTTTCTGCCGGTGCAGCGTGCTGGCCGACACCTCCAGCCGGTTCCGATTCTTGGCCTGCGGCCGCGTGGTGATGAAATCCTGGATGCCGCCCGGGGCCGCGCGCCCGAGCACCGGCACGAGCGGGCCCTGGATGACGACCGTCTTGCCGACGTTCAGCGTCTCGAGGATGCCGATCTGGATGAAGCCGTTGCGCAGGGTCGGCGTCGGGAAGCCGCGCAGGTTGAGCCGTTCCTCGCCGGCGGCGACGGCGGCGGGCGAGGTCGTGCTGATGGCGGCCAGCTCCGCCGCGGTCTCGAGACTGAGCCCCTCCTCGGCGTCGAGGTCCACCATGGTCAGCTCGTTGGCGAAGGGGGCGCTGCGCAGGTCCTCCTCGTGCGAGCCCATGCCGGTGGCGTCATACCCGTCGTCCGCCGTGTGCTCCTTCACCTCGAATTTGGGCAGGGCGATCGCCGGATCGACCGCCGGCGCGGTCTGGGCCAGCAGCTCCACGCCGGACAGCAGGGCCAGCACGATCAGGCAGCGGAAAGATGGGGACAGTGAACGCAAAGGTTAACCGGATAGCCGGCGAGACGCCGCTGGCCAGCACCGATTACGCCAGGGGCGTAAAAGAATTATTTCACCGCCGGTCCGACCAGGAATGAGCCGTAATCCGCATGGGTGCCGTGGTCGCCGGCGGCGAAGAGCCCGGCCTTGGCACCGACCCAGCGGCCGACGCTGGCCGTGAAGACGTCGCCGAGCGGCGTGAAAGTCTTCCCGTCGAGGCTGTAGCTGAAGCGGCACTTGCCGCCGTCCGCCACGTCGACGCGCAGGTGCACGGGGCCGGTGACTTTATCCCGGCCCACCTGCTCCGTCGCGGCGGGTTTCTCCGCAGCCTTCATGACGGTGACCTGCACGAGCCTGCCATCACGCAGGCCGATCCAGGCGTAGTCGTAGCCGAAGACGATAAGGCCCGACTCCGCCGCCGTGGATGCCTCCAGCACGGCCGTCATGCTGAACTCGAGCGCCGGAAACTTCTGCATCAGCAGGAACGGGGCGTCGTAAAGGTTGCCAGGCTTGGATTCGGGCTGGGCGAAAAGCCGCAGCGCACCGGGTTTCGCGGTGAGTGAGAACCAATCCTGGCCCGGGTTTGCCTGCCACTGCCACTGGAGGCCAAGCGCGGGTGAATTGAAATCATCGCTCGTCGGCGGCACGGCGACCGGTTGCGGCGGCAGCGCGGGCTTCTTGTGCACCAGCACGGGCTCGCCCTGGGCCGCGCCGGTCGCGACGCCCGTGCCCATCAGCGGCCAGTCGTTCTCCCACCGCACGGGCTGCATGTGCACGATGCGCCCATAGGCTTCCTTGTCCTGGAAGTGCAGGAACCAGGACTCGCCGGACGGCGTGTCGACGAGCGCGCCCTGGTGCGGCCCGTTGACGGGTGACTTGCCCTGCGCGAGCACAATGCGATCCTCGTAGGGGCCGCGGATGTTCTTCGCGCGGAAGACGGACTGCCAGCCGGTGGCGACGCCACCCGCCGGAGCAAAGACATAATACCAGCCGTTGCGCTTGGCGAGTTTCGGGCCCTCCAGCGTCGTGTAGCCGGGGATTTTGTCGCCGTTGATGACATAACCGAAGTCGTCGATGACCTTCGTGCCCTCGGCGTTCAGCTCCAGCAGGGTGAGCACATTCTTCACGTTGGCGCGGCTGTTGGCCCAGCCGTGGATGAGGTAGACCCGGCCGTCGTCATCCCACAGCGGGCACGGATCGATGAGGCCTCGGCCGCCCTTCACCAGCACCGGCGCGCTCCACGGGCCGCGCGCGTCGGTGGCGGTGACGAGGTAAATGCCGAAATCGGGGTCGGGATAATAGATCCAGAACTTGCCGGCGTGGTGGCGGATGGCCGGGGCCCATACGCCCTTGCCGTGCTGCGGCGTGCGGAACGCATCCTCCGGCACGAGCCTCGGCAGCGCGTGCGTGACGAGCGTCCAGTTCACGAGGTCGCGCGAATGCAAAACGGGCAGGCCGGGGACGTGGCTGAAACTCGACGCCGTCATCCAATAATCGTCCCCCACCCGCACGACGTCGGGATCGGAGTAATCGGCGTGCAGGACCGGATTCTTGTAGGTGCCGTCGCCGAGATCGGACTGCCAGGCGGGTTGTTGCGCGCCGACGCGCACAGAAGTCAGGGCGGCCAGCGAGAGAAGAATCAATTGTTGCCTCATTTTAAAACTCCGTGGGATTGGCATGCTTGAGAGGGAGGGATTTATACCCCGACGGGGCTAAGGTTGTGTTCGCAGTCGGGGTGTAAAAGCCCTCCCACCATGTTCTACGGCGAAGCGGCTCTTCAGCGTCCATTCCAAGTGAAGCTCTCGCCGCGGGCGAGTTTCAGTTCATGCGTAACGTCCGCATGGCGCAGCACGGCCGGGTTGCCCTTCAGGGAACGGATCGTGGCAGCGGTGAGTTTCCCATCCTTCCATTCGATATCCACCTCGAAGCCGCCGCGGGCGCGCAGGCCCTTCACGCTGCCGGCCGGCCAGGCCTTCGGCAGCGCGGGCAGCAGGTTGATCTCAGCGAGATGCGACTGGAGCAGCATCTCGCTGATGCCGGACACCGCGCCGAAGTTGCCGTCGATCTGGAACGGCGGATGGGCGTCAAAGAGGTTCGGGTAGGTGCCGCCGTGCGAGGAGTTCTGCGGCTCGAGCGGGTCGACGAAGTCGAGCTGGCGGAGAAGCATCCGGTGCGCGTGATCGCCGTCGAGAAACCGGGCCCAGAAGTTGATCTTCCACGCCAACGACCAGCCGGTGCCGTCGTCGCCACGGAAGACCAGCGACTGTTTCGCCGCGTTGAAGATTTTCGGTTCGGCGGGCCGGATCTCGTGGCCGGGAAAGACGCCCCAGAGGTGCGAGACGTGGCGGTGCCGGTTGACCGGGTCGTCAAGATCCTCGAGCCACTCCTGCAGCTGGCCGTGTTTCCCCACTTGGTTGGGGGCGATTTCGGCGCGCATGCTCCACAGCTGTTTGGCAAAATCGGCGTCGACGCCGAGGATTTCCGCCGCCTGCGCGGTCGAGGCAAAGAGCGCGCGGATGATCTGGTGGTCCATCGTCGGGCCCATGACGAGGCCGCCTTGCTCGGGCGAGTTGGACGGGCCGCTGACGAGCCAGCCGGTCTTCGGGTCCTTCACGAGATAGTCGACGAAGAACAGGGCCGCCTCCTTCATCACCGGGTAGGCGCGTTGGGCGAGGAATTCACGGTCGCCGCTGAAAAGGTAATGCTCCCACAGGTGCCGCGTGAGCCAGGCGCCGCCCGTCGGCCAGATGCCATGGTTCGAATTGTTGATCGGCGCCGTGCCGCGCCAGAGGTCGGTGTTGTGGTGCAGCACCCAGCCGCGCGCGCCGTATTGGGCCTGCGCGGTCTTCCGGCCGCTGGCCACCAGGTCGTCGATCATCGCATAAAGCGGCTCGGCGCACTCGGCGAGGTTGGCCACCTCGGACGGCCAGTAGTTCATCTGCGTGTTGATGTTCACGGTGTATTTGCTGCCCCAGGCCGGGTTGAGATCCTGGTTCCAGACGCCCTGCAGGTTGGCGGGCTGGTCGCCGGGCCGGCTGCTGGCGATGAGCAGGTAGCGGCCGAACTGGAAATAAAGCGGGATGAGCGCGGGGTCGGCGGCCTTGTCGGCGGCGCGCAACCGCTGGTCAAGCGGGAGCGCCGCCGCGGGGCTGGTGCCGAGGTCGAGCGACACGCGGCGGAAGAGCGCCTGGTGGTCGGCCACGTGCGCCGCGCGCATTTCCTCGAAGGATTTGTGCGACGCGGCGGCGAGAGGGACGCCCGCGCGAAGGTCCGGGTGTCCGGTGACATCATGGTAATTCTTGAAATTGGTCGCGGCCCCGAGAATGAACATCGCCTCCGTCACCCCGGCGATTTTCATCGTGCCGTCCGCAATGGTGTAGTTGCCCCATTCCGTGAACACCTGCAGCTGGGCTTCGAATTTGATGGCTCCGTCCGTGACCTGCCCGGCGACGGCGAGTCCGTTCACGCCGAGTGGACGGACGGTCGCCCCGGCGTGGGGACTCGTCAGGTTCGCGCTGAAGGTGAGCGCGCCCGGCTGGTCGGCGGAAACGCGCACCACGATGACCTGGTCGGGGAAGCTGGCGAAAGTCTCGCGGGTGTAGGTCACGCCGCCGACCTTGTAACGGACGGTGGCGATGGCGGTGTCGAGGTCGAGCGTGCGCGTGTAGTCGGTCGCGGCCTCGTGGCCGGGGAAATCGAGCCAGAGGTCGCCGCAGGGCTGGTAGGCCTTCTGGCGCAGCGGCACGCTCATGAATTCCTTCATGCCCAGCTCGTGGGCCTCCTTCTGCTTCCCCTCGGCGAGCAGGCGGCGGAGCTCGGGCAGGAATTTAACCGCGCCCTCGTGCTGGTATTCGTGCGGCCCGCCGGTCCAGACCGTGTCTTCGTTGAACTGGATGCGCTCGTGCGCGGTGCCGCCGAAGACCATGGCGCCCAGCCGGCCGTTGCCGACCGGCAGCGCCTCGACCCAGTGGGTGGCCGGCTGCCGATACCAGAGCGTGAGCGGGCTGATCGGCTCGGCGCGCAGATACGGCGCCAAGGCCGGGACCGCCTGGCGCAGCTCATCGACCACGAGGCGGGCGAAGACCACCCGCCCCTCGCCCTGCAGGTGAGTGGTGTCGTTCTTGCCGCTCTGGTCAGGAAAATTGAACGCGGCGGTGCGCTGCGGCCCGAGGGCCTCGCAGAAGGCGATGCTCGAGGCCTGCAGGTCGATCAGCGGGACATTTTTGTCCGCCGCCAGTTTCTTCACCGCGTCGGCCCAAGGGGTGAGGCTCGACTCGATGCGCGTGGGATTGACCTTGGAGAATATCCGCCGCGTGAGCGAGGTGACGAGGACCGGCTGCCCGCCCTGCGCGCGGACCTCGTCCACATAACGCGCCATGTTCGCATAATAGGTCGTGGCGGGGTCGGTCTCGCGTTCCGGGCCCTTGCCCGGCTGGTCGTTGTGGCCGAACTGGATCAGGTAGTAGTCCCCCTTGGCGGCGAGCGCCTTGTCCCAATGCCCCTCGGCCCGGAAACTCTTCGAGCTGCGGCCGTTCTGCGCGGTGTTGGTGACGGTGACGTCCGGGGTCACAAACTGCCGGAAGCCGAAGCCCCAGCCGCCGCCGTCGTTGACGGTGGAATCCCCGACGAGGACGATGTGCACCGGCTCGGCCGCGAAAACGGGCGGCAAGGCCAGCAGCAACAGGGCGGTCAGCCAGCGGCGCATGGTCGGGGTAAGTTATTTTTTCACCGGCACGAAGTGGTAGGTGCGGAACTGGAGCTTGATGTCGAAGAGCTTTCCCTGGTTCTGGTAGAGGCGGATCATCTCGGCCCCGGCGAGCAGCACGGGGCCGTAGGCGTGGCCGTGGTGGGCGGAGGTCGGGCGGTTGTAATAATAGACGCTGTCGCTCGCGAGGGTGGTGCCCACGCACGAGGCCTCGACCTGCCCCTGCGCGGTCACCTTCTCGGCGAGGCCGAGCCAGCCGGCCTGCGCAACCGAGCCATAGGTGGCGGCGTTGATCCAGCCCCGGTTGATGCCGTGGGCGATGCCATAGACGAACATCGCGGTCGCGGAGGACTCGAGGTAGGAGTCGGGCTTGTCGAGCAGCTGGTGCCAGAGCCCGGCGCCGGACTGCAACTCGGCCAGCGCCTGCACATGGCGGCGGTAGGTGGCCAGGATCTCCGGGCGCGCCGGGTGGTCCTCGGGCAGCACGTCGAGCAGTTCGCACTGGGCGAGGATCACCCAGCCGTTGGCGCGGCCCCAGCGGAACTCGGCGACGATCGGCTGGTTCATGTGCTTGCCGTGCATGTAGAGGCCGACCGCGGGATTGAAGAGGTGGCGCGCGAGCTGCACGGCCTGCTTGGCGGCCTCGTCATACCAACCGCCGTCGCCGGTGAGCTTTCCCATCTGCGCGAGTGCGGGGATGCACATGTAGGCGTCGTCGGCCCAGAGCGACTCGGGTTGCGGGCGGTGGCGGGCGACCGTGCCGTCGGCGAGGCGGATCTCCTTGTAGCGGATGTAATCGGCCCAGTGCTTGATTTCCGGCAGCAGGTCCGGGCCGATGCCGGCGAGGCGGCCCTTGATCAGCGCGGCGCACATCGAGCCGCTGTCATCGAGCGAGTTGGTGTCGAAGAGCCGGCGGTAGCTGCTCTTGGATGCGCCGATCTTCCCGGCCTGGGCGCGGAAATACGGGATCGTGCGGCCGAGGAAATCGAGGTGGCGCTGCACGAACGCGCGGTAGCGCGGATCACCCGTCGCCTCGGCGGCGGCGAGCATGCCGGCGTGCGTGACGCCCGTGGCGTAGGTCATCACGTGGAACCCGTCGCGGTCGCCCTGCGAGGCCACGGCGTCGGCGTTGAAGACCGAAAGATCCGTGATCTCGGCGCCGGTCTTCGCGTTAACCACCTTCGTGGCCATGGCGCGGTCGAGATTGGCGTGGATCCGCTCCAGCACGGCCTTGATCTCCTCCGGCTTGGGCAGGTGATACGGGATCGGATAGGTGCCATCGGCCTCGTCGTGCAGGTCGGGATTGTCGCGGTTGCGGAAGGGCCCCTCGGCGTGGAGGGGGAGCGCGGCGAGGAGCACGGCCAGGGTCGCGCCGGTGCGGAGCAAAGCGGAGGTGGGGTTCATGGGAACGGGGGTTGGGAAATCAGCGCGCCGCGGGATTCCAGCCGTCGGAGCCGGCGAGGACCCGGGCGGGCGTGAGCGCGGCGGCCTCGGCGGCGGTGAGCGGCCTGGCCCACTTGACGCGGGTCGCGTCGCTGGCACCCGGGCCGATGCTGCCGAACTCGGCGTAGAAGGTCGTCTGCTCGGCGCCGGGCTTGTTCCAGTTGTGCCAGCCCTCCGGGCGGACGGCGGCGGACATCTCGGTGCGGAGGAAAACCGTCCGGGCAAACTCGCGCCACGGCCGGCCAAGGTAGGCCTTCACGCCGTCGGCCCCGGTGATCCGGCAATCGGCGAACACGTAGCCGTGCGGCTGATCCTTCGGCGTGGAGGCGGCGGTGATGTAGCCGTCGGCGAGAACGTGGATGTGGCAGCGGTCGAAATAAGCGGTGGCGGCACCGAAGATGAAATCCACATGGCCCTCGATGTAACAGTCGGCAAAATAGTGCCGGCCGCGGTTGACGAGGATGGTGTCCTGCCAGCCGAGGAAGCGGATCCCGCGGAACTCGAGCCGGTCGCCGTCGGCGCGCAGGGCCAGGGCCTGCGACACCGGCGGACCGTCGGGGCGCGGGCCGGGACGGCCGGCGTCATTCGCGACCGTGAGGTTTTCCCAGATCATGCCGTCGCCGTCGACCTGCACGGTAGGCGTGCGGAAGGTGCCGATGGGCTTGCCGTCGGGGCCGACGATATTGGCGTGTTGATTGTAGACGATGATGGTCTTCGCCCGGTCCTCGCCGAGGACGTGGATGTTGCCGCGCTCGCGCTGGACGTAGATGCGCTCGCGGTAGGTGCCGGCCTTGACGAGGATGACCCAGCGCGGCGCGGCGGGGTCGGTCTTCATCGGGGCCGCGCTGATCGCCTCCTGCAACGAGGTGTATTGGCCGGAGCCGTCGGCGGCGACGACGGCGTCGGGCTGGGGCGCGGCGAAAACATTCGCCTGCAAACAGGCCCCGAGGAGGAGGCCGATGGAGACGGCGCGCGGGCGCGCCACGTTGCGCGCGAGCGCGCAACCCACAGCAAGGACATTCATGGCCGTTGGTTTTTGGTGCGCCAGCGCGGGTAGTCCTTGGCCAGCAGGTCGGCCGGCCAGTCGCTGAGGTAGACGTAACCGGCCCGGCGTTCCTGCTCGATCTCGTTGAAATCGTAATGAAACACCCGGTCGCGGCCGAGGAAGAGGGGCCGGTTGGTGCCGAGTTCGTAGAAACGGGCCCACACCGGCCCCGCCGCCGGGTCCGCGACGGCGCGACGGTCGCGCTTGCCGTCCGGGCCCGTGAGATTCTCGACGCGCAGGCCGGTGATTTTCACCGCCTCGAACCAGGCCGCGGCACCCTCGATGGCGGCGATGACCTCCGGCGCGGGATGCTCGACGCCCATGAGAAACTTGACGATCCCGACGCTTTCGGCGCCCGAGAGCGACGGCGGCTCGAAGTTGCGGGCCCAGGCGGGGGCCAGCGTGGTCTCGTCGTGCTGGGCGCACCACGCCGTGAGGCGGCCGTCCTGCCGCACCTGCGTGCGCAGGATGCAATCGATCGCCCGGGCCACGGCTCCGGCCGCCCGGGCCCGGCCCGCCTCGTCCACAAACGCGTAGGGCGGCTTGGCGCGCGCGACCTCGCGCAGCACGGCGAGGACGTTCACCATCGCGTTGTCGTTATAGGTGATGTGGGTGTAATAGCCCTTCACCAACGGGTAGAACTGCGGCCAGCCGCCATTCGGGTATTGGGCGGCGAAAAGATAGTCCAGGCCGCGGTCGAACGCCGCGCGGAACACCGGGTCGCCGGTGGCCGTGACCACCCGCGCGAGGTATTCCAGCTGCGTCGTCGTGGCCTTGTTGTCGATGGTCGGGGCGCGATGGCCCGGGGGAAGTGCCAGGAACTCCGCCGAAGGGGGCGCCGTCATGTCGGTGTTCTTGGTCCAGCCGCCCTCCGGGCTTTGATAGCGGAGGATGCTGGCGGCGACGGCGCGCGCCTCGTCGCCGGCATACCACTCCGCCGGCTGGCGGTTGACGTCGTTCCAGCGCACCGCGCCGGCCATCATGGCCGGCAGCAGCGCGAGCAACAGCAGGCGAAGGATCATTCCGGGAGTTTGACCGTCTCGAGCTTGGGCGAGAGGGTCTGGAGGACGAGCAGCGCGAGCAGGTAGGCCGAGGCGGCGATGGCGAAGAGGGGCACGTAGCCGCCGGTGTTGATGATGAAGCCGACCTTGGCCGCGAGCAAGGCGCCGCCGAGGCCGCCGGCCAGGCCGCCGATGCCGACCACGCTGCCCACCGCGCGGCGGGGGAACTGGTCGGAGACGGTCGTGAAGAGGTTGGCGCTCCAGCCTTGGTGCGCCGCGGTGGCGAGGGCAATGAGGGCGATCGCCACCGTCAGGCTGCTGGTCATGGAGGCGAACACGATGGGCACGACACACAGCGCGCAGATGAGCATGGTGACCTTGCGCGCCTTGTTCACGGTCCAGCCCAGCCCGATGAATTTCGTGGCGAGCCAGCCGAAGAAGATGCTGCCGCCGTCGGAGACGAGGTAGATGATGAGGAACGGGAGGCCGACCTGCTTCAGGTCCACCTTGGTCGGGAACTCGGGGTTGCTGTTGAAGAAGGTGGGCAGCCAGGTCAGGTAGAACCACCAGATGGCGTCCGTCATGAACTTCGGGATCGCGAAGGCCCAGGTGGCGCGGTATTTCACCAGTTCGCGCCACTTGACGGGCTTCTCGGTGTCGGGCGAGCCGTCCTGCTGGATGTGGGCGAGCTCGGCCGGGGTGACCTTGGGATGCTCATGGGGCTTGCGGTAGACCGCCAGCCACCAGAAGAGCACGAAGGTGCCGACGATGCCGGTCACGATGAAGCTGGCCCGCCAGCCCCAGTGCAGGATGATGATCGGCACGAAGACGGCCGTGAGGATGATGCCGACGTTGGCGCCGGCGTTGAAGATGCCGGTGGCGAAACTGCGCTCCTTCTTGGGGAACCACTCCGACACGGTCTTGATGGCCGCGGGGAAGTTGCCCGCCTCGCCCACGCCCAGGAGGCCGCGGGCCCAGGCCATGCCGAACACGGAATGCACGAGCCCGTGGCCGGTGGCCGCGATGCTCCAGGCGGTGATGCTGGTGGCATAGCCGCGGCGGATGCCGATGCGGTCGATCATCCAGCCGGCCACCAGGAAGCCGAAGGCGTAGCAATATTTGAAGATCGAATCCAGGAAGCTCATCTTCTCGCGGAACACCGCCAGGTCCGCCTCGGTGAGCGCCTGGTCGAGCGGGAGGCCGAGCATCTGGTGCCGGAAAGTCGTGTCCAGCATCGTGAACGAGAAGACGTTCCGGTCGATGTAGTTGATGGTCGTGGCCATGAACAGCACGGCGCAGATGCGCCAGCGATAACGGCCGATCACGGAGCCGGTGGAAGCAGGGGCGGAAGCTTGCATGAGGCGGAGGGTTGGAGGCGGGGCTAGTGCTTGGCGGGTTCGGGGCGCGGGCCGGCCGGCGAGCCGACGGAGTTGAGGCCCCGCACCTGCCGGGCGGGTTCGATGGTGACGTTCCTGAGACTGACGGAGCCGGTGTGGGTGACAACCTCAGTCTCGGTCACGCCGCGGAAGGTGGAGTTGCTGATGCGGATGTTGTCGATGACCGCGCCCTCGAAGCCGCGGATGAACATCACGCGCGGGCTGGCCGAGCTGGTGATGTTGTCGAGCTGGACGTTGCGCACGACGGGCTGGAACGCGCCCTTCGCGCCCTCCTCGTAGAGCAGGTCGATGGTGAGGACGGCCTCCCCCACCCGGCCGATCTTCACGTTGCGCATGAAGACGTTCTCGAGGATGCCGCCGCGGACGGCGTTGTTCTTGAAGCGGAGCGCGCGGTCGAGCTCGGGGCTGTCCATCTCGCAGTTCTCGACGAAGACGTTGCGGATGCCGCCGGTGCACTCGCTGCCGAGCACGACGCCGCCGTGGCCGTCCTTCATGATGCAGTTGCGGATGACGATGTTCTCCGAGGGCACGTTGACGCGGCGGCCGTCGCCGTTGCGGCCGGACTTGATGGCGATGCAGTCGTCGCCCGTGTCGAAAAGGGTGTTTTCCACCAGGATGTCGCGCGACGACTCGGGGTCGAAGCCGTCGTTGTTCGGGCCGTGGCTGTTGATCTTCACGCCCCGGACCGTGATGTTTTGCGACAGCACCGGATGGATCTCCCACATGGGCGAGCGCAGGATGGTGACATCCTCGATGAGGATGTTCCGGCAATTGTAGGGCTGGATGAAGTTCGGGCGGAGGAAGCCGCCCTCGCCGAAGATACGCTCGGCGACCGGCACGTTCTTCTCGCCCATCTCGATCAGGCGGTCGCGCGCGGGCTTCTGTTTCTTCACGGCGTCGCCGCGCTTGTTCCAGGCCCACCAGGTGTCCCAGTCGGCGCCGCCGTCGAGCGTGCCCTTGCCGGTGATGGCGATGTTTTCCTGGCCGTGGGCGTAGATGAAGGCCGCGTAGTTCATGAGCTCCACCCCTTCCCAGCGGGTGAAGACGATCGGGTAGCGGGCGGGCTCGAACAGCCAGCGCAGCGTGGCGCCCTCGCTGACGTGCAGGTTCACGTTGCTCTTGAGCGTGAGGGCCACGGTCAGCCACTCGCCCGGCGGGACGACGACCCGGCCGCCGCCGGCCCTGGTGCAGGCCTCGATCGCCGCGGTGATGGCCGCGGTGGCGTCCGTGCCGGGCTTCGCGCCGAAATCGGTGATGGGGAAATCGCGGTCGGGGAAGGTCGGGGCCTTGATGCGGGCGAGGACCGTCCCGTAGTCGGCCCAGCCGCGGGCCATGAACGTCGTTTCCTTCGCGGCGAGCAGCTGCTCGAGCTCGATGCCGGCGAGGATGAAGGCCGGGACACCCTTGAGGTCGTTGTCCACGATGGGTTCGCCCACGTAGTAGTCGAATGAGCCGTCGCGCGGCTGGCCCTTGGAGTTGGTGTAGTCGAGGCCGGCGACCTGGCAGCAGCGCGTGAGGCTGATGGAGTTGTCGGGGTTGTGCCGGATGAAGTCGCGGAGGATGCCCTCGTAGCCCTTCAGGAGCGCCGGCAGGTATTTCTCGCGCGGGAGATAGCCGCGGTTGATGCCCTTCGCGAGGGTGTAGACATACATGCAGGAGGCGGTGGCCTCGAGGTAGTTGCCCGGCCGGTCACCCTGGTCGAGCACCTGCCACCAGAGGCCGGTCTTCGGGTCCTGCCAGCGCACGATGCCGTCGGCGACCTTGCGCAGCACCTCGTTGATGTGCTCGACCTCGGGATGCGTCGGGGAGAAGAAGTCGAGCGAGTCGACGATCGCCATGGCATACCAGCCGACGGCGCGGCCCCAGAAGTTGGGGGACTGGCCGGTCTGCTTATTGGCCCACGGGCGCGAGCGGGTCTCGTCCCAGGCATGGTAATAGAGGCCGGTCTTCGCATCGTAGCCGTGCTTGTCCATCAGCAGGATCTGCTTGGCGACCTCGTCGAAGGCGGCGGGCTCCGCGAAGACCTTGCCGTAGTGCGCGAGGAAGGGCGAGGCCATGAACAGGCCGTCGAGCCACATTTGATTCGGATAACGCAGCTTGTGCCAGTAGCCGCCGTCGCTGGTGCGCGGGTGCTTCTGCATCTGGCCGTAAAGCGCATCGATGGCCTGCTTCAGGGCCGGCGAGCGGTCGCCCCGCTCCCAGGCCAGCAACAGCACCTTGCCGGGTGGGATGCTGTCGATGTTGTAGTCCTCGAGCTTGTAGGTGTGGATCGAGCCGTCGGCGGCGACGAAAGAGGTGCCGAACTTCAGGCCGTAGTCCGCGTAGGCCTGCCGGCCGGTGCGGTCGGCGAGCTTGACGAGCGACGTGCCGAAAAACGCCGTGGTGTAGTCGATGCGGGCGCGCGGGTTGGAGCCGCCGAAGAAATGCCTGTCGCCCGTGCGGGCCATCTCCGAGTCGGCCAGCTTGACCGACCACTCGAGCGGCGTGGCGCCGTTGAACTTCGGGGCGGTCTGCGCCCCGGCCGCGGCCAGGAGCAGGCTGGTGAGGGCGGTGGCGCGCGCCAGGAAACGGGACGGGGTGTTCATGGGGAGGAAAAGGTTACGGGAGGCGGCGGACCTCGCTGCCGGCGAGCAGGAAGGCGCCGACGCCGAAGGGTTCGGAATTCTCCGCATCGAACGTGACGGGCGTGAAGCCGACCGGCTGCACATGGGTGAGCTTGCCGTCGGCGTTCACGCAGCCGGCGAGCGCCGCCCAGGCCTTGCGCACGGCGGGTTCGAATTTCGCGCGGTCGAGCAGGCCCTGGTTGATGCCCCAGGCCAGCGCGTAGGTGTAGAAGCCGGTGCCGCTGGTCTCCTGCATCGGGTAGTGCTCGGGGGCGAGCAGGCTCGCGCGCCAGAAGCCGTCGGCCTGCTGCAGCGTGACGACCTTGTCCGCCATCTCGCGGAACTGTTGCACGAAGCGCGGGCGCGATGCGTGGTCGGCCGGCAGCAGCTCCAGCATGCGCACGAGGCCGCCCATCACCCAGCCGTTGCCCCGGCTCCAGAAGATCTTCCGGCCGTTCGCCTCGCGCTTCTCGAAGATCGAGCTGTCGCGGAAATAGAGGTGCTCCTCCCGGTCGTAGAGGTAGTCCGAGGTGAACCACCATTCCTCGACGGCGAAGTCGAGGTAGCGCGGCTCGCCCGTGGCCTTCCACAGGCGGAGCCAGGCGGGCGGCGACATGAACAGGGCGTCGCACCAGGACCAGCGTTCCTGATTCTTCGGGTTCGTCTTCCGGTCGAAGGTCAGGGGCGTGGTCGCGCGGTTGGCCAGGATCCAGTCGAAGCGCTCCCGGGTCGGCGCCAGCATGCGCGGATCCCGGTGCTGCAGGTAAAGATCCAGGTAGGTTTGCGTGACGATGTGGTCGTCGGCGTGGTAGGGCCGGCGGGCGGGTTTCCAGCCGTTGGCCTCGCCCATCTTCATCATGGCGTCGTGGAAGCGGGGGCTGGCGGAATCGCGCGCGAGCGCCATGGCGCCGGTGTAGAAGGCGCCCTTGATCCAGCCGTCGGCCGCGCGCTCGCCGCCGGTCTTGGCCTCCATGTTCGCGAGCTGCCAGTCGGCCGCGCGCTCCATCAATGCCAGAACCGTGCCGTCATCCGCCGCCACGACCCGGGCGCAAGCGGTGAACAGGGCGAGGGCGGACAGGCCGAGACGGGAGCGGGGCTTCATGGGGTCAGGGTGACCTTGAGGGGGGACTTGAGGCGGGCGGCGAAGGCGGCGACGTAGGCATTCCAGGCCTCGGCGGTGGCGAACTCGCCGGCCTTGGACCAGCCGGCGCCCGCATAGTAGCGGAGCGGCGTGCCGGAGGCGGCCTTGGCGAGCACAAGGTGGTTGCGCTCGTCCTCGGCGAAACCGGCGAAGCCGTCCGGCGCGATGAGCGCGGTGCCGAGCGCACCGTTGGTCTTCTGCACGACCCACTGGGTGAACGAGCCGTCGGCCGCGACGGGCGCGAGGGCAATGACCGGGTCCTGGCCGCGGTCGGCGGGATTCTTATTCAGGCCGATGCCGACGGTGAGTTCCTTGACGTTGCCGGCGGCGGTGAAGGTGCTGTCGATGCGGTCGAGATTGCTGCCGGCGTCGACGGTGAAGCGTTTGGTCTCGGTCACGTAGACGCCGTTGGCCGACCAGGTGTCGTAGGTCAGCTCGAAGATCGCGCGGATCGGGCCGTTGGCGAGGACGCGCCAAGTCTGGTAGTTGCGGCCGACGTGCAGCTGCTTGCCATCCCAGATGCCGGTGCCGCCGCAGCCGCGGGTGATGCCGACCTGATACATGTCCATGCCCTCGCCCTCGTCCTTGTGGTAGTGGTCGTGGCCCTTGTTATACCAGCGGTCGACGATCGGGTAGTCGACGCGCTTGCACCAGACATCCAGGCCGCTCGTGACGAGGACCTCCTTGCCGGAGCCGGGCGCGGCCGGGGCGGCGAGCGCGGGGCCGTAGGTGCGGTGCCCGACCTTGTCGTTCTCCCACGCGAAGTCGTCCAGCCGCTCGCCGACGTAGCGGGCGAAGACCTTGGCCGGAAACACAGGGGCGACGGTGTCGGTCTTCTCGACGGTGAAGGTGGCCGACTTCTCGCCGGCGGCGAAGTTGTGCTGGAAGATCAGCTCGCCGTAGGCGATGCCCTCGCCCTTCGGGTCCTTGGCCTGCGGGGCGACGTTGGTCACCTGGTAGGGCAGCACATGGCCCGCGGCATCCTTGACGGCGATGCGCTGCAGGAGCGCGCCGGGGAGGGCCTTGTTCACCTCGGACCACGGGATCGTGATGGTCTCGGCGGGGCGGGCGCCGGCGTAGTCGTGCGTGACGGTGACGGTCAGGCGATCGGCGGCGACGGCGGCGAGCGCCGGGGCGAGAAGACAGGCGAGCAAGCGCAGCAGGTTCATGGTCAGGCGGGGTTCAGCGCACGAGCCAGCCCCCATCAACCGCGAGGATGTGGCCGTGCATGTAGTCAGACGCCGGGGCGGCGAGGAAGATTACGGCGCCGGCCAGGTCGGCCGGGGTGCCCCACCGGCCGGCGGGGATGCGGTCGAGGATGGCCTTGTTGCGCACCGGGTCGGCCTGCAGGGCGGCGGTGTTGTCCGTGGCCATGTAGCCGGGGGCGACGGCGTTGACGTTGACGCCCTGTGCCGCGAGCTCGTTGGCCATGGCGCGGGTGATGCCCGCGAGCGCGCTCTTGGCGGCGGTGTAGGAGACGACGCGGATGCCGCCCTGGAAAGAGAGCATCGAGGCGACGTTGATGATCTTGCCCGGCAACTTGCGGGTGACGAGCTCGGCGGCGAAGCGCTGGCTGAGGCGGAACGCGCCGTTGAGGTTGACGTTGAGCACGTCGTTCCAGTCGGTCTCGGAAAACTCCAGCAGGTTGGCGCGGCGGATGATGCCCGCGTTGTTGACGAGGATGTCGGCGCGGCCGAAGGCCTCGTAGGCGGCGGCCACGATCTTCGCGGCGGCGGCCGGCGTGCCGACGTCGGCGGCCACGACCACGCTGCGGCGGCCGGCGGCGGCGATGGACTGCTGCAGCGCGGCCATGTCGCCGCGGGCGACGAGGACGAGGTCGGCGCCGGCCTCGGCCAGGGCCTGCGCCATGGCGGCACCGAGGCCGCGGGACGCGCCGGTGACGATGGCGACCTTCCCGTCGAGGCGGAAACTGTCGAGGATGGAGGCCATGGCGGGATCAGCGGAGCTGCACGACGGGCGCGGGGTCCATGTCGGCGAACTCCTGGTTCTCGCCGCCCATGCCCCAGACGAAGGCGTAGGCCGCGGTGCCGACGCCGCTGTGGATGGACCACGGCGGGGAGAGCACGACGCCGAGGTCGTGCACGAGCAGGTGGCGGGTGGCGGCGGGCGCGCCCATGAAGTGGAACACGGCGTGGGCGGGCTGGACGTTGAAATAGCAATACACCTCGGATCGGCGGAGGTGCGTGTGGGGCGGCATGGTGTTCCAGACGCTGCCCGGCTCCATGCGGGTGAAGCCCATGACGAGCTGGCAGGTGGGGAACGCGCCGGGGTGGATCACCTTGAAGAGCGTGCGCTCGTTGGCGGTCTCGCGCGCGCCGAGGCGGGCGCCGGCGACGTCCTTGACCGGGATGTGGCGGACCGGGTAGGCGGTGTGCGCCGGGTAGGACAGGAAATAGAAGCGCGCCGGCGTGACCGCCGAACGCGAGGTGAACGAGACCGCCTTCGTCCCGCGGCCGAGGTAAAGCGTGTCGAGCGACTCCATCGGATACGCCGTGCCGTCGACGGTCATGCCGCCGGGGCCGCCGAGGTTGATGACGCCGGCCTCGCGGCGCTCGAGGAAGAACGCGCTGCGGACCTCCGCGGGGTTCGGGAGGTCGAGCGGCGATTCGCCGGGCGTGATGCCGCCGACGATGGTCCGGTCGGTCTCCCAGTAGCGGAAGTTCGCCGCGCCGGGCGCGAAGAGGCCGCTGACGAGGAACTCCGCGCGGAGTTGCTCGGTGGGCAGGGTGGAGGCGATGCGCGGGTAGCTGGTCTCGTGAATTTGCATGGAAAGGATTCCCGGATTAAAACGATGGCGCCGCCGTCGGCGAGGGAATCGTTGGTGGGCTAGATAAAGCTGCCCGGGGCGGAAGCCCCGGGCAGCGGATGAGCATGAGGGTTATGACGCAGTCGGCTTAGAACGTGCCCTTGATGCCGACCGCCATCTGGATGCCGAACTCCTCCTGCTGGTAGTTGACCGCGTAGGGGGCGCTGGTATCCGAGTAGCGCTGCAGGACCTGGGGCTTGTTGAAGATGTTGCGCGCGTTGGCGAAGATCTTGAACCGCTTCGAGATGGTATACTCCGCATTCACGTCCACGTTGGCGCGGGGCGCAAAGTATTCATAGAATCCGTTGGCGGAGCCATACTGGGCGCCCGTCTGGGCGCCACGCTGCTGGCGACCGCGGTAGTTCAGGTTGATCTTCGCGCTGAGCGGCTTCTTGTTCCAGCTGAGCCCGAAGTTCGCCGTCTCCGGGATGAACCCGTTGAAGGCGGTGGCGCTAGGACCGGAGAGCTGCAGCTTGGTCGCGTTGGCATTGACGCTCAGGAAGCGCAGCTGCCAGGGCAGGAAGTCCAGCTGGCGGTTGAAGCTGACCTCATAGCCCTTGATCTTGGCGGTGCTGGTGCCGTTGACCGTGGTGTTGATCGTCCAGCCGACATAGCGGGGATCCAGGCCGAGCTCGGTCGCCAGGGCGGAGTCAAGCACGCCGCCGCGGGTCTCGAAGAAGTCCGTGAGGTTTTTCTGGAAGACACCGGCCGTGATCAAACCGCTCTTGCTGTAGTAGTATTCGACCGAGAGGTCGTAGTTGTCAGCCGACCAGGGCCGGAGACCGGCGTTGCGGAGGGTGATCGTGCCCGGCAGCGCGGGGTCGGCGTCGTTCTCGTCGAAGGCCGTCGCGTTGGCGTTGGACAGGATGTTGGTGTAATCGGGGCGGCCCATCGTCTTGGCATAGCCGATGCGCACCAGCAGGTTGTCCGTCACGTTGTAGGTGAAGTTGAGGCTGGGATAGTAGTCGTCGTAGCTGCGGTCAGGCTTGTTGCCGCGCTCGATGCGGGTGAGGCGCAGTTCCTCGAGGGAACCGGCGGCGCCGGCCTCGGGCTTGCGAACACGCTGGATGCCCGTGGTGACGGGGTCGCCGTCCACGTAGGCCCCGCTGGAGGTGCGCTGCCAGATCGCGTCCGGCTGGACGAGCACCGTCTCGCCCTTGTCGCGGGTCTTCTCATAGCGCGCGCCGGTGACGACCGACAGGCGGTTGTTCAGGAACTTGCCCTCGAGCTGGAGGTAGTAGGCGGTGATGGTCTCCGTGACCTTTTCCGAGTTGTTGATGCGGAAAGTCTCGCTGGTGACCGGGTTCTCGACAAACCAGCCCGGGTTGGTGCGGAGGGCGTCGGCCAGCTTGTAGGCGTCGATCCACTCGATCGGCTTGGACCCCCAATAGGGATCCTCCTGCGAGTAATTCGCGTCCTTGAAGGCGCCGGCGTTGTCGTCGGCGGTGTTGGCGACGCCGTCGGCGCCGACGAAGGTCCAGCTGCGGGTGGCGCGCTTGTTGTCCTTGGATTCCTCATAGACGCGGGTGCCGGCCTTCACGCTGACCGGGATGTTGCCGAGGTTGAAGTCGCGCTTCACGTCCACGTAACCGCCCTTCATCGTGGCGACACCGTCAATCGGGTCGTCCGTGAGCGTGGTCAGGCGGTAGTTGTTCAAGTTGTAGGGGTCGATGACGACGCCCGCGGCATTCTTGGCCTCGAAGGTGTGGTAGGGGAAGGCGGCGTTGTCGACGCGCAGGTCCTGCACGCCGACCATGCGGGTGCCGACGTTGGCAAAGTGGCCGCGGCCCAGGACGCGATACCAGGTGCGGGACTTGGCGGCGTGGGCGCCGGCCTCCACATCCCAGTTCGAACCGGTGAAGGTGTAACGGGCGTTCGCGGCGGCGGTGTTGCCATACTTGTCGCGGAAGGACGAACCCTGCGTGACGCGACCGCGGTTGCCGTAGGGATCCGTGGCGGAGAAGGTGCCGGAGGCGCTCTCGGAGTAGCCCGTGCCGAAGTTCAGCACCTTGCCGCCGGCGAGAGCCGTGGTCGTGGTGGTGCCGATGTCAAAGTTCAGGTTACGATTGCCGAAGAAGGAGTGGTAGTAGCCGTCCTGCACCATGAAGGAGATGCGCTGGTTGTCGCTGATCCTCCAGTCGGCCTTGATACTGGCGGACTGGCGGTCGGTGAACTTCGGGCCGTCCTGCAGCTGGGCGGTCTGGAAGAGCGGGGCGGCGACGGTGCCGCCACCCTGCTGGTAATTCCAGAGCGTCTGCCAGCGGTGCTGCTCGTTGAACTGGCTGGAGGAGAGGCCGGTGACGACGATGCCGAAGTTCTTGCTGATCGGCAGGGTGTAGTCGAAATCGAAGCCCGGCAGGACCTTGTAGCTGCTCTCGCTGCGGGGGCCGGGGGTCTTCTTGAGCTTCAGGTCCTCATTGTTGAGGCTCAGGTAGGCGCGGTAGTTGAACTGCGCTCCCTTGCGCTCGAGGGAGCTCTTGCTGACGAGGTTGACGTTGCCGCCGATGCCGTTGGCCGGCATGTCCGGGGTCGGCACCTTCAGCACCTCGACGCGCGCGGCGTTGTTGATGGAAACCTGCTCGAACTCGAACTGGCGGCCGGCGGCACCCGAGTTGGAGCTCGTGATGGGCATGCCGTCGAGATAGACATTGGTGAAGCTGGCGGCGAAACCGCGCACCGACACCGTGCGGACGTCCGCCGCGACATAATCGACGGAGACACCCGGCAGGAACTTGAGAAATTCGCCGACGTTGCCCTCGGTCACGTCGCCGAACGCGTCGGCCGCCATGACGACCTTGAGGCCCTTGGCGTAACGCTGCTCGTTGGTGGCGATCGCGTTGCCCTCGAACTCGCGGTTGGCCGCGACGACGAAGGTGTCGAGCTTGACGGTCTTGTCGTCACCGTAGCGCTCGGCGCTGGTGAGGTCGAAGTCCTGGTTGACAGAGGCGCCGGCCGTCACGGTGACCGTGGCGGTCTCGGTGTCGAGGCCGTTGGACACGACCTTGACCTTGGCTTCGCCGGCGGGAACCCCACTGAGGCGATACTCGCCGATGTCGTTCGTCAGTCCCTCGATGTTCGTGCCTTCGACGGTCACGACCGCGTTGGCGACGTATTTGCTATTACCGACGTTCAGCACGCGACCGGTGACAGTGCCGGTGCCGGACTGGGCTTGCAGGGCGGGCAACGCGAGGCCGGTCACAAGCGCCAGCGTGCAGAGCAAACGGGCGCCCGTGCGGCCGTTGAGGGTGGAGGCAACAAGCTGGCGGGTCAGGACCGACAGGCGTTGCCAGCGGATGGGGGTGTTTTCCATGGCTGGGTGGGGGTTAGGGTCAGGGTTTGAACAAAACTGCATGCCTGCCGTTTCAGGGCCGCGGACGCGGATCTGCACGGCAGGAAAGCGGGGGTTACGCTAGAGGGGGTATTTCACTAATGAACTAGACTTCCACCTATGAATAGTTTGTGGCCAAGCGGGGGCAATAAAAATTTTCTCGATGACGTCGCGCCTGGCGCGCTCGCGGGGGCGTTCTGGGTGCCAACCGATTTACGGAACCGGCCCGGCCGGGCAAGGTTTTTTAATTATTATTAGTAATTCGGCCGCCAAACCCAAAATTTCACGGCTGAATCCACAATCCATATTTGAACATTGGCCGTCCGGGCCCAAGCATGCCTCCATTCCGGTCGTTCCTCCACGCGCCGACCTTCCGTCCAACCCCACCCGAGACCGCCCCATGCCCGCCCCCGCCAGCCAGGAACGCTACGTCATCCCCAACCTGCGCAATGCCTGCCGCATCCTCAAGTTCCTCGGGAGCAGTCCCGACGGCTTCAAGATCGCGGACATCGGCCGCACGCTCCGCATCCCCGTCACCACCACCCTGCGCATCATGACCACGCTGCACCTCGAGGGCCTGGTCCGCAAAAACGGCGCGCTCTACGAACTGGGCCCGGTCCTCATCCAGCTCGGCAACGCCTCGCTGGCCGGCACGGAGATCCGCACCGCCGCCATCCCGATCCTCGAGAAACTCACGGGCGCGACCGACGAGACCTCCCACCTGGCCATCCCGTGCGACGACCGGTCGCTCATCGTCGCCGTGCAGGACAGCCCCCACCCGCTCCGCGCCGCGTCGCGCCCCGGGTTCCTGGCCGAGCTGCACTGCTCCTCCACCGGCAAGACCCTGCTCGCCTTCCTGCATTACCAGCGGCTGAGCGAGTTCTATGGCAGCGGCTCGGAGCGACCCACCAAGCGCACGCCGCACACCCACACGACCCTCGGCGAGATCAAGCGCGAGGCCGACCTCACCCGCAAGCGCGGCTACAGCCTCGACGACGAGGAGTTCGCGCCGGGCATCCGCTGCCTCGCCGCCCCGGTCTACGCCTCCGACGGCAACGTCGCCGCGGCCATCGGCATCACCGCCTCCACCGTGCGCTTCACCAAGGAGCGCATCCCCGAGATGGCCGGCAAGGTGCAGGCCGCCGCCGCCGAGCTCTCGCGGCTGCTGGGCTACACGGCCCCGCGCCGCTGACCCCGCCCGCCTCCATGGCTGCGGCTCCGCATCGCCTCGTCGCCCCCGCCGGCCAGTCGCTGGCCGACGCCGACGTCGCCCAGCTCGTCGCCGCGGCCTGCCCGGCCGGGGACTATCGCGGCCGCCGCGTGCTGTTGATCATCCCCGACGGCACCCGCACCGCGCCGGTCGGCCTGATGTTCCAGGCGCTCTTCGCGCAGATCGGCGGCGTCGCGAAAAAGTTCGACGTCATGATCGCCCTCGGCACGCACCCGGCGATGTCGGCCGACGCCATCAACCAGCGCGTCGGCATTACCGCGGAGCAGCGCGCCTCCACCTACCGGAACGTCGAGTTCATCAACCACGAGTGGGACAACCCCGCCGCGCTCCGCGACCTTGGCAGCATCCCCGCCGCCGACATCAAGGAGCTTTCCGGCGGCCGGTTCGCCATGGACGTGCCGGTGCACATCAACCGGCGCCTCTTCGACTACGACCAGCTCATCATCGTCGGCCCGGTCTTCCCGCACGAGGTCGTCGGCTTTTCCGGCGGCAACAAATACCTGTTCCCCGGCGTGGCCGGCCCGGGCATCCTGAACTTCTTCCACTGGCTCGGCGCCGTCGTCACCAACCCGATGATCATCGGCAACAAGTGGACGCCCGTGCGCAAGGTCGTCGACCGCGCCGGCGCCATGGTCACCGTGCCCAAGCTCTGCTTCTGCCTGGTGGTGCATGGCAAAGGCGAGCTGGCCGGCCTCTTCGCCGGCACGCCCGAGGTCGCGTGGGACGACGCGAGCGAGCTCTCCCGCGAGCTCCACATCACCTACAAGGACCGGCCGTTCCACACCGTGCTCTCCTGCGCCCCGGCGATGTATGACGAGCTCTGGGTCGGAGGGAAATGCATGTATAAGCTCGAGCCCATCGTCGCCGACGGCGGCGAGCTCATCATCTACGCCCCGCACATCCACGAGGTGTCCGTCGTCCACGGCCCGATGATCGAGCGCATCGGCTACCACTGCGTGCAGTATTTCCTGAAGCAGTGGGACAAATTCAAACACGAGCCCTGGGGCACCCTCGCCCACTCCACCCACGTCCACGGCATCGGCACCTACGACGAAAAGACCGGCATCGAGACGCCGCGCGTCCGCGTGACCCTCGCCACCGGCATCCCCGAGGCCACCTGCAGGAAGATCAACCTCGGCTGGCGCGACTGGCGCTCCATTAAGAAGGAGGACTACGCGAACCGCGAGTCCGAGGGCATCTTCCTGGAGCCCAAGGCCGGCGAGCGCCTCTACCACCTCCGCGACAAGCCCGCCTGGGCCGGCGGCGGTGCGTCTTAAACCACCCCCGGCTTGCCTCAGCCGCGGTGTTTCCACTTAGATTCAACCCCTGTCCTCTGTTCTCCGTCCTCTGTCCTCCGCTTTTCCCATGTCCAAAACCGACGTCCTGAACCGCATCAAGTCCGAGAAGGTCATCGCGCTCATCCGCGCCGACAGCTCGGCCAGCCTGCTCGATTGCGCCCGCGCCCTCGCCGCCGGCGGCCTCACCTGCATCGAGCTCACCATGACCACGCCCAACGCCATCGAGTGCTGCGCGCAGGTCGCCAAGGAGCTGCCCAACGTCCTCCTCGGCCTCGGCACCGTGCTCGACGCCGAGACCGCGAAGCGCGGTATCGCCGCGGGCGCGAAGTTCATCGTCACCCCCGCCGTCCGCCCGGCCGTCATCGCGGCCTGCAAGGAGGCCGGCGTGCCCATCCTCTCCGGCGCGCTCACCCCGACCGAGGCCTGCAACGCCTGGGACGCCGGCGCCGACGTCATCAAGATCTTCCCCGCCGAGTTCTTCGGCCCCGCCTACATCAAGTCCCTCAAGGCGCCGTTCCCGAACATGCAGTTCCTCCCGACCGGCGGCGTGACGCCCGAGACCGTCGGCGACTTCCTCAAGGCCGGCGCCTTCGCCACCGCCGCCGGCTCCGCGCTCGTCGCCCCCGCCGCCCTGAAGTCCGGCGACTGGGCCGCCATCACCAAGCGCGCGCAGGAATTCGTCGCCGCCGCCGCCAAAGCCTCGGCCAAGTGACCGGTCCTTCAACTTTCACCCTTCAACTTTCAACCCATCCATGAGCCTCAAAATCCGTCCCGCTTCCGAATGCGCCTATGACCAGATCTCGCTCGGCGAGGTCATGCTCCGCCTCGATCCCGGCGAGGGCCGCATCCGCACCGCCCGCTCGTTCACCGCCTGGGAGGGCGGCGGCGAATACAACACCTCCCGCGGCCTGCGGAAATGCTTCAACCTGAAGACCGCCGTCTGCACCGCCTTCGTCGACAACGAGGTCGGCCACCTCGTCGAGGACTTCATCATGCAGGGCGGCGTCGCCACCGACTTCATCAAGTGGCGCGAGGACGACGGCATCGGCCGCACCGTCCGCAACGGCCTCAACTTCACCGAGCGCGGCTTCGGCGTGCGCGGCGCCGTCGGCAACCCCGACCGCGGCAACACCGCCGCCTCGCAGCTCAAGCCGGGCGACTTCGACTGGGACCACATCTTCGGCAAGCTCGGCGTCCGCTGGTTCCACACCGGCGGCATCTTCGCCGCCCTCTCCGAGACGACCGCCGCCCTCACCGTCGAGGCCGTCAAGGCCGCCAACAAGCACGGCACCATCGTCTCCTATGATTTGAACTACCGCCCCTCGCTCTGGAAGACCATCGGCGGCCTCAAGAAGGCCCAGGAGGTCAACCGCGAGATCGCGAAGTATGTCGACGTCATGATCGGCAACGAGGAGGACTTCACCGCCTCGCTCGGCTTCGCCGTCAAGGGCGCCGAGGACCTCAAGCACATCGAGACCGACGCCTTCAAGGCCATGATCGAGACCGCGGTGAAGGAGTTCCCCAACTTCAAGGTCGCCGCCACCACGCTGCGCCACGTCCACACCGCCACCATCAACGACTGGTCCGCCATCCTCTGGCACGCCGGCAAGTTCCACGAGAGCCGCCAGTATCCGCGCCTCGAGATCCTCGACCGCGTCGGCGGCGGCGACTCCTTCGCCTCCGGCCTGCAGTTCGGCTTCCTCTCGAAGAACGACCCGCAGCTCGCCGTCGACTACGGCGCGGCGCACGGCGCCTTCGCCTCCACAACCCCGGGCGACACCTCGATGGCCACACAGAAGGAAGTCGAGAAACTCATGAAGGGCGGCGGCGCCCGCGTGGTGCGGTAAGCGAGGTAGGGCGCGGACTCCGTTCCGCGCCTCGGCGGGCAAGGGACTGTCCGCCCTACCCTTTCTCTCCCCCTGCACGCCATGCCCGCCCTGTCCCGTTTTTTCCGCCGGCTCCCGCTGCTCGTCGCAGCGAGGGCCGTTTCCGCTTTCGCTTCGGACGCCACCCCGCCGCCGCGTCCGTGGGAGCCGAACGCCTTCCGGCCGGTGACCGAGGCGCGCATCGCCGCGCTGCCCGCCGCCGCGCAGCCGGCCTGGCGCGCCTACTGGCAGGCCTCGGCCGCGCATGCCCGTCCGCCGTCGAAGCCGACCGATCGCGTGGAGAACACCACGCAGCTGCTCGTCAACAGCGCCCCCATCCCCGCGGTCTACAGCACGCGCCTGAAATTGAACGCCGCCGCGGCCTGGTATGCCTCGGCCGAGGCCCGCAACATCGCCGACCATATCGTCGCGTGGCAGCGGCCCTCCGGCGGCTGGACCAAGGGCGGCGTCTACACCCGCGCCCCGCAGCCTGCGGACGACCACCACGACGGCTGGAGCGCCGGCACCTTCGACAACGACTCCACGATCTACGAGCTGCGCTTCCTCGCGCTGGTGATCCACGCCGGCGGCGGCGAATCGCGCGCCGCGGCCTGGCGTGACTCCTTTGCCCGCGGCCTCGCCTACATCTTCGCCGCCCAGTATCCCCACGGCGGCTTCCCGCAGATCTATCCGCTCACGGGCGGCTACCACGACGCCATCACGTTCAACGACGACGCGATGGTGCACATCCTCGAGTTGTTGCGCGACACGGCCGGTCAAAAAAAGGAATATGCCTTCGTCCCCGCCGATCTCGCCACCGAGGCCGCCACGCGCCTTGCCCGCGGCATCCAGTGCGTCCTCGCCACCCAGCTGAGGGATGCCGCCGGCGGCCCCACGGTCTGGGGCCAGCAGCACGACGCCCTCACGCTGCGGCCCTGCGCGGCGCGCAACTTCGAGCCGACCTCCGAGTGTTCGCTGGAAAGCGCCGGCCTGGTGCAGTTTCTCATGTCGGTCCCGCAGCCCACGCCGGAAATCATCGCGGCCGTCGACGGGGCCATGGCGTGGTTCAGGCAGCATGCGCTGCCGGGTGTCGTCTGGGACCGCGAGGCCGTCGCCGGCCGCGGCCTCGTGCCGAAGGCCGGGGCGCCCGACCTCTGGGCGCGTTACTACGAGATCGGCACCGGCCGCCCGGTCTTCGGCGAGCGCGACCGCTCCGTGCATTACGTCGTGACCGAGCTCACCGCCGAGCGCCGCCAGGGCTACGGCTGGTATAACAACCGCGCCGCCACGCTGCCCGCAGCCTATGCCCAGTGGCGGGTGAAGTTGAACAGGTAGGGCGCGGACTCCGCTCCGCGCCTCGGCGGCGAAGGGACTCGCCGCCCTACCCCTCCGCCTTGCTGAACCTCGCCGTCACCCAGTCCGCGGCCTTGTTGAGCCGCAGCACGAAGAGCAGCCACATGAAGCCCAGCGCGGCCCAGCAGCCCCAGCCGAGCAGCCGGTAGTTGCGCCGGATGTCGAATTTCTTCCAGCCGTAGTCGTCCATCAGGCGGTTCATGTCGCCGCCGGCGTCCTCCTCGCCGTTGATCATCGAGCCGAAGGGGATCTCCTCGAGGCCGCGGTGGATGTCGCCCCAGCGCATCCAGATGTTGAGGAACGCCGTCGCGCCGATCAGAAAGAACACGTAGCGGCACGCGCCCCACCGGAATTTTTCCGGCAGCTGGACCCAGAAGGCCATCATGAAGAGCGTGCTCAGCGCGAACTCGCCGCCCACGCCGCCGAACACCATCCAGAATTCCTTCCGTGTCTCCGGCAGCCGCCACGTCATGTAGTATTGCAGCCCGGCGATCGCCACGGCCGCGAGCACCGGCCAGACCTTGCGCTCCTTCACGCCGGCCGCGGCGAGGAGGCCGAACATCAGCAGCAGGCCGAAATAGACGAAATTCGAGTGCACCTGCTCCACCGGCGTCCAGCCGAAGGGCAGCGGGGTCGCCCGCCAGCCGGCCAGCCACGCCGGCACCGCGTGGCCGAACTCGTGCATCCACACGTGGAAGCCCTTCAGGAAAAACCCGAGCGGGCTGACGTTCACCACCCAGACGAAGGCCAGCAGCAGCGGCGGCACGAACACGTTCACCCCCCAGTGGTCGAAGCGCAGCAGGGCGAACTCGTCGTCGGCGGGGTCGCGCGGTTTCACCTCCGGCGGCGTGATCAGCGTCTTGGGCGCCGGCATCGGCGGCGCGGTGAGCGGCGTCATGGGCGGCCGCGTCCTCGCCGGCCCGGCGGCCATGGGCGGCACCGTCAGCTGCGGCTTCCTCCGGACGGTCGCCGCCTCCGCCGGCCCCGCCTGGTCGCGCAGGTGCGCCGAGAGTTTCTCGTAGGCGGCCCGCAGCGCCTGCCGCTGCGCGTCGAGCTGCGGGTTCGGCTCGTCGGCGGCGCCGGACTTGCCCTTGATGAGGGCGAAGTTCCTTTTCATGAACACCCGCTCGAGCTCCTCGACGGTGACCGTCGGCGCCACGCCCAGCAGCGCGCGGCATTGTTCGAGCTCGGTCTCGTCCATGGGCCCGCAGCTTGCCGGGCCGGGGGCAACCTGTCCAGCCGGCTCCCGTCCAGGTGATGCCCTAATTTGCCTTGTCATCGCGAGGCCGGCGAAGCCGGCCGTGGCGATCCATCTGGGGAGTGTTTTCAAACCCCGGAAAGGAACCACTAAAAGGATTCCGCCAACGGCGGAATCTACTTTTACCGCTCCGGCTGATCACCTCCGCCGTCAGGCCAAGGGAGCTGCTGATCGCAGCCTTTTCTGCCCGCGATTAGCGGGCCCCGAACCCCACCGCGTAGGCGATCAGCCGGAGCCGCACCGATAAAATTTCGCCGTTGGCGAAATTCCATTAGTGGTAGCCTTGTCCCGGTTTGGTCGGCTTGGCGTGACCACGGCGTCTCTGTTCCAGACTTTGAAGACACCCCCTGGCCGGATTGCTCCCGTCCAATGTTAGCACGCACCGGGGCGTTGTCTTTCACCCCGGCCCTGCTTGCCTTCCGGCCTACCCCTATGAAACCGCGTTCCCGCTGGCTGCCCGCGTCCCTGCTCGCCCTCTTCTCGCTTGCCCTGGCCCCGGTCGCCCCGGCCCAGCCGTCGGGCGGCCCCTACGGCCCGCTGCCCCGGACCTACGAGGTTCCGCGTGATGCCGCGCATGTCTATTATGCCGCGCCCGACGGCCGGGCCGAGGCCGCCGGCACCTCCCTCGACGCCCCCACGACCCTCGAGGCGGCCATCGCCCGGGTCGTCACCGGCGACGCCATCATCCTGCGCGGGGGCACCTACCGCACCGGCGGCCTCGTGCTCAACCAGGGCGTGACCATCCAGCCCTACCGCGACGAGAAACCCGTGCTCAAGGGCACGCGCCTCGCCACCGAGTGGGAGGCGCTCCGCGAGGGCATCTGGCGCACCAAGTGGACCACGCTCTTCCCGCAGAAACCGGCCGACTGGTGGCGCCGCCACCGCGAGGGCATGCGCACGCCCCTCCACAAATTCAACAACGACATGGTCTTCGTGGACGGCAAGCCGCTCCGCTCCGAGTTCTGGGAGGGCGGCCTCGACGCCGGTTCCTACTCGATCGATTACGAGGGCGGCTACGTCTACATCAAGCAGGACCCCGCCGGCCGCCAGATCGAGATCACGGCCCACGACAGCGCCCTCGTCCGCGTGACGCGCGAGGTGCACGGCAAGAAGACCGATCGCCTGGGCTACACGATGCGCGGCCTCACCCTCACCCAATACGCCTACCGCGCGCTCGAGATCGACGGCAAGCGCGACACCGTGCCCGCCGGCGTCGAGCCCACCGACGACCCCATCGGCGTCGCCGACCCCGCCACCTTCGGCAAGGAGGTCGTGGGCACCACCCTCGAGCATGTCACCATCACCCACTGCTCGCGCGTCGCCGGCTACTTCCGCGGCGACCGCTTCACGATGCGGCACTGCCTCATCAGCGACACCAGCACCGAGGGCCTCTACCTCCTGGCCTCCTCGGACTGCCTGATCGAGAAAAACATCTTCACCCGCAACAACGTCGAGGAGATCACCGGCTACTACCCGTCCGCGGTGAAGATCTTCAACCAGACCCGCCGCGTCGTCTGCCGCGACAACCTCGTCATCGACAACCCCCTCTCCAACGGCATCTGGTATGACGTCGGCAACGTGGACGGCGTCTTCGTGGACAACTGGATCCAGGACTGCCTCGACGGCTTTTTCTGGGAGATCTCGAAACGCGTCACCGTCGCGGGCAACGTCTTCGTGAACTGCGACAAGGGCGTTCGCGTCCTCAACTCGTCCGGCGCCCTCGTCTACAACAACACCTTCGTGAACACCGTCGCCTCGTTCGAGCGCGACACGCGCAGCGCCGTCGGCGACCATTTCGGCTGGCACCCCGCCACCGGCCCCGACGTCCACGAGCGCGACGGCCACGTCTTCTCCGGCAACCTGCTCGTCGCGGACGCCACCTTCACCAAGCCGCTCCTCCGCGCCGACCAGGCGCCGGCGCTGAAGGACAAGCTCACGTCGCCGCAATTCGCCGCCGTCGACCACAACCTCTACGTGCGGCCCGCCATCACCGCCGCCCCGGCCCTCGTCGCCTGGAGTCCCGCCGCCGGCGATACCAACCAGTTCATGCTCGCATCGCCCGCCGAGGTGAATGCGAAGTTCCCGCAGTTCGAGGCGCACAGCCGCCTGCTCGACCTCGTGCCCGGCGCCGTGCTGCAGAGTCCCGACCTCAAGCGCTACACCCCGATCCGCGCGCTGCCGGTGTCGGCCCCGCTCCCCGCCCAGGTCGCCGAGCTGCTCGGCTGGCCGAAGCAGGACACCTAC